>JAZSBN010000017.1:0-107742 GCA_045602405.1 Ruminiclostridium sp.
AGGCGTTTCAAGAAAAAATTACCGTGAAAGGATAAATGATATATGAAAGCAACGGGAATTGTCAGGAGAATTGACGACCTCGGCCGAGTGGTTATACCTAAAGAGATAAGAAGAACTATGCGGATACGTGAAGGCGACCCCCTTGAGATTTTCACCAATACCGATGGTGAGGTCATTTTCAAGAAATATTCACCCGTAGGGGATATAACTGAGCTTGCAAGTCAGTATGCGGAGGTTTTATCCAAGATAGGCGGCTGTCCTGCGGCAATATGTGACAGGGATCATGTTATTGCTGTTTCGGGAATGCAGAAAAAGGAAGTTCTGGAAAGAAGAGTTTCAAGCTCTCTCGAGGATCTTATCGAACAGCGAAAAAATCATATTTATACTTCCTATGACGATAAGCGGATAAATCCTATCGAAGGTGTCGATAAATACGCTATTGCCTGCGCGCCTATAGTTGCCCAGGGCGATGTTAACGGTGCAGTAATCATGCTTTCGGGAGAGGGAAATGAATACGCAACTCCTGAACAGACTGCTCTTGTAAAGGCGGCGGCAATGTATTTTTCAAAGCAGATGGAAGAATAATAAAAAACTGCATGTTGCATAAAGCAACATGCAGTTAATTATTTAAGGGATGAAATCCTGAGTGCAGTTATACTGCTTCTACGTAAACATCCTCGCAGTCATCGGCAACCTCATGAGTAACACGGTCAAGGACCTCAGCCTTCTTTGCGTTGTTGAAGCGGTCAAGAGTACCTACAAGGTAGCCTGTGATTCGTCTGATACGTTCGAAGGGTCTGTCGTCGTAGTTGTATTCCAGATCAACATATTCGCCGTCCACGTTTATTGTAAGGTCGGTAAGCTTCTGGTTGGGGTTATTGGCTCTGCCTCTGTCAACATAAGACTGGATTTCTTCGTCGTTTAAAGTGCCGCCATTTATTGTGATATTAACATTCTTCATAGTAAAACACTCCTTGAAATAAGTATATGTTGTTGTCGTAATGCTATTATACCACAATATATAGTGAAAAGCAATAGTATTGAGAAAATTTTTTATTCTTCTTCGTGAGCCTCTGAAACGCTGTTATTTTCGTCAGACGCAGTTTCTTCCTCGGGCGGAAGGGTTGTGTCGGCGTTTTCGTCGGTTGTTTCCGATTCCTCGGGCTCTTCCCCGGCAGTAGTTTTCTTTGTCTTCTTTGTCTTTTTGGTTGAAGAGGCTTCTGTTTCGGGGGCAGTAGTTTCTTCCGATGTAACTATTGTTACATTTCCTTCCTCATCATAAACCTTACCGTCAACAACTCTTTCGCACACCTGATAAAGCATAGCATAGTAGGCGGCAGGGGAGAGGTGAACGCCGTCGCCGCCGTTATAATCGGTTTTCAGGGCGTTGGCGGAATTCTTCAGCTCCCTTGTGATGTCAACGTAGGTCCACTTTTCGCTTTCGTCAAGACACTCCTTAAGAGCCGCATTGAAGCTGTCTATATTTTCATTTGTTGTAAATTTTGAATCTATGGATATAGGCGTTACTCCGCATACGATAAGCTTTGCGTCAGGCAGGAAGCCTTCCGTAAGGCTCAGAAGCTCTGTATAATTCTCACAGAATGCCTTTTCGGAGGTAATATTTACATCGTTCATGCCCATGGAAAATACTACATATTTAGGTTTCAGGTTCACAAGTGCCGAAAGAACCGAAAGCTCCTCCTTACCAACCTTGAAGGAGAAATCGAAGATATTGCGGGCGGCTACGTTGCCCTGTGCCACCACGTTTTTAGAGGGCAGTATTTCGTAGAGCTTAAGACCGCTGCAGATACTGTCGCCGACAAAAACGCAGTCCGAAAGGAATTCGTTGTATTCGTCGGAAAAAATAAAGCTGTTATAATCCTCGATTATCTGAATTGTTGTATCCGTAGTTTCTTCTGTTGTTTCGGGGGTGGTCGTTCCCGTAGTAGTAATTTTAACCGTTGTGATGACGGGCTTCTTAGTGGTTGTTTCGGGCTTCTCGGTTTCAGTAATGCTCTCGGGAGAAGCAGGAGTTATGTCGGTAAGACTGCGTTCGGAAATGTTTCCGTAACAGCCGCTTATACATATTATGAAGGCGAGAGCAGACGCAATAATACTCTTTTTATATCTAAGCAAAAAAATCGCCGCTTTCTATATATTATATATTGTGAATTGTATGTCTGTCAGTAGGCCTTAATTGTAGCATATTACAACATAAAAGTCAATAATATTACAATATTTTCAAAATAGCTTCATCTGTTTTTCCAAGTGTTGACAAAATGTAACCTTTATGTTATAATCTATGTGGTTAATTGCTATAAATTTTATCATAAAATGTATAAATTTTTATGCGTTTTTTCGGGACGGTGATATTTGTGAGGAATGGAAAGAGAATTATCGGCGTGTGTCTTACTAAGGTGAACGACGATTTCCGTACACATTTTGTCGATTCTCTTTATAAAAAAGCCCGCGGCTCCGAGAATAAAATACTTGTATTCAACAGCGTTCTTGACTTATACAACAATGATGTATATGACGAGGGTGCAAAGGCTATATACAGATTCATCAACTTTGAGCTTCTTGATGTTCTTGTGATTCTGTGTGAGTCCTTCCATGATAAAGGCGTCGTGAACGATCTTGTGGCGGCAGGAAAGAAGCGTAATATCCCCGTCATACTTGTCCATGGCGAGGCTGAGGGCTGCTACTGCATCGGAAGAAGCTATGATTCCGCCTTTGAAAGTATTGTAAGTCATATTATCGAGGACCATGGTCACAGGGATGTGTTCTTTGTGGGCGGTCTTGAAAACGAATATAATACAGAAAAACGCCTCGAATGTTTCAGAAGGGTTGTCGAAAGAAACGGCATTGATTTCAATGAGGAAACAATGGTGGGCTACGGTGACTACTGGGCAGTTCCTACCATGAATCTTATACATAGCATCTATAACAGCAGGAAATCTATGCCTACTGCCTTTATATGCGCGAACGATTCTATGGCTATAACAGTCTGTGACACTCTCAAGGGGTACGGCTATCGTGTTCCTGAGGATATAGCGGTAACAGGCTTTGACGGAATGAGAAGCGCACAGTTTTTCCTTCCCTCTCTCACTACCTGCAGCGAGAATCTCGAAGGCCTTTCCGAGCTTGTATTCAGGATTATTGACGGAGCTGCCGACGGAAGCATGAAGCCCGGACAATATGACCAGGAATATATTCCGGTTATAAGTCAGTCCTGCGGCTGTCTTGATAAAAATATAATGGATTTCAGGATACAGGCTGACTACCTTTTCCATTGCATAGATGATATGGAAGCTCATGAAATGCACATTTACACATGGATGGACAGAGTTCTCGAATGTACCGATATGACAAGGCTCGGAGCCGCTCTTTCTTCCTATGCTCTTCCGAATTCCTATGTCTGTATAAGAAGCGACCTTATTTCAACCGTCGCAAATATCGACGCAGGCGGCTCTGAGCGGCCACTGCCTGAGGATGTAATATTATTTTCTTCGAGAAACGTTGACTATTCTATCGGTGTAAAGCGTAATTTCAGCCTCAGTGAAATGGTTCCCGATCTTGACGACTGGCTTGAGGACGATACGCTTTGTGTTATGAGCTCGGTTTATGTCCGTGACGAGGTGTGCGGCTATTATGCGGTAAAAACCTCCGATTTATGCAGTTCTGCACATAAGATAAACCGCGTCTGTAAGACTATGAACATAGCCTTTACTACCGTTGTGAACCGTATGAGACAGAATCGTATGCGTTCGAGCATCGAGAATGTGATTTATACGGATACCGTTACGGGGCTTATGAACCTTAAGGGACTCGAGAGATGGTTCGAGAGCTTCTCCTCTCATGCTGAGAACAGAGAAAAGATTCTTGCGGTATCTGTCTACGGTCTCCCGAAGTATAAGTATATCTATGAGAATTACGGTATAAACGATATTGAAAATGCAGTAATCACCGTCGCTGAAAATCTTCAGCTCGCCAATCCCGAAAATTCTGTGGTTGCCCGTACAGGTGATGATGAATTTACGATAATAAATTATACTGACGTAGAAAACGATATAGGTGATGTTATAAATTCGGCTACCTCAATTTTCTTCGGAACTATGGAAAAGTATAATGCAGAAAGTGCCAAGGAATACTATCTTGAGGTGAACTGCGGCTGTACCGTGGCGTGGTCCGGATGGAACAGTACCCTCGTTAATTTCATAAAGCTCGCCAGCGGTGAGATGTATCTTAACCGTCTCAAGTCCGGAAGCGGTCCCGTCCTCAAGGAAAAGAAATCCAATAAGGATAAATACGAGACCTTTAATATTCTTCTGGATAAGAATCTCTTTACATATTTCTACCAGCCTATTGTTGACGCAAGAACGGGTGAGATTTACGCCTATGAGGCTCTTATGAGAACTACCGGCGGAATAAAGCTGTCTCCTCTTGAGGTGCTTGAAATAGCTGCCGATTATCACAGGCTTCAGGAAATCGAAAAGGCTACCATATTCAATATCATGGAGTATTTTTCAGCGAATTTTGAAAGCTTCGGAGGTCATAAGCTTTTCATAAATACTATACCCGGAAGCTTCCTGTCTGAAAAGGATTATAACCAGGTGAAGTCTATGTATGCCGATTATTTCAGACACTGTGTATTTGAGATTACCGAGCAGGAGGCTCTCTCGGATGATGAGCTTCATTCAATAAAGGAGCTCGGCGGAAGCGAGCTGGCGGTAGACGACTTCGGTACAGGTCATTCAAATATTGTGAATCTTCTGAGGTACGTTCCCCAGATCGTAAAGATAGACCGCTTCCTTATTACCGATATCCATAAGGACCAGAATAAGCAGATGTTCGTTTCCAGTGCTGTTGAATTTGCGAAAATGAACAACATCAGGGTTGTTGCCGAGGGTGTTGAAACTGTCGAAGAGCTTCAGACCGTTATCGGATTGGGCGTTGACCTTATTCAGGGCTATTATACAGCGAAGCCCGCTCCTGAGCCGATAAACGCTATCCCCGACGAAATCAGAAATGAAATCATCATGGCGAATTCTGCACGGGGCAACGCTGACAGCGTATAAAAATAAAAGCCGTTCTTTTTTGCAGTAGCATTAAAGAGCGGCTTTGATTATTTACTTGAAGAATTTACTCTTGGCGAGTATTACTGCCGCTATAGCCGCCATTACTACCGCCAGAATTGACGGAAACAGAGTAACGGGGAAGGGCAGGTCGGGAGTATTCATACCGTAGAAGCTGAATATAATGGTAGGTATCTCCATTATAATCGTGAGAACGGCGAGGGTTTTCATGGACTGGTTAAGGTTGTTGGAAATGACGTTTGCGTAAGCGTCCATGGTTGTTGAAAGAATGTTGGAGTAAATATTACTGGTCTCGATAGCCTGTTTAACCTCGACTAAAACGTCCTCAAGAAGCTCTTGATCCTCGTCGTAAAGCTTTATTATTCTTCCTCGGAGAAGCTTTTCAAGAACTGTTTCGGTAGATTTAAGAGAGGTCGAGAAGTAGACCAGCGATTTTTCAAGTCCCAGTAACTGAATAAGGGATTCATTCTTCATGGACTTGTGAAGCTGTTTCTGAACATGGTTGAAGATTCGCTCGATCTGCTTCAGGAACTGAAGGTATTTTGCGGCTATACGAAGCATGAGGCAGAATACGAATCTGGTCTTGAACTGTGTTCTTACGTTTTTTACGATGCCCTTTGAGAAATCCTCGATAATGCTGTTTTCCGTGATACATACGGTAACAACGTTGGTATCGGTGATAATGATACCCATAGGCATTGTTGAATATGAGAAGGTGTTGTCCGCCTCGTTCTTTTCCGCAACAGGGAAGTCGAGGATTATAAGAGTGTGATCCTCTTCGCTTTCGATACGGGAGGATTCCTCTTCGTCAAGGGCGGAACGGATAAAGTCACGGTCGATATTGAGCTCGGATTCAAGCTTCGATATCTCCGCCTCGGTAGGTGCAACGGCAGAAATCCAACAGCCTGTTTCAAGCTCCTCGATTTCGGTCATGCTGCCGTCTATGGTTTTGTAGAATGTGAGCATAGTGTTCTCCTTTTACGGAGTACAGCTATGAGAAAGGGCTGCCTCCGTATTTATTGAATTTCGTTTTCGCCCGTTAGGGTCAGCAGCCATTTCAGTTTCATTCCTTTCATCTTTCGGATTTTCCGTGCCCGAATTGCAGTAAGCACAGAATTCACAAAAGTATTTTACCATAAAAAGTATAATATTGCAATAGATTAAAGGTAAAAAATCCTGCAAAATTATATAAAATTTAGCCTTAAAAGGTATTTACAAACGAGTTTTTTTGTGTTATAATGTATAAGCTGTTTATGTACAGCCGATACATATACCCGGCATTGTGGTTTATGCTCCGACAGGAGACGCACTGTTACCCGTTGCTAAGTATATGCAAAATATTTTTAAAGAGGTGTATTTATTATGATGCTCAAGGACGAAAAGACAGCCATTATCGAGGCTAACCGCACAAGCGAGAATGACACAGGTTCTCCCGAAGTACAGATCGCTATTCTTACAAAGAGAATTGCTGACCTTACCGAACACTTAAAGACTCATTCTCATGACCATCACTCAAGACGCGGTCTTTTCAAGATGGTTGGTCGCAGACGTAACCTTCTCAATTACCTTCAGAAGAAGGATATTGAACGTTACCGTGCAATCATCGCAAAGCTCGGTATCCGTAAGTAAGAGCAACCAGGGGCGGAGCAGTTATGCTGTTCTGCCCTTTTGCGAATTTTTAAAATCAGAAGTGGGAGTTCAGAGGCTTTAGCATTAAACTGAGAATTGACGGGTCAATTCTGAGTTTATTGCTAAAATCTGCGCTCTCGGAAACAAAAAGGAGGAACAGACATGTTCGAAAATTACAGAACCTTTAAGACAACCTTTGCAGGCAGAGAGCTCATGGTTGAAACAGGTAAGGTCTGCGGTCTCGCAAACGGCTCCTGTTGGATCCATTACGGCGAAACTGTGGTAATGGTTAACGTAACCGCAAGCCCCAAGCCCCGTGACGGCGTAGACTTCTTCCCCTTATCCGTTGACTACGAAGAAAAGCTTTATGCAGTAGGTAAGATTCCCGGCGGCTATCTTAAGAGAGAAGGCAGACCCAGTGAAAAGGCTATCCTTACTTCCCGTGTAGTTGACCGTCCTATGCGTCCTCTCTTCCCCAAGGATATGAGAAATGACGTAGCTATCGTTATGACAGTTCTTGCTGTTGACCCCGAAACACAGCCCGAAATCCTTTCTATGATAGGTGCTTCTATTGCTGTAACTATTTCCGATATTCCCTGGAACGGACCTATCGGCGGTATTTCCGTTGGTCTCGTTGACGGCGAAATCGTACTCATGCCCGACGCAGAGCAGAGAGCAAAGTCTGACTTACAGCTTACAGTAGCTTCCAGCGAAAAGAAGGTTGTAATGATCGAAGCAGGCGCTAACGAAGTTGATGACGATACAATGCTCAAGGCAATTATGGCCGGTCACGAAGAAATCAACAAGTCCCTTATCCCCTTCATCAAGGAAATTCAGGCTGCTATCGGTAAGCCCAAGTTCTCCTTCCCCTCTATGGAAATCGACCATAACCTTATCGATTCTCTTCTTGAAGAGTTCGGCGATCAGGTTAAGTTCGCCCTTGATACAGACGACAAGAACATCCGTGAAGCAAGACTCCAGCCCATCAAGGACGCTATTCACGAAAAGTATGATGAAATCTATCCCGACCAGGCTTCCATGATTGATGAAGCTATCTATAAGCTTCAGAAGGTTATTGTTCGCCGTTGGTTACTTGACGAACAGAAGCGTGTTGACGGAAGAGGCATGGACGATATGCGTCCCTTAGCTTCCGAAGTAGGACTTCTCCCCAGAGTTCACGGTTCAGGTCTCTTCACAAGAGGTCAGACTCAGGTTATGACTGTTGCTACTCTCGGCCCTGTAAGCGATTCTCAGAAGCTCGAGGGTCTCGATGATGAAGATACCAAGAGATACATGCATCACTACAACTTCCCTGCATACTCTGTAGGCGAAACAAAGGCAAGCAGAGGCCCCGGAAGAAGAGAAATCGGTCACGGCGCACTTGCTCAGAGAGCATTAGAGCCTGTTCTTCCTTCTGTTGAAGAATTCCCCTATGCAATCAGACTTGTATCTGAAGTTCTTTCTTCCAACGGTTCTACATCACAGGCTTCTATCTGTGGTTCTACCCTCGCTCTTATGGACGCAGGCGTTCCGATCAAGGCTCCTGTAGCAGGTATTTCCTGCGGCCTTATCACAGAAGGTGACCGCTGGATGACAATGGTTGATATTCAGGGTCTCGAAGACTTCTACGGCGATATGGACTTTAAGGTAGGCGGTACTCACAAGGGTATCACAGCTATCCAGATGGACCTTAAGATTGACGGTTTAACACCCGAAATTATTGCAGACGCATTCGCAAAGACCCATAAGGCAAGACTTAAGATTCTTGACGAGGTTATGCTTAAGGCAATTCCTGCTCCCAGACCTACAGTAAACAAGTACGCGCCCAAGATGTTAAGCATGAAGGTGCCTGTAGATAAGATCAGAGAAGTTATCGGTACAGGCGGTAAGGTTATCCAGAAGCTTTGTGCTGACTTCGAGGTTAAGATCGATATCGATGAAGAGGGTAACGTATTTATCTGCGGAAGCGACGGCGATAAGGCTAACGCATGCGTAGATATGATCAAGTCTATCGTTACCGAGCCTGAAATCGGTGCAATCTATAAGGGTAAGGTAGTACGCGTTAAGGAATTCGGCGCTTTCGTTGAATTCGCTCCCGGCAAGGAAGGTATGGTTCATATCTCCGAGCTTGAAAACAGACGTGTTGAAAAGGTTGAAGACGTTTGTGACGTAGGAGATCAGATTATCGTTAAGATTATCAAGATTGACAATCAGGGTAAGATCGGTCTCTCCCGTAAGGAAGCTTTAGCTGATATCGAAGCTAAGAAAAAGGCTCAGGCTGAATAAAAAGTATAAATAATGCCGCACTCGTAAGGGTGCGGCATTTGTTGTTCAGTAAATTGTTATGCAGGAGATTTTATATGGAAGCGAGAAAATTACTGGAAGTATTAAGCGTGGCGGAAAGGCTGAAGGACGCAACCCGACATTGCTATACCCTAAACGGAAGGCGTGAAAGTGTAGCCGAGCATAGCTGGCTGATGACGCTGATGGCGTTTTTTATGAGGGATGAATTTCCCGAAGCGGATATGGATAAGGTTATAAGAATGTGTATTATCCATGACTTGGGCGAAGCCTTTACGGGAGATATTCCCGTGTTTGAAAAAACAGGTGAGAACGAAAATCGGGAGGAAGAACTGCTTCATTCATGGCTTCGGGAACTGCCTGAAAACTACAGAACGGAAATGACCGGACTGTACGATGAAATGAAGAAAAGGGAGACTATTGAAGCTAAAATATATAAAGCTATCGACGGTCTCGAAGCCCTTATTCAGCACAATATCTCGGATTTATCCACTTGGATTCCGAAGGAATATGAAATGAACAAGACCTACGGCGATGACAGAGTTCAGTTTTCGGAATACCTCAAAGGATTAAGGGAAGAAATCAGGAGAGATACTCTGAAAAAGCTGGGGGAATGAAAATAACCTGAGAAGGCGAGCCGCCTTGGGTAGTTCCTGCCTTTTGCAATACTCTGCTTTATCGGGACAGGAAAAACGGCAGGGATACACAATACTAACGTATCGCATGTCGGGGCGTGGCTTCTCAGGTTTGCTTATGTATTTATTTTTCAGGCGGTACTACGAAATTTATAGCCAGGTGAGAGCATTCGCAGGTAAGCTTTGTGTGTCCTGAAATTATTTCTCCGTCAACGGAATAAATAAAGCCGTCTTTGGCTTCTATTTCTACCTTTTTACAGCGTCTGTAGGTGAAAATATCGGGATCGGTTTCCAGGTGCTTTCCGTTTGTGTAGGGCTCAAGCACCTTAATGAACTTGAAACGGGAAATAGTTCTGGCGACACAGACGTCAAGCATTCCGTCATTGTTAACGGAATTCGGTGAGCACTTGAAGCCGCCGCCTACATACTGACCGTTGGCTACGGTGCAAAGCAGATATTTTCCGCTTGGGTTAAGAAGCTCTCCGTCCGCGTAGATTTTGCAGTCGTTCTTCATGGCGGTGAATACTGCCTTTACAATACCTGTGTTATAGGCGTTCTTACCGCCGATTATGGGCTTTCTTTTTACCTTTATCATTGTGTCTGCAACGCAGGCGTCAAAGCCGAAGTTAACTACATTTATGGAATATCTGCCGTTGGCTTCGATAAGGTCGATAGGCATTGTGGGCGAATTCATAAGTATGTCCAAGTCGAGAAAACGCTCTCTTCCGCCGTAATATTTAACGAAGTCGTCGCCGCTTCCGCAGGGGTAGCAGGCTAACGAAGCGTTGTGGAATTTTACGATTCCGTTTACCACCTCGTTAAGGGTGCCGTCGCCGCCGCAGGCATAAAAGCGTAACATCTGCCCCTCGTTCTGCTGACAGTATTCGCGGCAGTATCGTGTAGCGTCACCGCCGCCTGTGGTAGTGTATATATCGTAATCTACCGTTGAGCCGAGATTTTCGAGATATTCCTGGATTTTTTCTGCCTCTGTGCCCTTTCCGGCAGCAGGATTTATAACAAATACATGCTTCATAAAAACTTATTCCTTATCATAAAAATTCATTATTTTATTCTTGACCATATCGCTGATTTCCTGAGTTTTCATACCCTTATAGGCTTCTGGCGGAATCACATCAACGATATCGAGGGTAATTCTGTTTACAGGTCTGAAAAAACGCTTTTCAAGGCCTCTTGTATTTCCGATAACGGCTATAACTATCGGAGCTTCGGATTTAGAAGCTATTCTGAAGGAGCCGCTGTGGAAGGTGAGAAGTCTTACTTCCTCAGGTTTTCTGTTGGTTTTTCCCTCGGGGTATATCCCCATAGAGAAGCGTCCCGATTTAATAGCTTCTGCGGCTGAGGAGATTGCGCCTGCCGCACTTCGGTTATTTTCACGGTCCAGAGAGATACAGCCGCCTGCAATCATGTATTTTCCACCGAAGGGGATAGCGATATTTTCCTTTTTTGAAACGAAGGCGAGATTGTGCTTCCTTAAAACCAGCATTTCTATCATAGGGTCGAAAACTGACTGGTGGTTTCCTACAAGAAGAAATGGCGTATCAGGCAGCTTTTCCGTGCCGCTTGTTTTTACCCGTACCCGATAAAGCCCGAAAAAGAGGCTGAGACAGGAAAGCATGAAATAACGGTAGAAGCTTTTTGCGGTTTTCGGTGGCTTATTCTTATCTATAAAAAGCGAGATAACCATAAGTGCAATAAAATGTATCAGGACAAATCCGATAAAAATGACAAGCGTCCCGAAAACTATGAATATTGCAGGATTTATATCGGTATCTGACAAAAATGCAAGAGCCGAGCCCGAAAGAATGCTGAGAACAAGATAAATCAGGGCAACCATAAGCGTCACTCCTTATAACTCAGTTATAAATATTGTATCAGAATTTTTTACATATGTCAATATTTTTTGGCATAATAACGGAAATTGCCTGAAAAATCCTGAAAATAAGATAAAATTTTTTCATAAAGGTATTAACATATTGCCCGAAATATGCTATAATATATGCTGGCGGAATGAAATTCCGCCAAAACAGCGAAGCTGGCGCCGTGAAACGGCGAGCATATATTTCAAGGTTCGCTCAGCCGTCAAAATCTGTGATTTTGGAAATGGCGTGCGGTTCTTATAATAACTGGCGGAATGAAATTCCGCCAAAACAGCGAAGCTGGCGCCGTGAAACGGCGTGCATATATTTCAAGGTTCGCTCAGCCGTCAAAATCTGTGATTTTGGAAACGGCGGGCATATATTATAATACCGATTATATGTAGATAAGTTGTCCTGCAGTACATGTGTGCAGGAGCATGAAAGGAATTATAAATGGGCGGTAACAACAAGAAAATAAGATATGTTAAAATAAAGGATGACGACTACATGCCGAAATCCGAAAAAAAGAGAAGTAAGGACGAAAACAGGGTAAGAGATTATTACAAGACTCACAAAATGACAGTAGGTCAGAAAATCGGTGCTGTATTTTCCTTTATCGGAACAACCTTTTTGAGTATATTCCTTATTGTGATAATAACCCTCTGTATCGTGGCTACTGCACTTACTGTATATATAATGCAGTTCGCGGAAAGCAGCTTTGATGTTGACCTTACCAACGTTGAGCTTACTTATTCAAGCTTTATTTACGCCAGCGACAGCGAGGGCGAGGACGTCCTTATAAAGCAGTTAAGCGGTGCGAAGAGCCGTGTGTGGGTGGATATCGAGGATATCCCTCAGCATGTTCTGGACGCTTTTGTTGCGGTAGAGGATCAGCGTTTCTTCGAGCATAACGGCGTAGACTGGAAGCGTACTCTTTCGGTAGCCGTCAAGGCTGTATTCAGCAGCGGTACCGCAGGCGGCTCTACTATAACCCAGCAGCTTGTAAGAGATATAACGGGCGATAAGGAACAGACTGCAGGAAGAAAGCTGAGAGAAATTTTCCGCGCCCTTTCTCTTGAAAATAAGTACACAAAATTCGATATACTTGAAAGCTATCTTAACCGAATAGGCTTCGGCGGTATCGCTTATGGTATCGGCTCGGCGGCTTATCATTATTTCGATAAGGACGTTTCCGAGCTTACGGTAGCCGAGGCGGCTATGCTGGCAGGACTTGTCCGTTCACCTTCGGCGTATAATCCTTACGTTAATCCGAGAAATTCAAAAATTCGTCAGGAATATGCTCTCGACTGCCTGTATGAACAGGGCTATATAACAACTCAGGAATATGAGGAAGCCTATGCTGAAAAGATACGCTTCAGAATTCCGATTGAGGGTGAATACTACGGCTATACCGATGAACGCTATAACGAATATTACGGTATCCTTGACGGCGATAACGATGACGAGGATTTATACTATGAAAATGTTCCCTGGGAGGAGATTCTCGGAGCGGAATCTTCGGGTGCATACCAGTGGAACGGCGACTATCAGGTAACACAGAACTGGTATGTTGACGCGGCAATTTATCAGATAGTTGACCATCTGGCTGAAAAGCTCGGAATTACCTATGATGAGGCGTGGGAGGAATTCAGAAGCGGCGGATATTCCGCTTATCTTAATATGGATATGGAGATGCAGGATATCGTTTCCAGGAAGTTCGAAGACCCCTACCTCTGTCTTACAGAATATGACCCGAATACTCCTGCCGACAGTAAGGACCTCATTCAGGCAGCCTTCGTAATAATGGACTACCGAGGAAATGTAAAGGCAGTAGCAGGCGGTATCGGAGAAAAGCCGGGTGATAACTGCTTTAACCGTGCTACTCAGGCGGTAAGTGCCATCGGCTCCACAATCAAGCCTATAGGTAACTATTCTCTCGCTATCGAGAATAATGTTGCTACCTATTCAACCATGTTCAAGGACGAATCGGGCCGTGTTCATGCAGAATATGTGGGCGACGGGGATTATGCGGCGTCAAGCGGCTATGACGAGGAAACCGAAACTGTACGCTGGCCCCATAACTATGAGGAATTAGGTTTCGGCTCGGGAGACTATTACCCCACATGGTATGCAGTTCAGAAATCTACAAATACTATCGCCGCACGAGTTATGCAGAAGGTCGGTCTTGCCAATTCCTTCAATCACCTCGTGAATAAGCTGGGCTTCAAGCATCTTGACAGCACAAACGATATCGCATACGCACCTCTCGCTACAGGTGCTCTTACAAACGGTGCAACCCTTACAGAGCTTACTGCGGCTTATCAGGTTATGGGTAACGGCGGTATGTACTATGAGCCTTATTACTATTCGAAGGTTATCGACAGTAAGGGTAATATCGTTCTGGAACAGGACACCGAGGGTAAGCGTGCTATCGCTGAGGACAGTGCATGGATTACCAACCGTATGATGGCGAAGGTTATTCAGGACCCCTACGGTACAGGTCAGCACGCAAAGCTGGGAAATGTTGAGGTTGTAGGTAAGACAGGTACTGCCAACGACCGTTCAAACTATCTTTTTGCAGGACTTACTCCCGACTATGTAGCCTGCTATCGTATTGCAAGGGACAACAACAAGGAAATCCTGAGTAATGCAGGCTGGCGTACTCTTGCTAAGGTATGGCACGATGTCATGGTGGATATCGTTGATACCGAAACGGAACAGAGCTTCGTACCTGACAGCTCTACTCTCGTACTGGAATACTGTACGGAAACAGGACTTCTTCATACATCGAAGTGTCCCGAAACTACAATAGGCTACTATCGTCAGAGTAATATTCCCGAAAGCTGTGACTCAAAGCATGACGGCACATACTGGAAGGAACACGACGAGGAAGAGCCGCCCTTATTTGAATAATAAATTCCCCTACGGTATGGAAATGTCGTAGGGGTTTTTAAAATACGGCTTTAGAAAGCCGCCCGAAAGGATTGAAAAATATGATATATAATCTTACTGCACCCTGTCATTTCGGACTTGAGAAAACTCTCTCCTTCGAGATAAAAAGGGCAGGAGGCGAAAATATAAAGGCAAGCGACGGAAGAGTTGATTTTACAGGGGATGAAGCGGTTATCGCAAAGGCAAATATAACCTGCTCGGTGGCGGAAAGAATAGGTATAGTTCTTAAAAGGCTTACCGCTCGTACCTTCGACGATATATTCAACGCCGTAAGGGAAATTCCTATCGAGGAATTCGCTTCTAAGGATGATAAAATCCATATTGTAAAGGGTCATTCCCTTAACTCTGTACTTACAAGTATTCCCGCTATCCAGCGTACTATAAAAAAAGCCTTTGTTATCCGTATGCAGGAGAAATATCACATAAATACTCTTCCCGAAACGGGAGCTGTTCTTCCCGTTCATTTTCTTCTTATGAAGAACGAGATAACTATAACCCTTGATACCTCGGGAACGGGACTTCATAAGAGAGGCTACCGAGCTTTATCAAATGCGGCACCGATAAAGGAAACCCTTGCGGCAGGAATTGTTGATTTAGCCCGTGTAAGAGAGCGTGATACGGTAATCGACCCCTTCTGCGGAAGCGGAACGATTCTTATAGAAGCGGCAATGAAGGCGGCTAATATCGCTCCCTGTATGAACAGGAATTTTGCCGCTATGGAATGGGGCTTCTTCGACAGGAAAATCTGGGAAAATGCCTTTGACGAAGCGAGAGAGGCGGTTAAAAGGGACTGCACCTTCAAAGCCTACGGCTATGACGTTGACCCGAGGGCAGTTGAGCTTTCAAGGGATAATTCCTGGAAGGCGGGGACAGATAAGCTTATAAATATTACAAAGCGTGACATAAAGGATTTCCATTATCCCGAGGGAGCGGTAAAGATTATTACAAACCCTCCCTATGCGGAGAGAATGGGCGAAGCCGAGGAGGCGGAGGAGCTTTACCGTACTATGGGAAGGGTACTCCTGCCTATAGAGGATAACGAGCTTTTCGTAATTACCTCGAACGAAAAATTTGAGGAGCTTTTCGGAGAAAAGGCTGCCAAAAACCGTAAGCTTTATAACGGTATGCTTATGTGCAGGCTCTATTCCTACTATAATAAGTAACAATCAGCATGAAAATGCATATACTGACATAGAATATACATACAGGAGGTAGTTCTATGTGCGGTATTACAGGTTGGGTTGATTTCCGAGACAGCCTTCAGGATAAAGTAAGCATTTTAAGAGCCATGAACGAAAGTCTCACGCCGAGAGGTCCTGACGAGGGCGGTGAATTTTGTGATAATGGCTGTCTTTTGGGGCACAGAAGGCTTGCGGTAATAGATATTGAAAAGGGAAAACAGCCCATGACCTTCGGGGATTATACTATAGTCTATAACGGCGAGCTGTATAATACCGAGGAGATACGTTCCGAGCTTATGAAAGAAGGCTGTGAGTTCACGAGCCGAAGCGATACGGAGGTTTTATTGAAAGCCTTTGTAATATGGGGTGCCGACTGCCTTGAAAGGCTTAACGGAATCTATGCTTTTGCAGTATGGAACTCCGCCGAGCGTTCGCTTTTTCTTGCGAGAGACAGGATAGGCGTAAAGCCCCTCTTTTATTCGCGGTATGAGGGCGGACTTGTTTTCGGCTCAGAGATAAAGGCTCTTTTTAAGAATCCTCATGTAAAGCCTGTACTGGGTGAGGAAGGAATATTGTCGGTTATAATGCTGGGACCTGCACGAAAGGGCGGTCTCGGGGTATTCGATAACATAGAGGAGCTTCTTCCCGGGGAATATGCAGTTTTTGATGAAAAAGGCTTCCGTAAAAGTTTATACTGGAGTCTTGAAGCCGAGGAACACAGGGAAAGCTTCGAGGAAACCGCTGAGCATCTCGGTTTTTTAATTAAAGACAGTATCGAAAGACAGTTAGTCAGCGATGTACCCTTATGTACCTTTCTTTCGGGCGGCCTTGATTCAAGCCTTATAAGTGCTATTGCGGCTGAAAAATACCGCTCTGAGGGGAGAACGCTTTCCACCTACTCAATCGACTATAAGGACAACAGCAAGAACTTTGTTGCCTCAGCCTTTCAGCCTGACGAGGACGCCCCGTGGATAGAAAAAATGCAAAGGCATATCGGCTCACGGCACAACAGGGTCATAATAGATTCCCCTGAGCTTTTCGAGGCTCTTATTCCTTCGGTAAAGGCGAGGGATCTACCCGGAATGGCGGATGTCGACAGCTCTCTTTATCTCTTCTGCCGCGAGGTAAAGAAGGATTTTACCGTAGCGGTATCGGGAGAGTGTGCGGATGAGCTTTTAGGGGGCTACGGCTGGTACCATAAGCCTGAGCTTCTTTATGCGGAGGGCTTCCCCTGGTCAAGGTCCGTTCCCGAAAGAAGAGGCTTACTGAGAAAAAATCTTAATTTAAGCCTTTCGCCCGAGGAGTATGTTTATGAAGCGGCAAGAGCCACCGCAGACAAGGCTTCCTGTCTCGATTCCGATACAACAGAAACAAAAGCAAGAAGAAAAATGTTCATGCTTAATTTTTACTGGTTTATGCAGACGCTTCTCGATCGTAAAGACCGTTGTTCAATGGCGCACGGTCTTGAGGTAAGAGTACCCTTCTGCGACCACCGACTGGCACAGTACGCCTACAATATCCCTTGGGAATTCAAGGCGTACAATGGAAGGGAAAAGGGTCTTGTACGAAAGATAGCGGAAAAGTATCTTCCCTATGATGTGGTATGGCGGAAGAAATCCCCTTACCCGAAAACCCATAATCCCGAGTATATGAAGCTTGTTCTTAACGCCTTCGATAACATTTTAAGAAGGGGAACAAGGCTTACTGAGTTTCTCGACAGGGCTTCTTTAAGGGAACTTGTTGAAACCGAGGGAAAAAGCTTTTCGGGGAACTGGTACGGTCAGCTCATGACCGCTCCACAGCTTTTCGCATATCTTATTCAGCTTGACGCATGGCTCAGAGAATATGAGCCTGAAATAAAGCTATAACAAAAATGATGAGGATGAAAAAATGGAAGAAAAGGATTTGATGGAAAATAAGGAGGAGACTCCCGAGGTTACGGCTGAGTCTTCTCCTGAAGTGAAAAAAGTAAGTAAGGGTATTGTGGCTGGTTTCGCAGTTATGGGGGCGGCGATAGTAGGGCTTTCCGCCGCCCTTGTTATAACGAATCTTGATAAGGGCGGGGAAATACCTGTTTCGGAGAATACTGCTGTTACATCGGAAGTAAGCAGTACTGCTCCCGTAACGGACAAGTCTGAAACAAGTTTGGTTACATCAGTTACCGAAGCAAGCACTGCAGAAGCTGTTACGGAAATTACTGAAAATGTTACTTCTGAATCGATAACAGAAGCAGTTACCGAGACGGTTACGGAAAATTCTTCCGAAGAGAGCAAGCCTGCTGTAACAACAGCTAAAACAGAAAATACTGTCACCTCTGCGGATACAGTTAAGACGGAGGCGGCTGTAACAGAAAAGCTTTCAAAAAAGGGCGTTTCTGTACAGTATTCAGTGGATAACTCCTGGGAAAACAGCGGCGTTACCATGCAGGGCGTCCAGTTCGGAATAACCAACAATTCCGACAGCACTATAAACGGCTGGGAGCTTGTTCTGGAAATTGAAGGGCTCAGCTCCTGTGACGGCTGGAACGGTACATATACGGTAAGCGGCAATACACTCACCATTAAAAATGCTGAGTATAACGGAGAAATCTACGGTGGCGGAACGGTTGTCGTAGGCTGTAATCTTGGTACTGCAGGTGCATTTTCGGTAAAATCCGCTTCCCTTAATGGGGTGAAATGCGATATTTCGGCAGGTACTGTAAATCAGAATAATCAGAGCAATCAGAATAATAACCAGAATCAGAACAACAATCAGAATAGCAATAATAACGGCGGTTCAACCGCTGATGTATCGGAGCTTCTTAAGCGTTCCGAAAAGGCAGTACAGGGCGACGACTGGCTCTATACCGACGGAAGAAAAATACTGGATAAAAACGGTAAAGAGGTATGGATAACGGGAGTGAACTGGTTCGGCTATAATACGGGAACGAATGTATTCGACGGTCTCTGGAACAGTGAGCTTAAGCCTTCCGTTGAGGCGATAGCCGACCACGGCTTTAACCTTATCCGCGTCCCTATTTCGGCACAGCTTCTTAACCAGTGGGCTTCGGGCGAATATCCGAAGGCGAATTACAATAACGCCTATAACCCCGAGCTGAATAACATGAACAGCCTCCAGATTTTCGATTATTTCTTGAAGCTTGCTGAGGAAAACGGACTTAAGGTAATGCCCGATATCCACAGTGCGGAAACAAATGCTTCAGGTCATAACGTAAACCTCTGGTATACAAATTCCGTTTCTGTCGAGCAGTATTATTCCGCTCTCGAATGGCTTGCCGACAGATATAAGGATAACGATACGATAGTAGCTATCGACCTTAAGAACGAGCCTCACGGAAAGCCCTATGAGGGGGATGGCGCCGCTATATGGAATAATTCCAAGGATAAGAATAACTGGAAATATACTGCAGAACAGGCGGCGGCGAGAATTCTTGCGAAAAATCCCAACGTTCTTATAATGGTAGAGGGTACGGAAATATATCCTATCGATATAAACAAGAATTCCGATTTCAGCTCCACAAACGACAAGGATTATTACTTCAACTGGTGGGGCGGAAACCTCAGAGGCGTAAGAGATTTTCCTGTAAATCTCGGAAAATATCAGAACAAGCTTGTTTATTCGCCTCATGATTACGGTCCTACGGTTTATAAACAGCCCTGGTTCGAGGGAAACTATACCTTTGACAGCCTTATGAAGGATTGCTGGGGGGATAACTGGTTCTATATATATGAGGATAATATCGCTCCGCTTCTTATCGGTGAATGGGGCGGCTTTATGAGAGAGCCTAATCTCACCTGGATGACCTACATGAGAGAGCTTATAGGTAAGTACCATCTCAACCACACCTTCTGGTGCTTCAACGCTAATTCAGGCGATACGGGCGGACTTGTTCTTGATGATTTCAAAACCTGGGACGAGGAAAAATATTCCTTCGTCAAGGAGGTATTATGGCAGGAAAACGGTAAATTCGTAGGTCTTGATCACGCTATTCCTCTGGGAGATAACGGTATAACCTTATCGTCAGCCAAGGGGCTTAACGGGTAAGATACTGCATAAAGGAAGGTAAGGCTTTATGATTCTGAGAATGCCGTCTTATTATAAAAAATTTCATTGTATAGCTGAAAGGTGCAAGGATAACTGCTGTATAGGCTGGGAAATTGATATCGACCCTGAAACGGCAGAGCTTTACAGAAAAACCGAGGGTCAGTTCGGAGAAAGACTGCGTAAGAATATAAGTGTCGGCGAGGTGGAAAGCTTTATTCTCGGCGAAAAGGAGCACTGTCCCTTTCTTAATGAAAAAAATCTCTGTGATATAATTCTGAATATGGGTGAGAATGCTCTCTGTGATATCTGCCGTGAGCATCCCCGTTATTACGAATGGTACGGTGATATCAAGGAAGGCGGAATCGGTCTCTGTTGCGAGGAAGCGGCGAGAATAATTCTCGGAGAAAGGGAGACCTTTTCCTTTTATGAAGAGGTAATCACCGAGGAGGCGGATTATTTCGTCGATGAGGAGCTTTTCGGACTGCTCAGCGAAGCAAGAATGAAAATTTTTGACAGGCTTTACTGTGATACAGAATCATTCGATGAGAAGCTTTGTGATATCGCTTCTTTTGCCGCGGAGCTGCAGAACAATCTCGATAACGGTGAAATGCGTCTGCCTGGTATGAAAGTATCAGAAGTTGAGAAAACAGCGGATACAAAGCCACTTATGAAGCTTATCGGTGAGCTTGAGCCGATAGATGAAGGCTGGACGGAATACTATAATGAAATGGCGGAAATTTCCGATAAATTGACGGAAAAAGAGTTTTCGTCCGAGGTTATCGGCTATCTTCGCAATATTGCAGTTTATTTTATATGGCGGTATTTTCTAAAGGGCGTTTTCGACGGCGAGATTTACTCAAGAGTGATGCTTGCTGTCATGAGTACGGCAGTAATCGGACAGTTCTATCAGTGTGAAATCTTTAAGGGCAGTACGCTTACCCTCGGGCTTTGTGCTGACACAGCGAAGCTTTTTTCAAAGGAGCTTGAATACTCGGAGGAGAATATCGAAAGGCTTCTTGATGCCGCTTATGAATTGTTTCCGTTATAATAAAAGATGCTGGTGTTTCATAAACATCGGCATCTTGTTTTTATAAAGAAAAAATACACCTTCATTATACTGCAAATTGAATAATATTTCAACCGCATTTTGCATAAAAAATCGCTTTAAAAAAATTTATTTTTGATAAAGCCTTTAAGGAAGGGCGTTAGTCTATTTCTTACAAAAAAAGTTGCGTTTTTTTGTGGCTTTTTTAAAAAATAATCTTGCAATTTTTACGATTTTGTGATACTATAGAATCCAGAGTGAAATTTTATAAATATATAGGAGGAGACTATGCCTAAGAAACTGGATATCAACAAAATCTTAATAATCGGCTCCGGCCCGATTATCATCGGACAGGCGTGTGAGTTCGACTATTCGGGCACACAGGCTTGTAAGGCTCTCCGCAATCTCGGATATGAAATCGTACTGGTAAACTCTAACCCCGCTACCATTATGACTGACCCCGATGTTGCCGATATAACCTATATCGAGCCTCTTAATCTCGAAAGACTTACACAGATTATCGAAAAGGAGCGCCCCGACGCTCTTCTCCCTAACCTTGGCGGCCAGTCGGGACTTAACCTCTGTTCCGAATTATCAGAGGCAGGCATTCTTGATAAATATAACGTGAAGGTTATCGGTGTTCA
The DNA here is from genome assembly GCA_045602405.1 of Ruminiclostridium sp. Classification (GTDB taxonomy): domain Bacteria; phylum Bacillota; class Clostridia; order Oscillospirales; family Ruminococcaceae; genus Ruminiclostridium_E. The sequence continues at coordinate 21,405 of JAZSBN010000017.1, forward strand.
GGTTGACGCTATCGAAAGAGGCGAGGACCGTATCGAATTCAAGAACACCATGGACAAGCTCGGTATCGAAATGGCTCGAAGCGAAGTAGCCTACAGTGTAGAAGAGGCTATGAAGATTGCTGAAGAGCTTAAGTACCCTGTTGTACTCCGTCCTGCATACACAATGGGCGGCGCAGGCGGCGGTCTCGTATATAACGTGGACGAGCTCAAGACTGTCTGTGCAAGAGGCTTACAGGCCAGCCTTGTAGGACAGGTGCTTGTTGAAGAATGTATCGCAGGTTGGGAAGAGCTCGAGCTTGAAGTAGTCCGTGACGCAAAGAACAACAAGATTACAGTATGCTTTATTGAAAATATCGACCCTATCGGCGTTCATACAGGCGACTCCTTCTGTTCCGCTCCTATGCTCACAATTTCCGAGGACGTTCAGAAGCGTTTACAGGAGCAGTCCTACAAGATTATTGAAGCTATCGACGTAATCGGCGGCTGTAACTGTCAGTTCGCACATGATCCCGTTTCGGGAAGAATCGTGGTTATCGAAATCAATCCCCGTACATCCCGTTCCTCCGCTCTTGCATCCAAGGCTACAGGCTTCCCGATCGCTCTTGTATCCGCTATGCTTGCCTGCGGACTTACACTTGATGAAATCCCCTGCGGTAAGCACGGTACTCTCGATAAGTATGTTCCCGGCGGCGATTATGTAGTAATCAAGTTTGCTCGTTGGGCATTCGAAAAGTTCAAGGGCTCCGAAGATAAGCTCGGTACACAGATGCGTGCCGTAGGCGAAGTAATGAGTATCGGTAAGACCTATAAGGAAGCCTTCCAGAAGGCTATCAGAAGCTTGGAGACAGGACGCTACGGTTTAGGCGGCGTTTCCAATTTCGGAAAGCTTTCCAAGGAAGAGCTCATGTCCAAGCTCACTTACCCCTCCAGTGAAAGACAGTTTATCATCTATGAGGCTCTCCGTAAGGGTGTTTCTGTTGATGAAATATATAACCTCACAAAGATCAAGCATTGGTTCCTTGACCAGATGAAGGAGCTTGTTGAAGAGGAAGAAGCCCTCTTAAAGCTTAAGGGAAGCGTTCCTGAAGAGAAGGTTCTTCGTCAGGCAAAGCTCGACGGCTTCAGCGATCGTTATTTAAGCCAGCTTCTTGCCGTTTCGGAGGAAGAAATAAGAAACGCAAGAATCGGCTACGGTATCAAGGAAGCATGGGAGGGCGTTCATGTAAGCGGTACAAAGGACGCAGCATATTACTACTCCACATATCATCTTGACGAGGATAAGAGCCCTGTAAACACCGATAAGCCCAAGATCATGATCTTAGGCGGCGGCCCCAATAGAATCGGTCAGGGTATCGAATTCGACTACTGCTGTGTACACGCGGCTCTTGCATTAAAGAAGCTCGGCTTCCAGTCCATTATCGTTAACTGTAACCCCGAAACGGTTTCCACAGACTACGATACCTCCGATAAGCTTTATTTTGAACCCCTCACTCTTGAGGATGTATTAAGTATTCACGAAAAGGAGAAGCCTGTAGGCGTTATCGCTCAGTTTGGCGGACAGACACCTCTTAACCTTGCGGCTGACCTTAAGAAGAACGGCGTAAATATTCTCGGTACAACTCCCGAAACTATTGATATGGCTGAGGACAGAGACTTATTCCGTGAAATGATGGATCGTCTCGAAATTCCTATGCCTGAGGCAGGAATGGCAGTAAATGTTGATGAGGCTCTCGAAATCGCCAACAGAATCGGCTACCCCGTAATGGTACGTCCCTCCTACGTTCTCGGCGGACGTGGTATGGAGGTTGTTCACGATGACGATATGATGAGAGTTTATATGTCTGCTGCAGTAGGCGTAACTCCCGACAGACCTATCCTTATCGACCGTTTCTTAAACCACGCTACCGAATGTGAAGCTGACGCAATCTCCGACGGAAAGAACTGCTTTGTTCCCGCCGTTATGGAGCATATCGAGCTTGCAGGCGTACATTCCGGCGACTCGGCTTGTATCCTTCCTTCCAAGAATTTAACAGAGGAGCAGGTTGCAACAATCAAGGAATACACAAGACGTATTGCTGTAGATATGAACGTATGCGGTCTTATGAATATGCAGTACGCTATCGAAGGCGACAAGGTATATGTTCTTGAAGCAAACCCCAGAGCCTCCAGAACTGTTCCGCTGGTTTCCAAGGTATGCAGTATCAACATGGTAAAGATTGCTACCGAAATTATTACCTCGGGTCTTACAGGTAATCCTTCTCCCGTTCCCGAGCTCAAGGATAAGGTTATCAACCACTACGGTGTTAAGGAAGCGGTATTCCCCTTCAATATGTTCCAGGAGGTTGACCCCATTTTAGGACCTGAAATGCGTTCGACAGGTGAAGTTCTCGGACTTTCCGACAACTTCGGCGACGCTTACTTCAAGGCTCTTGAAGGTGCTAAGCTTTTACTTCCCTTCGAAGGAACAGTATTGTTAAGCGTATGCGACCGCGACAAGAGAGACCTTATCGAGGTAGCAAAGGCCTTCAATGACTTAGGCTTTAAGATTATTGCTACAGGCGGTACTTATGATATGATCGTTGAGGCAGGAATTCCTGCTGAGAAGGTTAAGAAGCTCTATGAGGGCAGACCTAATATCAACGACCTTATCGCTAACGGCGAAATTCAGCTTATTATAAATACTCCTGCAGGTAAGACAAGCGCTAACGACGACAGTTATATCAGAAAATCTGCTATCAAGCACCGTATCCCCTATCTTACAACTATGGCGGCGGCTAAGGCCAGTGCTGAAAGTATAAGCGTTGCGAGAAGCGAAAAGATTATCGGCGTTAAGTCACTTCAGGAATATCATAAGGAAATCAAGTAATTCAAAAGGCTGTGCAGAGTTGCACAGCCTTTTGTTATTTTTTAAGATAAGCCTCGAGTCTTTTCTTTACGTTATCCTGTAAATTCCGATAGAAGAACAGATAGTCGTATACATGATAAATTCCGTTTTCAAAAAGAAGTCCGTCAGGGAACAGCTTATATCCGTTAAGCTCAAAGCCCTTCGGATAAGGTAACCCGTGAATAAAGAGGAGAGTAGGATAATCCTTCGGAGAAACCTCCGTGGGGACAAGCGTTCCCCTTTTTGGCTTAAGATATGCGCCTGTAAAAGAGGGGATTTCCTTGTTGATATTTCCCTCGTAATCGGTAAAGCAGGCACCGAGATTTTCGCTTTTATCAGCTACTGTAGAATCTGTTTTCCAGTTAAGGGGATTTATAGAAATAGTTTCTGTACCTTCGGGAACCATTACGGAATTTTTTATTTCTTCGGCTTCGGTATTGAAGGAAACAATAACTCCCGTGTCTGTTTCATCCTGTGCAGGACTCAGCCAAGGAGCGTTTTCATAATCATTACGGGTGATTCCCCAGCCGATAAGATATCCCGCAACAAGTCTTTTCCTTAAGGCTTCATCCTTGAAAAATTCTGTCAGCAGTCTTTTAGCCATTATGGAGCCCTGAGAAAAGCCTGCTATAATAAGAGGCTTATTTTTATCGCAGTTATCGAGATAATAGAGAAAGGCTTCCCTTATATCGGAATAGGCTATTTCAAGCCTTTCCTCAAATTCATCCGCATAGGGCTCAATTCCTACTATCATGGTAGCCTGGCGGTAAAAGGGAGCGTAAACGGCCGAATTTTCATTGTAAATTCCGATTTCCATATTTACTGCACCGATAAAGTTATTTCTTACCTTTTCGTTGGAGAGATTCATACTTTTATCGCCGTTCTCGCCTATATCGACGGTAGGGCATATAAAAAATACATCCGAGGGCTTATTGTTCCCCGAGTTGAAATATACCCAGTTTTTCATATCCGAATATTTGTTAGCCATAAAATACCATCCTTTATTTTTTATTATTATATCATATATGTTCAGCAAAGTAAAGCTACTGTTAGCTTTCCCGAAAGTGAGAAAAATACTGCCCCTTATTTACTTTTTATCATGAAGGTGGTATAATAAATTCAGGAGTTGATGAAAATGTATTTTGAAGAGCTTGAAATCGGAATGAGCGTCGAAACTAAGGACGCTGTTATAGATAAGCAGAAAATGCTTGATTTCGCCAGAGAATATGACCCTATACCGATACATACCGATGAGGAATATGCTAAGAATACCCGTTTCGGGAAGCTGATTGCCCCCGGAGTTATGGCGTTTATGGCAGTATGGGCGAAGTATATTGAGGTGGATTTTTTCGGGGATGAGCTTATTGCAGGAAAATCAACCTCGATAGAATGGTTTGCTCCTGTGTTTCCCGAAGATATACTTACAGGAAAAGCAAAGGTTACCGCTCTTACGCCCCGTAATCCCTATAACGGTATCGCTGAGATAACTATGGAAATATATAACCAGAAGGAAGAGCTTGTGATGAATTCCGTTACCGAAGCGATTGTAAAAAGAAAACCACAGTAATAAAACAAAACCGTACTCAAAGGCGATGCCTTTTGAGTACGGTTTAATTTGTTATGTTGAAGCTCTGAGGAGATAATCCTTATCATCGTCAATAATTTTCAGCATTATTCCGCCGAAAACAGGATCAAACTGGGATCCGAGACCTTTAAGAATCTCGTTTCTTACTACCTCCTGAGGGAGAATGTTTCTGTAGCTTCTGTTGGAGGTCATGGCGTCGTAAGCGTCAGCTACGCCGATGATTCGTGCTACTGCAGGAATTTCCTCGCCCTTCAGACCGTCGGGATAACCCTTTCCGTCATAGCGTTCGTGATGCCATCTTGCGCCGGTGCTGATATTGGGCATAGCGGAAATTCTTTTAAGAATGTCCGATCCGATTACGGGATGAGTTTTTATAACGGCATATTCCTCATCGGTAAGGCGTGAGGTCTTATTTATTATTTCATCGGGTATACCGATTTTTCCGATATCGTGGAGAAGTCCCATATAATAGATATCCTGCTGTTCCTTCTGGGACATATTGAGACGCTTGGCGATTTCGCGGGAATAATCGGCTACTCTTGCGGAGTGACCGTTTGTATACTTGTCCTTGGCGTCTATGGTGCCTGCGAGAGCTCTCATGGTCTGAACGGTAAGAAGCTCAAGCTGTCTCCGACGTTCGTCGGATTTAAGGATTTCCTTGCTGATTTCGCTCTTAAGGTGCTTCTGAAGATTGTTTAACTCGAGTATACGGAAAACACGCTGTCTCATTATTTCCGCAATAAAGGGCTTTACAATGAAGTCCTGTGCGCCAAGCTGGAAGCAGCGAAGCTCCGAATCCCTGTCATTGTCTGCTGTAAGACAGACAACGGGAATATCCTTAAGCACCTCGGAGGTAGTTATTTTTTCAAGCACCTCAAAGCCGTCGATTTCAGGCATGTGGAGGTCGAGAAGAATTATATCGGGATGATTTTCGGAGAGATATTCGAGGGCGGCAATTCCTGAATTTTTACATACAGTATCAACTCTGTCCTCAAGGAATTTATGGGCTATCTTAAGATTGATTTCGTTGTCGTCCACGATAAGGGCACAAGGTCTTTTTACAGTTTCCTTCTTTTTACCCTCCATTGCTTCAATATCAATACCCTTGACATTCTTTATAATAGTATTCAGAAGGATTTTTCTGTTTATGGGCTTCGGGATATAATCTGAAAAGCCTGCCTTAAGGTAGTTTTCTCTTGCTCCCGTTACATCGTTTGCCGTAAGTGCAACAGCAGGCGCACGGTCGCAGAGATGCTTTTCTCTTATATTTTTCAGAAGAGTAATACCGTCAACCTCAGGCATTATATGGTCGAGGAAAAGTATGTCGTAGGAGTTTTCGGATAACAGTCTTTCGGCTTCGTCGGCATTCTGTGCTGTATCTGTAAAAGCTCCTGTGTCCTTAAGAAGCTCGCACATAACTATATTGTTTATCTTGTTGTCGTCGACTGCCAGAATTCGTAAGCTTTTCAGGTTAAAAAGTTCATCGGTCATTTTTTCTGTTGAGTTTTCCAATTCTAACCCTCCTTATCTCTGTTATACTTTTATTTCATTATATCAAATCTTTTCTTTTATTTCAAGACATTACAACAAAATCGGCATTTTTACAGTTTGTAACAATATACTGTATGTATTTTTGTGCATTAGTAAGGCTGAATAGTTACCACATAAGTACCGTCTGCATAAAATCTATTGAGGATATTTCCTCAGAAAAAATAGGAGGTACTATATTATGGCTGTTTTCTATAATCAGGCAACATTATCATACAACGACAGCATTACAAATTCCAATATCGTAACAGGCAACATTACAGATGTGTTGTCTGCTACAAAGACGGCGCTTTCTCCCGTATATTCCGCAGGAGACAACGCCACCTATATCGTAAGCATACTGAATACAGGCTCTGTTCTTTATTCGGGACTTACGGTAACGGATAATCTCGGAGCATATACTGCCGAAGGGGAGACCTATACACCTCTCACCTACAGAGAGGGCTCAGTCAAGTATTATATCAACGGCGTGTTACAGCCCGCTCCTGCCGCTTCAACGGGAGCGCCCCTTACCTTCAGCGGTATAAGCGTACCGCCCGGAGGAAACGCAATTCTTGTATATGAGGCAACAGTCAACAGCTTTGCGCCTCTTGCCGCAGGCTCACAGATTACAAATACAGTAACGGTAAGCGGCGACAGCATAAGTGATATAACTGCTACCGAGACTATTTCGGTTGAAGAAGAGCCTGTTCTCACAATCACAAAGTCGTTAAATCCTGATGTGGTTACCGAAAACAGCAGAATCACCTATACCTTTGTGATTCAGAATGTGGGCAATACACCTGCGGTAGTTACTGACAATGCAGTTGTTACTGATACCTTTGACCCTGTGTTAAGCGATATTTCAGTAACCTTCAATGACGAGGTGTGGACAGAGCCTGTAAATTACACCTATGATGAGACTACAGGTCGTTTCGCTACTGTTGCGGGACAGATTACAGTTCCTGCCGCAACCTATGCACAGGATGAAACGGGAGCATGGGTTGTAACTCCCGGAGTAGGCGTATTAAGAGTAACAGGAACAATATGAGCGAATCCTGAGCGGAAATAAGCTATACCCCCGCAATCTGCGGGGGTATGAATTTGTATGATGAATTACTGAGCTATTGTTAGCTCTTGTTCTTGCGCTTATCCTTATACATATCAAGATCGGCGAGTCCGATAAGCTCGGTAATATCGCCTTCCTCGTCCTTTGCTCTTCCGGCTGTTCCCATAGCTATGCTTAAGGGGCAGGCAAGTTCCTCTGCACCCTTGCATACTTCTCTTACGGTTTCGATTTTTTCGCTGAGGTTCAATGCGTTTTCACCTGTGAATACTGCGATGAATTCATCGCCGCCGATACGGTAAAGACCGTAGGCGTTGTGGAAAACCTTTGAGAGAATTTTAGCGGCAGTCTGTATAAGCTCGTCGCCTTTTATATGGCCGTAGCTTTCGTTTACTGCCTTAACGCCGTTTATATCACACACGATAACAGCGACATTTTCTGCGGCTTTACCGTTTCTGAAATACTTTTCGTTGATAAGAATAAGTTCGTTTTCATAACATTTCTTGTTCTTTATTCCTGTATCGATATCAATGAATGCCTGTTTGCGATAATCTTCGATTGGATTCTCGATGGAGAAGAAAAGACCTGCTGTAACTACGGTTATTGCGCCGCCTGTAAATAAAAGCTCGGGCACGGCAATCTGGACAACCGTTATCAGCATCATAAAGAGCATTGTAGGGAAAAGGCAGAGACGTAAGCGCCTGTCTGTCTTTTTTACATTTACGGTAAAAAGTATAAGGCTTAAAATAATGTAGGTGAATGCCACGGTATAGCTGAAAACAGCGGCAGGACCTACGCTGTACATCGTTCCGTTTCCGTTTACATATTCAATTTTCAGGAAAGGAAGTATTACAAGATATACCGCAACAGACAGCTTACAGATTAGCGTAAATTTAGCTGAATTTTTTCCCTGTGTTATGTAGTCTATGGCGTAGCACAAAACGCTGCAGCTGAATAATACTGCAAAAAGATACATGGCAAGGTGGAAAATGACATTGAACAGAGGGTCGATGGTGCCTATGTTGTTGACGGTGTATACCGTAATTCCGTCAAAAATAACATGGCAAAGGGCTATTATACATATAATAAGGAAACTTTTCTGTTTTTTTCTGCTGTATGCAAGATTATATACGAACATAACCATAAGGAAAATGGCACATACAAGCTCGCATCTCAGAATAAGCAATGTATTCATATAAAATACCTCATATTATCATATATAAAAATTTTACCACAGGAAATAGTAAATGTCAATTGTGACTTTGATAAAAAATAAACTAATTTAATGGATATTATAAACAGAAATCACAGCAATATATTGACATTTTTACACAAATATGTTAAAATAAATCATGTATTTGTAGGCGTTTTTTGCAGAAATACATTTTTACACACAATATGATTATTTTATATACATAAATAACCAAAAACAATTACATATTTGTGAGGAACTGGATATGCTTGAACTTGCTAACATTTACGGACACATGTCATGTATCGGACTTCTTTTTATTCTTGTAAGCGGAATAATTTCAAGAAAAAAGAATGATGAAGACCGATATTTTCTTAATCTTATACTTGCCGATACGGTTTATCTGGTACTGGGAATTGCATGGCTTCTTGTTGATGGAAAGGATTTTCCTTTTGCGAGAGAGCTGAATTACATCATAAGCACGCTGACTTGTATTGCACAAGGCTATATAGGTGTAGCATGCTGTAAATATCTTTACTTTGTTCCTACGGGAAAGAAGCTTACCAATATATGGCAGTATGCTCCCGCCGCAGTGCTTGCTGTTCTTGCCATAGCGTCGGTATGGACAGGCTGGCTTTTCACGGTTGATGAAACAGCCACCTATGTTCGTGGGCCTCTTTATATTGTGAACGTCATTCTTTCCTATGGTTATCTTGTTTTTGCCGAAGTTGTATGCTTCCTTAAATGGAAAACCTCCGAGGATGAAAGTGCAAGGAAAAGAGCTCTTATCGCTACAACCTTTGGTATCGCTCCCGCATTCTTCGGGTTAGGTCAGATTCTTTTCCATGATCTTACTCTTCATTGCTACGGTATTACCCTTGCAATCGGATATGTGTTTGTTCGTCTTCAGAAGCACAATATTACAGATTCTATGAATAATCTGGAGATACAGCGTGAAAATGCCACCCGATACAGAAATACAGTTTTTTCTACAGCTCTCCAGTTCATGGTTGTAAATCTTTCTAAAAATAAGATTCTCGAAATGACAGTTCCGAGAAGCCCGAAAATAAATCTTGAATACCTAGTAAATAACAAAATAATAGCTTCAGATAAGTATACGGATATAGTAAAATACTGGAGCAGAACTATTGTTGGTCTTACGGATGAACAGATGCATTTCGTTTTCTCTCCCGAAATCATTCTTCAGCGCTTTTATGACGGCGAAAGCCGTATATCTGATGCATTTCAGGTAAAGAGAAAGGACGGCTCGATAGTATGGTGCAGACAACAGTGGATTATCTCCGAAAGCGTTCATTATAACGACATAGTTGCAACAGCGACCATATACGATATTACCGCACAGAAGACACAGGAAAACGCTCTCAGGATGCAGCAGGAGATAATAAGCGGACTTGCTTATGGTGTATCCTCTTACTGGATAGTCGACATGGATACCGAGGAATTTCTGGATTATTATGTACAGAGCGATGAATTCCGTTCTGTGGCTGAGGTAGCTGTTGCTACAGGTTCCTATACAAAGGCCATGCTCGGAGCTTACGGAAAGCTTATTGACAAGAACGAAATGGATGAAGCGGTAAGCTGCTTCTCTATAGAAAAAATAAGAGAAAAGCTGGCGGAACAGAAGCAGTATTCAGTGCCTTTCTATATTCACATTCCTGAAAATAATTCCTATTCACAGGTTACTTTTACAAGAATTCGTGTTAACGGAAGAAGAGCCTTTATTGCGGCGACCCGTAACATAACCGATGCGGTTAAAAACGAAATGGAGCTTCAGGAAAAGCTTGCTGAGGCTCTTGAACAGGCTAATTCCGCAAATAAAGCGAAATCGGCATTCCTGTTCAATATGTCTCATGATATCCGTACTCCGATGAACGCTATTCTTGGCTTTAACGACCTTATAAAGAAGAATGTGGATAATAAGGAAAAGATTCTTGCCGCCGTAGAAAAATCCAGAATCTCGGGCGAGCATCTTTTAAGCCTTATAAATGACATTCTCGATATGGCGAAAATCGAAAGCGGAAAGCTTGAGGTTATCGAGGAAGTTGTTGACGTAAAGCGTCTTTCCTCGGGCTTTGAGGATATGTTCCGTATGACCATGGAGAAGAAGGGTATCAACTTCAAGGTTGATACACAGGTATATACTAAATATATCTACAGCGATTACCTGAGAATAACAAGAATTATCACAAATCTTCTCAGTAATGCTATGAAGTTCACTCCTCAAGGTGGAACTATTTCCTATGAATGTGTTGAGTCTCCTGCTGAAGAGGGCTGGTCTATGTTCAGCGTTCATGTCAGGGATACAGGCATAGGCATGAGTGAGGAATTCCAGAAGCATCTCTTCGATATGTTCGAGCGTGAAAAGAATTCCGCTATGAAGAATGTTCAGGGTACGGGTCTTGGTCTTGCTATCGCCAAGAAGCTTTCCGACCTTCTCGGTGGAGGTCTCACGTGTAAGAGTGCTCTTAATGAGGGTACTGATTTCCATTTCACCTTCAAGGCGAAAATTGCTCCGGATGATGTAATGGATATTGAGACTACCTCGAAGAAGTCTACTGTTGACCTTAAAGGTAAGCGTATTCTCGTTGTCGAAGATAACGAGCTTAACCGTGAAATTGCCGCAGAAATTCTCAAGGAAGCAGGAGTAATAGTAACCGAAGCTGTGGATGGTGCGGCGGCGGTTGAACTGTTGAGTAATTCCGCTCCCGGAGATTTCGATGTAGTACTTATGGATATCCAGATGCCGATTATGGACGGATATACTGCTACTCAGGAAATCCGTAATTTTGAAAACAAGGAGCTTGCTTCAATTCCGATTATCGCTATGACTGCGAATGCTTTTGAAGAGGATAAGAGGAAAGCAGTTGAAAGCGGACTTGATGCTCATGTGGCGAAGCCTATTGATGTTGAGAAGCTATTAGAGGTTCTTGGACAGGTTTGTAAATAAAACGATAAAAATCACCGTGCTTTTGAAGCACGGTGATTTTTTACGCCTTGAAAATATTCGTGTTTTTGTTTTTCTTGTCTTCATAAAGCGCCGCGTCAGCCTTATCCATAAATAACTGTATATTTACATCACTGCTGCAGTCCAGCTCATAAAGCCCCACACTTATTGTAATGTTATATTCTTTTTCGCTGGTCATATTATGAGAAGCGGCAATATTCTTTATTCTCTCAGGTATGGACTTGATTATTTCCCTGTCTTCACAGATTGCGAATGCAACAAATTCATCGCCGCCTATTCTCGCTACGATATCTGTGTTCCTGAGACCGCTCTTTAAGAAGCCGGCTCCTGCAGTAATAGCATAGTCGCCCTCGTCATGACCGAAATTATCGTTTATCTTCTTAAGGTTGTCAAGGTCGGCAAAAATGATAACAGCATGCTTACCATCGTTTTCGGGAGCGCTGAGAATTCTGTTGGTGGATTCATAGAAGCCGCGGCGGTTGTATACTCCCGTAAGCTCATCATACATGGAAATTCTGTTGAGCATGGTATTTCTGTAATGCTCTGCGTCAAGAGAGCATTCAAGCTTATTGAGAAGCTTGACAAGCTTTAAAGAAGCACATATCTGAGGTGTTATGGAGTAAACATAGGGGAAATACTTGAAGTTTGTTTCATACAGTATAACGCCGTACTGCTCCTCGTTCATAAAGAGAGGAAATGCTATAGCTGTGCGTCGTCTTTCGGGCGTGAACCTGTTACAGAAATAATCTGAAGTGGGCATTTTCTGCGATTCTGCGGCTACTGCCGAAATACTTTCTCCGTCATGGAAGGCCTTAAGGCTCATAACAGGCGGCTTTACCCATTCCATTTTATTGGTATGGATAATCGGCTCATCATAAGCGTAGATATAACAGCTGTCCATGTGGATACGATAAAGGTCGTTTACTATGGAGAAATAACTCTTTTCCTCGTCGCTTCCCGAAATGGTCATATCCTTTGTGATATTGTTTATCAGGAAGTTGGTAAAGGTTATATCGTTCATTTCATCGTAATGGTCGGATATAGTGTGACCGATGATAGCTTCGTTGAAATATTCCGAAACCCTATGTACTCCGAGGGCACGCTGTAAGTCATCTCCACAGATAGCGAGGGCTACGGTGCGTACCTGCTTTATAATATCTATCATATCGTCGGAAGCGATATAATCGAGAATATCCTTTTCAATAAGAGCGTCAATCCTTTCAAAGAACTCGCTGTGTGGAGAGGGATTCTTTGATTTCAGCGAATTTATTGTAAAGGAGATAAGAGCCTTGAATTCGTCAATTACTGCTACGCTGTTGCGGTGGTTGCTTGTTTCCTGAACAAGACCGTAAACTATCATTTCCGAAAGCTGTTCGGCAGGATATGTATTGGCAATCTGTTCTATAATAGCGTTTGAGCTGTTGAATAAAGGCGTACAGCCGCAGGACTGACGGAAAACAGGAGAAGAACTGAGGCTGAGCATGCTTTCAACTTTTTCGTTTTTCACAAGCTTTATAGCCTCTCTTACAACGCATGCACCTAATTTTCCTGCGTCGGCCCTTACTGTAGTAAGCATGGGGGAAAGGGAAGTGGCAACCTCGGAATCATCATAGCCTGTAACCGCTATATCCTTTCCGATTTCAAGACCTCTGTCCTTTATGGCTTTATATCCGCCCTTGCACATCATGTCGTTGGCGAAGCAGATAGCGTCGATTTTTCCGTTATTGCTGTCGATAAGGCTTCCTACGATATCTACGCAGTATTCCGAAAACTTACCGTGCGCCACCATACCCGGGTCGAATTCCAGCCCGTTTTCTTCAAGAGCTTCCTTATAGAAGGAAAGTCTTTCGTCTGCGTCGGCATTTCCCTTCGGACCCGATACAAAGGCGATATTCTTTTTACCGTGTTCATTAACGAGATGGCTTATTACGTTTTTGATACCGCTGCTCGAAAGACGTACGCAGGGATATCCTCTTACCTTATTTTCGGTAGTTATAATAGGAAGGTCGCCGAAGCTGTCAAGAAAGGCCTTGAATTCCGCATTGGAAATGAACTGTCCCACAGTTCCTGCGGAAATGATAAGAGCGTCAAGGCTTTCCTTGTTTGCATAGCTGTATATGGTATTGTACTGATATTCAAATACGGTATTTCTGTTGTCGTCAAGCTGACAGTTAAGAGAACGGCCCGGGAAAATAACGAGATTGACATTACATTCTTCGGCTGCAGTAATTGCACCCTTCAGTAATGCCTTTGAGTAATCGTTATCAAGATGATGGATCATAAATCCGATAGTCAGTCTGTTTGAATCCTTCACGGTGGGCCTCCTCCGATGTCATTTTCAGACACCTGAAAGTTTTGCTGTAGTGTAGAATACTACATACTAACATTATAACACTAAGAAATAAATTTTGCAACAGTTTTTTTACATAATTATAAATATTTTTATGTAATTTTACCTATTTTTATAAAATTACTGTCAGGATATGAAAAACACCGGACTGCAGTCAACAGTCCGGTGCAATTTCTGTTTTATAACTCAGCTTAAAGATATTTATCAAGGGTGGTTATAAGCTTCTTGATATCTATAGGCTTGGCGATATGAGCGTTCATTCCGGAGTTAAGGGAATCTCTTATATCGTCGGAGAAAGCGTTTGCGGTTACCGCAATAATCGGTATATCCTGTAAATCCTTACGGCTTGAAGAACGTATATCCCTTGTAGCCTCACAGCCGTTTCTTACGGGCATCTGTATATCCATAAGGATAGCGTCGAAGGTGAAGGGGATAGACATGAATACCTTATCTACTGCGTCATTTCCGTCACAGGCCAGAGTAACCTCGGCACCTGTCATGCGGAGAAGCTCTTCGGCGATTTCACGGTTAAGCTCGTTATCGTCAACAACAAGGAAATGTCTTCCTACGTACTTGTTTTCGAGAATAGGACCTATATCGCCGTTTGCAGAGGCTTCAATCTTATCCAGCGGTATCTTAACAGGAAATTCTGCAGTAAAGCAGCTTCCCTTATTTACTTCGCTCTCTACGGTTATGGTACCGTCAAGCATATCGATTATATTCTTGGTGATTGCAAGACCGAGACCTGCGCCGTTGTCGCTGAGGTAGAGAGTGCGGCTTTCCTGCTCGAAGGGATCGAAAAGCTTGTTCAGGAATTTCTCTTCAATACCTATTCCCGTATCGGTAACCTTGATACAGAGATTATTTATTCCCGATACAGAGGTTTCGGTATCCTTTATTACGATTGAAATCTTACCACAGATAGGCGTATATTTAATCGCATTGTTCACAAGACTCATAAGCACCTGTCTGATTCGGTCCTTATCGCTTATTACTGTATCATAGCTGAGGCCCTCCAGATCGATTGTAAGCTCCTGGCACTTATATTCATACTGTGAAGAAAGAGCGGTCTTAACATCTTCTGCAAGCTCGCGGACGCTGAATTCATCCTGATCGATACAAGCGGTACCGCTTTCGATTTTTGATATATCGAGAATGCCGTTGATAAGACCGAGAAGCTGGTTTGAAGAGGTAATGATTTTATCGAGACATTCCTCAACCTTTTCGGTATTATTGATATTTGTCTTTGCGATAGAGGTAAGACCCATTATTGCGTTCATAGGAGTACGCATATCGTGGGACATGTGAGAAAGGAAGTTGCGCTTTGAGATATTTGCCTTTTCAGCGTTGGCCAGAGCTTCCTTAAGAAGCTGTTTCTGGGATTCCTCTCTTTTCTTTGTGCTGTCGATATCCTTGATAAAGACGGTGATATCGTCGTTTTCTTCGTCTCCGAAGTCAACATACACGCTTTCCCAGCGGTATTCTCCCTTTTCGTCCATGAGATACCATTCATCATAGAAGCCGCCTGAAAGGGGAGTCCCATCCTCGCCTCTGAGACCCTTCCGATTCTTGTTCTTCATATACCAGTTATATGCAAGATAGAACTCACGGCTGTCGGGGACTACTCGTGAAAGGATGTTATTCTTGATGAATTCGCTTACCGAATAGGGGAGAGTTTCTTTCTTAACTTTATTTTTATCAAGAGTTACAAGAGTTACAGAGCAATCCTCAGCCTTGATTTCATAGATACGGTCGAAGCTTCTGACTACTGCGGAACGGTAATTCTTTACTTCCTGCTTTGCTATTACAACCTTATTTTCAAGGTTTTTACGATAGTCTATGATTCTTGTGAAGGTGAATTCAAGAATATCGTCGGTGTAAGGGTTATCTATCTTTATAACATGAGTAGCAATCCAGTGATATTCACCGTCATCGCCCATCTGGGGTGTTTCGAGATATATCTCAGTTTCACTGCCTGTGGTGAATTTTTCAAGAAGGACTTCACGGCTGAAGGTCTCTCTGAAAATATCACGGTAGTCCTCTCTCATGGAGGCTATACCCTCCGCTATGAGATCGTCGAAGCGCCCTGCCACAGGTGCAGTTTTAGTAATGTAATTGTCATATTCATACATAGAATATGTGTTTCTCGAAAGATTAGCCGAGATGATCATGGGGAAAAACTTCTTGACGGATTTGATAAGCTTACGGTTTTCGATAAGAACCTCGTCTTCAAAATCCGAAAGAAGATTGTTTGCGATAGTAACAAAATATACGGGAATTTCATCTTCCCATGTACCCTTTGTGATTGTTACATTCTGAACCGTGCCTGCACTTCCCTTGAATACAGAAGTGGAATATGAATCCTTGTTGTTAAGTCCGTTAATTATACGGGTGAAATCAACGCCTCTGAAAATATCGTTAAGCGCCGCATTTCCGTATAACTCTTTCTTTATTTTCTTGATTTTTTCATTAGCATAAATAAGCTCAAAATTCTCTCTCTTTATAATGAATACGCCTATCTCCGCCATCCCATCAAATACGGGGGTAATTTCCTTACTTAATTTCATTTTATTACTGTCCCTTCCGTTTATCGATTGAATGCAATCGTTTGATAATATGACACACTAATTATAACACATATATTTCCGTAAGTCAACTATTTTTGGTGTAATTATACAGAAATAACGCCTTGTTATACAACAGAGAATGGGTGTCATATTTAATATGCCATTAAAAAAGTGCTTTTTATGATAATAATTATATATGTCAATGTTTTCTTTTTGTAATTTATTGAAGAGCGGGCATAATAAAGATAAGAATTTCAGTATCCAAAGGAGATAAAAAAATGGCAAAGCAAGGCATGAAACGACCCCAGGAAACTCATACAAAACCCCGTAATACAGTTCCGCCTGTTCCCGAAATCAGCGGAAAGGCACGACATGGACACGAAAAGGCGAATCCCATTATAAGCGGAACATCCGCCCCCTCGCTGAAGGTTTATCACGCTGTTCCCCACAAGGCGGAAAAGCCTGTTTCCTCGGAATTTTATTCCGTGATTGATACAGACCTTGGACGCGATAATCTTGAAAATGACATAACGGCGGCGGATTTACAGGATTTATAGAAAAAGGCATTCTGCGGTTTGTACACACGAACCAGCAGAATGCTTTTTGTATGTGGTTTTTATGTACATGCTGTTGACAGTGAGCCATACTGCCAGTATAATTAAAAAATGATTTTAATGCCAATAAATTGCAGGGTTATTCCCGTCTTATATATTGAAAGGGGTTGACATAATGACTGATAAAGAGCTTTCCGGAAAGCTGTCAGCTTTAAGTAATGGTGAAAAGAGTGCCTTTGATGAGATATATCATGAGATGAGCGGTCTTGTATATACAACCGCTTACCGAATCACGGGAAACAGATGTCTCGCCGAGGATATAATGCAGGAATTCTTCATAAAACTGTATCAGAAGCCGCCCGAGGGTGTTCTTGAAAAGCCGAGAGCCTATCTTATGAGGATGGTACATAACCTTACTATAGATAAGCTTGAAAAACAGCATATCAGTATTGACGAATACGAAGCTGTTTCTTCGGTGGAGGAAAATTCCGACACGGCGGCGGATTTAAGAAGAGCCTTCGGAATGCTTACTCTTCAGGAGAGACAGCTTGTGACGCTTCATCTTTACGGCGGCTTCAGACACCGTGAAATAGCTGAAATGACAGGCGTACCGCTGGGAACGGTTTTATGGCGGTACAGAAAAGCTATAGCGAGACTAAGAGATATACTGAACGGAGGAGAAAAATGAGAAAATTTTCAGCTTTTATAATTTGCATGGGCTTGAGCTTCTGTATGACTGCAGTATCTTCCGCAGAGGAAGTATTGTATGAAACAACACAAGCTACGGAAGAGCCTGTTATAATGACGGAAATATCCGAGGCGGATGATTATTCATACGCCGAAGAGGGCGGACTTGTGCCTATTCATATTGATAATACGATTGTGCCTGAATTTACGCTTTCCGAAGAGGGAGGCGTGGAGACGCCGCCTGAGGATATGCCTTCTTTCGGTACAGTAAATGATGATATATTCGGTGCTGACGGAATTGTGCCTGCCGAAAGGGAGGACGGTGTTTACTTTGCCGATATGTCGGAGCTTTATTTTTACTGGCACTCCAGCGGGAAATACGAATACATATATCCCGATTATGTATGCGGCGTATGGACGGAAACGGGCGATATGAGTGGGCTGGTTGTGGCTGTTACGAAGGATGAGGCAGGAGAAGCAGGCAAGGAGGAAATCCTTTCCCTTATCGAGAATGATTCTTCTGTAAAATTTACCTACCAGAGCTATCCCTATCATGAACTCAGAAAAATTCAGGAGGAAATAACTCCCCTCATGGGGGATGCCTCGGGAATTTACGGTATCGGCGTTTATGAAATGGATAATAAGGTACACGCTGACATTGATATGTCCAATCCTGAAGCGGAAGCTTATATAAAGAAGCTTACTGCAGTATACGGGGATAAAATAGTTTTCGAGGGCGGCTCAGGAATTGTTCTAGATTCCGCTTCGAATGCGGTTTCCTACGATGGAGCGATACCTGCCACAGGCGTTACCGAAACGAGTATTGTTAATGTGGGGGGCGAAGAGAGCGTGAATAATTTCTGGATATTTGCAGTATGCGGCGCTGTTGTTATTTTTGCGGTGGCGGTATTGTTTATTGTTCACAGAGTGAAGCTCAGACAGACAGTTACGGGAACATATTCGGAAAAAGCGACGGGTCTTACCCGAAGAGATACCGAAAGGCTTATAACTGAAACCACAGAAATTCCTTCTGATGATATTCTGAACAAGCTTAAAAAAGAAATTGAAAAATAGAATTTCATGAAAAACAGACCGATGGGACTGAATCCTGTCGGTCTGTCTGGTTTTATTCTTCTTTTATAGCTCCAAGAACCTTATATAAAAGCTCATAAAGCCTCATGGCCTCGTCAGGCTCAAGCTTTACACAGCCTGCTACCTTTTCGGGGACTGATTTCGCTTCTTCCTTAAGCCTTTCACCTTCCTCGGTTATTTCAACCATAAGGACGCGTTCATCCTCGGCGGAGCGTGAACGGCGGACATAGCCCTTAGCTTCAAGGCTTTTAAGTACGGGCGTAAGAGTTCCCGAATCGAGAAACAGCCGTTTTCCCACTTCCTTTACGCTGAGCCTTTTTTCCTCCCAGAACACCATCATGGCGATATACTGGGTATAGGTAAGATTCAATTTATCAAGATAGGGTCTGTACTGCTTTATAACCTCGCGGGAAGCGGCATAAAGGGGAAAGCATATCTGATTTTTAAGCCTGAGTCCTTCGTATTCCTTATCCATAACGCCCTCCGAAAAATATATTTTATTTATTATAACATATTTTCAGGATTTTTTCAATCATACTGCCTGTAATTCGTTATAGGCCTTTCTTACAGCTATAGCAAGCTGGTCTGTGCATGAGGTAGGCCGCCTTCCGCAGGTATTTCCCAGAAGCTTTTCTTCGATTTCTTCAATCGTAGAGCCTTCAAGGAGCTTTGATATTGCCTTCAGATTTCCGTTACAGCCGCCGTAAAACTCGATGTTATTTACTATATTTTCGTTGATGTCGAAGGAAATTACCTGTGCGCAGGTATTTTCCGTTTTATATTCATAATGCATTATAATAACTCCTTGATTTTACCTTCAAGCTTTTTCATGTTGGTGGGCTCAAAGCGAGCGGCAATTTCCCCGTTTCTGTCAATGAGAAACTTTGTAAAATTCCATTTGATTTTGCTGTTATTTTTATAGTCCTTATCCATTTTCTTGACTACGCCCGAAAGAACAGCGGTCATGGGTGAAATTCCGAAGCCTTCAAATTTTGTGTTTTCAGTAAGCCACTTGAAAAGGGGAGAGGCATTTTCGCCGTTTACGTCAATCTTTGAGAACTGAGGGAAGGTGATTCCGAAGCGACCTGTGCAGAAGGAGTGAATTTCCTCATCATCACCGGGAGCCTGTTCGCCGAACTGGTTACAGGGGAAATCGAGAATTTCTAAGCCCTTATCCTTATACTTGTCGTAAAGCTCCTGTAATTCGTCATACTGGGGTGTGAAACCGCATGCTGTAGCTGTATTCACAATAAGAAGAACCTTTCCCTTATATTCCGAAAGGGATGCTTCGCTGCCGTCCTGCTTTTTTACGCTGAAATCATAAACGTTCATAGTGTACCTCCAAGTAAGTTTAATGGAACTCTATTTAATTGAGCTCAATTTAATTATACATAATTTTTTCGGTTTGTCAATAGGAAAAATAAAAAAATTCAGATTTCCTATTGACCATAACCGTTTCTGTAGTTATTTTATCCGTTTTTTCGGGAAATATACTTCAATAATAATTTATCTAAGGGTCAATTCCGCCATTGAAACAAAATGAAGTATATCAAAGCTTTCATCGGCATATTTTTTCAGCATTTCCCGATGCTCGGTATCCCATTTTCTCAGGTTTTCTTCTGAAAGGGAAGCGCCTACGCCGCGGCATGCACGCATTCTTCCGTGCCAGGAATCTCTCGTAAAGGGTACATTCACATCAAATTCCTCACGGTGGGTAATATCGAAATATTCATTATATTCTTCGGGTACCCACATGGGCTTTCTTGTTTCTCCTGCGCCGCTCCATTCGGGGCTATATTTAAGTATTATTTCCTCGCTTCTTCCTGCAATATCATCCTCGAAGGGAAGCCATGCCATATAAAGTATAAGGAATTTTCCGCCCTTTTTCAGTATTTTTGAAAGCTTGGGAGCGAGAAGCTTATGGTCGGGGTACCATATACACTGACAAGCGGTAACTATATCGAAGGTGTTTTCGGGATAGTCAATTTCTTCTGCAGGACAGGTGAAAAATTCGATATCCATGTTCTGCTGCTTCGCAAGAAGCTTAGCCTGTTCAATCTGATTTTCCGAGATATCCGTGCCTGTCCAGCGAGCACCGTATTTATACATATTACGGGGAAGCACGCCTGTTCCCGTACCTATATCGAGAACACGCTGGTTATCCCTACAAAGTCCGAGAGAAAGGATTTTCTGATAGAATTCATCGGGATAGATGTCCCTGTATTTTGCGTAATCTACCGAGGTCTTACCCCAGTCGAAGGCTTTCCCTTTATCTATATGTTCTAATTCCATGATATACCTCCTGTATGTTAATATATAATTTTATTATATCATACTGACAATATAAATACAACAGAAAAAACAGCAGTATCTTTTTTGATACTGCTGTTAATTTGATTATGCGGAGATAAGTTTTCCTATATAATCCTTTACCTCTTCTTCTTCTATTCCGAGAACAAAGGAAAATTCGGGATAAAGGAGGCTTTCTGCATTCCTGAGAGCATTTTCGTCGGAAACGAGAACCTTTTTACCGTTATCTCTGCAGGAAGCTGTATAATTATATATAGTCTTTATAAGAGAAATAATTTTCGAATAATCGTTACTTTTCAGTATAGCGTCTATCATGCTTTTTCTTTCTCTTGAATCTCTTGTAAGAGTAATTTCCTCTGCGCAGCCTGTTTTTATTGCGGAGTCTATTTCATCCTTTGTAAGGGGCTTTCTTATGCGTACTGACGCCATACTGAGGGGAACGTAGTAGGAAGAGCTGTCGTTACCTACAGGTATAAGCCTGAAATAATCCTCATATTTCACATTGTCGAAGGTCTTGTTTTCTATGCAGTCAATTCTGCATACTCCTGTATTCTTGTAGATAACATAATCACCGATATTAAAGCCTGTTTCGGTAATATCCATTATTCCGGCCTCCTTTTTGTAACTGTATATGTCTGGTGTTTATGTGTATTATATCATATTTTACTTATTTTTCCCATAGACTTTTTGTACAAAAAATCCAAATTTTAAAATGAGTTTTAGAGGGTAAAATGCATAGAAATGGCTTTATTAAGGGAAAAATCTCTATTTTTCGCTGTTCTTTTCAGAAAAAACAGGTGTTGACAAAATCGATTTAACTGTGTATACTGTTAATATAACAGATGAACAGTTAAGCATAACAGTCATCTGACATACAATACAGAAAGGAAAGAAACCTGAATGAAAATATATCAGAATTCCAATGAGCCGATATACAAGCAGATTGCTTCACAGCTCAGGGAACAGATCATGACGGGTAAGCTCAAGGAAGGCGAATGTCTACCTTCTATAAGAGGTCTCGCCCAGGATCTTAAAATAAGCGTTATTACAACCATGAAGGCCTACGAGGAGCTTACCTTGGAGGGACTTATAAGCCCCTCGGCAGGAAAAGGCTATTTCGTAAATCCTCAGGATACGGAAATGCTTAAGGAACAGCATTTGAGACAGCTTGAAGATAATCTTCTTGCCGCCATAGAATCTGCCCGCATAGCGGGAATGGGTAAGCAGGAGGTCACCGAAATATTCGGTGCCTTATGGGACGCAAACAATTTATAAGCCGACAGAAAGGAACAAGATTATGAATAACGCATTAGAAATCAGAAATATCACTAAGAAATACAAGGACTTTACCCTCGGAGAAATAAACCTTGAAATCCCCAAGGGCTTTGCTACCGCTCTTATCGGTGCCAACGGTGCAGGTAAAACCACACTCCTCGATATAATCTGCGGAATTTCGGGAAGCAGCGGCGGCGAAATAAGCTATTTCGGAAAATATTCCGACCCCGACAGCACAGAGGTAAAGAATGCTATCGGCTACTGCGGCGCGGCAGGCTTCTTTCCTGCGGACTGGACAGCAAAAAAGGTAAGAAAGGCTCTTTCTCTCGGCTTCGATAATTTTTCAGAGGAAAAATTCGATGAATACTGTAAGATTTTCGATATAGGAAACGGAACAGAAAAGAAGCCGAAGGCTGTCTACACTCTTTCTGATGGTAATAAGATGAGACTTTATCTTGCTTCCGCTTTTTCAAGAGCTACGGATATGCTTGTTCTTGATGAGCCCGGCTCTTCTCTTGACCCTCTTATGAGAGATACTCTCTGTGACCTGTTCAGGCGTTATCTTTCCGAAAGGGACGGCGAAAGAACGATTCTTTTCTCTACTCATAATATTGCGGATATGGAGTTCGCTACCGACTATGCGGTATTCATGCACGGCGGAAAGGTTATTGAAAGCGGCTTCGTGGAAGAGCTTAAGGAGAAATACATAATCGTGAACGGCTCCTCCGATAATTTCAATAATGCCAGACCGATGATGATTACTGCACAGAGAAACAACACAGTTTTCGAGGGCCTCGCTCTTTCGGAAAACAGAAACACCCTTGAAGCTCTCGACTGTGCCGTTGAAATTCCTAATCTCCAGCAGTTAAGCGTAGGAATACTTAAAAAAGCACAGGGGGCAGGATTATAATGAAAAAATCTATCAAAGGCTTTATTATTCATACAGGCGATTCCATTGGCTTTTCTCTGGTGAAAATGCTTTCAATGCAGATATTTATATTTTTGGTTTTTTCTCTCACCTTCATATTTATTGAGCTTCTTGAGGGAGAGAACGGAGCGGGACGAGCAGTATTCCTCTATATGGGAATGAATTTCTGCTCGATTATACCTGTAGCTATAACCGTGCTGGGCTCGGTTTCCGTGGATAAAAGCTACCCCGGAATGAAATTCTTCCGTACTGTTAAGGATTCCTTTGAATGCTATAAGGGGCTTATTGTTGTCAGAAATGCATTGTGTATAGCTTCTAACGTGATTTTTACAACAATCGTAGCAATAGTCGGATATTTCTTAATTCCTGAGTTCAGCTTAGCGGCAGTTATTAACCTCGGTGCCTTTTCATGCTTCGGCGTGTCTCTGACGCTTCTTGTATGTACAATCAGAAGGGAATGGCTGAGAGCGTTACTTACCATGGCTGTCCAGATTGCTGCAACGATAGGGGGCTTCATTATCGGAATTGCGGCGGATATATACTTTACAGCACCGATAGCGCTCCTGCTCGGCATTGTGATTCTGCCGCTTTCGCTTAAGCGTTATTTCAAGAAGATAAAGCCCTTATGGAAGGCGTAATGAAAGGAAAAACTATGAAAAGATTTTTTAAGGCTATAAAATTCTATTTAACAACCTGCTTCAACCCCATTCTGACAGGCTTCGGATTATTCATGATGGTCTGCCTCGGTCTTGTATTTATTCTTTCCGAAGCAATACCCGGAGCTCCCGACAGCGATTATGCCTATACGATAGTTTCGGGCGGTATGTATACATTTTTCGGTGCGTCTATGATGTACATGAAGGGCTATATGAATGGTCTTAACCGTTTCATCCGTTCCACAGTCTACGGAAAGGAATATATGATAAGTGCGCCCCTTTTCGTCTATAACGCTACCGGCTGGCTTTTTATGGCTCTTATAATAACAATAAAGCTTATCTTCAATCCCACAGAAAGTCTCAGCTGGCTTTCCGATACGCTTCTTCTTGCACCCGTTCTTTCCTTCTGTATGAGCGGTTACCTCTTTATGAACACAAAGCTTAAGGGAGTAATGATGATTTTCCTTCTTATAGGACTTATGTCGTCGATGGCTTCTTCTCATATAAGCTTTATGAATTACGGCTTCGGTATTGATTTAAGCGTTGTGCTTCCTGTTTCGGTTGCCGCCTTTGCAGTAGTATACATTATCGAATATCTGCTTTTAAGACTGGCTAAGAAAATGGGCATGGAGCCGAAGGATCTGCCGCAGAATAACCTTGTTTCAAGAATATAACAGAAAAAGCGTACTGCTTCAGGGCAGTACGCTTTTGTCATATATTCAGATATCATTCATCCTTCTTATAAGCCTCGTTTTCTTCCCAGAGGGCTTCAAGCTTGGAAAGTGTGTTTTCCAGCTTATCCTTACTTCTCATTCCCACTGCGGCAATGATTGCGTTTATAAGGCTCAAGGGAGCTACAAGGCTGTCCGCATAGCTCATCATATCGCTTTTTGCCAGTAACAGCTCATCAGCATATTCCGCAAGAGGGGAGGCGGGAGAGTCTGTTATGGAAATGATGTTTGCCCCGCATTTTTTAGCGTAAGCGGTAGCGGTAAGGGTGTTTTTACAGTAGCGGGGGAAGGAGATTGAAATAAATGCGTCTCTTTCGTCGAGACGTATTAACTGCTGTAAAATTCCGCTTGAATTTATAGGCTGTACGATTATAACATTATCGAAAGCAAGCCTTAAATAATTATCAAGAAATCTTGCAAGAATATTACTGCTCATTGCGCCGAAAATATAAATATTACGGGCAGAAAAAATCTTATCTATAGCCCTGTCGAAATCCTCGGCAGAGATATTGTCAAGAGTGGAGCGGATTCTGTCCATATCCTGTGTCAGTACGTTTTTCAGCAGGTTATCGCCGCTGAGTCTGTCGTTGGCGATATCGAGACGCTGAAGAGTGGTAAGACGGTTGCGGCTGTAGCTCTGGAGAGCCTTCTGCATTTCGGGATAGCCCTCGAAGCCTATTTCTATTGCGAAGCGTACAACGGTACTTTCGCTTACGTTTACCGCCGCGCCGAGCTTAGCCGCAGTCATGAAGGCCGCTTTTTCGTAATGCTCGATTATGTAGGAGGCGAGATAACGCTGGCTTTTCGAAAAATCAGGCATGCGTTTTTCAATATCTGAAAGAAGATTATTTGACATATAAACACTTCCTTTTTGAAGAATAAGAAGCCGATTATTTCATTTTGACTGTAATATCAGTCATATACAGCCAATATTATACTACTTTCTGCAAGAAAAATCAAGTAAAAAATTCAAAATCCGTTATTTTACCTTTATATATGAAATATAAACGTTTTTTTTCGTAAAAATTACTTAAAACACTTGAAATTTTCTGAAAATATGGTACAATATTCTTATAATGAAGTAAAAGTAGGGTGTAATATTTTGATTTACTATCTGATGGATATCTGGGATGCGCTTGTAAACGTATTCCTTTCTATAACATTTGTTGACGTGCTGGATATTCTTTTTCTGGCATTTATTCTTTATTGGGTGATAAAGCTTGTCCGTGAAACAAGAGCGGAACAGCTTGTAAAGGGCGTGCTTGTCTTTGCGGTAGCTCTCTTTATTCTCAGCCAGTTTGAGTTCAAGGCTATGAAGGTTATCGGCGATACCGTCCTTAATGTGGGACTCATTGCATTTATCATAATGTTCCAGCCTGAGCTTCGTAGGGCTCTTGAAAAGGTTGGACGTTCGAGGGTTATAAAGCCTATCTCATTCTTTGATAATACACTTCCCCCCGATACGGACAGGAATGCTCTTGCGGTAGAGCAGATTGTGCTTGCCTGTGAAAAGCTTTCCCGTACTGCTACAGGCGCTCTTATCGTTATCGAACGTCAGACAAAGCTGGGCGAACAGATTGAAACGGGTACTACCCTTAACGCTATACCCAGCGAGGAGCTTTTCAGAAATATCTTTTTCCCGAACACACCTCTCCATGACGGTGCAGTAATCATCCGTAACGGTATGATCCATGCGGCAGGATGCTTCCTGCCCAAGCCCCAGAAGGAGGAGCTTATAAACAAGGAGCTTGGCTCCCGTCACCGTGCGGCTATCGGTATGAGTGAGGTTTCCGACGCTATAGTTATTATCGTTTCCGAGGAAACGGGTATTATTTCCATTGCTGAAAACGGTACTCTCGAAAGAGGCTTTGACCGTGAAAAGCTTATGTCCTTCCTGAAGAAGAAGCTTCTTCCCGAGGTTAATGAGAATAAACCGAAGAAAGAACGTCAGAGTAAAAAGAATAAGAAAAAGGGAGGCGACAAGGTAAAATGAGCGTTTTCTTTAAAAAAGTCGCTTCCGGTCTGGTAAATAATCTCAAAACGGTTATTCAGGCTCTTGTTTTTTCTATTATTATATGGATTTTTATTTCCGTGCAGATTTTCCCTGATGTAAGCCTTCATGTTTCCGGCGTAAAGGTAAGCTATGTACCTACATCATTTATGAACGCGGAAAATCTCAGAATTACCTCTGTGGATGTGAGTGAAACTACCATTCAGGTAAGAGGTAAGCGCTATTCAATCAGCAATCTCACTTCCGATGATTTTACCGCTCATTGTGACCTTTCACAGGTTCATGAATCGGGTGAGTATACCGTAAATATAGTAGTAGAGCCGAAGGACGGCGTTTCTGACTGTGAAATCGTTTCGGGCACACATACTGCAAAGGTAAAGGTAGTCAAGATTATCAGCAGGGAGATAGATGTTACTCCCAATGTTTCGGGCGTTAAGCTTGTGGAGGATATGCAGATTGAGGGCGACGCAAAGGTTACTCCTTCCTCTGTTGTTGTTACAGGCGAAGAACGTCTTGTGAACTCTATCGGACGTATCGAGGCAAATGCGCTTTATGAGGGTGAACTTGACCAGACTGCCGATGTTCCTTCTGAGCTTGTTTTCTACAGCACTCTGGGCAGTAAGATTATAAAGCCCAGCGTCAGCGTGAACGAAGATAATTTTACGGTGAATGTGCCTGTATATAAGGTTAAGACGCTTCCTGTAAAGGTCATGTTTACCGATTATCCCACGAATTTTAATATTGATGATATAAGATATAATATGTCTATCAATGAAATCACTATAGCTTCTCCTGACAATTCCATCGATAATCTTGAAGCTATAGATATCGGAGAAATTTCTCTCAGTGCGCTTACGCTCAAGGATCTCCAGGGCGGCGTTGCGCTTCCTGTAAAGCTTCCCGACGGCTATAAGAATATTTCGGGAAATAAAACCGTTACAGTTTCCTTCCCCGAAAGCGAAGGCTACGGTCAGCTCGGCTTTACAATAACTCTTGATAATATAAATGTCATAAATGTGCCCGTAAATTATAATGTAAAGGTTCTTACCAACGAAATGATGGTAAATGTGGTAGGCTTATCCAATTATATTCAGGAAATGACCTCCTCTGACGTATTCGCTACCGTTAATCTTCTTGGTACAGAGCTTACAGAGGGTACGAAGAGCGTTTCCGCTACCTTCCGTATCAAGGGCGGCAATGTACCGGCATGGGTGACAGGCGAAGCTTACAAGGTTGAGATACTTGTTACCCCTAAAGAGGTAACTGAATAAATTCTATATGTAGAATCCAAATGCTAATTTTTGTATAAAATCACTATTTTTTCTCAAGTATATTGATAAATTTACCATAATATGCTATAATGAATGCTACCGATAAGGAAAGGTTGTGAAGCTTGTGCAGAAAGACAGAGTAACCGGATTACCTATTTTTGAAGAGTTTTTATCTGAGGCAGGCGCTATAGTAGGCGACAAAAGCAGAAAATACCTTGTTGTAGCGGCTGATATATGCGATTTCCACTATATCAATACCAATTACGGCTATGACGTGGGAGACGATGTGCTTAAGGATGTTGCCGATGTTATATTAAGTGCATTCCCCGAGGAGCGTCTTCTTGTGTGCTGCCGTGCATATTCGGATCATTTTATCGGACTTTTCTCTTGTACCGGAATTCCTTCCGAGAGGGTGTACGAGGAGGTTATAGAGTTTAAGTATCAGGTTGCTAAGGTGATACTTAAGCGTGTTGCGGGTATTTCACCCAACATGAATATCGGTATTCATTATCTTGATGATGACGAGGAAAATGTGATTTCTGCCGTAGATAAGGCGAATGTTGCCCGTCGTACAGGAAAAGGAAATTACAGCATTCCCTGCGTAATTTATTCCGAGCATCTTATGGAGATGAAGGAGAACAGTGCAAAGATACTGCCTATCTTTGAGGAGTCCTTCAGGAATGAAGAGATCTGCGTCTATCTCCAGCCTAAAATTTCCGCAAAAACAAAGACTCTTGTTGGGGCGGAGGCTCTTTCCCGACTTGTGGGAAAGGACGGACGCATTATCCCTCCGAATATGTTTATTGCGGCTCTCGAAAAGACAGGAAAGATAGTCGACCTTGACTTTTATGTGCTGAGATACATCTCCAAGCTTATCAGGAAATGGCTTGACGAAGGACTTGAGCCTGTACCGATATCCTTTAATTTAAGCCGTCTCCATTTCTTCAGTGATACGATTGTTGATGATATAATGAATATCGTCAATCATTATAAGGTACCGCCCAGATATATCGAAATCGAGGTTACCGAATCGGTATTCTTTGAGGAAGCCAGCGTTATCATTGATAAGGTTGAAAAGCTTCGTGATTTCGGTTTTAAGGTGAGCGTTGACGACTTCGGGGCAGGATACTCCTCCCTTAATCTTATCGGAATACTTCCTGTTGACGTTATAAAGCTTGATAAGAGCTTCGTTAAGGACAGTCTCAAAACCAAGCGAGGAAATGATATCATAAAGGGTCTTATTCATATTCTTAATGAGATTCAGCTTGATATAGTGTGTGAAGGCGTAGAAACTACTGAGGAAGAGCGTATTATAAAGGATTACGGCTGTACTGATATTCAGGGCTTCCTTTATGACAGACCGATTCCCGTTAACGAATTCGAGAAAAAGTATATAGTATAAGAAAAAGCCGATTGCGGATTTAATCCGTAATCGGCTTAACTGTTATTTATAATTATTCAACACCGTAAGCGGCTCTGTATTCCTTCATTGCTCCGAGATATTCCTTGCCTTCGATTACGCCGTTTTCGATAGCCTCGATGATATCGTTGATATTAACAATAGAATATACCTTTACTCCGAAGTCCTTATATGCGGACTGAACAGCGCTCATATCGCTGTCGAGAGCCTTTTCCATTCTGTCTACTGTGATAACCATAGCGGTAACATTTACGTCGGCAGCGTCCTTAAGCTTGGGAAGAACCTCTCTGAGAGCCTTGCCTGAGGTCATAACGTCTTCGATGATAACTACCTTTTCGCCGTCCTTAAGCTGTTTTCCTACGAAAACACCGCCTTCGCCATGGTCCTTGGCTTCCTTTCTGTCGAAGCAGTAGCTTACCTCAATGCCGAATTTGTCGTAAAGAGCGATTGCTGCACTAACGGAAAGGGGAATACCCTTATAAGCAGGTCCGAAAAGAGTTTCGGCTTCAATGCCGTTCTCCTTGATACATTCAGCATAGTACTTTCCGAGCTGGGAAAGCTGTGCGCCTGTTTTATAGTTTCCTGTGTTGATGAAATAGGGGGCCTTTCTTCCGCTCTTGAGAGTAAATTCTCCGAAGGTTAAAACCCCACTGTCAACCATGAATTTGATAAAGCTTTCTTTGTAAGTCATAATTTTTGTCCTTTCGTAAAATTTTCCTCTACTATTATATCATAGCGAAAAATTTTTTTCAATACCTTAGAAAAATATTGCAACGGTTCATTAACTATGGTATAATTATTTCAATAAAATCTGAAAGGAACATTTTATTATGGCGACAGCATTCAAGGCGGCGGATATACTTCTGCCTGCAGATACCGATATGAACAAGTGGGCGGTAGTAGCCTGTGACCAGTATACAGGTCAGCCCGATTACTGGAAAAGAGTAGAAGAATATGTAGGCGACAGCAGCTCTACCTTAAAGCTTATTCTTCCCGAGGTATATCTTGAGGACGAAAATGTAGGCGAAAGAATAGAGAAAATCCATGCCAATATGGATAAGGCGGTTGAAGAAGGAGCCTTCAAGGAGTATAAAAATTCCCTTATTTATGTTGAGCGTACCCAGTCTGACGGTAAGATACGTCAGGGTATCGTAGGTATGATAGACCTTGAGGAGTATGACTACCGTAAGGGAAGTACCTCTCAGGTAAGAGCAACAGAAGCAACTGTTGTAGAGCGTATCCCTCCGAGAATTAAGATAAGAAGCGGCGCTCTTCTTGAGCTTCCCCATATAATGATACTTATTGACGACGAGAACAAGACAGTTGTTGAGCCCTGTGAAGCAATGGATAAAACGCCTGTCTACGATTTCGATTTAATGGAAAAGGGCGGTCATATAAGCGGCTATGTTCTCGGCGAAGAAGCTAAGAATTCTGTATTCAATGCCCTTGACGCCCTTAATGACAATAAGGCTTTCAATGAAAAATACGGATTAAAGGATTATCCTACCCTTCTTTTTGCTATGGGCGACGGAAATCATTCCCTCGCTACCGCAAAGGAATTCTATGAACAGCTTAAGGCGGCAAATCCCGATAAGGATATGACTAATCATCCTGCACGCTACGCTCTTGTAGAAATAGTGAATCTTCATAGTCCTGCTCTTCAGTTCGAGGCAATTTACAGAATTGTTACAGAAGTAGATACCGATAAGCTTATGAAGGAAATGACCAGGGAGCTTAAATTAAGCGGAGTTCCCTCGGAACAGAGCTTTACCGCTATCCTTTCAGGAACAGAAAAGAGCTATTATATCGGTAAGCCTACATCACAGCTTTCTGTGGGAAGTCTTCAGGAATTCCTCGACAGATATATAAGAGAAAACGGCGGTAAAATCGACTATATCCACGGTAAGGATGTGGTGAAGAAGCTGGCTGAACAGAAAAACAGTATAGGCTTCCTTCTCGGTGATATGAAGAAGTCCGAGCTTTTCCCCACGGTAATAAAGGACGGAGCTCTTCCGAGAAAGACCTTCTCTATGGGTCATGCCGAGGATAAGAGGTTCTATGTTGAATGCAGAAAAATCACGGAGTAATTTTCAGTAAAGCCTTCCGATATCGCTTCCGAAATCGTCAAGGAGAAGCCTTAGAGCAGTAAAGCTCATAAGAGAATAAATGTCTGCTCCCGTTTTTTCGACGGGTATTTCAAGAGGCTCGATTTCCCGTCCTGAAAGGGCAGTAATACTCCTGTTAAGGGAAATCAGCAGAGAGCTTTCGGT
The DNA here is from genome assembly GCA_045602405.1 of Ruminiclostridium sp. Classification (GTDB taxonomy): domain Bacteria; phylum Bacillota; class Clostridia; order Oscillospirales; family Ruminococcaceae; genus Ruminiclostridium_E. The sequence continues at coordinate 52,767 of JAZSBN010000017.1, forward strand.
TTCGCTGGTAAAAGAAATTGTAGAGGTGTGGGAAAAACCGCAGGTAATAGTTTTTATTCCGCTTTTTTCCGCAGAACGCACATGCTCCTTTTTATCGGAGTTTATGATTGCAATTCCCGTTTTAAGGATATCGTCGGAGATTTCTGCGGTTTCCTTAAGCAGGATTATCGGATTATCGAGATTTTCGTAATACAAAGCTTCTGAATCAAAGCATAATATTTCATAGCCTTTTCCATAACGGGAAAGGCTGTTCTTTTTTATATAGGTTATTCCATAGGTTTCCGAAAGGCGGCTTTTTATGAGTTTTTCGATAGTCCTGTCCTTATTATGCCCGATTAAAGCGATGACGGTCATGCCTTTTCCTCCTTCAGTTTTATATATTATATCCCCGTATATGAAAAAAATCCGCCGATAAAGGTAAGAATTGTAAAATAATAAAATTAAAGGAAGTGCAGGAGATAGTATTGCAAAAATTATAAAAATAATGTATAATTATATGGTTAAAGTACACCTCGCAGTGCTTCAGCGAATCTGCGTGGTGTTAATTTTTGAAGGGTGGTGGGATATATGCTGACGAGACGACAAAAGCGTTCGCTTACAGGCTTTGTAGCGGCATTGTCCTGCTGTGTCCTTGTTTCTGCAATTCTCGTATATCTGGAGGTTTCGGATGGCATAAATCCCGAGCCTGTGGTGTTCTCGGATATTCTTGACGGTGCTATAGTGTCTGCCGATGAGGAAGATATTTTCCATGAGGATATATTTACCCATAACGAAGAGAAATTGTACGAAAGTATGTATTCCGATGAAGTAATCAGTTTTTCCGCCGCAACGACCCCTGTGTATGAATATTATGCCGAGGGGGCGGGAGGAACGCTTCTGATAAAAACTACTCCTACAGGCGAAATTACAACCGAAACGGAAAAGCCTTTTATAACTACCGCACCCTCACGGACTACAGCGGTACCGTATACTACTACCACAAAAAGAAAAACAAGCAGGGTTACAACTGCTGCTACAACAAAAAAGCCTGTTACTACGACTACTGCCAAGAAAACATCTGCAACCACCAGTAAGACTCCCTTTACCAATGTGGGCGGAGGTAAGCTTTACGAGGGGGATGAATACTATCTGAGGCTTCTTGCCCTCGTTAATCAGGCGAGAAAGGCTAACGGTCTGGGCGAGCTGTGGTACTCCGCAAGAGTTCACGAGGTATGCGAGGTAAGAGCGGAGGAGCTTTCCTCCTATTATTCCCATAATCGCCCCGACGGAACGAAGTTCAATACCGCTTTCAAGGAGCTGGGCGTCAGCTACAGCGTCTGTGGTGAAAATATAGCCTACGGACGAAATATGTTTGAAACTCCCGAAGAGGTTTTTCAGGCGTGGATGAAATCTGATTCACACCGCGAGAATATACTCTATCCTGATTATGAATGCTGTGCCTTCGGACTTTCTATTCTTAAGGTAGGTAAGGATACCTATTACTACTGGACACAGGAATTCGCTCTCCTGTCATAATGATAAATGATAAAAAGAAACGCTGTACTTTTCAGTAAAGTACAGCGTTATTTTTTATTCTGTTACAGTATATTCCAGATTTTCATAGTGAAGCTTTGTTCCTATGTCAATAAAGGGTGGGAGAAGGGAAACAGCTATAAAAAGCTCTTCGCCGTTCTCGTCCTTAAGAGTGGCGTATTCGCCCTCGATTTTTATTACGATATAATCATGAGGTGTCATCTTCCTGACTCCTTTAAAGCCTTGATTGAGTATTTTTCACGGTAATGTTCAACGCTTACGTCGAACTGGTCTCTGTGTTCCATTTTAAGCTTCTGTACATAATCGTGCATGTCGAAGCTGTCGTGTGCGATTTCGATAATACAAACCGCAACGTTTGAACAGTGGTCAGAAACTCTTTCAAGGTTAGTAAGAAGGTCGGAAAGTACGAAGCCCATTTCGATTGTACATTCGTTCTTTCTGAGACGGCCTACATGAGAGGATTTAAGCTGCATTTTGAGAGTATCTACAACCTGTTCGAGAGGCTCTACGGAAACTGCCTTCTTAAGGTCATTGCTTTCAAATGCGGCAAGAGAAAGGTCGAGAGTTTCGGTTACTGCTCCGATCATGACCTTAAGCTCGGCGATAGCGTCTTCTGAGAAGGAAAGTCCCTTGTCCTTTATTTCTTCAGCCGATTCTATAATATTAACTGCGTGGTCGCTTATTCTTTCAAAATCACCGATGATGTGAAGAAGCTTGGAAACCTCGTGGCTGTCATCCTCACTCATATTCTTACTGCTTACTCTTACAAGGTAAGTTCCGAGGCTGTCCTCATACTTATCCACCTTGTCCTCATATTCACGGATTTTTTCACAGATTTTATCGTTGCAGGTGAAAAGGTTATCCAGGGATTCCTTCATTGCCTTTACGGAAAGCTGAGCCATCTTAACGGCTACTGCGCGGCTTCTGTCGATAGCGATTGTAGGAGTTGAAAGAAGACGTTCGTCGAGAAGTGCGAAAACCTCGTCCTGGGTGCCCTTTCCTTCAGGAATTATGATACAAGCCAGCTTTTCAAGAAGCTTGGTAAAGGGAGCGAGAGTAACAATAGTAAGAATGTTGAAGGCGGTATGAACAATAGCGATTCCGAGAGGATCAATAGCGAAACCTGAGAAAGGAATTTCTATAAGTGCGCCTACAACCGAATAGATAATAAGCCAGATAACTGTACCTAAAACATTGAAAACAAGGTGTACTGCTGCGGCTCTTTTTGCGTTTTTGTTAGCGCCGAGAGAGGATATAAGCGCTGTGATACAGGTACCTATATTCTGACCCATGATAATCGGAATGGCACTTGCATAGGTGAGCTGTCCGTTGAGAGAGAGTGCCTGAAGAATACCTACTGAAGCGGAAGAGGACTGGATAATTGCGGTAAGTACAGCGCCTGCAAGAACGCCGAGGAAGGGGTTCGAGAATAATACGAGAAGATTTGTGAATTCAGGTACATCCTTTAAGAAGGCTACGGAAGAACTCATTATGTCCATACCGTACATAAGGATAGCGAAGCCGATAAAAATTGTGGCAGTATCAAGCTTTTTTGAATTTTTCTTGAATACTGTAAGAAGTATAATTGCTATAAAGGCGATTACAGGTACAAAGGTATCGGGCTTTAAAAGCTGTATCCAGAATACGTCGCCATCCACGCCGATAAGGGAGAGCAGCCAGGAGGTAACGGATGTACCCAGGTTAGCACCCATTATTACGCCTACAGCCTGTCCGAGGGTCATAAGGCCTGAGTTTACGAAGCCGACAACCATAACGGTCGTAGCGGATGAAGACTGAATTACCGCGGTAACGGCGAGACCAAGGAGAAAGCCCTTGAACTTGTTAGAGGTGAAGGTGGCGAGAATGTTCTTAAGTTTTCCTCCCGCCTTTTTTTCGAGAGCTTCGCCCATGAGGTTCATACCGTAGAGAAAGAGCGCAAGTCCTCCGAGTAAGCCTAAAATGTTAAAAAAATAATCCATAGCAGACTCCTGTTCAATATATACACATTTCTACACAATAAAATTATACATTATCCGCATTTTATTTTCAAGTGAAAAAATCTGAAATTTCCTATTTTTTTAAAATTCGTAGCTTTTACATAAGGGGTTCAAAGAGTTTTAAAAAACCTCGTGCAACTTTAACAAAAAAGGACTCATTGCGACAATCCTGAAGCTTTATCTGTACGCTTTCATTAAGCGTTTCGGTAAAGTCGTGGTAAACCTCCGAAACTATACCTTCTTCCGTAAAGAAACATCCGCATTCCAGCGTTTCTGAGAAGGAACGATAATCAAGATTTATCGTGCCGACTATTGCTTTTTTCTTGTCGGTTACGATGGTTTTGGAGTGGATAAAGCCCTTTTTGAATTCATAGATTTTTACTCCGCCCTGTATCAGGCGGCGGTAGTGGCTTTTGGTTATAAAATTTACATATTTTTTATCGGGAATTCCGGGCAGTATTATTTTCACATCAACTCCGCAGGCCGCCGCCGAGCACAGCGAATTCAGTATTTCATCGTCGCAGATAAGATAGGGAGTTGTGATGAAAACGCTTTTTCTTGCACGGTTTATAAGAGAAAGATAGAGGCGAAGTCCCGTTTTTCTTCTGTCAAGAGGAGAATCGCAGAAGGGGACGCAGAGTTCATTTTCTTCGGGGAGAAGGTAAGGCTTTTTCTCGGCTGGAATACCGCCGCTTTCTTTGTTTATTGAATGGTAAAGCTTTTCGAACATATCCGTAAAGCTTTCCGCCGCTTTTCCGCTTACCATAACGCCAGTGTCCTTCCATAGCCCGAAGCGGAGCTTATAGTTCATGTATTCGTCAGATATATTTATTCCGCCTGTGAAGGCGTACTTCCCGTCAACAACAAGAATTTTCCTGTGGTCACGGCAGTTTATCCGATTGAGCCGCAAGGGACTCACAGGATTGTATTCCAGCACTTCAATGCCCATATCCTGAAGCCTTTTTGTGAAGTTTGCAGGCTTGGTATACATGGAGCCTGCATAATCGTATATGATTTTTACATTAACACCCTCTGAAACCTTTTTTCTCAAAGCCGACAGGAGCATATCCAGAGCCTTCCCCTCGGCAATAATGAAAAATTCAATATAGATAAAGCTTCGGGCAGTATTTATTTTTTCAAGCATACTGAGAAAAAGCTCCTTGCTGTCGCTGAAATAACGGCTTTCCGGCGAACTGCAGAGGGAAAAGCCGCTGTTCATAAGGAGAGAAGCTTCAGGGACCTCGCTGATGTTACTGCAGGAAATTTCTTCTCGTTTCTTTTTACTTACCTTGAAAATAAGATAGAAAATACCGCCGTAATGAGGAAAAATAAGCATAGGAATAAGCTTCGTCAGCTTATATTCGGGAGACTGCTCCGTACTCAGTATATATAAAGAGGTAATAAAGGTAAGGGCTTTAAAGGAAACGGACAAAATCGGCAATCGTGACAGAAAATGCACAGCAAGAATAACAGCAAAAATTTCTATTATAATAAGTAGAGCGATAAGGGTTTCTTTTCTGAATATTTTTTTCATACTTTCTTCCTTTTTGAGTATAATTATATATATCTTCTGTAAAAATTTATTGCTTATTCTTGCGGCAGTAATGCGGTTTTCAGAGTTTTCGGGTTAAGTTTGGAAAATTTTTTTGAAAAAAGTATTGACAAAACAGGGTCATTCGTGTATAATGTAATAGTCGCCTGAGGGTGACGGTTGATTGTGGGAGTTTAGCTCAGCTGGGAGAGCATCTGCCTTACAAGCAGAGGGTCACAGGTTCGAGCCCTGTAACTCCCACCATTTTAACCATAACGAAAGGTTTATGGCCCGGTAGTTCAGTTGGTTAGAACGCTAGCCTGTCACGCTAGAGGTCGTGGGTTCGAGCCCCATCCGGGTCGCCAACTTGCCTCTGTAGCTCAGTCGGTAGAGCAGAGGACTGAAAATCCTCGTGTCGTTGGTTCGATTCCGACCGGAGGCGCCAAGGATGTGGAAATCTGCTTTTCATATCCTTTAAATTGCGGATTTAGCTCATCTGGTAGAGCGCCACCTTGCCAAGGTGGAGGTAGCGAGTTCGAGCCTCGTAATCCGCTCCAAAGCCCTCGCAATAGTGGGGGCAATGTTTTTACTTTTGTAAAACAAGCTTGCGATTTAACAAAAGTAAAAACTCGCGGCGCTATGGCCAAGTGGTAAGGCACGGGTCTGCAACACCCTTATCCCCAGTTCAAATCTGGGTGGCGCCTCCAGAAAAACCTCAGTCGAAAGGCTGGGGTTTTATTTTTTTATGTGTTTCGGAGGGGTTATGAGAAAGGAAAGCTTTAATCATAAGGTTATCCGTAATCCATCAAGGACTTACCGCTATAGCTTTACTCTGAACTTTTTTCTGGGTGTGATTATTTTACTGTGCGGTGCCTTGATTACTTCTGTTCTTATGATGATTTTTTCTGATTATCTTGTTAGCGATAGTTTTTCTGCGGTACAGAAGGCAGTGCTCATTCTTGCGGCTGTTCTGTGCGGACTTCCTTTTTATATTTGGTCGGTTATAGTATTTGTTGCTGATTTCAGAATCAGAAAAATACTTAAAAATGGAAAGCGTTATGAGGGTGAGATAGTTTCATACTCGGCTTACGGAGTATATGAGGGTACGGAAATAAGCCGTGAGGGTAAGAAAAGAGTTGCTCTTACCGTGCGCTACAGGAGAAATAAGGAGCATTACTGCAAAGCGGATGGTTATCTTATAAATCCCGACAGGGCTCTTTCGGGTAAGGGTTGCTCCGTCTATATGTACGAAGGTATGATATTTGTTACCGATTTTAATATAAGAAAATAATTTATCAGAGTGGCGGAAGAATAAAAACCTTCCGCTACTTGCTTTTTTCTGAAAATATGTTATAATGTACTGTGTATTTTAATTTGCTCACATCTGAAAGGACTGAATTTTATGAAGCTTGGTATGGTAGGACTTCCTAATGTAGGAAAAAGTACTTTATTTAATGCGCTTACAAATGCGGGGGCAGAATCCGCTAACTATCCCTTCTGCACAATCGAACCTAATGTAGGTATCGTTTCCGTTCCCGACGAACGTCTCGATAAGCTTGCGGAAATGTATAACCCCGATAAGTTTACTCCCGCTACCCTCGAATTCGTTGATATTGCAGGACTTGTAAAGGGTGCCTCCAACGGCGAAGGTCTCGGCAACAAGTTCCTTGCCAACATTCGTGAGGTTGACGCTATCGTTCATGTTGTACGCTGCTTTGAAAACGACAATATTGTTCATGTAGACGGAAGTATCGGCGCAAGGAGAGATATTGAAACTATAAATCTCGAGCTTATTTTCAGCGATATGGAAATTCTCGGAAGAAGAATCGACCGCGAAAAGAAGCTTCTTAAGGGCGATAAGTCCTTGCAGAAGGAAATAGATTTCCTCGAAAAGCTTATGGCTCACCTTGAAGAGGGTAAAACTGCACGCTCCTACGGCTTTACCGAGGACGAGCTTGAAATTATAAAGGCTACTCCCTTACTTTCCAATAAGCCTGTTATCTATGCCGCTAATTTAAGCGAGGATGATTTCAGAAACGGCTATGAACAGAACAGCCAGTATCTTGAGGTATGTGCTATTGCCGAAGAGGAAAACAGCGCCGTTCTCCCTATCTGTGCACAGATTGAAGCGGATATTTCCGATATGGAGCCCGAGGAAAAGGAAATGTTCCTTTCCGACCTTAATCTTTCCGAAAGCGGCTTAAGCCGTATTATCAGAACAGGCTACAGCCTTCTTGGTCTTATTTCCTTCCTTACTGCAGGCCCTACAGAGGTAAGAGCCTGGACTATAACCAAGGGTACAAAGGCGCCTCAGGCGGCAGGAAAAATCCATACCGATTTTGAAAAGGGCTTTATCCGTGCAGAGGTTGTATCCTTTGATGACCTCGTTAATAACGGCGGCATGACAGGAGCAAAGGAAAAGGGTCTTGTTCGTCTTGAGGGTAAGGAATATGTAATGAACGACGGCGACGTTGTTGTATTCAGATTTAATGTTTAATTATGAAGATTTATAAAAGGCGTAACGTAAACAGACGAAAAGTAGGAGTTCTTTTTGTGCTTCAGGTAGTTTTCGGAAGTCTTCCTGCGGTACTGCTCCTGTTTTTCGTGATGAATATTGCTCCCAATGAAGAAACTACTCATGTTGGAGCATATATTTCTGCGGCGGCAATCATGCTTTGTGCCTTCGCTTATATCATCCTCGGCAGAAAGTATAATATCCTTCTTTCGGGACTTAAGGGGGAGAAATCCCTTGTTAAAACTGCGAAGCGTTTCAAGCAAAGCTATGATATATTCCTCAATCTTCCTATAAGATATAAGCGTAATCGCTCCGAGATCGATATGATTATGGTAGGAGAAAGAGGCGTAGTAATTGTCGAAGTCAAGAATCATTCGGGTGTGATAAGCGGTTCTGACAGTGATGAGACATGGTGTCAGTCAAAGCATTACCGCGACGGAAAGAATACAGAAGCGGAGATGAAGAATCCTGTCAAGCAGGTTTCCCGTCAGCGTGATATTCTGAAGAATATTTTTCGTGCCCAGGGCATCGATGTGTGGATAGACGGTGTTGTTTATTTTTCCAATCCCTTTGTTAAGCTTAAGCTTCATCTTAAAAATCCCAACAGCAACGTATGCCTGGGAGAAAACGAGCTTAAGGAATTTATTGGCGAATACCGCGGCCCGAGAACTCTTAAACGGTCAGAAATTGAGAAAATAAGAGAGATTCTGACCTCCTTAGTGTAACCTTGGTTGTCAAGATTAACAATCGTGTCACAAGTTTTTTGTAATTTTACATAAAATTATCAATATCAGGGATAATTTTTGTATATTTTATTGACATTTTGGGTAAAGTGGGGTATAATGTGAGTTGTAAGGAGGAAATCTTCTTACAGTATAACTAAATTCGAAATAAATGACCGCCATTTATTTTTAGTTTTTTAGTTGTCTCCTTTCTTTTGTTCTACACATTATACTTTATTTCAGTTAGAGAACCTTATGGGTTCTCTCTTTTTTTGTCTTTTTTCCTGTTTTTTACTGTGTACTATTGCATTTTAGTTACATTTTTGGTATAATACAATATATATACTATATAAAAAGAGGGCAGAAAAGAAAATGGAGAATTTAGAGAATAAAAAGCGAATAGTAATAAAGGTAGGAACTTCTACCCTTTGCTATAAGACAGGTAATCTAAATATCAGACGTGTAAGACGTCTTATTGAGGTAATGTCCGACCTTAAGAATCAGGGTAAGGATATCATCTTTGTTACCTCGGGTGCAGTAGGTATCGGCGTAGGAAGAGCAGGGCTCAGTCAGCGTCCCAAGGATATGCCTACGAAGCAGGCCTGCGCCGCTATAGGACAGTGTGAGCTTATGAACATATATGACAGGGAATTTACCCGCTATAATCATACTGTGGCACAGATACTTGTTACCCGTGATGTAATAAGCAATAAGATACGTCATGAAAACGCCTTCAATACACTTCACAGGCTTCTTGAAATGGGTGTTGTTCCGGTAATTAACGCTAACGATACCGTTTCCATCGAACAGCTTGACTTTGACGAAAATGATACTCTTTCCGCTATGACAGCCCAGCTTTGCGAAGCTGACCTTCTGGTTATTCTCACTGACGTAGACGGACTTTACGATAAAAATCCCTCTCTCCCCGACGCAAAGCATATTCCCGTAGTAAACAAGCTTACGGATGAAATGATAGCTGCCGCAGGAGAAAAGGGAAGCGAGCTTGCCAGCGGCGGTATGCTTACAAAGCTTGAGGCGGCAAAGATTGCAGGGGAAAGCGGCATACCTACAGTAATAATAAACGGCGACTGTCCCGAAAATCTTTACGGAATTTTCGACGGTACAGCTAAATATACATTATTCGATTTTGATAACTGAGAAAGGATACATAAAATGAGCTATATTGACGAGCTTGGCGTAGCCGCTAAGGCTGCCGAGGCTAAAATGACAACAGTAGGCACAAAGGATAAAAATGCTGCATTAAAGGCAATTTCCGACGCTCTCTTAAACAATAAGGAGCTTATTATAAAGGAAAATAAGAAGGATATCGAAAACGCTAAGATAAATGGCATGACCGAGTCACTTATCGACCGTCTTACTCTTACTGAAGCCCGTATCGATGGAATGAGCGAGGGTGTTTTACAGGTTATGGCGCTTAAGGATCCTATCGGCGAGATTATCGGCGGCGAGGAGCTTCCTAACGGACTTTGTATCGAAAAGAAGAGAGTTCCCTTAGGTGTTATCGGAATTATCTTTGAATCCCGTCCCAATGTTACCGTTGACGCGGCGGTACTCTGTCTTAAGGCAGGAAATGTATGTATTCTCCGTGGCGGAAGCGACGCTATCTATTCAAATAAGTGCCTTATAAAGCTTATGAGAGAGGCTGTGGCTTCTGTGGGACTTCCCGAGGACGCAGTTCAGCTTGTGGTGGATACCTCCCGTCCCGTAGCCAATGAGCTTATGAAGGCTGATAAGTATGTGGATGTACTTATTCCGAGAGGCGGCGGCGGACTTATCCGTTCGGTTATGCAGAATTCCACTATCCCCGTTATTCAGACAGGTGAAGGTAACTGCCATGTTTATGTAGACCGCTTTGCTGATATAGAAATGGCTGTAAATATCGTTGATAACGCAAAGACCCAGCGTCCCAGCGTATGTAACGCTATCGAAAATATCCTTGTTCATAAGGATGTTGCCGAGCAGTTCTATACCGCTCTCAATGAAAAGTGGAACGGCAAGGTGAAGATTTACGGCGATGAAACCTGCGGTAAGTTCATGGCTCTTGAAAGACCTGTTACCGAGGAGGATTATGCTACCGAATATCTCGATTATGCAGTAGCTGTAAAGACGGTGACATCCATTGATGAAGCAATCGCTCATATAAACCGCTTCGGTACAAAGCACAGCGAATGTATCGTAACTATAAATCATGATAACGCCGTTAAGTTCCAGAAGCTTATTGACGCGGCGGCAGTATATGTGAACGCAAGCACACGCTTCACCGACGGTTTTGAGTTCGGTCTTGGCGCCGAAATAGGAATTTCTACCCAGAAGCTTCATGCGAGAGGCCCTATGGGACTTCAGGCTCTTACAACTTATAAGTATCTTGTAAGCGGTAACGGTCAGATTAGATAAATAAGGGATAAATAATGAGTAAGAAGAATAAGAAAAAGAGTAATCGGGGTAACGATGCTGCCGCTAAGCGCATGAATGCACAGCTCGGTATTTCCGAGGAAAAGGTTAAGGTCTTCGGTACGGGAGAGGAAAAAACTGTAACTGTTTTCAGTGACAGTCCCGACGAGGATACGGCGGCCTATGAAAAATATGTTCCTGAGGAGAAGGAGCCTGAAACAGTTGAGATTGAGGAAAAGCCTTCTCCCGAAATAAAAAAGCCCGAAGTGGCTGAATCCGATGAGGATGATTCCGTAATTAAGGAATATATTCCCGAAAAGAAGCGGAAAAATAATGACGAAGAAAGTTTCGGCGAGGTAGTAACAGAGGCTCTCAGCGAAGATTATGAGGAGCTGGGCGAGGAAGAGATAACCTCCGGAGACGAAGCTGTAGAAAGAGAACGTCCTAACCGTTTTTATCTTGTTTTTGCTATTTTCGTCATAGTTATGTCGATAATAGGAATTATTTCTACAAGCTTCTTTTTTGCTGACGGAATTTCTGATATTGTGAATCAGACAGGACTTAAGAATGACATCGCTTTATTCCTTTATCCTGTTGTTTCCGTTGACCCGCCTGAATGTGACGAGGTAAGCCAGCTTCCTTCTACAATTATTGTTGAATCGGCTATCTGGCGTATTATACTTACAGGCGATAATTCCAACTATGAAAAGCAGTATAATTCGTATATGTACGTTCCTGCAGTTGACGTTGAATACTCAATCCGAGCTATTTACGGAGGTACTGCCGTAATACAGCATCAGACCGTAGGCGGTGCAGACGCAAACTTCGTATACAATGCGGACACAAATTCCTATCTTGTACCGATAAATCCCCGTTATTCCGCATATTCTCCCCGTATAAGAGAAGTAAGCTCAGTAGGCGAGCTTTATACGGTAACGGTGGATTATATTCCGCCTTCTGCGCTTTCAATCGAGGGTATCGAATTTGAAAATACACCTACAAAAACTATGATCTATACCCTTTCTATGAGCAGAAATGCAACCACTATCCACTCTATTAAAAATGCAACAAATCTTGGCGGTACCTATGAATATTAAGGCAGTAATTTTCGACCTTGACGGAACAATTCTTGATACAGAAAAGCTTCTTGTAAAATACTGGTGTAAGGCGGCAAACGACCTGGGCTTTCCTATGGAGCGTGAGCACGCCCTTACTCTCAGAAGCCTTACCCACAGGCTTGTACAGCCGCTTTTTACAGAATGGTTCGGTGAAAACTGCGACTACCGTGAGGTAAGAGCCTTAAGAATGAAGCTTATGCAGGAGCATATAGATAAGTACGGTCTTGACGTAAAGGAAGGAGCGGTTGCGCTTCTTAAATGGCTTGGCGAAAATGGCTATAAGCGTGCCGTTGCCACCGCTACCGATATCGAAAGAGCGGGGAGGCTTCTTAAGACAGCAGGACTTTACGACTATTTTGATAATGTAATAAGTGCCTCTATGGTTGAATGGGGTAAGCCTAAGCCTGATATCTACATATATGCGGCGGAAAAGCTGGGCCTTGACCCTTCTGAATGTATAGCCGTTGAGGATTCCCCCAACGGTATCATTTCCGCAAGCGACGCAGGCTGTAGAACTGTAATGGTTCCCGATCTGACACAGCCCGATGAGGATATCCGTAAAAGGCTTTTTGCCTGCTGTGACAGGCTGGATGATATAATTGATATACTGAACGGAGGGAAGAATTCAATATGAAGGTTTTAAAGCTTAACGAGCTTAACAGCGGTGTAACCTCTGCACCCGATGATTTTATCGAAATTTCCGAGCAGCTTTATCGTAAGGGAATCGAGGAGGTAGCGGATAAGCTTCTTTCACAGGAGGCTTCCCAGCCGATCATTCTTATTTCGGGACCCTCGGGCTCGGGTAAGACTACTACTGCCCTTAGACTGGCTACTCTTCTTGAAAACGCAGGGCATACGGTACATCCCATTTCTATGGATAACTATTTCCGTCCCATTACCGACCCCGAAAACGAGGTTGACGAGGAGGGACGTGTTGACCTTGAAAGCCCGAAAAGACTGGATATGGACTTACTTAACGACCATCTTGAAAAGCTCTGGAAATGTGAAGAGATTCATATTCCCACCTTTGATTTTTCAAAGCAGATACGCCTTCCCGGAAGGGATTTAAAGCGTAACGAGGGAGAGTTTATCATTCTTGAGGGTATACACGCTCTTAATCCTGAAATTACGGGAAATATCGGCGATCACGCTACTACAGTTTATGTAAGTGTAAGAACTCGTATTGAGAATGAAAGCGGAAAGCTTTTACATCCCTCGAAAATCCGTCTTATGAGAAGAATTGTCCGTGATAAGCTTTTCAGAGGCAGAGATATTTCCGACACTCTTGATTTCTTCAAGTGGGTTGAGCGTGGCGAGGAACGCTTTATAATGCCCTATAAGAATAAGGCGGCCTTTGATATTGATACCTTTATTTCTTACGAAGCGGCAGTATACAAGCCCTTCGTGTATGATGAGCTTATTTCCGTGAAGGATTCCTATGAGGGCTATGAGGCGTTTTCCGATATGGAGGAATTTCTTCTTGATATGGAAGCTATGGAGAGAGAAATGGTTCCTCTTAACTCTCTTGTGCGTGAATTTGTAGGCGGAAGTAAGTATACATACTAAAAAGTTAAAAATGTCTTGTCATATTTCACAAAAATTAGTGAAAATATCGTTGTTTTTGTTGAATTTGACTTAAAGTATTGATTTTTCTTTTTAAATGTTGTATAATTAACAAAAGGCATATTGTCTTAAGATATAAGGAAGGTTATGTATATGGAATCTAATATCTTACTTGAAAGCGGAACCAATGAGCTTGAGCTTCTTGAGTTCTTTGTAGGCGGAAAAGATTATGGTATAAATATAGCGAAGGTAAGCGAAATAATGGCGTACAGAAAGATTACTCCGCTTCCCTCTGCTCCCGAGGAAATCGAAGGCTTATTTATGCCCCGTGATAAAATTATTACCGTTGTGGATTTACATAAGGTCTTGGGTATTCCTATGCCCGAGGAGGGAAGCACACTTCTTATCGTATGTGAGTTTAACGGTCTTGATATTGCTTTCCATGTTTCAAGCGTAAAGGGTATCCAGCGTATTAACTGGGGTAATATCGAAAAGCCCCCCACGGTAGCAAATAACAGTCAGAAGGGTATAGCTACAGGTATAGCTAAGATTGACGGAAGAATTATAATCATTCTTGACTTTGAAAAGATTATTTCCGATCTTAACTGCTCCGCTTCCCTTGATATGACAGGTATGGATAAGATCGAAAGAAGCGAGGGCACAAATTTTGACGCTAAGATTGTTATTGCCGAGGACTCTCCTTTCCTTAACAAGCTTATCGTTGACGCCGTTACTAACGCAGGTTTCCATAATATTACTTCCTTCTCCAACGGACAGGAGGCATGGGAATATATCTCTTCATTCTCGGATTCTGACAATGTACTTGATAAGGTAAGTCTCCTTATCAGCGATATTGAAATGCCTCAGATGGACGGACACAGACTTACAAAGCTTGTGAAGACTTCGGATAAGCTCAGAAAGATTCCTGTATTCCTTTTCTCATCCCTTATCGACGAGCGCATGAAGCTTAAGGGACAGAGCGTTGGTGCGGATGAACAGTTCTCCAAGCCTCAGATTACAAGCCTTATTCAGGCTATGCTCCATAGACTCAGAGCGTAATATAACTGCATTACAGACCGTATGGGCTATTTGCCCATGCGGTTTTTTTGCGATTTAGCTTGTATTTCTGTTGCAAAATGCTGAGTAATGTGATATAATAAAGTGTATATTTGTGTTTATACAGGATTTTTAAATAGATAAATAATTTTATATGAAAGGCAGGATATGTATATGTGCGGAATAGTAGGATATACCGGCGGTAACGCTTGTGAAAAAATACTTGTTGACGCTCTTAAGAAGCTTGAGTACAGAGGCTATGACAGTGCAGGAATCGCAGTTTTTGAAGGCGAAAAGATAAAGACGGTAAAGGCCAAGGGAAAGATTGACGAGGGCCTGGCGGTAAAGCTTGAAGCGGTCGGCGGTCTCGGGGCTGTTTCGGGTATAGGTCATACAAGATGGGCTACCCACGGCGAACCAAGCGATATTAACAGCCACCCCATAGGGAACGGAAGAGTTTCGATCGTACATAACGGAATTATCGAAAATTACCGTAAGATAAAGGAATTTCTTATTTCCAAGGGCTATGGCTTTGAAAGCGAAACGGATACGGAAACCGTGGCTAAGCTCCTTGACTATAATTTCGCAGGAAATCCTCTCGACGCAGTTATCTCCACGGTTTCGGAAATTGAAGGCGCTTACGCTCTCGGAATTATGTTCCGTGACTATAAGAACAGAATTTATGCAGTCCGTAAGGAAAGCCCCCTTATCGTTGGTGTAGGAAAGGGCGAGATGTTTATCGCTTCCGACGTTACAGCTATTCTTGAACATACAAGAGAATACTATCTTTTAGAAGAAAATGAGATAGCCGAGATAACAAAGGACGGAGTTACCTTCTACGACCTGCATAAAAATGAAATAGAAAAAGAGCTCATGGTAGCCACATGGGATATAGCAGCGGCAGAAAAGGGCGGCTTCAAGCATTTCATGCTGAAGGAAATATTCGAGCAGCCCCAGTCTCTCAGAAATACCGTTTCTCCCCGTATCAAGGACGGTCTTGTTGATTTCTCCGAATGTGGTCTTACCGATGAAAAGCTTAAGGGCTACAGACACATATATCTTGTGGGCTGCGGCTCAGCAATGCATGCAGGAATAGTAGGAAAGTACATCATTGAAAATCTTGCCCGTACTCCTGTTATTGTTGATATTGCTTCTGAATTCCGCTACAGAAGTCCTCTTCTTACAGCGGATGACCTTGTTATCGTAATTTCCCAGTCGGGTGAAACCGCCGATACTAAGGCGGCTCTTCACCTTGCCAAGGAAGTTGGCTGTGATACCCTCGCTATTGTGAATGTCGTAGGCTCAACGATTGCCCGTGACGCAAAAATGGTTATGTACACTCTCGCAGGTCCTGAAATTTCCGTATGCTCCACAAAGGCGTACATGGTTCAGACTGCATTCATGTATCTTTTAGCCTTCAAGCTTGCTTATGTAAGAGAAAAAATAAGCCGCGAGGAGTGTAAGATGCTGGTTTCCGAGCTTCTTGAAATTCCCGAAAAGGTGAAGGCCTGCACAGAAAGCCTCGAACAGTATCAGTATGTAGCTTCAAAGCTTATGAGCGCTCAGAGTCTCTTATATATCGGAAGAGGCCTCGACTATGCGCTTAGTATGGAGGGCTCCCTTAAGCTTAAGGAGATTTCCTATATCCATTCCGAAAGCTATGCGGCAGGTGAGCTTAAGCATGGTACAATTTCTCTCATTGAAGAGGGAATGCCCGTTATTGCAGTAGCTACCCAGACAGAGCTTTTCTCTAAAATGCAGAGTAATATAAAGGAAGTCAAGAGCCGTGGTGCCAAGGTTTGCATGATATGCCCCGAGGGTACGGTTATAGAAGAGGGAACGGTAAATTATCCCGTATATATCCCTGCGTCAAGAGACCTGCTTATGCCTCTTGTAGCAGTTGTCCCCCTTCAGCTTATTGCTTATTATACAGCAGTTTTAAGAGACTGTGACGTAGATAAGCCGAGAAATCTCGCTAAGTCCGTTACAGTAGAATAAGGAAGTGTAATTTAATATGCCAGGATTATTTGAGGACGATAACGAAGAATTATACAGCCCCGTTACCGACGTATGGAGCAGACTTTCCGAAACAAAAAAGCCTATTGTCATGTACGGTATGGGAGACGGCGCAGAAAAAATCCTCAGAATTATGGAGAGCTACGGATTAAAGCCTGCTGAATTTATGGCAAGCGATGAATTCGTACGAGGACATAGCTTCAAGGGCTATAAGGTACGTAAGCTTTCCGAGCTTGAGGAAATGTATGATGATTTTATAGTAGTAATCTGTTTCGGTACATCAATTCCCGAGGTGCTTGACAGAATAGAAGAGATAGCCAAGCGTCACGAGGTCGTAGCGCCCGATGTGCCTGTTTTCGGAGGCGGGCTGTTCGACAGCGATTTCATTTCAGACCATGAATATGAAATCATGGTAATGAAAACTATGCTTGCCGACGAAAAGTCGGGAGAAACCCTCGACGCTCTTATGAAGTACAGAATTACGGGAGATATATCCGTTTTAAGAAGCTGTGAAAGTCCCAAGGAGGAGGCTTACTCTCTTCTCGGTATAGGAGGTAACGAAACTTATGTTGACCTCGGAGCCTATAACGGTGATACCGTTGAGGAGTTTCTGAAGCTTACAAATAAAAACTTCAACAAGATATATGCATTGGAGCCTGACAGAAGAAATTTCGCTAAGCTCAGAAGGCGTCATTACGCTCTCGGCTCAGGAGTTTTTCAGGCTGAAAATGCGGCGGCATGGAGCGAGGATACTACCCTCACTTTTTACAGCAAGTCGGGCAGAAATTCCTCTCTTACCGATAATATTTCCGAGGAGTCGAAGGGAAGAGCGGAGCAGATTCCCGCACGAAGCGTAGACAGTATTCTCGGCGGTAAGCCTGCTACCCTCATAAAATATGATGTAGAGGGAAGCGAGGAGGAAGCGCTTAAGGGAAGTGAAAAAACCATAAAGCTCTATAAGCCCCGTCTTATCGTTTCGCTCTATCACAGGACAGAGGACCTTATTAAGCTTCCACTTCTTATAAAGGAGCTTAATCCCGAATATAAATTCTATCTTCGCCATCATCCGTATATCCCTGCCTGGGATACCAATTTATATTGTATCTGACGAAAGAAAGGAAGTACAATGAAAAAGGGTGTTTTAATTACTCTGATAGTTCTTGTTCTCGCTACGATCGGAGTATTTCTGTATTTTGAATTATCCGTTAAGGAAATATTCTATGTAAGCGACTATGAGGCTGAAATTATCGATAATCGCTATTCGGTAAAGCGCCTATACAGCTCCGACGTGAATATCGAGGAATTCAATGAGCAGATTGAAAAGCTTATCTCTCTTGAATTTACAGAGGAGGATATTATGCAGGCGGCTCTCGAGGCGGGAACTCCCGAATTTTATCCTGCATTCCATGTATATTCCCACACAAGAGACGAGGATGAATGCCTCGTGCTTGATATTGCGGCAGTACAGGAGCTTGCAGAAAATCAGGAGAATATGAATTTCTGCATGGACAATATCCGCCTTGAAGTGGTAACCAACGGCGTTACTATAAAGGAGTTCAACTCCCATAGCGGAAACTGGCACGGCTCAACCTCCGATGGACAGCACATAATAAATGATGAGAAGAACGGTCTTGCAGTAACTCTCGGAAGCTTCGGTGACGCTGAGCTTGTTCTCGACGGAAATACAGGTATCGTTGTTCTTCAGTTCAGCTATGACGTAAGAAGTCAGTCCATGTTCCCGAAGGAAGTTCTGGCAGACTGCTTCCTCAGAATGGACGTAAATCTGTCGGTTGACGATAAGGGTAATGTGATTATGAATTGCAGTAAGAACGAGGCAACCACTGTTGATGAATATATTGAACAGGAATAATCCGAAAAAATATACTTAAATGGTAATTTTTTACAAAGTTATGGATTTTTTTGCAAGAAATGACTTTTTGACTTGCAATTTTACTGCTTAGTGTGTATAATAAGGATAAAGATAATCAGTATTATAATGTAAGAATGAAAGGATTTGTTGACCAATGTACAGGGATTATTCTGCTGAAAAGCTTCAGGAGCTTAAGGCTGAGCTTTCTTCAAAATATGAGGAGTATAAGGCGAAGAACTTAAAGCTTGATATGTCAAGAGGAAAGCCTGCGCCCGAACAGCTTGACCTTACTATAGATATGCTTACTCATTGTCTCGACGGAGATTATAAGTCCGAAAACGGAATTGACTGCCGTAACTACGGCGTTTTAGACGGTATTCCCGAAGCTAAGGAGCTTATGATGGCAATGCTCGACGTTAAGGAAGATGAAATTATCGTCGGCGGTAACTCAAGCTTACAGCTTATGTATGATACGATTGCAAGAGCTATGCTTCTCGGCGTTCTCGGCGGCGAAAAGCCCTGGAGCAAGAACAATAAGGTTAAGTTCTTATGTCCTGCCCCCGGCTACGACAGACATTTTGCAATCTGTGAAAGTATCGGTATCGAAATGATTACCGTTCCCTATAAGGCTGACGGCCCCGATATGGATATCGTTGAAAAGCTTGTTTCCGAGGACGAGGAAATAAAGGGTATCTGGTGTGTTCCCATGTATTCAAACCCCACAGGTATCACTTATTCCGACGAGGTTGTAAAGCGTTTCGCCAACCTTTCACCTAAGGCTAAGGATTTCAGAATTTTCTGGGATAATGCATACTGCATTCACCATTTAAGCGATACACCCGACACACTTTTAAACCTTCTCGAGGAAGCTAAGAAGACAGGAAAAGAGGATATGGTATTCATGTTCACCTCTACCTCGAAGGTTTCCTTCCCCGGCGGCGGTATAGCTTGTATCGGCGCAAGTAAGGCGAATATCGAATATATCAAGAGCCAGATGACTTATCAGACTATCGGTTATGATAAGCTTAACCAGTTGAGACACGCCAAGTTCTTCAAGAATGCTGAAGGCTTAAAGGCTCACATGATAAAGCACAGAGATATTATCGGACCTAAGTTTAAGGTTGTGCTTGATATGCTTGATAAGGAAATCGCTCCTCTCGGAATTGCCGACTGGCACAAGCCTAACGGCGGTTATTTCGTTTCCTTCGAGGGTCTTGAAGGAACTGCAAAGAGAATTGTCGCTCTTTGTAAGGAGGCTGGCGTTGTTCTTACGGGTGCAGGAGCAACATATCCCTACGGTGCTGACCCCAAGGACAGCAACATCAGAATTGCTCCCACATTCCCCACAATTCCCGAGCTTACGACAGCAATGGAGATTTTCTGTGTAAGCGTTAAGCTTGCGGCAGTGGAAAAATTACTTGCAAAGTAATTGAAAGTATGCTATAATGATAAACGGGTTGAAGAAAGCCTCTTCAGCCCGTTAATATTTGCGCCTGTAGCTCAGCTGGATAGAGCAATAGCCTCCGACGCTATGTGCCGTGGGTTCAAATCCCGTCAGGCGTACCAAAGCTAAAACCTCGATAAACAGCGTTATTAAGCGGTTTGTCGGGGTTTTCTTAATCCATTTTTCTGTACGATTTTTAGGATAAATGAGTGTAGAAAAGGGTAAAAAATGATAAAACAGGACTTCAATAAAGGTGTCAGAATTTTTACTGCTGATACATGGAATCATTATATTGACGATTTTGATTGTTGCTGATATAATTAGGATAAAGTGAAAGATTGAGGAGAAACAAAATGAGCAACATAAGAAGAGCAAAAACCGATGATTTAGAACGTATTGCTGAGATAGAAGTGTTTAATTACAGATTTAATTTTTATCCGATATTCAAGAACGACAGCTTTTATTTTGACGAACTAAGAGTTTCGGAGCAGGTGGAAAATTATCTTAGTAATACTGAATTTCTTGAGCAGACCTTCGTTTATGACGATGGCGTTGTCAAGGGGTTTATTCAGGTAGAAAAAGGCGAAATAAAAAAGCTTTTTGTGGAGCCTGTTTTACAAGGAAAAACAATAGGAGAAAAACTGCTTGTATATGCAGTATCTGAGGAAAAAGCGGAATTTTTATGGGCACTTGAAAAAAATAAAAGGGCAATTTCTTTTTACGAAAGACACGGATTTAGAATTACTTCCGATAAGAAATTTGAGCCTGATACAACGGAATATCTTATAAAGCTTATACGATGAAAATAACCCGAGAAGAAAAATCTTCCCGGGTTAATTTTATACATCCTTCATAATCAGAATCGGAATAGGCGGACAATTACTCCTGTTCACAAAGGGCATTTCTATAACGGTATACTTAAAGCTGTCGAGAGTGGGGAGAAATTCGAGAAGTGCGTCCTTTTCCTCGAAGCCTGTTTCCCGTCCGTAGTAAATTATAAGAGTCATTATTCCGTCCTTTTTAAGGAGCTTAAGACCCTTTTCAATAGCCTCGATACTGGTTTCCTTGTGGGTGAAGATATTGTGGTCGCCCTTAGGTAGCCAGCCGAAATTGAAGGTTATGCAGGAAATGCTGTTTTCCTCGAAAAGCTCGTCCATTTCGCTGTGGCTTTTTAAAAGAACCTCCGCTCTTTCGGAAAGTCCCTTTTCTGTGAGAAGCTTTTTCGTGCTGTCTACTGCGTCCTGCTGGATATCAAAGGCGGTAACGTGACCGCTGCTGCCTACGAGAGAGGCGAGAAAGGCAGTATCATTTCCTCTGCCTGCTGTTGCGTCGATACAGATATCGCCTTCCTTAACGTGTTCGCTTATGATGCGTTTTATGATATCGAGAGCACTGAATTGTCTGTTTGACATAGGTTTAACTCCTTAAAGCTTATTTAACGCAAAGGGAAAGAGGTTCCCCAGAAGAAAATCGGATAAATCAGGCAGAACAGCGTTATAGCAGAAAGAACTGCCCATAAAAGGAAGCCCAAAAAGGCTCTGAGACAGCCGCTGTTATATGTAAGACCGCATTTCGGACAGTTCTGGTCGAAGCCCTTGGCTATATTACATTTCGGGCAGTAGTTCAGCCTTAGGGGAATAAAAATTCCTATCGGGAGAAGTATCGAGCCTATGAAGCCTAAAAAGCTGAAGAAAAAGCCTAAAAGCCCCAGAGCGAAAAATATCGAGCCGAGAACGATAAGAACTATAGAGCCTGCACCTTTTTCCTTTTTCTTGATGTAATCGGGGGGAAGCTCGGGGTAAACCTGAACAGGGGTTATGTGCTTCACATCAGGGAGACTATCACTTGTTACAAGAACGCCGCGTCCTTGATTCAGTCTTTCGTAAAGCCCCTTACGGTAGTCGTTTCCTTCCTCGGTTACGGTAAATTTCCCGTCCACAACGAGGAGATAGCCCTCGCTGCGAAGCTCTTCTATTGCGGAAAGAGTTTTTTCGGGGTCGTATTTATTCCCGAGAAAGGCAGTAGGATTTCCCGCTTCGGTTCCTTTTATATCTCTTAAAATAATGTACCTGAGCTCAAGCTCCTCAAACATTTCAAAATCCATTGTAATTTCCTCTCGCAGCCTTATATCAGCCTAAGAAATGCTCCATAAGGGTGTGGCCCTTTTCGATGTATCTGCCTGTCTTTTCGGCAGTTTCTTCTGTGAAGTTATCTGTTCCCTCGATTTTATTTGTGCTGTCATAGATAAGGTAGGGTACAGGTGCATTAGTGTGAGTCTTAAGCTCTAAGGGAGTAGGATGGTCGGGGCAGATAAGCACCTTTATATCCTCGCCCTCAAAGGCTTCAAGAACAGGTCCTAAAATAAGCTCGTCGATAAGCTCGATAGCTCTTACCTTGTTCTGTACCTCGAAGCGGTGGCCGCATTCGTCGGGAGCTTCAACATGAATATATACGAAGTCGTTTCCGTTCTTAAGAGCGTTTATTGCCGCCTCAGCCTTACCGCTGAAGTTTGTGTCGATGTAGCCTGTTGCACCCTCTACGTTGATAACCTCCATGCCTGTAAACTTACCGATTCCCTTAAGGAGGTCTACTGCACTAATCATAGCACCGCTCTTACCGTACTTTTCCTTAAAGGGCATAAGGCTCTTTCTTACGCCCTCGCCCCAGAACCAGAGGCTGTTTGCAGGGCGGAGACCCTTTTCGATTCTTGCCTTGTTTACAGGGTGATCCTTAAGTAAGTCGTAGGACTTCTTCATCATTTCGAGAAGAGGCATACTGTTTTCATTAAAGCCGAGATAGTTCTTTATAGGCTTTCCTGTGATATCGTGAGGGGGAGTAAGAGTACCTACGTCGAGAGTACCGTTGTTCCAGATAAGACAGTGGCGATAGCTTACGCCGCTATAGTAATGGAATACATCGGTATCAAGCTTTTCAGCGATGAACTTGATAAGCTCTGCTGCTTCCTCGGTAGAAATGTCGTCGGCACAGTAGTCGAGAATAGTCTTGTCCTCGTATACAGGTTCGTCGGAGAGTGTAACAAGATTAGCTCTGAAGGATACGTCGGTGGGGAGCATATCTATACCGATGCTTCCTGCCTCAAGGGGAGAGCGTCCCGAATAATAGATAGAGGGGTCATAGCCGAGAACGGAAAGGTTAGCCACGTCGCTTCCGGGCTTTATACCGTCGATAACGGTTTTAACAAGTCCTGTTTCAGATACCTTCGCAAGCTTGTCCATGTTGGGCTTTTTCGCACAGCCCATAGGCGTGTTGTTTCCTAAATCCTCACGCTTAAGGTCCGCCATTCCGTCACAGAGTAATACTACATACTTCATTTTTTTAGTTCCTTTTCCTTTCTTTTGAATGCTTCTAAAAACCATATATTCTGAGCGGTGAATTCCTTTTTATTAAGATAGTTAAGAATTCCGCCGTCCGTACTGAAATTGAAAATAAGCTTATAGCTGTAAAGAGCCTGATATTTATAGCCCTTTTCCTTATTTATTTTGTTGACGCCGTATTTACCGTCGCCGAGGAGTGGATGACCGATATATGCCATGTGAGCTCTTATCTGGTGGGTGCGGCCTGTAATTAAATCAACTTCAAGAAGACTGTCTCCACCGATTGTTTCAAGAACGCGGTACTTAGTTTTAATAGTCCTGTTTTCGGGAGTTTTCCTGTCGGAGATAATAACCCTGTTTTCCTTCTCGTTTTTATATAAATATGCAGTAAGCAGCTCCTCACGTTTTTTCGGCGTGCCTGATACTGCACATAAATAAAGCTTGGTAAGCTCCCTGTCTCTCACCTTCTGGTTAAGAATGCGGAGACTTTCTGCGTTCTTGGCGGCAATAACTATACCGCCCGTATTTCGGTCAATTCTGTTGCAGAGGGAAGGAGCAAAGCAAAGCTCATCCTCGGGGCGGTATTCGCCCTTTTCATAAAGATAATGCTTTATACGATTTATGAGGGTATCGGTGCTGTTGTCGTTATCCTCGTGGACTACGAGCCCCGGCTCCTTATCAACAAGAAGAATATTCTCGTCCTCATAGATTATATTTATCTTACCTGTTGCGGTAAGAAAGTCATCCTCAGAGGGCTTCTTTGTTTCAAAAAGCTCATCCTTTATATAAAGGGTGATAAGGTCGTTTTCGATAAGCTTATAGTTGGCCTCGGTACGCTTTCCGTTTACCTTTATTTCCTTTTTTCTTATCATTTTACAGATATAACCTTGTGAAAGGGCAGGATAGGTCTTTGTAAGAAAGCGGTCGATACGCTGTCCCGAAGCGTTCTTATTTACTGTAACCTGTTTCATTATCTCTGGATACGGGAGAAGCCCTGTTCCTCAAAATATTCAACAGCAGCAGATAAAAACTCATTGGAATTGGTGTAGCGGTTTCCGATTTCCTCGAGACCCTCTACGGCCTTCTTCCACTTTTCGTTCATTTCCTCGTTATCCTCTGCCGAGAACCACACCTCGTTTCTCCAGGTTCCGAATTTAAGTCCGATTATATAAGGCTTTTTCATAATTTTGTCCTTCCTTATTATTAAAGTTTACCGCCCTTACTTCCCTTGCTTCCGCCGAAGCTTGCGGTTTCGAGAATGTTGCTGTCAAAGGAGAAGTTTATCGCTTTATTTTCTCGTTCACGCTTAAGAGCGAGAGAAATCATTCTGTCGAGAAGCTCGGAATACTTTACTCCCATAGGCTCCCAGAGATAGAAGGAGAGGCTTCCCGGGATTGTATTTATTTCGTTGAGATAAATTTTTCCTGTAGCTTTATCAAGCATAAAGTCTATACGGGAAACACCGCTGCAGCCAAGGCACTTAAAGGCCTTTACCGCCATTGTTCTTATTTCCTCTCTCATTTCGGGAGAGATGTCTGCAGGAATTTTTCTCTTAAGAGAAGCCATACCGCTTTTTCCGCTTCCCTTAGTTCCGCCCACATATTTATCCTGATAGCTTAAAATCTCGTCGTTGGCGAAGGGCTCTTCACATTCGCTGGCTTCTGCGTTTTCGTAGTCGCCGAGTACCGAGCAGTTTATTTCCTTAAGGTCGGTTATTGCGTTTTCAACGAGAACTTTAAGAGCAAAAGTGAATGCGTAATCGAGAGCGTCGGAAAGCTCGTCACGGTTTTTAGCCTTTCTTATACCTACGCTTGAGCCGAGGTTTACGGGCTTTATGATTACGGGGTAGGTGGTCTTCGCTTCAACTGCCTTTATTACCTCTTCAGGATTTCTTGTATATTCCTTTACGTTTACAACGGAGCAGGGGAGCACGGGGATATCGTTATCCTTGAATACGGTCTTCATGACGTATTTATCCATGCCTACTGCCGAGGAGAGAACGTCACAGGAAGCGTAGGGAATACCAAGAGTCTGTAAATATCCCTGTAAGGCTCCGTCCTCTACGTTTGTACCGTGTACTATCGGGAGAGCCACGTCGATTACCGCCATAACGTTGTCGCCGAATTTCTTCATAGGATAGCGGAGAAGGTTAAGACCGTTCTTTTCGCTTACGGGGATAACCCTTGTGCTTTCCTTTAAAAGTGCGGGGATATTCTTATAAGCCTCGATAACGCCGATTTTTTCACCGATATAGAACTCGGTATTCTTAGTAATATAAATCGGTACGATATCGTATTTTTCCTTATTGAGAGAACGGCAGGCCTGTAAGGCCGAAATTACCGATACCTCGTGTTCAACGCTTTTTCCGCCGAAAAAAACTCCCACTCTTATTTTCATGATAAAATGTCCTTTCTTATTCTAAAGTGTTATCTATATGTATTGTAACATAGTCGCCGTAGCGTATATCGAAGCTTTCTGCGTCAACGGGTACCTCGAAGCAGATATTTCCCGAGGTGCTTACTCCTGCAGGAAGCGTACCCATAGGAGGCTCCCGCCGCTCGCTGTCCCATGTCTTGCTGCATATTTCTCCGTTTACCGAGCAGTAGAAGGAGGAGGGAGGATTAAGCTTACCGATACCCGTATTCTTGATTTTGAAATGGAAGGTGACATACATGTAGCCGTCGTCGGGGGTAAAGGGATATCTGTCAATTTTTTCAAAGCTGTCGCAGATTACCGAGTAATGCACGGTTTCTGCCGTTTCGTTAAAGGAAACCGTTACAGGAACATCCGTTTCCTCAGTAGTTGTTACCTTTGGTATATTTTCCTTGATCTGGGAGGCGGCCTCCTTGATTCCCGAAATATTTACATTTATGTTGCTTCTTACTCCTCCGATAACGGAAAAGGTTATGATGAAGAAGGTTATGAAGAATACAAGAAATGTAACTGTCGTAACAAGCTTCTTTTTTGAATTGCTTCTTTTCTCTGAAACAGAATTAAGCTCCGCTTCTATGAGCCTTAGCTCCTGCTCCTTCATTCTAAGCTCATGAAGCTTTCTTTCCTGAGCGGCGGCGTTTTTCATTTCGCTGTCCTGAGAAAAGGGAGCGCCACAGCTGGGACAGCAGTCACAGCCTTCGGTTTCGAAGCGGCTTCCGCAGTAATCGCAAAAAATTTCCATTTTATTATCCTTGTAAGTTAATTTAAAAATTATCGGGCAGGTCGTTTTCAAGAAGAATTACCCTGTTTCTTCCGGGCTGAACGGAGTAGGCGTATCTCATACCGTCATTAAGGTCTTTTGCCACATAAATTTTATCCTCGGGGAAGCCCTTGTTCAGAAGACCCTCTTTTATAGGCGGAGCCTGTCGCTCGCCCACGAGAATAGCGATATCACAGCATTCTGCCGCATTTTCGCCAAGCTCCTTATTAAGCTCGTATTCTCTTTCGCCCAGCTCTATCATACCGGGGGTAGCTACTATTCTTAAAGCGTCAAAGCCCGAAAGGGTTTTAAGTGCAGCCTTTGCTCCTGCGGGATTGGAGTTGAAGGCGTCGTCGATTACCGTAACGCCGTTTCCCTTATCGAGAATTTCCATTCTGTGAGGAACGGGCTCAAGTCTCTTTACGGGGAAAACAAGCTCGTCGAAGGAAACTCCGAAGGTATGTGCTACCGCAATAGCACCTAATATATTCTGAACATTATGCTCGCCTAAAAGCTTTGTTGTAAAGGTCTTTGTTTCTTCTCCGTGGGAAACCGTGAAGGTAGTACCCTTCTGGGAAACCTTTATATCGTAGGCATTATAGTCGTTTCCGCCATTTAAGCCGTAAGTTATTTTATTTTTGTCCAGCTTATGCTCTCTGATAAAATCGTTGTCGAAGTTGAGGAAAACCGTTCCGTCGGTTATACAGTCGGCAATTTCAAACTTTGTCTTTATGATATTCTCCACGGAGCCGAAGGTTTCGAGATGCTGTTCGCCGATAGAAGTGATGATTGAATGCTTCGGATGAACAATATCACAGATTTCCTTTATTTCGCCTACTCCCTTTGCTCCCATTTCACAGAGGAATATCTCATGGGTAGCGTTAAGGCTCATTCTTACCGTCTTTACAACGCCCATTGTGGTATTATAGCTTTCGGGTGTCATAAGAACGTTATACTTAGCTGAAAGAAGCTTTTCAAGATAGAATTTTGTGGAGGTCTTTCCGTAGCTTCCTGTAATTCCGATTACGGTAGTATTGGGAAGCTCGCTTATTATACGCTTTGCGTCGTTGATGTAGTAGTTGTTTACTCCCTTTTCTATGGGTTTGTTTATGAAATTGGCTATCATTGGCATAAAGAGGGAGAATACCTGCCATAAGCAGAGTACGGGAAGGAAAAATCCCGATTCAAAGAGAAAAATCATGGAGAGAGCACATACTGCGCCATAAAGAAGCGTGCTTGTCACGCACATTCTTATTACACGGGGGGTAAATACAAGCTTTTTCTTTGCCTTTTTTCTTCTTGCGAAGGCGGTACCGATAAGGAGAATTCCTGCACAGATAAGAAGGTCACCGAGGGTGACTGCATTGAAAAGAGCTCCGCTAGGGCAGTAGTAAATCGTGAGAGCGAGAGCATAAATCGCCGCAATAACTGCCGTAAAATGTCTCAGAACTACGCTTCCGAAGTTTATCTTTATCCAGTGGAACTGTTCCCTTGCACTGTAAGAGTTAAGCTGGAACATGTGCATATAGTGGATAAAATTCAGAACGAAGCTGAAAAGGAGAACTGCGAAAAATATTATATAGCCTGCAATAATCATATTAAACCTCTATGTTAAGAAATGATGAAATTATGCGCAGAAAGGTGTACTGCTGTTCGAGGAAGGCGTAATGTCCCGAATTGGGCAGGACTGCCAGCCCCGCATTGGGCATTTCCTTTTCCATTCTCTGTCCGTCGGAAAGGGGAGTAGCGTCGTCGTTTTCGCCCCAGATAAGAAGTACCTCCTGTTTAACAAGGGGAAGGAGAGGGGCTAAATCCTCGTTTACTACCTTGACGAGAACCTGTCTCATCATGGGAGAAGCGGCATTGTAATCCGCAGAGCCGTGCTTCTTACGGTAATTTTCGATAGCGTTGGGGAAAAGAGCCTTCATGGGCTTTGAAGATAAGAATGCCTTTCCTCTTTGATATGCGGCGGCTTTTTTCTTTGCCTTTTCGGATTGCTGAGGCTTTATGCCTGCGCTTCCCGTAAGAATGACCTTTTCAACCTTTATGGGACAGTTATCCCTCGAAAGAAGCTTTATTATAATTCTTCCGCCGAAGCTGTGGCCGAGAAGGATTGCCGAAGCTATTCCGAGCCTTCGGCAGAACTCCGTAACAAAGTCGGCATAATCATCAACGCACCAGGACTCCTTCGGTTCATCGGACTGTCCGAAGCCGGGAAGGTCAGGAGCGATAACTCTGTATTTTACCGAGCAATGCTTTCTTATTCCCTCAAAAAGAGTTATATTTGTACCCCAGCCGTGGAGAAGGAGAATAACCTCGCCCTCGCCCTCGTCTGAGTAATTTATATTCAAGCCGTTTATTTCTATGTTCAAGGGGGTTAACCTCCAAAAAAATACTATTAAATATTATACTCCTATTATATGGTTTTGTCAACTTGAAATGAAGGATTATGGCATGAATATTGCAGAAAAATGACAGCTCCGGATTATCAGGAATCCGAAGCTGTCCCGTTAAAGAAGAATATAAAGAAGAGCGAAGAGAAGCGGCTTATCTGCCCCTTCGATATAGAGGACAACGAGAAGCATTAAAATAAGCATTGCATCCTCGTCTCCTGTAATTTTTGCTATTATTCCTTCAAGTGCGTCCGTCAATGGTCTTTCCGCATTTCGGGCAGGTTCTGGGTGCTTCGGCTGCTTCCTGTTCTTCGGCTATTTTCTTCATGGCGTTTTTCTGCTGTTTTATTTCGTCAATGATTTTTTCTGCGTTTATAAAGCCCTCGCCGTTGAGTATTTCTTCTGCCGTATATACGCCGTAATCTTCTTCAGGCTCTTCAGCTTCTTCAGGCTCTGCTTCTTTCTTTTCTTCGGTAATATTTTCGCATACCTCTTCCGCTTCAACCGTTTCTTTCGTTTCAACAGCTTCTTCCATTTTATCACAGCAGTCATTTTCTTTTTCTTCACAGCAGTCGGCTTCTTTTTCTTCAGAGCAGTCGGTTACGGCTTCGTGTGTTTCTTCCTCACACTTGTCGGAGCAGTCTGTTTCTGTTTCGGGATATGTATTTTCGGAGCTTTCTTCTTCGATAATCTCACAGGTATGCTCCTCTGATTTAGCAACGCAGACTTCCGTGTTAAGATTTTCCGCCCGTTTCATCATTCTCAGCGCTTCGTCGATATATTCCTTCTGCTTTCTGTTAAGCTCTTCCATATCTGTATTTTCTTTTTTCCACTCCATAATCCTGTTCCTTTCGTTAAAAAATATTGTCTCCCATGCCGAGCTCCTTAAGAAGGGGCAGTAAGGATATAATTTTAAGAAGCGAAGCCGCCCGTTCAAGCTTAGCCTGATTTTCTGTGCGTAAATGAGGCTTAAGCGCCATAAGAAGCTCTGTATTTTTATCAGTAGAATTAAGTCTCGAGAAAATATCCATAAGCTTTATAAGGGTTTCGGCGTCTATATTGCCGAATATTCCTCCGTTGTCGCCGCTTTCCTCCGCATTTTCCCTGCTTTCGCTCCGACTGTCGCCTGCGGCGGAAAAAAACTGACTGAGAAGTCCTGTTAAATCATCCTTTTCCGCCATGACCGCAACTCCTTATCCGTTATTTTTTCCGTTCATGAACTGACGGCGTAATTTCTCAGCAAGCTGGGGATTGTTCATCACCGAGTTAATTTTTTCACGGTCGCTTTTACTCATCCGTGAGGTTATATCGCTTATCTTTCCCGAATTGAGTGAATCCTTAAGCTGCTGGGGTGAAACTCCGAGCTTGCTGCTGGCTGCATTTATAAGCGCTTCAATGTTGATATTTCCCATGGTAGCCTCCTTCGTTCCGTATTACGGCAGGCTGTCAGTCTTTGCTGTTTCAAGATTATGCAGTACTGCCGTAAAATATGATTTATGTAATTATAATGAAACCGATTGATTAAAGTTAACTAAATTTAGCTTGTTAATTTTAGACAATATTTATTTGACAGAGCACTTTGTTTTGTGTTATAATTATTTTAACTTAATTCAATACCGTAAACAGGAGTGTTAGTATGAAAATTATTGCAGTAGCCGATACTCATAAGGATTACCAGAAATTCAAAGCTATCGTCGAGAAGAATCCCGACGCTGATATTTTTATTCATTTAGGCGACGGCGAGCATGAGTTCGCTGACGTGTCTGCGGAATATCCCGATAAGAACTTCGTATTCGTACAGGGTGACTGTGACTTCGGCCATCACAAGACTATGGAGGTTGTTGAAGCAGGCGGATATAAGATCTTCTGCGTTCACGGCCATGAGCATAACGTTCAGGGCGGTCTTGACCCCCTTGTTAACGAGGCAAAGGCAAGAGGTTGTCGCATAGCTCTCTTTGGTCATACCCACATGTACAGAACAGAGGTTATGGACGAGGTTTATGTTATGAACCCCGGAGCTATCGATTCTCCCAGAGGAAAGAACAAGCCTTCCTACGGCGTTATCCTTATTGATAATACAGGAAAGCTTACAATGAACATAGTTGCGCTTAAGTAATAATATTATATGATTATATCCCCACATCTGATAATGTGGGGATGTTTATTTATTTGCTTAAAATAATATAGATAGTGTATAAAATTTATGCATACTGCACAAAAATTCTAACATTGACAAAAAATGCTTGATTTTTATACTCCAAGTGATTATAATATGATTATTGGTTAGCACTCAAAAGTCGAGAGTGCTAAAATTAGACTCAGGAGGTAACTGAAAATGAAAATCAGACCATTAGCTGACAGAGTTGTTATCAAATTCTTAGAAGCTGAAGAAACAACAAAGGGCGGAATTATTCTTACAAGCTCCGCACAGGAAAAGCCTCAGGTTGCTGAAATCCTTGCTGTAGGTCCCGGCGGCGTAGTAGACGGTAAGGAAGTTAAAATGGAAGTTAAGAAGGGCGATAAGGTCCTTACAAGTAAATATTCCGGCACAGAAGTCAAGGTTGACGGCGAAAAGTACACTATCGTACGTCAGAGCGATATTCTTGCTATTGTAGACTGATTAAAGGAGAATTATTATTATGGCAAAGCAGATTATTTATGGTGAAGAAGCCCGTAAGTCCTTACAGGCAGGTATCGACAAGCTTGCCGATACTGTAAAAATCACACTCGGACCTAAGGGTAGAAACGTAGTTCTCGATAAGAAGTTCGGAGCTCCCCTTATCACAAACGACGGTGTTACAATCGCTAAGGAAATCGACCTGGAAGACCCCTTCGAGAACATGGGCGCACAGCTCGTTAAGGAAGTTTCCACAAAGACAAACGACGCGGCAGGTGACGGTACAACAACTGCTACATTACTTGCACAGGCTCTTATCCGTGAGGGTATGAAGAACGTTGCTGCAGGCGCTAACCCCATGATTTTAAAGCGTGGTATTGAAAAGGCAGTAGACGCTACCGTAGAAAAGATCAGAAAGAACTCCAAGAAGATAAAGAACAGCACAGATATCGCTCGTGTTGCAACGGTTTCCAGCGGCAGTGAGGTTGTAGGTACACTCATTTCCGAAGCTATGGCTAAGGTTACTGCCGACGGCGTTATCACAATCGAAGAAAGCAAGACTGCCGAAACCTACAGCGAGGTTGTTGAAGGTATGCAGTTCGACAGAGGCTATATCTCTCCCTATATGGCAACAGACGGAGATAAGATGATTGCTGAGCTCGATAACGCTTATATCCTTATTACAGATAAGAAGATTTCCGTTATTCAGGATTTACTTCCCCTTCTCGAACAGATTGTAAAGACAGGCAGCAAGCTTCTCATTATTGCTGAAGATATCGAGGGCGAAGCTCTTACAACCCTTATTCTCAATAAGCTCAGAGGTACCTTCAACTGTGTTGCTGTAAAGGCTCCCGGCTTCGGCGACAGACGTAAGGAAATGCTCAAGGATATCGCTATCCTCACAGGCGGTCAGGTTATCACTGCTGACCTCGGTTTAGAGCTTGCTGATACAACTCTCGATATGCTCGGCCGTGCTAAGCAGGTTACTATCACAAAGGAAACAACTACAATCGTAGACGGTGCAGGTACAAAGGCTGAAATCAAGGAAAGAGTAAACCAGATCAAGGCCGCTATAGAAGAAACCTCCAGCGAATTCGATAAGGAAAAGCTTCAGGAAAGACTTGCAAAGCTTTCCGGCGGTGTTGCTGTTATCAAGGTTGGTGCGGCTACCGAAATCGAAATGAAGGAAAAGAAGCTCAGAATCGAAGATGCTCTCGCGGCTACAAAGGCTGCTGTTGAAGAAGGTATCGTAGCAGGCGGCGGTACTGCACTTATCAACGCTATGGGCGCAGTAGAAGACCTTATCAAGACTCTCGAAGGCGATGAAAAGACAGGCGCTAAGATCGTTCTCCGCGCTCTTGAAGAGCCCGTAAGACAGATTGCCGCAAACGCAGGCCTTGAAGGCTCCGTTATCATCGATAATATCAGAAGAAACGGCAAGAACGGCTATGGCTTTGACGCTTTCAAGGAAGAATATGTTGATATGATTACTGCAGGTATCGTAGACCCTGCAAAGGTAACACGTTCCGCTATCCAGAACGCTGCTTCCGTTGCGGCTATGGTTCTTACAACAGAGAGCCTTGTAACCGACATCAAGGAAGAAGCTCCCGCTGCTCCCGCTGGCGGTATGGGCGGCATGGGCGGTATGTATTGATAACTGCCTGATAAAACCGAATAGTTACAGAAAAGCACCCGTAATTTTCATTTACGGGTGCTTTTTGACATATTTAGGGGTGGATAATATATGAAAAAAAGGAATATTTTGTAAAATGTCACAAAAATGACTGTTGAAATATGGCTAATTTAATATTTTTGACCAAAAACTATTGCTTTATCCAGTTAAGTGTGTTATAATGATAACAAATAATATAAGGAATGTTGTATATTTTGTTGTAAAAACTGCATAAAACAACAACGAAAGGAGAATGCATGATGAACAGTAATTTTCCCGAGGAATACGCAATACCTCTTCACCTTTTCCACGAGGGTAATAATAATAAGGCATACGAATTCTTCGGTTCTCATTTTGACGAAAGAAACGGCCGTAAGGGCGTAGTATTCCGCGTATGGGCGCCTAAGGCTGCCGCAGTAAGCGTTGTCGGTGATTTTAACAGATGGGACAGAACTGTTAGTCCTATGAACAAAATCAGCGACGGCGGAATCTGGGAGCTTTTTATTCCTGATTTAAAGGTTTATGATACATACAAGTACAGTATCGAAAGCAGTTATGGTCAGGTTAAGCTTAAGGCTGACCCCTACGGCTATCACATGGAAACAAGACCCAATACTGCTACCAAAATCTACGATATCGGCGGATATAAGTGGAAGGATCAGAAGTGGCAGGAGGAAAAGAACTCCAAGAACGTATATTCCTCTCCCGTGAATATCTATGAGGTACACCTCAATTCATGGCAGCATAAGAATGACGAAAACGAGCTTTTCAATTATATGGAATGTGCCAAGGAGCTCGTTCCTTACGTCAAGAAGATGGGATATACCCACATCGAAATCATGCCTATCGCAGAATTCCCCTTCGACGGCTCATGGGGCTATCAGGGTATAGGATATTTCGCTCCTACCTCCCGTTTCGGCACTCCCCACGATTTCATGGAATTTGTGGACTACTGCCACGGTAACGGTATAGGCGTAATCCTTGATTGGGTACCCGCTCACTTCCCGAAGGATGCGGCAGGACTTTATGAATTCGACGGACAGTGTTGTTATGAATACTCCGATCCTCTCAAGATGGAACACAGAAACTGGGGTACGAGAATATTCGACTGGGGTAAGCCTGAGGTACAGAGCTTCCTTATTTCAAATGCTACCTACTGGTTTGACAAGTATCATGTAGACGGACTCCGTGTAGACGCAGTTGCATCTATGCTTTATCTCGATTATGACAGAAAGGAATGGCGTCCGAACTGCTACGGCGGAAACGAAAATCTCGAGGCTATAGCTTTCCTTAAAAAGCTTAACTCGGCATTATTCGGACAGTTCCCGAATATACTTATGATTGCAGAGGAATCTACCGCATGGCCTATGGTTACAAAGCCTGCGGATATCGGCGGTCTCGGCTTCAACTTCAAGTGGAACATGGGCTGGATGAACGATATGCTTCAGTATATGTCCATGAATCCGGAATGGCGTCCCGACCACCACAATAAGGTTACCTTCTCCTTCTACTACGCATTCTCCGAAAACTTTATCCTTCCTATCTCCCATGATGAGGTAGTTCACGGAAAATGCTCAATGCTTGATAAGATGAGTGGTCCGAGAGAGCTTCGTTTCGCTTCCTTCAGGACCTTCCTGGCATACATGATTGCTCATCCCGGAAAGAAGCTCATGTTTATGGGACAGGAATTCGCACAGTTCAAGGAATGGAATTATAAGACAGGACTTGACTGGGATGTTCTTGAATTCCCCGAACACAAGCAGCTCTGGGAATATGAGCAGGCGCTCAATAAGTTCTATCTTGAAACAAACGAGCTCTGGGAGGTTGATAACGACTGGTCAGGCTTCAAGTGGGTTGTAAGTGACGATAACCAGAACAGCGTTGTTATCTTCAGAAGAATAAATTCCAAGGGCGACGAGGTTATTGCAGTATGCAACTTCCAGCCTAAGAATCATGAGGTTTACAGCTTCGGCGTTCCTTATTACGGAGACTATGAAGAAATCTTTACCTCCGAGGATAAGAAGTTCGGCGGAAGCGGTATAACCAACGGAAAGGTAAGCTCCTACCGCAAGGACGCTCACGGCGAGCGCTTCTCCATTGATGTCAAGATTGCTCCTATGTCGGCTATGTTCTTCAAGGTTACAAACAAGAAGGATTACGACGCTGAACAGGCTGCAATAAGAGCCAAGGAAGAAAGAGCCGCTAAGCGTAAGGCTGCCGCTGAAAAGAAGGCTGCCAAGGAAGCGGAAGAGAAGAAGGCTTCAAAGAAAACCACAAAGAAGGCCGAGCCCAAGGCAGAAAAGAAAACTGCAAAGAAGGCTGAGCCCAAGGCGGAAAAGAAAACTGCAAAGAAAGCTGAGCCCAAGGCAGAAAAGAAAACTGTAAAAAAGGCTGATCCTAAAGCAGAGAAGAAGACAGTCAAGAAGACTGCCGCTAAGAAGTAAATACTAAATTACAATAAATCGGAGGTCAAACATTATGAACCATGTAAAAAAAGAATGCGTAGCAATGCTGCTCGCAGGCGGACAGGGAAGCAGACTGTATGCTCTTACACAGAATATGGCTAAGCCTGCTGTACCCTATGGCGGAAAGTACAGAATCATCGACTTCCCGCTTTCAAACTGTGTTAATTCAGGTATTGATACCGTAGGCGTACTTACTCAGTACCAGCCTCTCGTTCTTAACGAATACATCGGAAACGGTCATGCCTGGGGTCTCGACCGTGTTCACGGCGGCGTACACGTTTTACCCCCTTACGAAACAGCTTCCGGTAAGTCCTGGTATACAGGTACCGCTAACGCTATCTACCAGAACATAAGCTTTATCGACAGATATAATCCCGAATATGTAGCTGTACTTTCCGGCGACCATATCTATAAGATGGATTATTCCAAGATGCTCGATTTCCATAAGAAGAATAATGCCGAGGCTACTATTGCAGTTCTCGAGGTTCCGTGGGAAGAAGCTTCCCGTTTCGGTATCATGACTGCCGATGAAACAGGAACTATCACAGAATTCGCTGAAAAGCCTGCTGAACCTAAGTCAAATCTTGCTTCCATGGGTGTATATATCTTCACATGGCAGACCTTAAAGCGTCACCTTATCGCTAACGAACAGGACGAAGGCGCTTCCAAGGACTTCGGTAAGAATATTATCCCCGCTATGCTTAATGAAGGCTGTAAGCTTGTAGCTTATCACTTCGACGCATACTGGAAGGACGTTGGTACTATCGACAGCTTATGGGAAGCTAACATGGACTGTCTCGATCCTAACGTTCCCCTTGATTTATACGATCCTAAGTGGAAGATTTATTCAAGAAATCCCGTTATGCCTCCTCATTACGCAGGTCCTGACAGCAAGATTGAAAACTCCATGGTTGCTGAAGGCTGTGAAATTGACGGTGAAATCGACTTCTCCGTACTCTTTGACGGCGTAGTTATTGAAGAAGGCGCAACTGTTAAGTACAGTATCATAATGCCTAATACTGTTGTTAAAAAGGGTGCTGTTGTTGAATATTCTATCATCGGTGAGGAATGTACCGTTGGTGAAGGCGCTCATATAGGCGAAAAACCCGAAAACGTTGAAAACAGAGACGAATGGGGCGTAGCCGTTGTAGGACATAACGTTAACGTGTCCGACGGTATAAAGATTGCTCCTAAGGCTATGATTTCACAGGACATCTGATTTAATAAGAAAGGAAATTAAATAAAATGGCTAATATGTCTAACGTACTCGGTCTTATCTTTGCCAATATGCACGAGCTTACATTAACAGATCTTACAAAGAACCGTGCTATGGCTTCCGTTCCCTTCGGTGCAAGATACAGACTTATCGACTTCCCCCTCTCAAATATGGTAAACTCGGGCGTTTCCGATGTTGGTATCGTAACAAAATCAAACTATCAGTCTCTCCTTGACCACGTAGGTTCAGGCGATGAATGGGATTTATCCCGTAAGGCAGGAGGTCTCCACTTCTTACCTCCCTTCGGTAACACAGGTAACGGTCTTTACCGTGGCAGACTTGAAGCTTTAGCAGGCGTAAAGAGCTTTATCTCCAAGACTGACGCTGACTATGTTGTAATGACCGACTGTGACTGTGTAGTAAATATCGACCTTAAGAAGGTTGTTGACTATCACGAAGAAAAGGGCGGCGATATCACCGTTGTATACGGAAAGAAGCTCTTTACTCCCGACCAGACAAAGACAAGAACTATTTTCTCTGTAGCTGACGACGGTCAGATTACCGACGTTCTCGTAAGACCTGAGCTTGCAGGCGAGCTTGCTGCAAGCATGAATATAATCGTAACCTCAAAGGAATTCATCCTTAAGATTATAAGCGAATGTGCAAGCAGAAATCTTTACAGCTTTGAGATCGATATTCTCCAGCACAGATTAAGCGAATACAAGGTTTACGGCTATGAATTCGATGGCTACTATGCACAGATTGACGGTATCCAGTCTTACTATCAGGCTAACATGGAAATCATGAACAAGGATAACCGTAAGGCGTTATTCAACTTCGATGATCCTATCTACACAAAGGTAAGAGACGAAGCTCCTGCAAAGTACGGACTTGACGCAAGCGTTAAGTCAAGCCTTGTGGCTGACGGCTGTATCATTGAGGGTACAGTTGAAAACTCCGTTCTTTTCCGCGGCGTAAAGATCGGTAAGGGCGCAGTAGTCAAGAATTGTATCTTAATGCAGGATACAGAGGTAGGCGACAAGTGTGAGCTTAACTATGTTATCTCCGATAAGAACGTAAAGATCGGCGATTACAGAAGCATCTGCGGTACAGTTGATTACCCTGTATTCATCAATAAGGGTTCTGTTGTTTAATAGAAATGTTTATCCCCTGCAGTCTTATGGCTGCAGGGGATTTTGTGCTTTATATTCATTTTTTCTCGTCAATTCCGAAAAGCCAGTCGGTAGAAACCTCATAGAAAATTGCCATTTTACAAAGCGTTTCCACATCGGGTTCGAGTTTTCCGTTTTCATACTTGGATAAGGTACATTGCTGTATGCCAAGGAAATCGGCGGCTACCTGCTGTGTTATTTTTTTCTTTTTTCGGGCGGTAACCAGATTTTTACATAGTTTTTCTTTATACATAGCTATACCTGTAAACTTATTTGCCGAGTTTTATATATTATAGCATAATTACCAAAAGATATTATTCCATTTTAGAATATATGCTGATTTACTTTGTTTTTATTTTGTGTTATAATATATTTATTCCAAAAAGGAATAATATTATTGGAACGAGGTAATAAGAATGAAAATCTTTAAGAAAGCATTGTCGCTATTATTAACAGCGGCGATTATGGTTGGTATGATGTGCGTGGGCACGGTAAGCGTGGGGGCGGCTGAATTAAAAAAGCCTGTTGTAAGCATTTCGGAAAACAATGGACTGACATATTTGGTTTTCCAGATACCGTCGGCAGATTTGTTAGGAATATTTACTGAATCTCTGAAAAAAGAAAAAACAACTTTTTCTATAAGAATGCGCATTTCTGAGTACGAATTTATATTTGATGCATACAAAGATTATTATGATTATCAGATTATTAAACCTGATGGCTATAGTGTTTCACTTAATGATTATTCAAGCGCTCTTAATTCAGTAGGTTGGCAATTATCTTTTGATAGTAATTCCGAAGTAGCGAAAGTCCTTAACTCAGCTTCTTCTATCAGTTACAATTACTATATAAGAACACAAAGCGGTAATTATCTCTATGGTGATAAAAGTACACACTATAAATATATTATCAAAAAAGATAATTCAATATCTTCTTTTTCTTTCTCAAAACTTCCCAATTATACCTACACAGGCAAAGCAATAAAGCCTGCTGTTACAGTCAAGGACGGCGATAAGAAGCTCGTTAAAGGTACAGACTATACCGTTTCCTACAAGAACAACACAAAGATAGGTACAGCTTCCGTAACTATCAAGGGCAAGGGAAGCTACACAGGCGAAAAGACTCTTACCTTCAAGATTGTTCCCGCAAAAACAACCTTAAAGGTATCCAAGAAGTCCGATACAAAGGCAACATTTTCATGGACAGCAGTAAAGGGTGCTGAAAAGTATCAGCTCTACTACTCTGTTGACGGCGGTAAGACCTATAAGAAATACACTACAATTTCAGGCAGCAAGACAAGCTATACAGCTTCAAAGCTTGATTTCAAGAAGTATGATTATAAGTTCAAGCTTCGTGCCTACGACAAGGTAGGAAAGACTACATATTACGGCTCTTATTCAAAGATTGTTTCTGTAAAATAAAACTCAGCGGCTCCCTCGGCTTCGGGGGAGCTTTAATTTTTTATTTATATTTTTTGTAAGCTATTGACAATTTCACTTTCGTATGTTAAACTATAAATATATATGTGCCCTTATAGG
The DNA here is from genome assembly GCA_045602405.1 of Ruminiclostridium sp. GTDB lineage: Bacteria > Bacillota > Clostridia > Oscillospirales > Ruminococcaceae > Ruminiclostridium_E. The sequence continues at coordinate 92,145 of JAZSBN010000017.1, forward strand.
GAAACTACGGATTTTTCAGGGAAGGTATAATTATGAAAAAGCAGAATATCAATTACGAAAACAGAAATTTTCTTTACGAGGCAATTCTCCAGCTTAAGAATATCGAAGAATGCGAAGCCTTCTTCGAGGATTTATGTACAGTTCAGGAGCTCGCTTCCATTTCCCAGCGTTTAGTCGTAGCCAAGCTTCTTATCGAGGATAAGGTTTACGCCGATATCGTTGATTACACAGGTGCAAGTACCGCAACAATCAGCCGTGTAAACCGTACTCTCCAGTGCGGCAAGGAAGGCTATAACGTGGTATTCAACCGTCTTCGCGAGGAGAATAAGCTCTGATGGGCTATGAAGCTTTCGCAGGGTATTATGATTTTCTCACAAGAAATATCGACTATAATGAATTAGCTGTGTATTATGACAGGCTGAACGTTAAGTTCGGCGGTGAAAGAGGTATTATGCTCGATCTCGCCTGCGGAACGGGCAGCCTTTCCGTTGTATTAAGGGACATGGGCTACGACGTTATAGGTACGGATATTTCCTCCGAAATGCTTAATATTGCAGTATCCAAGCCCCACGAGGGTATAGAATATCTCTGTCAGGACATGACGGAGCTTGACCTTTTCGGTACTATTGACGGAACAATATGCTCCCTTGACAGCATAAATCACTTAGAGGATATTACTGCAGTATCGGAAGCCTTTAAAAGAGTGTCTCTTTTTTCAAATAAAGGGGCATTATTCATGTTTGATGTAAATACCCTTTATAAGCATGAGCAGGTTCTCGGAGACAATACCTTCGTTTATGATACTGATGAGGTCTACTGCGTGTGGCAGAATGAATATCAGGGAGACGGTGTTACCGATATTTATCTTGATTTCTTCGAGGAAAGGGGCGGCGTTTATCACCGCTATTCCGACGAGTTCAGTGAAACTGCCTTCAGCAGAGAAGATATAGAAAAAATGCTCATTGAGGCAGGCTTTGAGGTAGTTGCCTGCTATGAATATCTGACAGAAAATGAGCCTTCTGAGGAAAGTGAAAAGCTTACCTTTGTGGCGAGAAAGAAATAGAAAAATCAGAAAAAGAAAGGAAGATTCTCTTGGGAAAAATAGTAAGAGCCTTATCCGCTGACGGAAGCGTACTCTGCTCCGCAATAAATTCAACGGATATAGTCAATGAAATTTTCAGAATACATAATACAACTCCCGTAGCCTCGGCGGCTATGGGTCGTCTCGCAACAGCAGGCTGTATAATGGGTGCCATGCTTAAGGGCGAGGACGATAAGCTTACACTCAGAATAAACGGCGGTGGCCCTTCGGGAAATATCGTTGTAGCGGCGGATTATATGGGAAATGTAAAATGCTATGCGGAAAATCCGCAGGTTGACCTTCCCTTAAAGCCCAACGGTAAGCTTGATGTTTCGGGCTATGTGGGAAATGACGGCTTTCTTGGCGTAGTAAAGGATTTAGGCTTAAAGGAGCCCTACGCTACCCAGACGCCTATTGTTTCGGGTGAAATCGCCGAGGATATCACAAGCTATTATGCGGTAAGCGAGCAGATTCCCACAGTCTGTGCCCTCGGCGTTCTCGTAGACCGTGACTGGTCAATCAAATCGGCAGGCGGCTACATTATCCAGCTTGTTCCGCCCGTAAACGAAGCCGCAATAGATATAATCGAGAGAAATATCCGTGATATGCAGAGTGTTACGGCTATGATAGAAAGCGGTATGTCCAGCGAGGATATCGCACTTAAGGGACTTGAAGGTCTTGACGGCGATATACTGGATAGCTGGGAGGTTTCTTATAAATGCGGCTGCAGCAGGGAGCGTACCGAAGAAATTCTTATGAGCCTCGGCGTCAAGGAGCTTACACGCCTTGCCGAGGAGCAGGAGAATACAGAGGTCTGCTGTCATTTCTGCGATAAGAAATATAATTTTACAAGAGAAGAAATAAAGGAAATAATCGCCACAGGCAAAAAATAAAAGCAATTAAAGAGATAAAATTGAATAAGGGAGTATTATGGATAAATTATTTTTATTTTCAACGAACTGCCGCTTTCAGGTAGCGGCTCTTTGTATCTTTGCAATCGTTCTTTTCTTCTACGCAAGATACAGAAAGCTTCCATCGCTTTCTACAAAATGCTTCAAGGCAACCTATGCCTTCGCACTTGTCAATGTGATTTTCGATATACTTACTGTTTATACGGTGACGCATGTTGATACTGTTCCGGAATGGCTTAACCGCCTTCTCCACCAGTTCTTTATCGGAACTCTGAACGCTACGATGTACTGCTTCTTCCTTTATGTATTCATAAAGGGAACAAAACAGCGTCATCCCAGCAGGCTTCAGCTTTTCGCAATTACAATACCCCTTCTTGTATCGCTGGGTGCTATCGTTTTCGGCGATATAAATTACGTTTCCGACGACAGAGGTGTATACTCCTATGGTCTTATGCCTTATACGGTATATTTCATTGCCGTACTTTATCAGATAGCGTCCATTGTAGTCACCTTTATTCCTTACTTCAAGTTTGCTCCCAATGATAAGCTATCTATATGCTTCGGCTCGGCTATGTGTCTCGGAGTTACTGCAATACAGCTCTTTAATCCCTACTTCCTTTTATCCGGACTGGGTATTGCTCTGATGATTGCGGTACAGCTTATCGCCTTCGAGAATCCCCGTGAGCTTTACGATGATAATACGGGGCTTTTCAATAAAAAGGCATACGAGCTTGCTTTATCGGATTTTATGGGTACGAAAACGGAATTCTGCCTTGTTGATATATCAATAAGCAATATCCAGCATATCTACAGCAAGTATGGTCATGATTTCGCTCACAGGCTTATGACTGAAATAGGTAAGGTGCTTACTGAAAATTACGGTTATTATTACGTTTATCATTCAAGAAGCGGCGCCTTCAGCGTTATTCTCAACCGCCATAAATACAACACCGATCAGGTGGGCGATACTCTCAGCAATATCATGTGCAGGAGCTGGAACGTTGACGGAACAATGGTTTCTGTTGAATCTGTTGTGAATATGCTTGACTGTCCCGATTACAGCAATAATATCGACGAGGTTCTCGATATCATTGAGTACATGAGTCAGCACGCAAAATCAGACGGTAAGGACTGTATTGTTCAGAAGATTACCGACGGCGATTTCAAGGCTCAGGAAAGATACATGACGATTTACGAAATTCTTAAGGACGCCCTTAAAAATGATGGTATAAGCGTGTTTTTCCAGCCTATATATTCCGCAAAGCTGGGTCGCTTCGCTTCCGCAGAGGCTCTCGTAAGACTCAAGGACACAGAGACTATCGGCTTTATTTCTCCCGAGGAATTTATAAGAATTGCGGAGGAAAAGGGTCTTATTATTGAACTTGGCGATAAAATTTTTGAGCTTGTATGTAAGTTTGCTTCTGAAAATAAGATTAAGGATACAGGCGTTGACTACGTAGAGGTAAACGTATCGGGCGTACAGGGCGTCGATACGGGACTTCCCCAGCGTTTCTCCGACATCATGGAGAAATACGGAGTTTCACCTGAATTCTTCAATCTCGAAATTACCGAAACTGCGGCTGTGGAGGGAACCGACCTTCTCCAGAATAATATGAAGAAGCTTACGAGTCTCGGCTGTACCTTCTCTATGGACGATTTCGGAACAGGCTTCTCCAATATAGCTAATCTTGCAGAAACCAACTATGAGCTTATAAAGTTCGATAAGAGCCTTATCTGGCCTTATTTCCAGAATGACGACCCTAAGCATAAGGTTATTCTCCCTCATTTAATCAAGCTTATAAACAACATAGGAAGTAAAATTGTTGCCGAAGGCGTAGAAACCAAGGAAATGGCAGATATGCTCATCGAAAACGGAGTTTCCTATCTCCAGGGCTATTATTACTCCCGTCCTCTTCCAGGAGAGGGTTATCTCGAATTTTTAAGAAATAACAATAAATAATTGAGGCATTATAAATGTTAAAATCGGATTTTTACTATGACTTACCCGAAGAGCTTATCGCTCAGACTCCTGTAGAGCCGAGAGACAGCTCGCGGCTTATGAAGATTGACCGTGAAAGCGGCGAAATAGTTCATGACAGGTTCTTCAATATAACAAAATATCTTCGTTCGGGAGATTTGCTGGTTATGAACGACTCAAAGGTTTTTCCTGCCCGTATTATGGGCGTTAAGGAGGATACGGGAGTAGCCTGTGAATTTCTTCTTCTTAACCAGAAAAGCGGAAACACCTGGGAAACTCTCGTTCGTCCCGGAAGAAGACTTAAGGTCGGCGCAAGGGTAAAATTTTCCGACGAGCTTTCCGCCGAGGTAATTGAAGTAATCGACGACGGTAACAGAATAGTACGCTTTGATTTTGACGGTGTGTTTTTCGATATTCTGGACAGAATCGGTCAGATGCCGCTTCCGCCCTATATAACGGAAAAGCTTAAAAATAAGGATAGATACAATACAATTTATTGTAACGAGACAGGCTCTGCCGCCGCTCCTACAGCGGGACTTCATTTTACCGACGAGGTTTTCGGAAAGCTTAAGGAAAAGGGCGTGGATACTGCCTTTGTTACTCTTCATGTAGGACTTGGTACCTTCAGACCTGTAAAGGAAGAAAACATCCTCGACCATAAGATGCACGTTGAGCAGTATTCCGTTCCCGAGGAAACCGCCTGTAAAATAAAGGAATGTAAAGCCCGTGGCGGAAGAGTTATTGCAGTAGGCACAACAAGCTGCCGTACTCTTGAAGCTACAGCACAGGCTCACGGTGAGGTTAAGGCAGTCACCGAAAGCACGGGGATTTTCATTTATCCCGGCTATGAATTCAAGGTAATCGACGGACTTATTACGAATTTCCATCTGCCGGAAAGTACGCTTATTATGCTTGTCAGCGCTTTTCTCGGTAAGGATAAGACCTTTAACGCTTATGAGACTGCAATTAAGGAGCGTTACAGATTTTTCAGCTTCGGCGATAGCATGGCTATCTTATGATTTATGAGAATACAGTAAAGGGACAGTTTATTTCCCGTCCCAACAGATTTATAGCTAAGGTTCTGATTGACGGTAAGCCCGAAACGGTTCATGTCAAGAATACGGGCCGCTGTAAGGAGCTTCTTATTGAGGGAGTACCTGTTATTTTACAGAAATCCGATAATCCTTCAAGAAAGACCGCCTATGACCTTATATCGGTTTATAAAGAAGGGACAGGCTGGATAAATATAGACAGCTCTGCACCCAATAGGGTAGTTTCCGAATGGCTTATGGGAAAGGACTACGATTTTATAAAGCCCGAATTCAGGTACGGGAAATCGAGAATTGATTTCTATATGAAAAGGAATGACAGGGAGTATCTTACCGAGGTCAAGGGCTGTACTCTTGAAATTGACGGAATCGGATATTTTCCCGACGCTCCTACCGAAAGAGGCGTAAAGCATATTTATGAGCTTATCGGAGCGAAAAAGGAAGGCTATGATTGCTCGATAGCCTTTGTTATACAGATGAACGGCATTACCGAGGTACGTCCGAATGTTTCCACTCATAAGGAATTCGGAGAGGCGTTGGATACTGCCGTAAAAAACGGAGTAAGGATAATTTTTTATCTCTGCCGTGTCACAGAAAATGAGATAATTATAACAGAAGAAAGAGAAGGTTAACCGTATAAATGGGAAACAGCGAATTTCAGTTACTGAAAACTGAGGGGAACGCCCGAAGAGGAATTTTTAAAACTCCCCACGGCGAAATACAGTCCCCTTTTTTTATGAATGTTGGTACCTCCGCCGCTATAAAGGGCGGAATATCCTCTATCGACCTGAGAGACCTTAAATGTCAGGTTGAGCTCTGCAACACCTATCATCTCCATGTACGTCCCGGCGACGATGTAATATATAAAATGGGCGGACTTCATAAGTTCATGAACTGGGACAAGCCTATTCTTACCGATAGCGGCGGATTTCAGGTTTTCTCCCTTGCGAAGCTCCGAAAAATAAAGGAGGAGGGCGTATATTTCAGCTCTCATGTTGACGGCCGTAAGATTTTTATGGGACCCGAGGAGAGTATGCAGATTCAGTCTCACCTTGCTTCCACGATAGCTATGGCCTTTGATGAATGTGTTGAAAATCCCGCTACCTATGAATACGCTAAGAATTCCGTAGAGCGTACTACAAGATGGCTCATACGCTGTAAGAACGAGATGGAGAGACTTAACTCACTTCCCGAAACCATAAATAAGAAACAGCTTCTTTTCGCAATAAATCAGGGCGCTACCTTTGACGACCTTCGTGTAAAGCACATGCAGGATATAGCGAAGCTTGACCTTGACGGTTACGCTATCGGCGGTCTTGCAGTAGGCGAGCCTACCGACGTTATGTACCATATTCTTGATGTGGTTTTACCCTATGCTCCTACAGACAAGCCTCGTTATCTCATGGGCGTGGGAACGCCCTCGAACATTATCGAAGGCGTTTACAGGGGTATCGACATGTTCGACTGTGTTATGCCCAGCAGAAACGCAAGACACGGTACAATCTTTACCTGGAGCGGCATTACTCATGCAACAAATGAGAAGTACACCACCGATGACAGACCTCTTGACGAAAAGTGCGACTGTCCTACCTGTCGTAATTTCTCAAGGGGCTATATCCGCCACCTTTTCAAGTCCGGCGAACAGCTTGCAGGCAGACTTGCGGTGCAGCATAATCTTTATTTCTACAATACCCTTACCGAAAGAATCAGAGAAGCTCTCGACAAGGGAGAATTTACCGATTTTAGGAATTACTATTCTCCTCTTCTCGCACAGAAGGTATAATAAAAATGCACATTAGTATAGTGCAACAGTCATATAAAAAGTATAACCCGTGATTTTTTCACGGGTTATTTTAATATTCTTATGGATAAATTCTGGGATTTATTGCTGTTCCTGAACCCATTCTAACTGTGTTGCAGGAATTACAACATAATCATCTGTTTCCTCGCCTACTCTTAAATAAACATTTTTAATTCCTGCCTGAATTATAGTTCTGGCACATAACGGACAAGGCTTTGCCTTGTGAATGGAATTATCGATTGGATTTACTCCCACCAGATACAGGTCTGCCCCCATAGTCTGCTGTCTTGAACAATTCAGCAGTGCGTTTGCTTCCGCATGAACGGCACGGCAAATTCCGTAGCCCTCTCCCTGATGCATATCCTTTTCTATTCTTGGGCATCTTCCTAAGTCACAGCAATTTTCAAAGCTTCTGGGAGCACCGTTATATCCTGTTGAAATAACTACATCGTCTTTCACTATAACTGCTCCGTATTTTCTTTTGATACAAGTACTTCTATAAGCAAATACTTCTGCACAATTCAAATATGTGTCTATTTTGGAAATTCTTTTTCCGTATTCCGGTTTAACCATAAAGCACCTCGTCAAATTCTGAATTATTGTTGTTTTAATTATATCAGTGATATCAGAGAAAGTCAACTTTAAAAGAAAAGTAAAGCCACTTTTGAATTAACATCAAAAGTGGCTTTGTAATATCCGCTTACATGTCGGTAGAGGATATCTGTGGTAGGATTATCAGAGAGCATTTCCTCTTAATCCTTAAGCTTTATCCTTCTATCCTCATCAAACATAGCCTTTCCGCTTCGTACCGTCTTAGCGATACCGAGGGCAATAGAGGCTTCTGCCGCTGAGCCTGCACGGGTATAGCCGAAGATTTTGGCGGTTTCCTTTATGATATCCTCACGGCTCATGCTTATCTGATTTTTAAGAAGAAGCATTATCGCCGCCGAAATTTCTTCGGGAGCAATATCCTCAAGAGCACGCTTTTCCTCGCCTTCAGGAGACCTGCGGCAGGTATCGTAGCTTTCTGGAGTCTGGTCAGCTCTCCAGATAAATTCATTTTCATTAGCTGTTGTAATAATTACTTTGCTTTCCAAAAGTGCCTCGGCGAAAAGCTGTTCGTATTTTGCTGTCGTTCTGGAAATTCCGTAGGAAGAAAGAACATATTTATAGAGAAGCTTCCTGCTTAAAGGTGCTTCCGCTTCAGCCGCTTCAAGAATTATTTTCTTGATGTTTTCCTTCTCAGCTTCGTTCTTGAAATCCTCGGAGGAGCCCCATTCGTGAGGCTTATAGGGAACGTAAGAGGCAATACTTTCTTCCGCTTCGGGAGTCTCTATTTTTTCAAATACAATTTCTCTTTTCGGCGTTTCCTCGATAACCTGAGGCTTATCGGGGTCTGCCTTATAATCGGCAATAGTCTTGTCGATTACGGCTTTAAGCTGCTCTATTGTTTTTTCGGGATTATCAAGCCAGTCGAGAATATGTACATTTACAATTTTCCAGCCAAGACCCGAAAGTACAGAGGGCTGAAGAATATTTCTGTCACGGGCGGTAGTAAGAGAGAAGTTTCCCTTTCCTCCGCACATGATACCGAGGATATACGCTCCTTCGTTATCGGGATTAACTACGCCGATATCGATTTTATAATCGGAACAGCCAATCTTTCTGCGGACGTTATAGCCCAGCTCCTTAAGCTTTTCGTATACTGCTTCGGTGAAGCTGTCGTCCTCCTCTGTTTTTTCGGTGGCTCTTACGGGGAGTGCAGTATTACCCTTAGCGGCAAAATCCAGGAAGCCGCGAAGTCCTGCCACACCGTCGGAGGATGTTCTCGAAAGGTCAATCTGTTCGGGAGTTATAACGGAATAAACTATCATAGCCTTTCTTGAACGGGAGATAGCGACGTTGAGTCTGCGCCAGCCGCCGTCCTGATTGAGAGGACCGAAATTCATGGAGACCTTACCGTTTTTATCGGGACCGTAGCCTACCGAGAAGAGAATTACGTCACGCTCGTCACCCTGAACATTTTCAAGGTTTTTAACCAGTATCGGCTCATGCATTTCATTTGCATACTGTTCAAGCTGAGGATTCTTTCTGAATTCCTCGGCAATCATATCGTCGATAAGAACCTGCTGTACAACGCTGAAGGTTACGACGCCGATACTTTCCTTACGAAGCTCCTCGTCGGAGAGTCGTCTTACGATTTCGGCAGTGATCGCTTCTGCTTCCGCAATATTCTGCTTTGTACCGCCCTTATCGTAGTAGCCCTCTACCTTTACCCAGCTGACCTTTGAAACAAGGTCATCGGGAGAAGGGAAGGTGCGGAGCTTGTTTTCGTAGTATTTGGAATTACTGTAGGCGATAAGACTTTCGTGGCGTGAGCGGTAATGCCAGAGAAGATGACGCTGAGGCATTGCCAGAGCGAGACAGTCGTCCAGTACGCTTTCCAGGTCTTCCATTTCATAGTTTTCCTCGTCGGTCTGGTTGACGTTGAAGAAGCTTGTGGGAGGAAGCTGTTTAGGGTCGCCTACTACGACTACATTTTCACCTCTTGCTATCGCTCCTACTGCTTCACTGGTGGGAAGCTGTGACGCTTCGTCAAAGATTACAAGGTCAAACTTCGGGTATGAGGGGTCGATATACTGGGCTACCGAAATAGGGCTCATAAGCATACAGGGGCAGATTCTTCTGAGCAGGGTAGGGATACTGTCGAAAAGCTTTCTTATAGGCATATTTCTTCCGCCGCTCTTAATAGCCTTACGGAGAATTCCGATTTCTGATGAGCCTGCCGAAGAGGAGGAGGTATCGGGAATCTTAGCCGAAAGCTTGGACACAAGCTCTTCTATGGTAAGCTCCTCGAAGCGTGCACAGAAATTCCTGTACTTTGTAATTGTGTTTTCGAACTGTGCACCCTGGAAGGATGCGAGAAGAGGCTCCTTCTCTATCGCCATAGTTATTACAGTTTTGGATACTGCACAGGTAAAGGCGTTCAGAAGTTCATTTTCCGCTACTTCGCCCTTTAGATAAGCGTCGGCAGTCTCCTTAAGTCCCAGTTCGTAAAGCCTCATTATTGCGGCTTCGAGAATTGCCCTGTCACGGAGAAGGTCGGCGTTTTCAGCCCATCTCTGAGCCGCCGCCGCTGTTTCGGCAGGATAATTTTCGTTATCCGCCGCCTCGGTTTTATAGAGGGTTTTCATGGTATCGGTAAGCTCTGTGAAGCTTCTTACCTTATCGTAAACATCGGCGGCCGATTTCTTGATTCCTGCCGCTAAGTCAACGTCGGAAATAATCTTTATCGCCGCATTCTTAATCTCGGGGGTAATAAGGCTTCTTATTCTGAGGCTTTCCTCAAGAGATGCCTTTATAAGTGAGAAGTTGCTGTTTTCGCCGTTCCATAAGGTTCCGAGAGAGGAAATAACCGAGGGGTTCGCCGCATTAAGCATAACGGCAAGCTGTTTATACTCGGAAAGCTTATAGAATATGTCGGTTATGTTTTCCTTTGTAACGGTATCGGGATTTTTAGCGTAAAGCTTAAGCTCCTTCAGGATTTTTCCCGTGCCTATAGACTTGGCGAGGACCCAGCTCTGCTGTGCTTTCTTCCATTCGATAAGCGCTTTGTCTGCATCATAGCTCCAGATACTGTTTTCGAAAAGTGCAGTATATTCGGTTTTAATACCGTTATATTTTTCTCCCGCTTCGATAATCTTTTCAATCTCATTTTTAAGAATATCGGAGTTTTCGGAGGAAACTATGTCGGGGATAAGTCGGTCAGACTGAGTTAAGGTTCTGATAATTTCTGCTGAGGAAAGGAGAGAGTCCTTACTCTTGGGCAGTACCGTTCCGATAGCGGCTTCGAGGCTCTCTATAGCTGCCGATGTTTCCTTTGCCGCCTTAGAAAGCTTTTCCGCTGTGGCTCTGAAGCCGTCACGGATTTCCATGGTATAGCCTGTAAGCCTGCAGTCCCTGAGGGGTGATGTCTTAAGACTGCCGATAACGATACCTGCGTCGGCGGTATCCTTAACTGCTTCCTTCCATTCGGAATATTTAAGCTCGTCGGCGGTACAGAGAAGTTCACGGAAAATAGTAAGTTTTCCGTCGTATTCCTTCACTCTTTCGTATTCAACAACAGCGTCGTACACAGAAAGTCCTGCCCAGCGCTTTGAATAAAGCTCCTTCATTGTGTCGTTAAGCTCTTTTCGTAAGGAATGGAGCTTTTCCGCTGTTGCGGCGTATTCCTCGGGGGACTTTATATGTCCTGTTTCAAGGGTGTTTTCAAGCTGTTTCAGTACGCTTCTTTTCTGAGCCTTATTTGAATGAAGCTCAAGGCAGAAGGGCGCAAGGCCTATTTTAGCCAGTCTCTTCTGAACGACCGAAAGAGCCGCCATTTTTTCCGCTACAAAAAGTACGGATTTGCCCTGATAAAGAGCGTTGGCTATCATGTTTGTGATAGTCTGGGATTTTCCTGTTCCGGGTGGGCCATGAAGCACAAAGCTCTGACCTCTTGCGGCTTCATATATAGCGGCAAGCTGTGATGAGTCGGCACTTGTGGGGACTGCCATATCGCCGGGAACAAGGTTTTCATCCAGAAAGGCAGGGGAGGGGTCGGCTTCTTCGGGTACCCATTCGGTTTTTCCCGACATAAGGCTTTTAACCACCTTATTTTTCTCTAAGTCCTCAGCTCGGTTTCTTATATCGTTCCACATGATGAACTGGCTGAAGGAGAACTGCCCAACGAAAGCAAGCTCTTCTATATCCCAGCGTTTTTTAGCCATGACGCCTTGTCTCATGGCGTTGAAGACAAGCTTCATGTCAGTACCGTTTTCATCGGCAGGTAAGGGGTTCAGTCCGTTTATTACGATACCGAAATCCTGTCGGAGCATTTCCAGCAGGGTTACGTTCATCTGTGCGTCCTCGTCTCTCATTCTGAGGGAGTAGGATCTGTCCTGTATTTTTCTGACGATATCTACAGGGATAAGAATAAGAGGAGCATAACGGGGGCGTTCGCTCTGGTCAGTTTCATACCATCTTAAAAAGCCTGCCGCAAGGTAAAGAGTATTTGCGCCGTTTTCTTCAAGGCTTACCTTTGCCTGTCTGTGGAGCTTTTTAAGAGTCTTTTCCAGGTCAGTTTCATTTATAAAGGTGCGGAGACGATGACTTTTGAATTCCGATTCCGAAATTGAGGATATTATCTCTCTGTTGGCTTCAATATCGTAGATTTTATTTTCAGCAGGTGTAAGCTTAAGGTCGGAAGGAACCGCCATAATCTTAAACTCCTCGCCCTTTGAAATTTCATCCTCGAGAACGCTTAAATCAGTAGCCATAAGCTGAATATTTGAAGCGGCAGATCTGAAATTAAGAAGGCTGTTTCTGAGACTGAGGTCAAGAAGCTTACGTTCCCATATCATACGTTTTGTAAGCGCCTGCCCTGTTGAAGAAGCGAGGTCTGTGTACTGTGCAATCTCAGAGGGAGCGGCGGTTATCTCGTTGGCTGAAACACTTCCGTAATTTACAGTTGCTGAGTCTCCTGCCTTCGGGACGGCAAGGGGAACGGGGCGTATACCGCTTCCGCGGCATCTTCTTATATCAACGAATAATTCAAAATTATCGGGATTTTTAAGATGTTCCAGAGCATTTTTCTCGGATTTTTCGAAGTCTGTGGATTTTCCTGCCGTGTAGTCGGTACACTCTACGAGGCAAATTCTGTCTATTCCGTTTACAGCACGCTTGGTAAGAGCTGTAATGTCATCATCAGCACATTCGGGAAAGGTCTCCTGTTCAAGCCAGAAGCCTGTGAAAGCGTGGGATTGGGTAAAAATAAGTATGGGGTTGATTCCTGCCGCTTCGAGACAGGAAGCGTATAAAAGGGAAAGGTCCATACAGGTACCGTGCTTTTCTTCGAGAACGGCGGAAGCGAATCTTATTCTCTGACCCGTTTTTTCGAAGCTTGCGGGAGGGACTATATAAGCGACGTTTTCCGCCTGCAGTGCGGCGTATATTGCGGCGGCCTGCTGCTTCACGATATTGGGGTTTCTTGTGCTGTAGCCGTTGAAGGAGGGATTTCCCGTCCACTTTGAAAGATATACCGAGGCTTTGGTAAGGATTTCGCTTACCTTGGGATGATTAGGCGTAACGAAAGCCGCAGTCATTTCAGGCATAACGAGGCTTCCCGTCCAGGTGTCTGCAGTAAGAAGCTCTATATTTTCGTGAGCCGAGGCGATAGGGTTGTTATCGCTGTATAATTCGGCAGTAATACGGCCTGTAATTTTTTCTGTGAGAGAAAACAGGTATTCCGTTGAAACAGAAATATTTACAGGGGTTATTTCGGTAGTCCTGCCGGCAGGAGCGGAATGTATCTCCGTTTCAAAGGGCATGGTAAAGCCGGGCTCCGTCTTTATGACAAGCTTTAGATTTTTAATATCGGAAGCCGTATTATTCAGAATATTTACGCTCCTTATTACAGGAACATAATTCTGCTGCATAGCAAAGTTTATAACCTTTACGGCGGATAGAGAGAGTGAAATACTGTTTTCCATATTATAGTTCCTTTCCGTATAATATACCTGAATTAAGTATATCACTTCATTGCGGGAAAATCAATACAATAAAATAAAAACCCTGCAACAAAATTGCAGGGTTTAGTCTGTTTATTTGTTATTCATAATCATTTCGAGAACCTTGGCTTCTCTTACGAGAAATCTCGATTTTCTGTAGCGCCCTATCTTCATGTTCACGTTATAGGCTGTTTCAGGCTTTACGAATTCAAGCTTATAGCCAAGCTCAGCTTCATAGCCGTCAAGCTTCTGTTCGCCAAGCTCTTCTTCGGTATCTGCGGTATAATAATATGAGTACATCTCAAAAATTTCATTCTTTTTATAGATACTCTTTCTCTTTTCCCGTATATAGCCGAAGGGTTTAACGCTGTCTCTGATTATGATAAGGCCCGCTTCCTCGAGGGTTTCACGGCATAATGCGTCGATTTCAGTTTCTCCGCTTTCTATACCGCCGCCGGGGAATTTATAAAAGCCTTCCTTATCGCTTTTAACGAGAGCAACCTTGCCGTCCTTTATGATGACTGCACGGGCAGCTCTTCGGGTAAAAACGTTATCCTTGGACGAATAATTCTTTTCGTCGTAATCGTGAATAAGCCGCATCAATATGCCTTGCCCCAGTATACTTCAAACTTAGCGGGCTTTCCGCAGCATACGCACTTATCGGAGAAGCAGTCCTGTTCGAGGGGAATGCATCTTGAGCCGACGCCTGTTTCTTCCTTGACCTTATCCTCACAGGCTTCATCGCCGCACCACATAGCCTTAATAAAGCCGTCGCCCTTTTCGGTTAATGCAGTATTTATCTCGTCGATAGTCTTGCATGCAAAGGTACGCTTTTCGCGGTTTTCGAGAGCCTTGGCGAAGAGACCGTCACGAACCTCTGTAAGCTTAGCGGAAACGGCAGTTTCAAACTCGTCGAGGGATACAAATGCCTTTTCGCCGTTATGACGGGTTACGATAACGCACTGGTTGCTCTCCATATCCTTAGGACCGATTTCAACTCTTACAGGGACGCCCTTCATTTCATATTCGGAGAACTTCCAGCCGGGGGAGTTATCGCTGTCGTCAAGCTTTACTCTTACGCCCATTTTAAGGAGTCTTTCCTTAAGCTCGTTTGCCTTTTCAAGAACACCCTCCTTATGCTGTGCGATAGGAATGATAACTACCTGAACGGGAGCTACTGCAGGAGGAAGAACAAGTCCGTTATCGTCGCCGTGAGTCATGATGATTGCACCGATAAGTCTTGTTGTAACGCCCCAGCTTGTCTGGTGGGGGTATGTAAGCTTGTTTTCCTTGTTTGCGTACTGGATATCGAAGGCCTTGGCGAAGCCGTCTCCGAAATAGTGGGAGGTACCTGCCTGTAAAGCCTTTCCGTCGTGCATAAGCGCTTCGATAGCGTAGGTGGATTCAGCACCTGCAAACTTGTCGCTTTCGGTTTTCTTACCCTTTATTACAGGCATAGCGAGGGATTCCTCACAGAACTGTGCATAAACGTTAAGCATCTTTTCTGTTTCCTCGATAGCCTCTTCAGCGGTAGCGTGGATAGTGTGACCTTCCTGCCATAAGAATTCTCTTGAACGGAGGAAGGGGCGGGTTGTCTTTTCCCAGCGGACAACGCTTACCCACTGGTTATAAAGCTTGGGGAGATCGCGGTAGGACTGGATTATATTTGCGTAATGCTCACAGAAAAGGGTTTCGGAGGTAGGACGTACACAGAGTCTGTCCTCAAGCTTCTCGTTTCCGCCATGGGTTACCCATGCAACCTCGGGAGCAAAGCCCTCAACATGATCCTTTTCCTTCTGAAGTAAGCTTTCGGGAATAAACATAGGCATGCATACGTTTTCGTGACCTGTAGCCTTGAACATTCCGTCGAGAATACGCTGGATATTTTCCCAGATTGCGTAGCCGTAGGGGCGTACAATCATACAGCCGCGTACAGAGGAATAATCTGCAAGCTCGGCCTTTTTTACGATATCAGTATACCACTGGGCAAAATCAACGTCACGAGAGGTAATGTCCTCAACCATTTTTTTATTATCTGCCATAGTTATCAGTGTCTTTCATATTAAAATCATATTATCTTCTATTTTACAAAAAACAGAATGAATTGTCAAGAACCAATAGGATAGTATGTGACACCTCATCCACCGCTAACGCGGTCCCCCTTCCCCCCGAAGGGGGAGGCTTGAAGGGTTTTGTTCACAAAAAACTAAAAAAAGTGTGCCTGGTTCTA
>JAZSBN010000018.1:0-3184 GCA_045602405.1 Ruminiclostridium sp.
CTTCTACGAAGTCGATAAAGGCTGAATGGGCAGGCGCATTAACCTTAATTACAACAGATTCCGAAGGAAAAGAAACATCGAGAGACTTCCCGAATATTGACCTTGCGCTTGCGGCTATCAAGGACAGCGAAAGTGATTATAGAATCAGACTCAATCAGGAATTAACACTCGACAAGCTCACACTCCCCAAGACCGCAAAGAGCATTACTATCAGTGGAGAAGATCTCACCTTTACAGGTAAGACTCTTAACATTCCTGTAAATACAGTTTTCTGGTGTACACTTAACGCTCCTGATACGGCTGTAACGGTTGCGGCAAAGACGACGCTTACATTTAAATACTGGGATTCCGAGGTAAAGTCAATAAAGGGTACCGCTACATCTGAGCTGGTTGTTAATGGCTGCGACCTTTCTGTGAACGATATAACAACCTTTAATAGAATAAATGCAGATGGTTATATCTACCTGAGCGGCAATATGACAGGCGTCAATAACTTTAGCGGCACTCTTTTGACTACAAGCGCTTCCTGCGTGGTTACTATCAAGAATATTGAATCGGGAAATAACTGTATTTTGCTTTTCCCCGAAAACGGAAAGCTTCCTAAGTTAACGCTTACTTCCTTCAGCGAGAGTGCAACGCTCAGGGTTAGTGTTGATGATATTATTTCGACTAAAACTGTTGACAGCGGAACAACCCTTCTTTACACCACAGGTAACGACTTAAGCGAATATATCACAATCGACAACCAGACTCCTGACGAAAAGCCTCTTAATGCCTTCTACTATGCTTCTACGAAGTCTATAAAGGCTGAATGGGCAGGCGCATTAACCTTAATTACAACAGATTCCGAAGGAAACGAAACATCGAGAGACTTCCCGAATATTGACCTTGCGCTTGCGGCTATCAAGGACAGCGAAAGTGATTATAAAATCAGACTCAATCAGGAATTAACACTCGACAAGCTCACTCTCCCCAAGACCGCAAAGAGCATTACTATCAGTGGAGAAGCTCTCACCTTTACAGGTAAGACGCTAAGCATTCCCGTAAATACAGTCTTCTGGTGTACACTTAACGCTCCCGATACGGCTGTAACGGTTGCGGCTAAGACGACGCTTACATTCAAAAATAATGACTCTGAGGTAAAGTCTATCAAGGGTACCGCTACATCTGAGCTGGTGGTTACCAATTGGGGTAGCCTTTCTGTCAATGATATAACCACCTTTAACAGAGTAAATGCAGATGGTGATATCTACCTGAGCGGCAAGATGACAGGCGTCAATAACTTTAGCGGCCTTCTTGATACTACAAGCGCTTCCTGCGTGGTTACAATCAAGAATATTGAAGAGAGTGCGGATATTTACCTTTTCCCCGAAAACGGAAAGCTTCCTAAGGTAACGCTTACCTCCTTCAGCGAGGGTGCAACGCTTAGACTTAGTGTTGATGATCTTCTTGCGGGTATCGAAACCGTCGACAGCGGAACAACCCTTCTCTACACTACAGGCAAGGACCTCAGCGCGAATATCACAATCGGCAACCAGACTCCTGACGAAAAGGATTTAACAGCCTTCTACTATGCAAAGACAAAGAGCGTAAAGGCTGAATGGGCGAACGCTGTTACTGTAACCTATGGCGACGAGCCTGTAAATCTCCCCAATATGGATAAGGTGTTCGAGCTTATTAACGCAAACAAGGATAATACAGCGGATTATACAATAAAGCTGAATACTCCTTTAACAGTCAGCACACTTACCATTCCTAAGTATGCGAACAGCATAACCTTTACAGGCGAAGCGCTTACCTACACAGGCAAGAGCATTTCCGTTCCTGTAACTACAGCCTTCAACTGTGAGCTTATATGCACGGTAAAGGACGGTATTACAGTATCCGTACCCAAGGATAAGACTCTCACACTTTCAAAGGTAGGAGAGGGAAGCGTCAAGTCTGTAAGCGGTACAAAGACCTCCTCTCTTATTCTGAACGACGATAGCTGTGACGATATCGTTATCGGCAGTATTACAGGCTTCGGCAATGTATCCGGCTATGTAACTGTAACAAATACAATGAACATAACCAACCTTGTTTCGGGTGCTGTCACAATGACAAATCCGAAGGGTAAGCTTGATATCGCTAAGATAGAAGGTGCAGATACAAAGCTTTACATCAATACAGAGGATGTACTCCCCAAGGTTACGGTTGTTGATATGGGTGAAACCGCTTCTCTCGTTATCAACATCAACAACAGCGTAGCTCTTAAGGGCAACGAAACTATCCTTTATACAAAGGGTAAGGATATCTCCGATAAGATAAGCTTTGAAAACAGAACAAACGGCGACAAGGTGCTTACTGCATATTACTATGCAAAGACAAAGAGCATAAAGGCAGAATGGTCTGACGCCTTTACCTTATACTACGATGCTGTGGAAAAGAATCTCCCCAATATCGATAAGGTATTTGAAGTTATCACAGAAAACAAGGATAAAACCAAGGATTACACTATTGAGATCAACGCTCCGATAACACTGAGCGCACTTAATATTCCTGCGTATGCAGACAGCATAACCTTCATCGGAAGCGAGCTCACCTTCACAGGAAAAACTCTCAAGCTTCCTGTTAAAACTATATTTAATTGTACTCTGAATGCTGAAAATACAGCAATTACAGCGTCAAAGAATCTTGCCCTTTCAAATGCAAGCGTCAAGAGCATTACAGGTACAAAGACTTCCGCACTTGTTATATCGGGAGATGTTGCCACTGCTGATATAAAGACATTTGCCAGTGTATACATTCTTATGGGCAGTCCTACAGTAAGCGGTACAATGAGCGGTATTGGAAGTTTCGAGGGTGATCTTACTGCAGGAGTAAAGTCAAATATCACATTAACCTCCTGTGAAAGAGCCAATATTCGCCTTGTTACAGACGCGACAGGCGCAATCGGCAAGGTTACTAACAACGGTGCAACAGGTAATATAGAAGTTACCGTTGTTGATGAAAACGGTACAACTGTTTCTCTTGCAAGCGGTACACAGTTACTTAACGCTCCTTACGATATTACAGGAAATATTATCGTAATTAATAAGACAACCGGAAGCAAAACACTTTCACCTGTTTACAATGCGAAAAAGAAGGCAGTTTATGCTGAATATTTACAGGCTGTTACCGTATCCTATTCAACCGCAAATGGCGA
>JAZSBN010000019.1:0-56697 GCA_045602405.1 Ruminiclostridium sp.
GGGTTTTCGTTCATAAAACAATCCTTTCTTTATTGAATAATGAAAAAAGAATAATGAATATTGAATAATACAAATGCGCCGCGCAATTTCATTATTAAATATTCATTATTCACTATTCAATATTAAATTAGCCCCTGCGATTAGCAGGGGCGCATTTGGTGGAAGCGGGTGGATTCGGACCACCGAAGCTAACGCAACAGATTTACAGTCTGCCCCCTTTGGCCACTCGGGAACGCTTCCTCATATAAGTTTCCGTTACCGGAAACAATCCTGCTTTAAAAAAGCAGTGCATAATATAATAAATGCCTTATCATGATTAAGGCATAAAATGGAGCTGGTGGACGGACTCGAACCCCCGACCTGCTGATTACAAATCAGCTGCTCTACCAACTGAGCTACACCAGCCTACAACTTTTACAGTATACCATGTGTTTTTGATTTTGTCAACCCTTTTCGACAAAATTTTTTAAAAATTTATTTTTTGTCATAAAAGCTCCTCGCGGAATATAATCCTATAGAATAATTGACATAATCTGCTTTTGGCTGTATAATGATAAAAGCGGTTATGTCCGATAGGAGGACCAGATATGGAGCCGCTGTTTTTCTTTTTGACTGTTTTTTTCGGTATTTTCGGAGCATATATCTTTTTAAGGCTCCTGTTTAAAGGCGTGCTTGCCGTTCTGTCAGAAAGACGCAGGAAGAGGTGAAATAATGCAGGAAAACGAAAATAATCTCCAGATACTCTGCGGTACTGCCGAGGAGATTATCTATAAAAACCCTGAGAACGGGTATATTGTTCTTACGCTTAATTGTGACAATACCCCCGAAACCGTTGTGGGAACTCTCGGCGATATTGTTGAGGGCGAATCCTTAAAGCTCAGAGGCAGTTACATCTCCAATGCAAAATACGGCAGACAGTTCAAGGCGGTAACCTGTGAACGTACTCTTCCTACCACAGCCGAAGAAATACGCCGTTATCTCGGAAGTGGAATTATCAAGGGCGTTGGTCCTGCAATGGCTAAGAAAATCGTAGCCGCCTACGGCAGAGAAGCCCTGGATATAATAGAAAACGACCCGAAAAGGCTTTCGGAGCTTAACGGAATTACTATAGACAAGGCGATTTATATCGGCCATGAGTTTAAAAAGCTCAACGGCATAAAAACAATTATAGAATTTCTTCAGAAATACAATATAAGTCCGATTACTGCTTCGCTCGTCTGGAAGGAGTATGAGGCGAAGAGTATGGCTCTCATAAAGGAGAATCCCTATCTTCTCTGTGATTCGGAATTTGAGGTTGATTTTACCATAGCTGACAGGATAGCCTTTGACCTTGAGCTTTCCATGTACAGCGTCAACAGAATAAAGGCAGGAATAGCCTATGTCCTTCGCGAAAACGCTTTTGCAGGGCATACCTGCCTGCCTCGTGAAAAGCTTTCCGAAACAGTATGCAGGATTATAAATGTAGGCGAGGACGATTTCGATAAGGCACTCTGGGAAGGACTTCAGGAAGGCGATTTTGCCGAGCTTCCCATGACAAAGCGTACATATATCTATCTTTATGAATACTATGCGGCGGAAAAGTACATAACCGATAAAATAGCGGTTATGCTTAAGCTTTCGGCTCCCCTTGAGAAGGATTATTCCGAGGAGATAGCGGGAGTTGAATGGTCAGAAGGCATACAGTATGAGGATTTACAGAAGGCGGCGATAAATGCGGCTCTCGGTAATAACCTATTTATCCTCACGGGAGGTCCGGGTACAGGTAAGACTACTACCCTGAACGCTGTTATCCAGCTCTGCCGCAGTAAGAGGAAAAAGCTTCTTCTTGCGGCGCCTACAGGAAGGGCGGCCAAGAGAATGTCCGACCTTACGGGACAGCCTGCCAAAACTATCCACAGGCTTCTTGAGGTGGATTTTTCAAACAAAACCAATAAGCTTAAATTCAAGCATAACGAGCTCAATACACTTAATGCCGACGTTATAATAATAGATGAAATGTCCATGGTTGACGTGCTTCTTTTCGAGGCTCTTTTAAGGGCAGTACGCCCCGAAAGCAAGCTTATTCTTGTAGGGGACTCCAACCAGCTTCCCAGCGTCGGGGCAGGAAATATTCTCCGTGACCTTATGGCTACGGGGCTTATTCCTACCGTTGAGCTTAAGGAGATTTTCCGCCAGGCGGCGGAAAGCCTTATCGTAACCAACGCACATTCTATCGTAAACGGCGAAATGCCCGAGCTTGACAACCGAAAGAAGGATTTCTTCTTTATGCAGACCGACAGCGATAATGATACTGCACGGATAGTCATAGACCTTATCAGGACAAGGCTTCCGAAAAGCTATGGCTATTCGCCGATTGACGATATCCAGATTCTTACTCCCACAAAAATGAGTCCTGCAGGAACGAAGGAGCTTAACCGTTCATTACAGCTTGCGCTCAATCCGCCTTCCCGTATGAAAAAGGAAATGAGATATTTTGATGTTGTTTTCCGTACAGGCGATAAGGTAATGCAGATAAAGAACGATTATGACGTTCTATGGCAGAAGGGCGGAGAAAAGGGAACAGGCATCTTTAACGGGGATATCGGAATAATCATGTCCGTGGATACAAGCAATTCTATACTGACTATTGATTTTGACGGAAGAGTTGCAGTTTATACAACAGAAATGCTCAGTAAGCTTGAGCATGCCTACGCTATAACTATTCATAAAAGTCAGGGAAGCGAATACAAGGCGGTGGTAATGCCCCTTACGATGTTCACGCCACAGCTTCTTTACAGAAATTTACTGTACACGGGAGTTACCCGAGCAAAGGAAATACTTGTTGTAGTGGGCAGCAGGACTGCCGTTTCTTCCATGGTGGAAAACGACAGAAAGACCCTCAGGTATTCCTGTATTAAGGCGCTCCTTCGTGAAAAAACTGAATAACAAAAGCCGCAGATGTGTTTATAAACATCTGCGGCTTAATTTTATGTAGCTTTCCGATTAAAGTCCCATTACTTCCTTGATCTTCTCAACAAGAGCTTCGGAAGCCTGCTGATGAGTAGCCTCTGTGGGATGCCAGTCTGCGGCATAGCCGAGGGAGCCGTCCTGAGGCTTGAATCTTAAGGTGTCGATGTTTGTATCGCCTGTTTCTGCTGTATAGTCTTCCACTGCCTTTTCAACATAGGGGAAGAGGCTGTCACCCATAACGCCTAAGGTGCAGAGAATCTTGGCGTCGGGGTTGTTCTTTCTTATTTTCTTGAGGAATACTGTGTATTCAGCCGCATAGTCCTCGGAACGATCCTTAAGGCTCTTGCAGTAGCTTGCGTCATTGGTGCCGAGGTTCACAACGATAAGGTCGGGAACATATCTGCTGAAATCCCAGTCGATATTGTTGGGAGCCATATATTCTGCGAAGCTGTTGTAGGAGAAGCCGAGGCTTTCGTAATACTGGGGAATAGTCTGGGCCTTTATGGGCTTGTCACCGTCGGTATAGCCTGAAATAATACCGTAGCCGCTTGTGGAGAACATGCTGTAGTCAGCGTCAAGAGCCTTTGCTGTTTTGTAGGCATACGCTCTTGTTACGTCCTCGGTAGCGGTCTTGAAGTGGTTTTCCTTGACCTCGTCATCTACGCCGTAGCCGCAGGTAATAGAGTCGCCGATAAATTCGATCTTTAAGTCCTTTTCAGCGGTAGGCTTGATTGTACCTTCTGTCACTATGGGTTTAACGCCTAAGGTAGACATAGCGCATTCGGAAAGCTTGATAAAGGTTACTACAGAGGTTTTTTCTTCCTCGCTTTCGATAACCTTTACTGTAGCCTCGGGAGAATCAAGCTGTTTGTCAACAACTCTTTCGCCGTCAACATATACTGCGTAACGGGCATAGTTTTCTTCGTTATCGCTTTTTCTTGAAGCACCGTCGCCGAGAAGGCTGAATTCAAGATTCTTTCCTGTAAATTCAAATTCAAAGCCTGTTCCCGATAAGGCGAACCAGAGGTTGTTGTCGTCCTCGAGATGTGTTCTTCCGATAAGCTTAACGTTTTCTTCATTTAAGATGTAAGTCTTAGTCATGTTTTCTTCCTCCGCTGTAATTTCTGTAGGTGCTGTTCCTGTATCCGCAGGAGTCGAGCAGGAGCATACCGAAGCTCCAAGGCATAATGCGGTAAGCATTGAGAATATTCGTCTGAATTTCATATTTTATCCTTTCTGTCCCAGCTTTTTTTCGTTATGGGCAATAAGCCTCTTTATATTTGCTCTGTGCATGAAAATCAGCATGAAGCCGATAAAGGCGGAGAGTATAAGGTTCAGTACTGCCGCTCCGTCATTATTCATCATGGAGAAGATATATACTGCTACGGGATAGCATGCCGCCGCAATAATAGAGCCCAGGGAAACATATCTTGTTATAGCTACGATAATACCGAAAATTCCGAGAAGTATGAGCGCAGGAATCCAGTTTATCGCCAGCATGGTTGAAAAGGTAACGAGAATACCCTTTCCGCCCTTGAAGCCATAGTATATGGGGAATATGTGGCCGAGAACGGCGAAAATTCCTGCCATATAGTTAATCCAGGTAAAGCCCTCGGCACAGGAATATGTGTCAATTCCGAGAACAAATCTGAAAATAAGTGACACGGCTATGATAGAAAGAACGCCCTTTAAAATGTCGCCTAATAGAACGAAAAGAGCGGCAAGCTTACCCTGTGTACGGAGGGTGTTGGTGAGTCCTGCGTTACCGCTTCCGAGCTTTCGTATATCCTCGCCCGACTTGATTTTCGTTACGATTATGGCAGTATTCACGCCGCTTAAAAGATAGGGGATAATTACTGCCGAAGCATAGCAGAGAATTGTTAAAACAATATTGTTATCCATATTAAGCCTCCTTACTTATCCTCGCCGCGTTCTCTTATAACCATTTTTATGGGAGTGGCGTCAAGGCTGAAGGACTCTCTTATCTGGTTTTCAAGATAACGCTGGTAGGAATAATGGAAAAGCTCCTTGTTGTTACAGAAGGTAACAAACGTGGGCGGCTTTGTGGAAGCCTGGGTCATGTAGTAGAGCTTTAAACGCTTGCCCTTATCCGAGGGGGGCTGAACTCTTGCGGTAGCGTAGCTTAAAAGGTCGTTGAGCATACCTGTTGTGATACGTCTTGCATTCTGTTCCGCGGTATAGTTGATAAGCTCGAAAAGCTTGTCTATACGCTGACCAGTAAGGGCGGAGATAAATACGATAGGAGCGTAGGACATGAAGGAGAAGTCGACTTCAAGCTTCTTCCTGAACTCGTTCATGGTCTTGTCGTTCTTTTCGATAGAGTCCCACTTGTTTATTGCTATTACACAGGCCTTACCCTGATCGTGGGCGTAGCCCGCAACCTTGCTGTCCTGTTCGGTATAGCCTTCGTTAGCGTCAATTACGATAACGCAGACGTCTGCTCTGTCAACCGCCATGTAGGCTCTTAAAATACTGAACCTTTCCACGTTTTCCGTAACCTTTGATTTACGGCGTATTCCTGCAGTATCAATAAATACATACTTGCTGTCGTTACGCTCGATAACGGTATCTATGGCGTCACGGGTAGTTCCTGCAATATCGGAAACGATAACTCTCTGTTCTCCTGCAATCTTATTGATGAGGGAGGATTTACCTGCATTAGGTTTACCGATAACGGCAACCTTTATAAGAGCGTCGTCGTATTCCTCCTCGTCCTCCTCGGGCATGTGCTCGAAAACGGCGTCAAGCAGGTCTCCTGTACCGTGACCGTGTACGGAGGAAACGGGGATAGGGTCGCCGAGTCCAAGATTATAGAATTCGTATATATCGGGAGGCGGCGCGCCCAGATTATCGCACTTGTTTACACATAGTACAACGGGCTTACCGCTTTTAAGAAGCATAGCCGCTACGTTTTCATCATTAGCTGTCATGCCTGTTGTTATATCCACAACGAAAATTATAACGTTTGCGCTGTCGATAGCGAGCTGTGCCTGTGCTCTCATCTGAGAAAGGATAATATCCTTTGAGTCAGGCTCAATACCGCCCGTATCTACCAGCATAAAGCTTTTGTTCAGCCATTCTGCCTTACCGTAGATTCTGTCTCTCGTTACGCCGGGGGTGTCCTCTACGATAGATAAACGCTGACCTATCAGTTTATTGAATAGGGTGGATTTTCCCACGTTGGGTCGCCCTACTATAGCTACAAGTCTGTTCATTTAATTTTTTCCCCTGTTCTTTATAATTCTTACATCCTTACCTACGAAGATAAGATTTTCCATGGTCATGAGCCTTGAGGTAATTCTGTCGCCGTAGCGTTCCTGTATCTCGGGAAGCTCAAGATTTGTGCTTACAATCGTAGGAAGAGACGCATTCATTCTGTTATTGAGTATATTATAGAAGGCAGAAACGTAAAATTTACTTTCAAATTCTGCACCGATATCGTCCAGTATCAGTAAATCCGCATTCTGGAGCGTTTCTATTGTGGTACCGTTTTCAGCCGTATTCCCGAAATGCTCCTTTTCAATCCGCCTGAACAGGTCGGGAGCTGAGCCGTAAATAACGCTGTAGCCCTTTTTCAGAACTACTGAAGCGATACTTAAGGAAAGGTGGGTTTTTCCGAGACCTGTCTTTCCGTGGAGAAGAAGGCTTGCACAGGGAATATGGAAATTCTCCGCATAGCTCTTACAGAAGGAATAATTCTCTTCCATAGTTTCTCTTGCGGTACAGCCCATTATGGTAGGAGTAGTATTATCATAATAATTAAGGCTGAATTCATCAAAGCCGGTAAGCCTTAACGGAGAGGAGCGGTTAAGCTCTTCCGCCGCCGCTTTTTTTACCATATCCATAAAGCATTCACAGCGTTTTCCTTCGTAAATGCCGCTGTCCTTACAAAGCTTACAGGAATAAACCGTATCCAGATAGTCCGAGGGATAACCTGCCTTTACAAGGGAAGCTTTTAGCTTTTCCTGTAGGAATAAGTTCTCGTTTTCAAGCTCGCTGAGCCTTTTTTTAAGATCGGGTACACCATCGGCAATAAGGGAAATAAGCTTTCCCGAGGTGCCTGAAAGCTCTCTTTCTATAGCGTTAATTTCGGGATGCTTTTCTGCAATTTCCGCTTCTCTCGCCGCAAGTATCCTGCTGTTACGCTGTTTTATAATGCCGAGCTCGTTGTCGGCTATAGCGAAATATCTGCTGTCGAAGCTCATTTTTTTCTGTACCTTTCGTATGCAGTCTGTTCAAATTCGCTTATATCGAAGGAAGAGCCTTCCTCTGATAAAGAGACCGTTTTCTTTTTGTATTTTTCAAGCTGTGACGGGTCTGTGATACCGTCTTCATGCCATTTTTTCAGTATTTTATCCATATAGGGGAAGCTTAATTTTCCTGCCCCGTTAAGGGTAGCGTCATAGGCGGCGTCTAAAAGAGTGTCGCTTATATTAAACCTGTTCCATTCCTCTATGTACTGCTTCTGCTTCGCTGAGAAGGCGGTAGTCATGCCGAACTTTGTCCTGAGCCTGCTTTCAAGAGCGGCTTTATCGTGAAGCTGTTTTATGCGTTCCTCAGCCTTTCCGAGGGTATCTATTCCGCTTTCATACCAGTCCATAGCTACCGCTTTCATGTATGCGGGGCTTGCCTTATCTATGGAAAAGCAGTGCTGTACAAGCATTACCGCAACCTCACAAGGAAGCTTCACTTCCTCTATCAGTATCATGAGAGTGTTACGCTCGGAATGCTTTGTGGGTCGTCCCGCAAGCTTCTCGAAAACCTCGAAAAGATGCTTTACCGCCTTGTCGCCGTTAATGGCGGAGGCAATTTCACGGGGAGGGAAAAGAGTTTCCGATTTAAGCGCCACACGGGCCGCCGCAGAATCGTTTGCTGTTCTTACAGGCTCGGATACAGCAGCCTGAGGCTTGTGGGAGGGAGAAAGATCCCCCTTATTATTTGTTATTATGCCGCGGTTTTCCCAGAAAAGGATTACGTCGTCTATTTCGTCGGCAGGAACTCCCGTATCCGCCTCAATCTGCTCGTTTACCACAGTCCTGTCCGAATTTCTGAGAAGATAAAGGAGCACCTTAAGTTGGCTTTCTGTGGCGTTCTTTAAATAAATGTCCGCAATGCAGGAGGGTACGGCGAAAATACTCTGCCATGCTCCTAAATTTATACGGTAAGCCATATACACGCTCCTTTCGTTCAGTTTGTGACATACTATAACAGTATACCACAAAAACGAAGGCTTTGCAATATAAAAAGCAAAAAAACCGTGCAGAAAATCTGCATGGTTCAGACTTCGATAGGCACACGCACCGTAAAAAAACTTTCAAAGTTTGCGAGTTTATCAATAGTTTGAACCGTGCAGAAAATCTGCACGGTTCTCTCCATGTCGTGACACTCCGACAATGTTATTTCAGCCCAGCATATTGAAGTAGGAGCCGCTTATGTTGGCAATATTTGTGATACTGCCTGCCGACGAGTAAGCGTTGGCGTTCTGATAAAGATCAGTCTGTGCGTAAGCGGCAAGCTGCTGTGCCTGGTTGTCCATAAAGCTGGAGAAGGAATCCTTCTTACCGAAAACGTCCTCGTAAGCCGAGGGGGAAGCTGAATTGAACTTTTCCTTATCGATAGAAAGAGTACCGTCTGCGTTAGCTGTAATTCCAACCTTCTGAAGCTTATAGTTATAAGCGTTCGTCATATTGGTAATAAACTGTGACTTGTTGGAAACAGTCTGATTACCCGAGGTCTTGATTGCTGTCGAAAGGCTGTTATAGCTTTCGACAAAGCTTTCAGCTGCGGAATATGCCGCGTCGTAGTCGATTTCTCCGTCCTCTTCGGATACCTTAAAGGCGTCCTCAAGCTTGGAAACCGAATCGGAAACGGCTGTTGATAGCGAGTTAAGCTTATCATTAACGGCGGAAAGCTTTTCTGTTGATCCGTTGATAAACTTCTGGATATAGCTTTCATCGCTTTCGCCCTTTTTAAGGCTATCCTGCATAGCAAAATATTCCTTATACATGTTGCGGCTCACGCTGAAATCATTCCACTGTGTAAGAACACTGTTCATCGAAGAATAAAATAAACTGAGATCACTCATGAAAACCCCTCCTTTCTTGCAGATAAGTGTCTATCTACTCGTATATTATATCGTCAGGTTCTTCTTAAACTTAACAGTCTTTTCCAAATTATTTCAAAATTTTTGTAATAAGCTTAAAATCTGTCAGAATAATATGATTTATACGTCCCGTTCTCGACAGCTTTTTCACGCCGAACAGGCTATAATAAATTCAAAGGGGGTGTTTTATGGTTGTCTACATTGATGTTCTTATAATTCTCAATATATATATTACATATTTTACATTAAGATGCTGTTTTCGCTTTCTTCACGGTGAATATAAGCTTAAAAGGCTTATAGCCGCCTCTGTTTTCGGAGGACTCTGCTCGCTGACGGTACTCATGGGGGAAAACACCTTTGTTTCGCTTTTTCTTAAGCTTTTATCTGTAGGTTTGACAGTGCTTATCGCCTTCGGCTTTGGCGGAATAAGAAGCTTTCTCATAAGAACGGCGCTTTCCTTCGGTACAGGCATGCTTATCTGCGGCGGAGCCTTCGCCCTTCAGACTCTTACAGGAGAGGCCTTCTTTATTTCCGTGGGCGGTTACCCCTATATGAATATTTCCGTAATGGTGCTTCTCATAGCTACCGTTGTTATCTATGCGGCAGTATGTCTCCTGAGACGTTTTCTCGACAGGAATAATACTGACAAAAAAATAAGGCTAATTATAAAAAATAAGGGCAGGCAGATAACCCTTGACGCCTTTTCCGACAGCGGAAACGGTCTTGTTGATTTTTTCAGCGGTCTTCCCGTTATCGTATGCAGTATTTCCGCTGTGAGAGAGATACTGCCCGAAAACATAAATTCCGAAACCGACCTTAAGGGTATACGGCTTATCCCCTGGCACAGCGTTTCGGGGGGCGGAATTATAAGAGCCTTCAGACCCGACGGAATAACAGCCGATTACGAGGGCGGAAAAAAGAATGTGTCTGCCCTCATAGGCGTAAGCGAGGACAGCCGCTTTGAAAGCGAAAACGACGCAATCATCAACCCGAAAATACTTTTATGAAAGGAAAAAATATGAAAACACTAATGATTACGGATTTATTTAAGAAGCTTTTTTTCGCCGATAAAAGCTTCGGAATTTACTATATAAACGGAGCGGACAGCCTTCCACCGCCCCTTACGGGAGAAGAGGAGGAGGCCGCCTTTAATCTCCTTAAAACGGATTTTTCAAAGGGCAGGGACATACTTATCATACATAATCTGAGGCTTGTAGTATATATAGCGAAAAAATTCGAGGCTACTTCTGTAGGTATAGAGGACCTTATCTCTATCGGAACGATAGGGCTTATAAAGGCGGTAAACACCTTCAGTCCCGAAAAGAATATAAAGCTTGCCACCTATGCCTCACGCTGTATAGAAAACGAAATACTGATGTTTCTGAGAAAGGCAAACCAGCATAAATCCGAAATTTCCATTGAAGAGCCCCTGAATGTGGACTGGGACGGAAATGAGCTTCTTCTTTCCGATGTTCTCGGAACGGAAAATGATGTGGTAAACGAGAATATCGAAAGCGAGGCGGAGAAGAAGATGCTTCTTGAATCGGTAGCCAGACTTTCGCCCCGTGAACGCTTCATTATGGAAAAACGCTTCGGACTTGTAGACGGGAAGGAGCTTACCCAGAAGGAGGTAGCCGACCTTATCGGGATTTCCCAGAGCTATATTTCAAGGCTTGAAAAAAGAATTATAAAGCGGCTTCGTAAGGAGCTCGAAAAAATATCATGAGCGGAAGCCGCTCCGCCAGTTCCGACTATTTCAAACTGCATATTATAACGAAAAATTTCCTTTATCGAAAAAGATAGAGGAAATTTTTATATTTTTTTGAAAATCCTGTCACTTTTTCATAGCTTCACACGTTTTAATATATAGAGAGCCGTAAAGCGAAACGGTATGGAAAGGAAAAAGAGTATGAAAAAGATAACAGCGTCATTATTGCTTGCTTCGATTATTATATCAATGGCTTCCTGTGCCGAGGCACAGCCTTCAAGGGCTGTTACGGAAGCGACAGAGCCTTCTGCGGCGGAAACTACTGCGGCTACGTCCTCAACCACAGCGAAAAGTATAACAACAACAGCTCCCGTATCGACCTCAGAAGCTACCACTACGACAACTACTGCAGCCATAACAACTACAGTTACCTCTGAAGTTGCTGAGGTAACATCTCCTGCTGTGACTACTGAGGCAGTAGTACGCACCGACCCTACCGTAGGTCCCGCCTATACAGGTGATATTCCTGTGTTGGATGAAAGCGGCTATGAGGTTCCCGAAATGGAATATGCAGAAGAAGAGGCGGCGGTAGAAGGCGATTACATATGCTTTGATACCACCGACAGCTTCTTCGATATGGAAACGGGCGGCTTTTACGACGATGCGGATATCGGGGCAGGCGGCGATAGCTTCACCAATCCCGGAGAAGGCTGTATCGGTGAATATATCGAGGAAATCCAGGCCCGTGCAGGAATTTTAACAGGCGGAGAATGGAATGATAATGATAACTGGGGCTTCTGGCAGGAGCTTATCGGTCAGAGACAGGACTGGAAAAACATAAGCGAAATATGGGAAGTATACCCCGACGACAGGTACAAGGTAACAGTAGTAAGCGGAGATAAACCCTGTGAAGGCTATACCGTGAGGCTTCATGCTGACGGTGAGGCTGTGTGGACTGCCGTAACGGATAATTATGGCGAGGCATATCTTTTCAACACTCTTGGAGACGATAAGGCTGAGGTTGAATATATAGAAATAATCGGTAAGGGGGATGAGAACGGCGAAATCAGCGACCCTTCCCACAATGAGGTGTTCGATTTTGTCTATGAACAGCCTGCCGATATTGAAAAGCTTGATCTTATGCTTATGATAGATACTACAGGCTCTATGGGAGACGAGCTTACCTATATCCAGAAGGAGCTTCAGGACGTAGTTGAGCGTGTAGAAAAGCAGTACGCAAATTCCGACCTTCATTTAAGCGTTAATTTTTACCGTGACGAGGGCGACGCTTATGTGGTAAGAAGCTTCGAATTTACCGATGATATAAACAAGGCGATAACCGATTTAAGACAGCAGTTCGCAGAGGGCGGCGGAGATTATCCCGAAGCGGTTATTGATGCTCTCGATAATGCTGTGAATGATCATAGCTGGCGTGAAAAGAGCACAAAGCTCTGCTTCTTCGTGCTTGACGCTCCGCCTCATCTCGGCGAGGGAAAGAAGCTTGCTAAGCTTACAGCCTCTGCCGCTGAAAAGGGCATAAGAATAATTCCCGTAGCTTCAAGCGGTGTTGATACCGAGACTGAATTCCTCTGCCGTACAATGGCTATGGCAACAGGCGGAACCTACGTCTTCCTTACCGACCACAGCGGCGTAGGCGGCAGTCACCTTGAGCCCACAATAGGCGATTACGAGGTGGAAATGCTTAACGACATGCTTGTAAGAATTACAGGCGAATACATGGAGAAAATAGAGAAGGTAAGCCCTGTAGCCGATAAGAAAAACAATAATGAAAAGAAGAACGAAAATCCTCCCGAGGCCTTTACATTCAAGAACGGAATGTATTACGAGGACAAGGGCAGATATGGTCTTAAAATGATTTACAGCGAAAGTGACGCTGAGGAATATATAAAGGTTTACGGCGAAGGCTATGAGACCTTCCCTGAGCTTCAGGCGTTCTTCGATAAGGTTGATTTTGAAAAATATGCGGTAGCGATAAAGGCTATATATTCAGGTACAGGCTCAGCAGAATGCGAGCTTTACGGCTGGGGCTACGGCGAGGGTAACGAGCTTATAGAATTTGACTATAAGATTACGACTCCCGAAGTATGTACCGATGATATTGCGGCGATATTCCTTGTAGCGGCTGTACCGCTGGAGATGATTTCCTGAGGTGATTATAATGAAAAAGGGACTGGCTTTGCTTTCGGCGGCAGTACTGCTTTTAAGCGGCTGTGACAGTAAGAAAGCGGCTGTAGATATAAATGAAGTTCTCGGCTATGAAGGCTTTTCGGTAAATTCTGTGGAATTTCAGTACGACGCTCCAGAATACTGCAGGGAGATTTTCGAGGAAATTATCGGAAGTGCTTCTCTGAAGCCTGTTTCACTGAGTGGTAAAACCAGGGGGACTGGGGAATACCTGAAATTTGAGAGCGGTGGAGAAGCCTGTAAATTCAGTATAAGAGAAGCCGATGACGGGAAGAAGTATCTGTATGCCGATAGCGGCAATGAGGCGGAATTTTTCGAAATGGACGCCGAAAAAATGGAGGAGCTTGAGGGTCAGCTTCTGTGGTTTTCGCCCAAGGCATTTTACGGCGAAATTGTAGAAAAACACAGCGATACCGCCTATGTGGTATGCCCTGACGAGGGCTTCTGGGAGCGTAATTCAAGCGATAAGATATTCGTAAGCTCCGATATTCCTTTTAACGTAGGCGACAGGGTAAGAGTAGGCTACTACGGTGGGATTATGGAGACGTATCCTGCACAGATAAACCAGCTTTTCATAAAAGGCGGAAACTCTGTAGAGGTTGAAAGCTCAGCAGAGGATGAAGAAGCCTTTACCAACAGGGAGCTTGAGGAAATGGAGGCTGTGCGGAATACTGTATCCCAGTGGCTTAAGGGAGCGGAGGGGCTTTCTCTTGATGAGAAAAAAGCCGAAGCAGAGAAGCTTCTGCTTACGCTTTCGGAAACAGGCACAGAGGAGTTCCCTTACAGCCTTATAATAAAGGAAAGTATATATATTCCCGAAAAGGGGGATACTATTTCCTTTGAGCATACCTGCGGAGCGTCGGCAGGTATAAAGCTTATGCCCTTTGACCCTATGCTGAATTGAGGTAAGATTATGAAAAAAATAGGAGTAATTATAGTTGCGGTGCTTATGCTGTTTACTGCCTCCTGCGGTAAAAGCTACGAAGCGGCGGAAGCTGCCGCTGAAAAATACATATACGATACCTACGGAAAAGAGGGAAATATCGTTAAAACCGAGTTTTATCATTACGACGAGGGAATAACGGGCGGAATGTATCAGTATAGCTTCACCTTTCTGAGAAGCGACGGCGTTATGGAAAAATACGGCTATCATTCCTACTCTGATATAACCGAAACGGAAATTACCGAGTATAATTTTAAGCTTGTTGAATAAAAATGAAAGAACGCTTCCGATGAACATAATGGAGGCGTTTTTTTCTCGTTGACATTTCTCTTTTGTACTGATATAATTTACAGAAAGATAATTATAATCAAGGAGAAATTTATGGAGTGGTTTAACCTTTTCGGACTGGTTATTATAGCTGTTATAATGATTCCGAATGTTATTTTTGCGATAAAATGCAAGGACGGCTTTGAAAACAAGTCTATCAGTAAGGCTGTCGAAATTATCGAGCAAGTGGGAAGATTCGGTTGTTTCGGCTTCATGATTGTAAATATTCCCGGAACATGGTTCGGCTGGTGGTCTGATGAAGCCTTTGCAGTTTATCTCATTGTTGATATCATTCTGATTGTTCTGTATTGTGCTATATGGATTATCTGCTGGAAGAAAAATAACGCTTTCAGGGCATTGGCTCTCTCGGTAATTCCTTCTCTGCTGTTTCTTTTCAGCGGAATTATCAGCAGGTCGGTACTGCTCATTATATCGGCAGTCATCTTCGCGCCTACACATATTTTCATTTCATATAAAAATGCGGAATAAAACGAAAATCCAGAGAAGCAGGTTTCTTCTCTGGATTGTTTTGTTACCCGTTAAAGGCTTCAATCATATTTTCCGCAAATATTCCGTAGCCTACTGTAGAGTCATTTACAAGCACATGGGTTACAGCGCCGATAAGCCTGTCGTTCTGAATAATCGGGCTTCCGCTCATGCCCTGAACAATTCCGCCTGTCTCGGAAAGCAGTCTCTCGTCGGTAATCTTTATAGTCATGTTTTTCAGGGAGCCTGAATTGTTTGAATCTATACTTATTATCTCAATCTCATATTTTTCGGGAGTGTTTCCCGTAATTGTGGAGTAGATATAAGCTTCACCCTTTTTTACTTCATTCCTGTACGCCATTTCAAGGGGTTCGCCGTTTACGGGAGGTATTTCCGCCTTCCCGAAAACGCCGTATTCCGTATTTTTCAGAATCTTACCCGTTTCATGCTCGGGAATAAAGGCTCCGCAGAGCTCCCCCGGTGAGCCTGAGCTGCTTTTTATCACATTCGTGATTGTAACATCGGTAATTTCTCCGCTCAGCAGGGGGAGAGTAACTCCCGAGGAAAGCTCGCTTACGGCATGTCCGAGACCGCCGAATTCCTCTGTAGCAGGATTATAGTAGGTCATAGTTCCTATTCCCGCACAGCTGTCCTTTGTCCACATGCCGAGCTTTAAGGCTCCGTCTTTTTCAGAACGCTCAGGAACACAGGTAATATTCAGGACTTTATCATCTCTTATTATTTCAAGCTCACATTTTTCGGCGGAAAGCTGAACAAAATCCGAAAGGGAGACTGAATCGGTTACTTCGTTTCCGTTTACTGTAGTAACTATGTCGCCTTTTCTGATTCCTGCCTTTTCGGCAGGAGAACGCTGGCTCACCTTACCGTTGACACAGCCGAAATCCGTAACCACAACCCCGTCGGTAAGCATTTTTATACCGAAGGGAGTTCCGCAGGGAATCAGGTATATCCGCGGATTTTCTTCGGCAATACTTGCCGCAGGTACAGCCTCGGAATATACGCTTCCCCCGAAAATTACGGCGGATAATACTGCCGCCGAAACAGCACATATATTAAAAATATTTGTTCTCTTCTTCATTTATACAACCGTACCTTTACAACAACCTTGCGACAGGACAATATACCTGCCGCCGTAAGAATAATATCTCCTTAAAGGTCAATATATATGAGAGGAAGTTTTTAAATTCTTATATTGCCTTTTGAGAAAAAATGTGTTATTATAAATCTGCAGAATACTGCAATACTATTTATATTCAGTACACGGAGAAAATATGAAGGCTTTATCTTTAATTTTAAAAATTCTTGTTATAGTAGCTACCTGTATATGGGGTGTAGCATGTGGAATACTTTTTCCCGTAGTCATCATGACGTCGGGCGGAGAAATCGTAAGCGCAGACATAGCGGGACATCATGTAATTCCCGTATGGCTCGTTGTTTCGGTAATCGGATATGTTCTTCCTGCCGCATTTGTCATCTGCAGGAGATATAAGCTTGCGGCGGCATTTTCCTTTGTGGGACTTGTGGGAATACTCTATGTATTTACACAGTTCGCTTCGATTTACGCTTATACCCCCGACAGTAACGGCCCTACCGAGCTTTATCTTCCCTGTATTTTCATAACTCTCGGCGTAATTGCGCTGGCTGTTATAAATAACAGAGACCTGATAAAGGAAAAGCTGGAAAAACGCTCCGAGAAGCTTAACGCTGTGGCTCCCTCAATTCTCGGCGAAGACGAAAAGGAGAAGTAATATGGCACTTATAAAGGGTGATTTACAGTTTCATTTAAAGGTTACTCCCGATGAGGTGGGAAAGTATGCGATTCTTCCCGGCGCTCCCGAAAGAGTTCCCGAAATAGCGAAATATCTGGATAATGCAAAGCAGACAGCCTGTAACCGTGAGTACAATATATATACGGGAACGCTTCTGGGCGAAAGGGTAAGCGTGGTTTCTACGGGAATTGGCGGTCCTTCTACCGCTATAGCGGTGGAGGAGCTTGTACGCTGCGGCGCACATACATTTATAAGGATAGGAACCTGCGGAGGTATGAATCTTAAGGTTTCGGGCGGCGATATCATTATCGGAAGCGCCGCTATAAGAGGCGACGGAACAAGCCGTGAATATATGCCCGAGGGATATCCTTCCGTAGCTGATTACGAGGTTCTCGACGCTCTGGTTACTGCCGCTAAAAAGCTTTCCACAAAGGGAGAAGGGAATAATTTCCATGTAGGCGTTGTCCAGAGTAAGGACAGCTTCTACGGTCAGGTTTCTCCCGATACAATGCCTATGTCGGATTATCTTGATAAAAGATGGGACGCCTATGTAAAGCTGGGCTGTCTCGCCAGCGAAATGGAAGCGGCTACTCTTTTTGCAGTCGCCCAGACAAGAAATGTAAGAGCAGGGGCTGTTTTCCACGCAATCTGGAATCTTGAACGCTGTAAGGCAGGAATCCCCGATAATGAAAGCCACGATACGGACAGGGCGATAAGATGCTCGGTTGAGGCTATAAAGCTTCTTATCGAAAGGGACAGGAATGATTAAGTATATTCTTTTTGACCTTGACGGAACGCTTCTTGATACAAGAGAGGGGATAATCCGTTCCGCCGAGCATACCTTTTCAGTTCTCGGAAGACCCGTTCCCGACGAAAAAAAGCTTAACGATTTCATAGGTCCGCCTCTTATATATTCTTTTACGGAGTTCGGCGGTTTAACCGAGGAAGAAGCTGAGAACGCTATAAAAATATTCCGTCAGAGATATACAACTCTCGGAGTAAACGAATTTACATATTTTGAGGATATCGGAAAAGCTCTTAAGGAGCTTTCCGAAAAGGGATATGTACTTGCTGTGGCTACCTCAAAGCTTGAATGGGTGGCAAAGGTAATTCTCGATAAGGCAGGACTTACCGATTATTTCAGTTATATCGGCGGTGCCGACGATTCTCTCGGTAGAAAGTCGAAGGAACAGGTTATAGAATATGTTCTCGAATCTCTTTCGGTAAAGTATAAAGAGGAAGTGCTGATGGTGGGCGACAGAAGCTATGATGTTGAGGGCGCTCATCTTAACGGTATAAAGTGTGCAGGAGTTCTCTGCGGCTATGGAAGCAGAGAGGAATTCGAAGCCTGCAAGGCTGACTATATAATAAATTATGTGTCGGATTTAGTAAATAATACTGATACATATTAACGCTTTTTCGGGTGATAATATCTAAGGCAGCACCGCACAATTAACGGCTGACGCCTTTGCCGTCCGCTTGCTTGTGCCTTTTCCGTCATACTTCACAAAAATACTCGTTAGTACATACGGTACTGACTGCGTTTTTTGTATCGTCTGACGAAAAATTCAGCTTCGCAATCGAACGACAATAATTATGCGGTGCAGCTTAAGACGAAAGTCTTTGATATTATTAAAGTAAGGATGGTATAAGCCATGGAAAGAGCTAACAAGTGTATCGAATGTTCAATCAAGAACTGCGCA
Source organism: Ruminiclostridium sp. (assembly GCA_045602405.1). Lineage (GTDB taxonomy): Bacteria > Bacillota > Clostridia > Oscillospirales > Ruminococcaceae > Ruminiclostridium_E. Next base: position 18,236 of record JAZSBN010000019.1, read on the forward strand.
TATCATTGCAGCAGTGAAGACTACTGCAGCCTTGACCATATCAAGGTTGGTTCACACGAATGTGACCCTACAAAGAAGCAGTGTACAGACTGTCTTTCCTTCAAGATGAAATAAGCTGACAGAATAATATCAGTGCCGCCTTTTTTGCAGTAGCTGTAAAAGAGGCGGTGCTTTTTATTCTGTAAAGGAAACGTTTTCATATATCGTAACCGTGCTGTAACCGCACGAGGAAATATTGCATAAAAAGACGCTAAGACTTTCTAAGTAATCTCCAACACTTTCCGATAAGGTTTCATTCATATTGACATAGAATGAATTTTTGGATATAATGAAGATGTATTATTATATCATTTTACGAATGGAATAGGTACATATATGAGAAAGAAAAAAGATAAAGCCCAGTTCCTTTTCGGACTGAAGTGCGTTATATTGTCGGTGGCGCTTCTGCTTGCCGCCGCGCATATAATAGTCAGGTCCGTATTCCATATAGATATGGCAGCAGTAGACATCTCCCTCAGAGTTTCCGAGATTGCGTGTATACTTGTTGTTCTGTTCTTTGAGATTCATCCCTATATCCAGCTTTATAACGAGGGAATTCAGGCTATCTATAATGAAAAGAATATCGAGGTCGATAAGGTAGTTAAATTCAACCGTCTTATCGAGCACAATGAATTCCTTTATTATTTCCAGCCCATTATCAACGCTAAGGACGGTTCTATCTACGCTTATGAGATCCTTATGCGTTCAAGAAGCGACATTGGTCTCAATCCTCATGAAATTCTGAAATATGCCGAGATAAGCCACATGCTCTACAGCATTGAGCATTTCACCTTCTTCAACGCTCTCCGTATTTATAAGGAGAACAGGGAAAAATTCGGCGACAAGAAGATTTTTATTAACAGTATCCCCAGCGTTACTCTTACGGAAACCGATCTGCACAGGCTTACCGAGCAGTTTTCCAATATTTCTCAGAATGTCGTTATCGAGATTCTTGAAAGTGCTTCGGATAACGAAGAAAGTATCGACGCCTTCGAACAGCTCAGAAATATTCTGAACTGCCAGATAGCGATAGACGACTATGGAAGCGGATATTCCAACGATATGAAGCTTCTCAACAACAATCCCAACTACATAAAGATAGATATTTCACTTATCAGCTCCATTGATACCGACCTTAAGAAACAGCTTTTAGTAGCTAATCTTATAAAGTTCGCCAAGAAGTATAACATCAAGATTCTCGGTGAAGGCGTAGAGACAAAGGCTGAGCTCAATAAGCTTATTGAGCTGGGTGTTGACCTTATCCAGGGCTTCTATACCGCCCGTCCTTCCGAGGTTATCGTTGACCAGATAAATGAGGATGTAAGAGACTTCATCATCGACGCAAACATCAAGCTTTCCAAGTATGACAACGAAAAGAAGGTTTATGACGCCGCTGACGGAGAGGTTGTACGTCTCCTTGACCTTGCTGTTGAAAAATATGCAGTAATTCAGGTTTCGGGAGGTACCGTCAACTTCGAGGGCGTCAAGGGTCATACCATTGACATGATAATCCGTGTCGAGGATTACAGTATCTGTACCCTTATCTTTGATAACGTTGATATCAAGGGTGCAGTAGAAACTACCGTTCAGATTGGTAAGGAATGTCAGGTTGAAATAATAATAAACGGTGAGAACTATCTCTATAAGGAAGGTATTCTCGTGCCCGAGGACTCCTCTCTTATGATAAGAGGAAGCGGTAACCTTTCAATCAAGACCAACCGAAATAACGGCGTAGGTATCGGAACAGGCTTCGATGACGCCTACGGTAATATTTCGATAGACTTAGGCGGAGCTCTTAATATAGATGCTTCGGGCGACAAGGCTATCGGTATCGGCGGCGGTATCCGTGCTGAAAATTCGTCAATCAGAATCATCCGCGGCGATATAAGCGTCAAGGTAAGAGCGATTGAGGCGGTAGGTATCGGAAGCGGTGCAGGCTCAACCTCCGTTTATATAGGAAAGGCACAGGTAAAGGTTCATAATATCGGTGATGAATCGGTAGGTATCGGTGCTCTCTCAGGTAAGCTTGATTTAGTAAGCGGCGGAGACCTTGAGGTTAATGCTGACGGCGAAAAGACCTGCGGTATCGGCGTGCATGAGGACGGCGAAGGAAAGATAACCTTTACAGGCGGTCAGGTAAGCTCAATTATTCATGGTGCGCTTGCTGTAGCAATAGGTACTATTACAGGCGGTGTTGATATAGTCTGCTCCGCTGATATGATAAATGTCTATGGTGAAGGCGAAAAGACCTGCGCTATCGGTAATTTGGAAAGCGTATCAGGCAGTCTCACTATTTCTCATGGTACCGTTATGGTGGATCTCTTATCCGCTGAGCCTGTATTCTTAGGTAACAGATACGGCGATGTAACTATAACAGGCGGTAACGTAATCGTAGGAAAAGAAACCGAGCTTAATGCCGTGAATTCCTTTGGTGACAGGCTTGTTGCCTGTGAAATTGAAAATGAAAATATTTTCAACAGGCATATTGTTACAGAAAAGGGAGACTATGTATACCGTGCCGAAAAGAATCACGCAATAAACAGACTTTGTGTATTCCTTCCCGAGTCAATTCAGACTGAATCAGTAAAGTAATACAAAATTTAACCCCCGAAGCTTATCGGTAAGCTTCGGGGGTTGTTGTATATTCAGTAGCTTTTAATAGAGACTGCCGTAAGCGGAGCATGCTCTGTAGTCAGCACCCTCGATATCCTGTGTGCCGAAGGCTGTCCATGCGTGAGGACGGAAAATTCTGTCGTCGCTTACGTTATGGAGAGAAACAGGAATACGGAGCATAGATGCAAGAGTGATAAGATCTGCGCCTATATGACCGTATACGAAAGCACCGTGGTTAGCGCCCCAGTTTGCCATTACCGTGTAAACATCCTTGCAGGCGTCGTTACTGCAGATAGGAGCAAACCATGTGGAGGGCCATGTCTTGTCGGTTCTGTCGAGAAGAATCTTGTTTACGTTCTCGGGAAGCTCAACAGTATAACCTTCAACGATCTGGATTGTAGGGCCTAAGTTCTTTACTAAGTTGACTCTTGCAAAGGTACAGGGCATAACTCCCTTGGTGGAGAAGCTTGAGGAGAAGCCGCCGCCTCTGAAATAACCGAGGTTAGCACAGCACCACTTTGTGTTGTCGAGACAAGCCTGTATGTCCTTGTCAGTCATATCCCACCAGTTCTTCATGACATTTTCGCCCTTTTCGTCGGTTGAAGCGCCTGTTCCGTCGAGAGCGGCAGCACCGCTGTTGATAAGGTGGATAAAGCCGTTTTCAGCTACGCCCTCAGGCTTCCAGCCTGTAACTCTTTCAACTGCGTCGGGAGACCAGTAGGTTCTTACGTCAGCAAATACAGCCGCCTTGCTGGTGAGCTGGTGTAAGAAAAGCTGTGTTACACCGTTAAGACCGTCATTTTCGGTAGCGAAGGGGATAGGCTCTCTCTTTCCGTTCCAGTCGAAGGAGGAGTTGAGAACAGCCTCGGTAAAGTCTGCGTTAGGCATGAAGTCTGTCCAGTTTCTCTGACCCTGGAAGCCGCCGAGGATAGCGTTCTTGCCCTTTGATTCCTCAAGCCAGCCCATTTCCTCCAGCTTCTTGTTGCCCTTCATTATATCCATGAATATACATGTCATCTTCGCGATGAACTTCCAGTTTTCTTCCTTTTCCTCGGGAGTAAGTACGGTACGCTGGTAGAACATTCCGTCGGTGGGGTTGATGTCCTCGCCCTCCTTGCAGTTTTCCTTTATCCAGGCAAGAGCCTTTTCGTATTCATCCTTGTCATAGATTCCCAGCTTTTCACGGCGGATAATTTCAGACATATCTACCCATTCAACATGCATACCGAGATAGGAACGGAAGAAATCCTCGTTGCAGTAGGAGCCTGCAATACCCATAGATACTGCACCGATATTAACATAGCTCTTGTTTCTGATATCGCCGATAGCTACCGCACATCTTGCGAAGCGGAGAAGCTTTTCAGCTACGTCCTCAGGAATCTCGGTATCTCCGATATCCTTTACGTCATGACCGTAAATTGAGAAGCAGGGCATACCAATCTGAGCGTAGGCGGACATAGCGGCGGCAAGGAATACTGCACCGGGACGCTCCGTACCGTTAAAGCCCCAGATTGCCTTGATTGTATTGGGATCTTCGTCGATAACCTGTGTTACATAGCACCAGCAGGGGGAAACAGTGAGGGTTGCCACAACGTTTTCCTTGGAGAACTTTTCTCTGCATGCCGCACTTTCAGCGATACCGCCGATAGTAGAATCTGCGATAACGCATTCAACTGGCTCGCCGTTTGCGTGACGTACATTCTTTGTGATGAAGTCAGCGGCAGCCTTCGCAAGCTCCATTGTCTGTACCTCGAGGCTTTCTCTGATACCGAACTGTCTGCCGTCGATTACGGGTCTGATACCGATTTTAGCTAACATATTATTTTTTTCCTTTCGTTTATTGCAGTAACCGCCATTTGTAAAAACGATTACATATTACAATAAACATTATAACAAAAAAACCGTTTTTTTGCAATAGTTTTATTGTCTTAATATTCGTTAAAGCCTAAATTTTTATAGCATTCCATTATTTTTTCCGCATAATTATCCTCGAGACGGCGGTTCCAGTCTCCCTCGGAGAAAATCTCAATCAGCTCAGAATCGCCTCTTACCGCTATGAGAGAATGCTGTCCCATATCGGCGCTTCCCGAAGCTTTTTCTGAGGTTTTCGAGGTTTCATCTATCATATCGGTATAATCCCATATTTCAAGTATATCATTTGGGTTGTCGATACGAGCCACAGGCTTGTTCTTGTAGTAGAAATCGTAGTACAGGGTTTCCAGCAGAAGCTCATCCTCGTTCCATAGGTCGGGGTCTGTATCGGTAAGGTCAAAGTCATAGATATTTCCGTAGCAGTCTATAAAGATTCCATAAAAATAATACTTATCGGAAAAATAGCTTCTTGTTTCGATAAGATTTATAAACTCCTTCGGATATTCCTTATCGGTTATTTCTGAGCGGGGTGCGCCTATTGTTTTCTTGCTGTCAAGCTTTCCGTTCTTAACGAGATAATCCGTAACGGTAAGCCTTAATTCATTCATATAGCTTATATCGGTATAATAGCGGTATTCGCTTCCCGATTTGAAGCAGATTGAATATTTATAGCAGGAATCGTTATTTTCGGGGTCATAATATGTTCCGAAGCCGAGGGTCGTGTCGTATATACTTAACTGTTTTCCGTTCTCCTTATTTTTAAGGGTAAGAGTAAAATCAGTATCTCCCGAATTATCAAAAAAATCCTTTGCGGCTGTGGCAGTAGCTTCTATAGTATTAAGCTCCTGCCATATCTTTTCTATAACCTGCTTGTCGGTTATACTGCCGCTGTATTCATATACGGTGCTGTCCTGGAAATACTGACATTCCGCAGTAAATTCAAAGTCCTCAGGCTCTGAACGAAGAAAGTCCATAGGCTCTTCATAAACAGAATTCATAGCCCGGGCAATCCTTACCATATCCGAATAATCGGAAATAAAGCCCGAAAGAGTACTTATTAAAGTACCGATTGCTGCTCCTATAGCGATAAGCTCTTTGAAATACATAATCCTACCTCCCGAAATCTTGTCTTCTGAATATAAAACGAAAGAAATAATAAAAAAGTGACATTTTTTTCAAAAAAGGTATTGACAAGTGTATATGAATATGATATATTGTGTATATCGGATATATACATTAAGAACAAAATGTATTTCCAGTATGCATACAAAGAGGTAAATATGAATATTATCATTTCAAATTCCGCAGGAACTCCCATCTATGAGCAGATTGCATCGCAGATAAAGGGAATGATTCTTACGGGGAAGCTCAAGGAGGGAGAGGCTCTTCCCTCAATGCGTAATCTCGCTCAGGATCTTCGTATAAGCGTTATTACCACAAAGAGAGCCTATGAAATTCTTGAAGCGGAAGGACTTATCCAGTCCTTTACGGGAAAGGGAAGCTTCGTTTCGGCGGCTGACCCCGAAATGCTCAGGGAACAGAATCTCCGTGATATCGAGGGTCATCTCTCGGCGGCGGTGGAAACTGCGAAAAGAAGCGGTATAGAGCTTGGCGAGCTTAACGAGATACTCGAAATGCTTTATAAGGATTGAGTTTAAAGGAGAATTACCATGGAAAACAGTATTGAGATCAAGAATCTTACGAAAAAATATGAGAGCTTCAGCCTTAAGGATGTAAGCTTTAATGTTCCGAAGGGTACGGTGGTAGGCTTCGTAGGAGAAAACGGAGCAGGCAAATCCACTACCCTTAAAGCCATTCTCGGTATAACAAGACCCGATAGCGGCACAATTACCGTTCTCGGAGAGGATTCTACAGCACTTTCCCCTGAATTAAAGGAAAAAATCGGCGTTGTTTTCGATACGATAACCTTCCCCTCGGAGCTTACTGTAAAAAAACTTGAGAAGGTTTTTTCAGGGATATATAAATCCTGGGACAGGGAAAAGTTCATGGGGTATATAACCCGTTTTGAGCTTCCTGTAAATAAGAAGATAAAATCCTTTTCGAGAGGTATGGAAATGAGACTTTCCATAGCGGCGGCATTATCCCATAATCCTGAAATACTTATTCTTGACGAGCCTACGGGCGGTCTTGATCCGATAATGAGAAGCGAGATTCTCGATATCTTCCTTGAATTCATGCAGGATGAAAATCACACCATACTTATGTCTACCCATATAACCAGCGACCTTGACCATATTGCCGATTATATCTGCTTTATACATAAGGGTCAGGTTGTTTTCTTCGAGGAAAGAAACGAAATGCTCCAGAAATACCGTATACTTAAGTGTACAGAGGAGGAGCTTCCCGAGATAGAAAAATCCGATATCATTGGAATGAGAAAGGGACGCTTCTGTAACGAGGTTTTGGTATCCTGCGGCAATAAGTATCAGGATCTTACCTCTGATTCTCCTTCCATTGAAGAAATTATGGTTTATTACGTTAAGGATAACGCTTAAGGGTAGGTGAACATACATGAAAGGTTTATTCTATGAATATTTCAGCCGTTATAAGGTCTGGTATATTACCGCGGTTTCCCTATGGGCGGCAATAATCGTATTAGGCGGCGTGCTTTTCGCCTTCCTCGGTCAGGATCCTACCTTCATCCCGATTTTTTCCTTGTTATGTATTGTTTCTCCCGCTATTCCCTGTGTTACCTTAGTGGAAACTACTGCGAGAGATACGGAACGCCACATAAAAGGTAAGTTCATGAACTATATTTTAAGCGGCCCCTTTACATACAGAAGCTACGCCAATTACCGTCTTATCCATATTATAATGCTTACTGTTTTTTCGGCAGCGCTCATGTTCTCTATGTACGGCTTTTTTGCCCTCTTCGGCTACAGCGATATTGATTCCTATATGAAAATAGGCTTGTGTCTGCTTATTCTTTTTTCAGGGATGAATTATTGGATAGATTACGCTACTCTCTGTATGAAAAACTCTGAAAAGGGCGGACTTGTTGTAGGACTTGTTTTAGGCTTCGGTGTTATGGGCCCTTTTTACACAGTTTCAATGTTTATGGAGATGGAAGGGATGACCGATATTATTTCCTTCTTAGGAACTGTACCGGGGCTTCTGGCTCTGGCAGGCGTGTATCTTGTTTCAACGGCATTATGCCGTGTATTATACGAGCTCAGGCTCAGAAAGGGTGATATCTGTTGATCGGACTTATTAAAAAGGATTTATATCTTATAAGATTTCAGATTATAGTAGGACTTCTCATAATGTCCTGGCCGAATCTTATGTATATGTTATCCTCCTTAACATCGGACGTTTCGGTTACGATAAGTCCTGACGCTGAATTTCTTTATGGTATCAAGACTCTGATGCTGAACTACTGCACGATAGTTCTTTTCTCTTCCTTTCACATCAATACTCTTGAAAGCGATGAGAAAAGCGGCTGGGCGAAGCTTCAGAGGACTATGCCTCTCAGCGGCAACGCCATAGTCGGCTCAAAGCTTATCGGAACGGCTATCGTAGTAGGAATTTTTACCCTGTACTGTATTATTGTAAACGTGGTGACAAGTATAGGTAATGACGGCTCTATCGAGGTTTCCGTTATGGTACCGATTTGCGTGGGATTATTCCAGTTCGCTATACTTTGTCCCGTTTTCCCATTATCGCTTAAGTTCGGCTCAAAATACGCCAACTCATTATATCTTACTATCGAAATTATCATGGTGATAGTAATGGTAGTGGGTACATTCATTTATCTGGATGAAATCATGAATAATGCGCTGCTTTATATAGCTTGTCCTGTTATTGCGGCAGTATCCGCTTTCTTATCCGCCTTATCGGGAAAGAAGCTGATACAGAAGGATATGTAAAAATAAAAGGCTGTCGGAAAACTAACCGACAGCCATATTTTATTTATTATTCATCATTTCAATCATTTCGTATCCTACTTTATATACGTCCCCACAGCCGAAGGTAATTACAAGATCACCTTCCTCCACGTTATCGGTAACATAACGGGCTACTTCTGTGAAGGTAGGGAACCAGACCGCTCCCTCAATCTTTTCGGCTAAATCCTTTGAGTAGATATTGTAGGTGTTCTTTTCACGGCTTCCCATTATTTCCGTAAGGACTACCTTATCCGAAATTTTCAGCACCTCGGCGAATTCGTTGAGAAGGGTAGCGGTACGGGAATAGGTGAAGGGCTGGTGTACTGCCCAGACACGCCTGAAGTTCATGCTTTTTGCAGTACGCAGAAGCGAGCCTACCTCTGTAGGATGATGAGCGTAGTCGTCCACGAAGGTAACTCCCTTTATTTCAGCCAGCTTTTCGAAGCGGCGGACTGCTCCGAAGAAATCGGACAATCCGAGACTGAGGTTTTCAGCCTTACAGCCGCTTTCAAGTGCTCCTGCACAAGCAGCAACCGCATTAAGCACGTTGTGGTCTCCGGGAACATGGATGTTTACTGAGGTTACATATTCACCCTTATGATAAAGGTCGAATTTCGTGTTGAAATCGGAAATTTTTGTGATATCCTTCGGGTAATAGTCGTTATTTTCGCTGTAGCCGAAGGTTATTCTTTCCGCCTTTGATACAGAAGCGGAAACGGCGTCGCTTGTGTTTTCATCATCGCCGTTATATATGATTTTCTTCGTTGTAAGGTCACAGAATTTCGTAAAGGAAAGCTTCAGGTTTTCCATTGTCTTGAAGTAGTCAAGATGGTCACAGTCGATATTCAGTATAACCGCTGTATCGGGAGAAAGCTTTAAAAAGGTATCCACAAATTCACAGGCTTCGCACACCATAGTGTCGCTTTTTCCGCAGATACCGCTTCCGCCAATCTTTTTCAGCTTGCCTCCGATTACGGCGGTAAGGTCGTTTCCGTCGGCAAGGAAAATATGCGTCAGCATAGAGCTTGCGGTAGTTTTTCCGTGGGTACCGCATACGCATACTGCATTATCATACATTTCAGAGATAAGACCGAGAAGAACCGAACGCTCAACTACCATGGCTGAGCTTTCGTTGGCGGCGATAAGCTCAGGATTGTCCGCCATTATAGCGGCAGTATGCACAATAAGGTCAGCACCTTCAATATTTTCCGCTCTCTGTCCGAGGAAAACAGGTATTCCCATATTGCGGACGGCCTTAAGGGTCTCGGTTTCGTTGTTGTCGGAGCCTGTAAGATAATAGCCCTGTTCATGGAGAATCTGGGCGAGGGGATACATACCGCTTCCGCCTATGCCGATAAAGTGAATATGCTTTTTTCCGAGGAGAAAGTTTTCCATGTTTATACCGTCCTTTAAACTAAGTATAGTAAATAATTCTGCTGTTATACAGATTTATGCATAAAAAGCGGCGATATGCCAAAAATAAAGGTGAAAACAAAACAGAAAGGACTTAACCTATGAATATCAGTGACATTCGTATAAGAAAGCTGCTTCAGGAGGGGAGACTCCGAGCCGTTGTTTCCATGACCTTGGATAATGCAATCGCCGTACATGATATTAAAATTGTACAGGGTGATGAACGTATCTTCGTAGCTATGCCCAGCCGGAAGGATGAATCGGGAGTTTTCCGTGACATCATTCATCCTATAAGCCCTGAATCGAGACAGGAGATAGAAGCGCGCATAATATCCGCCTATGAGGATTATTTATCCTCCAATCAGGGCGGAGGCCTTTAAAAGCGCAAGCTGAGTCTTTGCGTCCTCTATTTCATTGTTCATAACCATTTTTACAGCTTCGGCGAGGGGAATAAGGCTTACCTCAAGAAATTCATCCTCGTCGAGATGCTGACTGCTCTTGTGGAGTCCCTTCGCCATATACATATGGATAATCTCTGTATCATAGGCGGGAGTAGGGAGAAGACAGCCCAGATAGGTGTATTCGTCGGAAGTACAGCCTGTTTCCTCCAGAAGCTCACGCTTTCCGCATTCGAAATGATCCTCGCCCCATTCAAGCTTTCCCGCAGGAATTTCAAGAAGGACCTTACCGTGGGGATAGCGGAACTGTCTTACGAAGTAAACCTCGTTATTTTCGTTAAGTGCCACAACGCATACGCCGCCGGGATGCTTTACTACATCTCTGCCTGCTTCCTTGCCGTTTTCGAGAAGGACTCTGTCGTGGTATACGTCGATAACAGTACCCTTGTATTGGAGTGAGCCTGTGATTTTTTCTTCAGTAAGCTTCATTTTCATACCTCAATATATAACTGCGCCGTATTTTTCTGCGGCCTTTTTTATTTCTTCTTCCTCCATAGGGCTTGTGCTGTCGATGATTGCACGCCCCTGATAGAGCATGAGTGCAAGACGGAGCTCCGTTTCGTTATTACAGCTGAACATAACGGGAAGCTCGGTAAGATGAGCGTTCTCTATAAAATCGAGAACATCGTCGGGAGTGTTGATTTCGATTTTCAGTACATCAAAGCCCGAATCCTCAGCGTCAAGAAGCTCGTCGCCCATTCCTGTTGAACAGGTGAAGGGCTCGGAAATTTCCGTTGTATCGGGCTCAAGGAAAAAGGCTTGTCGCTCGTTAGCCAGCATTATAGAGGATATTTCGTCGTATTCGTAAGGCTCTGTGTTTGAATCTATCGCCTTTTCAAATAAAGCTTCGTCCTTTAAGCCTATGAATTTATCCGCTCCCAGGGAGATAAGCTTTTTCAGCGTTTCTTCGCTTAATAAGCCGCTTATCGCTTTGACCGCAACAGGAATTTTCGCATAGGGCTTTATTCTCGAAACAGCGTCAATAAGTATTTCCTCGCTGTCTGCGGAAATGCCGAAGCAGGATATTCCAAGCTCCTGAAGGGTGATGATTGCTGCGTCGGCAGGAAGCTCGTTTTCCGTAGCGAGATACTCGTCAACGGGAAGTATAACGAAGATGGGCTTGCCTGTCTTCCTGCATTCAAGGACAGCGGCTCTCAGATCCGCCATAAGGGTCATTCCCTCAAGGATGAAAAATTCATTATCCTTGAACTCGCTTATCTTTTTCTTATAAATCGCCTTAAGCTCGGTAAAGGATACCTCGCCGTAGGGAATTGTCATAACGCCGCTGGGGCCTAAAACCGCCGCAGGGCTTATATCAGGAATACATATACACGGACTACTGTCGTCTGTCATAATAAATCCTTTCTCAGTTACATCTTTTCGGGAGCTTCAACCTTAAGAAGGTCAAGCATATTCTTTATAACTATGCGTACTGCGGTACAGAGGGAAAGACGGGACTGTAATACCTCCTCGCTTTCGCCCTTTATCTTGCAGGTATCATAGAATTTGTGGAATAATGCGGCTAAATCGAGAACATATCTTGTGACCTTAGAGGGGTTATATTCCTCTGCCGCTTCGTTAATCATGTCGGGAAGAGAAGCGATATGTCTGATAATTGCGAACTCAGCTTCTTCGGAGAATACAAGCTCCTTGCTTGCAGGAAGCTTGGCTGTAACGCCTTCCTCAGCCATTTTTTCAATTACACGGCAGATTCTTGCGTGAGCGTATTGTACATAGAAAACGGGGTTCTTGGAGCTTTCCTCGATAGCTAAATCAAGGTCGAATTCAAGATGTGTATCGGGGTCGCGGAGATTGAAGAAGAAACGAGCCGCGTCCATAGGAATTTCATCAAGAAGCGTAGCTAAGGTGATAGCCTTTCCTGAACGCTTTGAAAGCTTTACTGCTTCGCCGTTTCTTACGAGTCTTACCATCTGCATGATTACGATATCAAGCTTGTCGGAATCTACTCCGAGAGCGGTAAGAGCCGCCTTCATTCTTGCGATATAGCCGTGATGGTCTGCACCTAAAATGTCGATAGCCTTATCGAAGCCACGGGTAACAAGCTTATTGTAGTGGTAAGCTATATCAGGTACGAAATAGGTAGGAACGCCGTTGGCTCTTACTAAAACTCTGTCCTGATCGTCGCCGAAATCGGAAGCCTTGAACCAGATTGCACCTTCCTTTTCGTAGGTTACGCCCTTTTCCTTAAGAAGCTCAACTATTTCAGCTACCTTGCCGCTGTTATGGAGGGTGCTTTCCTTGAACCATGTGTCATACTTGATTCTGTATTTTCCGAGGTCGGTTTCAAGTCCCTTGATGTTTATGGGAAGTGCATATTCTACAAGAGCAGCTCTTCTTTCTTCCTCGGAAACGTTCATGTACTTATCGCCGTTTATTTCAGCGAAAGCCTTTGCGTGGTCGATGATATCCTGACCGTGATAGCTGTCCTCGGGCATTTCTTCGTCGCTTCCGAAAATCTGCTTATAGCGGATATCGAGACTGAGACCAAACTTATTAACCTGATTGCCTGCGTCGTTTATGTAGAATTCTCTTTCAACGTAATAGCCTGCATAATCAAGGAGAGAGGAGAGACAGTCGCCGATTGCGCCGCCTCTTGCGTTACCGATATGCATGGGGCCTGTAGGGTTGGCGGAAACGAATTCCACGAGAGCCTTTTTACCCTCGCCCTTGTTTGTTCTGCCGTACTTTTCCTTAAGCTCGATTACCTTGTTTACGGTTTCGCCGAACCACAGGGGATTAAGGAAAAGGTTGATAAAGCCGGGACCTGCTACCTCCATTTTTTCGAAGAGAGTTCCCTCTAAAACCGCGTTTTCTGCGATAAGGGTTGCTATTGCACGGGGATTGCTCTTGAAGGTTTTCGCAGAAACGAGAGCCGCGTTACAGGAGAAATCGCCGTGGGAATTATCCTTGGGGATTTCTACGGTAAAAGGAGGAAGGGGCTCGGAGGGAAGCTTTCCGTCGGCAACAGCCTTTCCGAGAGCCGCCATAATTATATCCTTTACGTCTTTTTTTGCTGTTTCGATCATGTTATTCATATTTTCTGTATCCTTTCTTCTGGTTATTCCGTAACCTTAACGGAAATGAACATTTCATTTTCCGATATAAAATCGCTGTCTATGTCTATGCAGTATTTCATAAACAGGGTACCGCCTTCTTCGGTAAGCTTATTCTTTATCTCAAAGGTGTTTATCCCCATGGTGAAATCTCCGAAGGGCGTACCGTAGAGACAGTGATGCTTCATGTTTTTCTCCACAATAAGCATCGAGGAGGCAGGCCCCTTTCTTTCTATGAGAACCTTGCTGTCCGAAGCGGTAATCGTAACGGAGCAGGACTCATAGCCCATTTCGTCGTTTTCCGCATAGCTTAAAATATATGAGCCGTCATCCTTTTCTATATGACCCGTGGTAAAGAATTCGGTCTTTTCCTGACCCTCGTCATTGGTAACCACGCTCACTATATTCATATCAACTTTTTTCATTCAATCATTCCTTACTTAAGAAGTAATGCCCGAAGGCATTATGTATATCAGGAGTCCATTTCGAGAGCAAGCTCCGCAAGTCTGTCCAACGCTCTCGGATAGGTATAGCCGCATTCCTTCATAAGTATCGGAAGAACGCTTTCGGTAGTAAAGCCGGGGATTGTAGCAATTCTTCTTAAAAGGATTCGTCCGCCTGAAATACAGAAGGTCATTTTTGCGTAGCCCTTGAAATTGAGTATCTTGAAGGCTTTTACTGCGGCGGCCTTGATTTTTTCCTTTTCTTCGGGAGAAAGAGAGGTGGATACCGTATATTCGCCTGTGTAAGAGGCGAAGGGACTGCTGCTTTCTGTTTTAACAAGCTCTCCGGGAGGAGTAACCTCGATTTCGTAGGAGTTTCCGAGAACTATACAGTCTATCGTTCTTTCGTTTAACTGCTCCTCAACGATAGCCGTATGATGATGTGAAAAGGCTATCTTTGCCGCACGCTTGAACTCCTCGGCGTTACGGGCAATGTTCGCACCGATTGAAGAACTGCAGCTTGTTGCGGAAATATAGACGGGGTAGCTTAAATCCTTTTCGATATCAGAAATGATTTCGTCAATCTTAGACAGGTCGCTTCTTTCCATGAGCCTGTATCTCGGAACATCAATGCCTGCCGAGCTTAAAATCTGGTGAGTAAGCATCTTATCCATGCAGTAGCTTGCTGTATCGGGGTTACAGTCAACGAAGGGAATCTTCGAAAGCTTAAGTAAGCTCTGGATGCGTCCTCCCTCGCCGTACTTTCCGTGAAGAGCGGAGAATACTACATCAACACGCTTGAAGGCGGTAGTTCCGTCGGACATTATCGTAATGATTCCAGAATGGTGTGGGTCGGGGCTTATTATAGCGGAACAGCAGTCGCTGTTGTTTTCCCAGCTTCCGTCCTTTATCTCGCTGTAATCTCCTGGAAAATACAGCCACCTTCCTTTTCTGGTTATGCCGATAGGCGTGATATCGTATTTTTCGGGAGAAAGTCCGCATAAAACGGAATGAGCCGACACAAGGGATATCTTATGATCCTTGGTAACTCCGCCGAATAAAACGGCAGCTCTTATTTTAGCCATATATTTATTATCCTTTCGTTAGATAATACATTTCGTTAAATATACTTTATAAGTATACCATATTATAAGAATTATTTCAATAGTAAAAGAAGTAAAAAAAGGCAAGTTTTTAACATATATTTTTGCTTTGGCTATTGACAAAGGGCATAATCAGGAGTAAAATATGAAAATGAAACCAGATTTCAATTTCATATTGTTTACGGAGGTACGGTTATGGAGTATAAAACATGGCAGCGTGATACTATTGATACACTTATAAGCCAGATAGGCGAGCGTCATTTTACTGCGGACGAGATATATCTTCTTCTGAGCCGTGAGGAAAGAAAGGTCGGAAAGACTACTATATACCGTTATCTTGAACGGCTTGTGTCTGAGGGAAGATTAAAGCGTTTCCGTCACGAGGACGGTGTAAGCGCATACTATCAGGTCGTAGGCGACGGATGTGATGAACATTTCCATCTTAAGTGCATAACCTGCGGAAGAGTAATTCACCTTGAATGCAGTCATCTTGCCGAGCTTAACAGCCATATTGCCGAAGAACATAATTTCATGGTAGACAGCTCCAAGGTTATCCTGTACGGCTGCTGTGAAAACTGTATGAAGAAGGAAGAGGAAGAGGCCGAATGAAGCTTATCGAATGTAAGGACCTTTGTATGAAATACGAGGGAATAAGCGCCTTTGAAAACCTCAGCTTTTCCGTCGACGAGGGTGATTTTCTCTGTATCGTGGGAGAAAACGGCTCAGGTAAATCCACTCTCATAAAAGGGCTTCTCGGGCTTAAGCAGTACAGCTCAGGCAGTATTTCATTTTCGGGAGTAAAACAGAAGGAAATAGGCTACCTGCCTCAGCAGACAGTGGCACAGAAGGATTTTCCTGCCACAGTTTACGAGGTGGTTCTTTCGGGCTGTCTTAACCGCAACGGCATTTTTCCGTTCTACACAAAGGAAAACAAGGAGCGTGCGGCTTCTGAAATAAAGAAGATGAAGATTGATAATATAGTTAAGAAAAGCTACCGTAACCTTTCGGGCGGTCAACAGCAGAGAGTGCTTCTTGCCCGTGCTCTGTGCGCTACGGAAAAGCTTCTGCTTCTTGACGAGCCTGTTTCTGGGCTTGACCCTCTCGTAACCTCGGAGATGTACGAGGTTATAAGCGAACTTAACGAGAAAAATAAGGTAACTGTAATCATGGTTACCCATGATATTCACAATGCCGCCCATTACAGCAACAAGATACTTCACATGTCGGGAAGCGGCTACTTTTTCGGCAGTACCGAAGAGTACATGAAAACAGATATATTCAGAGCTATGTCAGGAGGCTGTTTCCGTCATGATAAATGAGATAATCGAAATATTCGGATACAGCTTTATGCTTCGCGCCCTTCTTGTCGGCGTGCTTGTTTCCCTTTGTGCGGCAGTTCTCGGTACAAGCCTTGTGCTTAAGCGGTATTCCATGATAGGCGACGGGCTTTCTCATGTGAGCTACGGTGCCTTTGCTATTGCGGCGGCGGCAGGAATAGCTCCTCTCTATTTCGCTATTCCGATAGTAATTGTAGCGGCGTTTTTCCTTCTCAGAATCACCAGAAGCGGAAAAATAAACGGCGACAGTGCCGTAGCCGTCTTATCCAGCAGTGCTCTTGCCATAGGTATGATAGTACTTTCCGTAAGCGGAGTTTCCGTTGATATAAACAGCTACATGTTCGGAAGCGTTCTCGCTCTTACCGAGAACGATGTGCTTATATCAGTGATTTGTTCAGCGGTGGTATGCGTTCTCTATTTCTTCTTCTACCACAGGATTTTCGCGGTAACCTTTGACGAGAATTTCTCGGGAGCGACAGGCATACATACGGGAATATACAATACTCTCATTTCCGTGCTTACTGCTGTAACGATAGTAGTGGGAATGAAGCTTATGGGTGCGCTCCTTATATCGAGCCTTATGATATTCCCATCGCTTACTTCCATGCGTGTCTGCAGAAGCTTCAGAAGTGTCGCTGTATGCTCGGCGGCAATATCTGTGTTCTGTTTTGTAGCGGGACTTATCTGCTCCTACTATATAGATATTCCCACAGGCGCAGGAATAGTTGTCCTTAATCTTATTATGCTTCTTATATTCTCTCTTATCGGAAGAATAAGGAGAATAAACGAATAGGAAGATAATTCCGCAGGCCTCTCAGTGATTGACATTGCTGTTTTCTTGTGGTATAATGAATCTATATGTAAAATTATAGCTTTTCCTGTTGAAAGGACTGAATAAAATGGCAGATGATAACGAAAGAGCTTTTGAAAGCGGAAGCCGTGAAGAGGAAGAATTCAATAATCTTCTCAGCGCTGCTGCGAAAAAAATAAATAAATCTCCCGATGAGGGCAGTCATTCTGCTCCTCCTCCGTCATCTTCGTCCTCGGGCGGCGGCGGTAAGCTGACTCAGGAACAGATTGAGGCGCTTCTCAATTCTGCACCTCCTGCAGGTGAAATAACCGATGAATTTATTGAAGAGGTTATGAATAATACCGAGCTTGAAGCGGCAAAGAAGGAAGAGGAAGCTAAGGCGACAGCTGCGGAAAACGACGAGACTGAACGTGCGGTTTCCATGTTTGAAGCGGAGTTTAATTCAGAGAAGAACGGCGGAAAGACTTCTGTCGGAGATGACGGAATTATTATAGTTAATACCTCTCCTGACGGAATCCCAGAAGAAATAGTAGGCAAGAAGCATAAGAATTTAGGCTTTATAATTACTGTTGCGGCGGCTGTTGTTGCTTTTGCGCTGGGCTTCTGCGTATGCTTCCTGTTTTTCTCGGATTTCATAAAGAGCGGCAATGAGGAATTCGCTATCAAGGCGGCAAATGCGCTTAACAGCCAGTTTCCCGTAAACAACGATCTTTACATATACAAGGCTTATGTCAAGAATGGCTCGGCGGCTACCGAATGTATCCTTTACGGAGCTGTTGATTATAACGGCGAAACAAAAATGGATATCTACAGGGTTGTTGTAAGAAACGAGGATCCCAATAAGATAAGCGTTTACTATACCGTTGATGAAAACGATGAAAGCTATATCGCCATGAAGAATTCCTCTGATTCAGAGGTTAAGGTTCAGGCAAGCATACTTAAGAATTATTCCGACACGATTTTAGCGGCGGATAAGGAAATAAGAATAGGCGTTCCCGAATGGGAAAAGATAGATTGTACGAAGATTAACAGAAACATAACATCTTCACAGATAAAATGATGTATTAAGGAGCAGAAGTTATGACGATAATAGGATATTACCCTGAACAGCTTCTGTTCATGTTTATGTTGTTCTGCAATATAGGCTGGGTGCAGGAATCGGTTATCGAATCCATTTATCACAGACGTCTTGTAAACAGAGGCTTTCTTAAGGGTCCCTATATTCCGATTTACGGCTTCGGCGGCATGTTCCTGCTTATATGCTGTGTGCCCTTTAAGGATAACGGCTTCCTTGTGTATTTTGTGGGAATGCTTGGCTGTACTGTTCTTGAATACTTTGTGGGATGGCTTCTTGAATCTATATTCCATAAACAGTTCTGGGATTACAGCATGCTCAAATTCACCTATAAGAACAGGATTTCACTTATTTCTTCGCTGTTCTGGGGACTTTTGGCCCTGTTTATGGTGTATATTCTCCACGGCATTGTGGACTGGGTGCTCGGTGTTGTCCCGAATATCGTAATGATGATATATACAATGCTTATGTCATTGGCTTTGCTTGTGGATTTTATTGTTACCGTGGTATATCAGTCTGTAATGATAAAGAAGCTTAAAACCTTACCCTATGATAAGGTTAAGAAGATTGTGACAGAAAAGTTCATTGAGCTTGGCGGTGCAGTAATCAAGAGACGAGAGATGCTTAAGGAATTCAGAATAAAGCTCAGAAACAGCAAGGAGCTTGAAATAATGCCTGAGCAGTCTTCCGTGCCGGAAACGGAGACCGAAGAAACCGTCGAGGTATAAAAAAGGGGTTAAGCTTATGGGAAATGATATGTATATCCGTAATAAGAAAAGGCTTTCCTATAAGCCCTATGACTACAGCAAAATCAAAAAGAATTACAAAACTCCTTTCAGCAAGGAGCGTATGGAGGAGCATTTTTTTCATAAAACTGCCTCCGAGATAGTAACCAACCGTAAAATGCAGTCTACGAAAAAGTGTATACAGCATGGAAACGTATCGGTTTACGGTCACTGTGCGGCTGTAGCCGCTTATAGTATAAAGCTGGCTGAAAAGCTCGGTATAAAATATGATAAACGAAGTCTTATAAGAGGCGCACTTCTTCACGATTTCTTCCTTTATGACTGGCATAAGACCTCGAATGTGGGAGACGGTCTGCACGGCTTCGCACATCCGCTTACTGCCTCAAAAAACGCTATCAGGGATTTCAGGCTCAATAAGCGTGAACTCGACATAATAAGGACGCACATGTGGCCTCTTACCCTGAGAAAGCTTCCGAAGCACCGTGAAAGCTGGCTGGTGTGCCTTGTGGATAAGTATTGTTCTGTTCTTGAAACTCTCAAAATAAATAAGTATGACGACGACAGCTTTATCCGTGAGGAGCTTCTTGCAGTAATTGCGGAGGAAGAAAAAAGGCGTATACTTAAGGCGAGGGAAGCGAAAAGACGCAAAATGGCAAGCCTTTCACGAAGTGAGGCTGTTAAGTATCCTGCAGGAAGAAAAAGCTTCACTGCTAAACAACAAAATAAATAAATTGAGCCGTAAGCGGAAATTTATCCGCCTACGGCTTATTTTAGTAGTTTTTCATGTGTTTTTTCCAGATACCGCCTGCATAGAAAATCAGTGAAATTGCGGCGGAAACAGCCCAGCCTATCGGCCATGAGAGCCATACTCCCGTAAGCCCCATTTCGAGGCTGCCCGAGAATAAAAATGCAAGACATACTCTTAAAATCAGGTCGCTGAAGGTAGTTATCATGAACAGGAGCATTCCTCCGGAGCCCTTGAGTACTGCGTCGCATATAAGCTTGGTGGTAACGGTGAAATAGAAGGGTGCTACTATCAGAAGGAATTCATAGCCTATCTCGATCGCCTTTCCGTCTTGGCTTTCCATGAACAGGCCTACGAGGGAGCCGCCGAAAATCAGATACAGAAGCGAAACTATAGTGCTTATGCAAAGAGAAATCAGAAGCGAAGCCTTAAAGCCTTTTCCTATGCGGTCGGTTTTTCCTGCGCCGATATTCTGGGCGGTAAAGCTTGAAAGACCGTTGGACATGGTGGCAACACAGGTAACCATAAAGGTGTTGAGCTTTATGGCGGCGGAATATCCTGCGATAGCCGATGAGCCGAAATCGTTGATAATGCCCTGGATGAAAAGATTACCTACAGAAACGAAGCTCTGCTGTAATATCGAGGGTACGGCTACCGATACTATTTTTTTCAGCATGTTTCCAGAAAAAAGCGGCGGCTTATCCTTGCATTCCAGCTTGTTTATTCTTTTTATAAGAAGGATTACTGCTACTACTGCGGAAAAGCCCTGAGCCGCAAAGGTTGCCCATGCTATTCCTGCGATTCCCATATTGAAGCAAAGTACCGCTACCAGATCAAGGGCGATATTGCCCAGAGACGACATTATAAGAAGATAAAGGGGAGTTTTCGAGTCGCCGAGAGAGGCGAAAATGCCGTTGCAGACATTGTAGTAGAAAAGGAAGGGGAGACCGAGAACGTAAATGTTAAGGTATGTACAGCTATCCCTGAAAATGTTTTCGGGCGTATTAAGCGCCGATATTATAGGCTCACAGGTAAGAAGTCCCGTGATTACCAGAGCTACGCTCAGTATGCCTATTGAAATAAAAGAGGTAGTAACCGAGGTTTTGAGCCTTGAAAGCTGTCGGCTTCCGAAAAGGTTTGAGGCTATTACCGAACAGCCTGCACTGCAGCCTGTGGCTATTGCGATAAAAAGCATGGTTACAGGATAGCTTGCGCCTATTGCGGCGAGAGCTTCCTCTCCGTTTTCAATGCATTTTCCCGCTATTATGCTGTCCGCGATGTTGTAGAACTGCTGAAAGGCAACGCTTATCAGCAGTGGTAGTGAAAATTTCAATAATACCCGTGAGGGTGTACCAACCGTAAGATCGGTATTTTTATTCAATTCAAAGACCTTCTTTTGTTATGAGTATTTCGCTTATTCTATCTAAAATTCCCCGGCGTACTGCGTTGATTCCCGAGGCTGAAATCATTATTCCTTCTTCCGCCGATGCGGTTATATTGCCTGCTTCAAAAACTGTACCGCCCATTTTTCCGATTCTTTCGCATATTTCGTCGGGAGTGATGCTTCTGTTTCTGGCTTCCTCAGGCACAATGTCAGAGGTATAGCTGAAGCTTATTCTTCCGCATTTTACTGCCGCTGTTACAGGTTTTCCTGCTTCTACGGTAATATCTATATCCACGATATGCCTTTTCATAGGCTTTTCGTAAAGCTTTTCCAGCTTTTTAAGTGCAGGAGCCGCGGCGGTAACGTCATCCCGTGTACGTACGCCCTGCATGTCGCTGATACTGCCGTTAAGGTATGAAGCAGTAAAGCCGCTTCTTGAAAATACTGCCTTAAGGGTTTCGGTATCAGCCTTTTTACCGCTTAATATATCCCTGCAGGCGGAAACGGCGGCGGCGACATATTCGGGCCGCTTCATACGGCCTTCTATCTTGGCGGAGGTTACGCCGATTCTTTCCAGCTCAGGAAGCTTTTCTATAACAGACAGATCCTTGAGGGATAAAACGCTGTGCCTGTCTCCGTAGGTAAAATCAAGTCGGCAGGGCTGAGCACAGAGACCTCTGTTTCCGCTTCTCCCGCCGTACATAGCGCTCATAAGACACTGTCCGCTTACGCATACGCAAAGTGCGCCGTGAACGAAAACCTCAGTTTCGATATCTACGTTTCTTGTTACGTTTTCTATTTCCTTCATGGACATTTCACGGGCAAGAACTACCCTTGAAAAGCCATGCTTTCGGCAGAATTCCGCTCCTGAGGGTGAGCATACAGTCATCTGTGTGGAAGCGTGAAGCTTAAGGGAAGGGGCAGTCTCACGGATTATCTCTGCCGCTCCTAAATCCTGAACAATTACTGCGTCAACGCCGACCTCTTCGAGAAGCTCCGCCGTATCACGGAGAGCGTCAAGCTCTTCGTCAAAAACAAGGGTATTAAGGGTAACATAAACCTTTGTGCCATAGAGCCTGCAGGTTTTTACCGCTTCTCTCAGCTCGTCGGGAGTGAAGTTTTTTGCATTTCTGCGTGCAGAAAATGCGGTCACTCCGAGGTAGACCGCATCTGCTCCTGTATTGAGTGCGGCGGGAAGTACGTCGGTACCGCCGCAGGGGGCTAATATTTCAATCATGATTCAAAAGTAGTCTGGACATAAGAGCCGTTGAGCTTTTCGGGTGCGCCTGCTCCTAAGGCAAGCTTAAGCTTTTCAACCTCCTGCTGGAGCTCTCTTATCTCGTCTTCCTTCTTGGAAACGCAGAGACCGTAGGAATTTTCGTAATTTTTGAGGATGTTGCGAAGCTTCTGGTTCTCTGTTTCCTTTTCGTCAGCCTTCTGGCGGATGGACTGTTCTGTTTCCGCAAGGATATTTCTCAGCTTATCCATTTCGTTGTTACGGTTTTCAAGCTGACGTATGGTCTTTTCATATTCGGCTATGGTTTTTCCCAGCTGTTCGTTGGTGGGATTGTCTTTACCCGACTTTATCTTTTCTATTTCCTCGTTGGCAATAGCAAGCTCAATTTCAAGCTCTTCCTTTTCTTCCTTAAGCTTCTTGAGCTCCTCGGCGTCGGGAGAAACTCCTCCCTCGGTGTTGGAAATAGTGTTTATTTCAAGCTTTGTAAGCTTTCCGTTAAGCTCGGCGATAAGCTTATTTGCCGCTTCAAGTCTGTTATGTGAAGCTTCAAGCTCGTTTCTGAGAGCCTCATTAGCGGCTACCTCGGTAAACTTTTCGGTATTTATCTGGGCGATTATCTTGTTTGCGGAGGCGAGAGCGGATTTAACATCGCTGAGCTCTGTTTCACTGTCAGTACATTTACCGCTGAGCTCCTGTTCCTTTTCCTCTGCATCGGAGATACGCTCGTTGAGTAAGGCTTCCTTTTCTCTGAGACTGCTTATTTCGTCTCTCATTGCGTCCTCAGCCTCGTTATGAAGCTCAATCTGACTGAGAAGGGTAGCATTGCGCTCTTCAAGAACCTCTATTCTTCCCATAAGCTCGTCGATAAGGAGCTGATCCTGTTCACTTCTTTCCTTCTTAAGGGAATCACCCATGATTATAAGAGCGGAAAGAGCGGTGGCTTCTGCCTCGCTTATTCCGGGCATTTTTGTCTGAATATATGTAATCCTGGAATCAAATTCCGCAGCAAAGCTGAGTACCTCGTCGGGCTTATCTGTCTTGAGATAATAGCCTCTGCCGTTAACCTGAACCTTTAGTTTATCCATAATTATCTTGTCCTTTAAAAAATATAGTGCTTGTTATATACATAACACATATTCTATTATAATATATTTCTCATAAAAAATAAAGGGGTTTTAAAAAATTTTTTCAATATTTTTAAAATTTATTGAAAAATCTCTGATAATATAGTATAATGTCTTTGATTAGTATAATATGAAGGTAAAGCTTCTTGCTTTTTATAGGCAGGAGCTGAAAGGAACGGTAAATAATGCTTGAAACAGGTTTAAAGGGCAGACAGACTGAAACAGTCACAACAGATAAGACAGCGGCCAGCGTAGGAAGCGGAAGCCTTCAGGTATACGCTACTCCTGCCATGATAGCGCTTATGGAAAAGACAGCCATGCTTTCTGTGGCAGAGGAGCTTTCCGAGGGTCAGACTACAGTAGGAACGAAGCTTGAAATCGAACATATTTCCGCTACGGGGCTCGGTAAAGAAATAGCTTGTGAGAGCGAGCTTGTCGAAATCGACAGAAGGAGACTTGTTTTTGAGGTAACCGCTTCGGATACTTCGGGCGTTATCGGAAAAGGCAGACATGAACGTTTTATCGTGGACTGCGAAAAATTTATGGATAAAGTAAACGCTAAGTGAGGAAAAAGCCATGAACATAAAAACCTTTTATCTTAACAATGAAAAAACAGTTTACATGAAGGCATATCTTCTTGATCCTGTGGAAAGTATAGAATGGGGGAAAAAACGTCCCGCAATTCTGATTTTTCCCGGCGGCGGCTATGAATTCTGCTCCGAGAGAGAGGCTGAGCCTGTGGCTATGCAGTATCTCAAGGAAGGCTACAACGCCTTCGTTCTTTACTATACCTGTAATAAGAGATATCCTGCGGCTTTCCTTAACGCGGCCTACGCTCTTTATAAAATCCGTATGAGAGCCGAGGAATTCGGCGTTGATAAGAATAAGATTGCAGTATGGGGAGCCAGTGCAGGCGGACATCTTGCTGGCTGTCTCGCTACAATGTGGAACGACAGTACTATCCTTAAGGCTCTTGGCTGTCAGCCCGAGGATATCCGACCCAATGCGGCTATCCTCAATTACCCCGTTATAAGCGGTATCACTAATCCCCATAAGGGCTCCTTCAACGTTCTTTTAGGCGAGGATGCAGGACACAGCGAGCTTTCACGATTATCCCTTGAAAACCGTGTTACTCCGAAAACTCCTCCGATTTTCCTCTGGTGTACCGCTAACGACGACTGTGTTCCCGCACATAACAGTCTTGTTATGGCGAAGGCCTGCGTCTCCAACGGCGTACCCGTAGAGCTTCACATGTTTGATGAAGGCCCCCACGGACTTTCTACCTGCGATAAGAATACAGGCTGGAACGAATATTTCTATCGTGAAAACTGCAGAACCTGGATAGAGCTTTCCCTTAAGTTCATGGAAAAGTATATGGAGGTATGATATGAAGCTTCCCGATAAAGTACCCTACAGAAAAGGTGAGCTTACAGCAGAGATAATTTCCCTTATCCTCGGTGTAGGAGGCGGTATTACGCTGATACTGCTTACTGTTCTGGGAATAAGAGGGGCTTCTTCGATAATCTGCGGAATAGTGCTTTTTCTGGTATGCGGAGCCTTTTCAATAGTTTCCGTTTATCCCCAGTGGACAAACATGGTTACCGAGAAGGACTGCAGTGAAAAGCATTTCCGTCGTATACGGAAATCGGGAATATTCGCAAAATATGTATTTACAGCGGCACTTATTGCATTATCCCTGCTTTAATGCCGATAAAAATATGAAAACGAAAGGAAACAACATAATGAACACAAAATTACCCTTTACCACAAAAGAAAAGTTAGAGGAAATTGCTGCGGTATATCCTACCCCCTTCCACATCTACGATGAAAAGGGAATAAGAGAGAACGCAAGACGCTTCAAGGAAGCCTTCTCCTGGAACAAGGGCTTCAGAGAATATTTCGCAGTAAAGGCAACTCCCAATCCCTTTATTTTAAAGACTCTTATGGAGGAAGGCTGCGGCTTTGACTGTTCCTCCTATACTGAGCTTATGCTTTCCGATAAGGTGGGCGGTAAGGGTCACGACATCATGTTCAGCTCCAACGAAACTCCCGACGCTGATTTTCTTCTTGCAAGAAAGCTTGGCGCTATAATCAATCTTGACGATTTCACACATATCGAAATCCTCGATAAGCTCTGCGGTATTCCCGAGACAATCTGTTGCCGCTATAACCCCGGCGGAGAGTTCAGAACAAGCGAAACAGGCAACGTAATGGATACCCCAAAGGACGCAAAGTACGGTCTTACCCATGACCAGATTGTTGAAGCCTACCGTATCTTAAAGGAAAAGGGTGCTAAGACCTTCGGTATGCACGCCTTCTTAGCCAGCAACACTCTCACAAACGACTATTATCCCGTTCTTGCGAAGATTATGTTCAAGGCGGCTGTTGATATCAAGGAAAAGACAGGCGTACAGCTCAGCTTCATCAACCTTTCAGGCGGCGTAGGTATCCCCTATAAGCCTGACCAGCCTGCCAACGATATCGCTGAAATCGGAAGAAGAGTAAAGGAAGCATACGATGAAGTTCTCGTTCCTGCAGGAATGGGCGACGTAGCTATTTATACAGAGCTCGGACGTTTTATGCTTGCTCCCTACGGCGCACTTGTAACAAGAGCAATCCGTGAAAAGCATATTTACAAGGAATATATCGGTGTGGACGCTTGTGCGGCTAACCTTATGCGTCCTGCAGTATACGGCTCCTACCACCATATCACCGTTATGGGTAAGGAAAATGAGCCCTGCGACCATGTTTATGACGTAGTGGGCGGTCTCTGTGAGAACTGCGACAAGTTCGCCAAGGACAGAGAGCTTCCGAAAATCGACATGGGCGACCTTATATATATTCACGACACAGGCGCACATGGCTTCTCTATGGGCTATAACTATAACGGTAAGCTCCGTTCCGCTGAAATAATGCTGAAGGAAGACGGAAGCTATCAGCTTATCCGCCGTGCTGAAACTCCCGAGGATTATTTCGCAACCTTTGATTTCTGTGAATACAGCTTCAAGAAATAAGGAGACATAATGGTATATAAATTTTGTCCCCTCTGCGGCAGTAAGCTTGTATCGAGGGAGCTGGGCGACGAAGGTGAAGTACCCTTCTGCGAAAGCTGTGACAGACCCTTCTTCCCTGTGTTTTCTACCTGTGTTATCTGCCTTTGTGTAAATGAACAGGGGGAAGCGGCGCTTATAAAGCAGTCCTATATGCCTACCGAGCACTATATTCTCGTTTCGGGCTATATAAAGCCCGGCGAGACTGCCGAATATACCGCCATGAGGGAAATAGAAGAGGAAATCGGGATTATTCCCGAAAGCTGTCATTTCGCCATGAGCGTATATTACGAAAAGCGTGACCAGCTTATGCTTGGCTTTATATGTAAGGCGAAAAAAGCGGAAATGAAGCTTTCCGTAGAGGTAGCCGAGGCAGAATGGTTCCCTGAAAATCAGGTCATGAGCAAATTAAGAGGTGGAAGTATCACGGTACAGCTTTTTGAAAAATATATTGAATTAAAGGAAAATAAACTTATATGAGAATGAGAAAAAAGCGTCATCTTGACGAGAGAATTGCTGCTTGCTCGGACGTAAGTCTCGGCTGGCTTCAGGATTACGCTTCCGAACAGAAGGGTATAAATCCTCCTGAAATTATCGACGTGGAAAAGGTTTTCGGGAACAATAATCCTCTTCATCTTGAAATCGGCTGCGGTAAAGGTCAGTTCGCCGAAGAAATAGCAAGAAGAAACCCCGATATAAATTTTGTTGCGGTGGAACAGAATGTGAACGTTCTTGTTACTGCTATGGAGCGTACCCATAAATCGGGACTTAAAAATCTCCGTTATGTAATGGGTATGGCGGAATATCTCGAAAAAATATTCCCCGAAAACAGCGTGGATAAGATCTATCTTAATTTTAGCTGTCCCTTCCCGAAAAATACATACGCAAAGCACAGGCTGACGCATGAGCGTTTTCTTTCAATTTACAGAAAGATTCTTAAAAAGGACGCTCTTATAGTACAGAAGACCGACAATTCGAAATTCTTTGAATTTTCCCTCAACAGCTTCTGCGACAATGATTTCAGGCTCAGAAATATAACCTTTGACCTGCATAACAGCAAGATTGAGGGGAATATTATAACTGAATATGAAGAACGCTTCTCATCACAGGGTTATCCGATTTTTTATCTTGAGGCTATAAACAAGAAGTAAATATTTTTTTGGAAATACTTTACAAATTACGAATAATACTGTATAATAAGTTTATCGGATTTACTGACATTACACACCAGAAAGGAATAATTATCATGGGTAAGTTATCGGCTTTTATCGGCCTTGCGGCAGTTGCCGGAATAGGCTTTTACGTTGGCAAGAAGATTTATGAAAAGAAGAAGAATGAGGAAACCGCTCATGTTTATGATACGGATTCCGAGATTTTCGTAGAGGAAAAGCATTCCACTCCCAAGGAAAAGCTTCAGAGAGCTTCTCTTTTTGCAGTAGGCGCTTTAAAGACAGGTACCGAAAAGTTCAAGGAAGGTATCGACGAAATTATCAATCAGGATATGGTTGCCAAGGGTGAGGATACTGTAGCCAAGACTAAGGAATTCGCAAAGGAAACCAAGGACAAGACAGTAAACCTCGCTAAGGACGCTAAGGCTAAGACAGTTCAGTTCACAAAGGAAGTTAAGGAAAAGACAGTAAATTTAGCTAAGGACGCTAAGGCTAAGACTGTTGAGCTTGCAGGTGAAGCAGGCGAAACAATCAAGACTGAAATCGACCATTTAAAGAGCATGGTTTCTTCCATAAACACAACTCCTGCAGAAGAAACAGAGGAAGCTGACGTAGCTGAAGAGGCAGAAGAAATCGTTGACATAACCGAGGCTCCCGAAGAAGCTGAAGAAGAGGTAACAGAGGTTACAGCTTCTACAGATGTTGCTGAAATCGGCTCCTCCGAGGAAACAGAAATCCCCGAGGTAACAGTTGAGCCTGAAGAAACAAAGGAAGAAGCGTCTGAAACAGAAGAAGCTGCCGACGATATAGACAGCATTTCTCTCGATACAATGGATACCGTATCAATCGACACCTTCGATTTCGGAGCTTCCGAGCAGTTATAAGCTTTTATTCCCACAGCTTTACGGCTGTGGGATTGCTGTTTTACAGGATAAAATTAAAGAGTGCTGTATCACGATAACAGCACTCTTTACTGTGGAATATGTCTGAAAAAACGTATTCCTTATGCGTCGGCCTCGATAAGCTCGTTTCTCTTGAAGAAAAGAGAAACACACCATAATGCGGAAAGTGCAACAAGAACATAAACGATTCTGCTTATGATACTGTCTGAGCCGCCGCATACCCAGGCTACAAGGTCGAAGCTGAACAAGCCTACAAGCCCCCAGTTTATTCCTCCGACGATAAGAAGAAACAGGGCGATTTTATCCATAATCTTCATAGCTTTACATTCCTTTCCGAAAGGTAGTCCGAAACATAATATACGGACTGATAATATTATAGGCAGCAGCTTTTTCATTATACATAAAAGAAAAAATAAAAAAATTAAAATTTTTTTAAAAAAAGTATTGACATTTGAAGAATTTTGTAGTATAATCTAATAGTCGTCAGGAGATGACAGATGGGAGTTTAGCTCAGCTGGGAGAGCATCTGCCTTACAAGCAGAGGGTCACAGGTTCGAGCCCTGTAACTCCCACCATCTGGCCCGGTAGTTCAGTTGGTTAGAACGCTAGCCTGTCACGCTAGAGGTCGTGGGTTCGAGCCCCATCCGGGTCGCCAATAATTAAGCCTCTGTAGCTCAGTCGGTAGAGCAGAGGACTGAAAATCCTCGTGTCGTTGGTTCGATTCCGACCGGAGGCACCATGCGGATTTAGCTCATCTGGTAGAGCGCCACCTTGCCAAGGTGGAGGTAGCGAGTTCGAGCCTCGTAATCCGCTCCATATAAAGCCCGATTAGTTCGGGCTTTATTTTTTTGTGTACAATCTACATAATAATTGTGTTATTTTCTACCTATAGTTAGAAAATAACATTTTTTTGTGCTTTTGATTGATTTTTCCGGTATAATCTGGTAGAATTATCTCTAAGAGGTTAGAGATATGAGATTTAAAAATTTAATTTCCGCTGTCTTAGCGGCAGGTATCATTTTTTCGGGAACCTGTGACATAATACCCGAAAATCCCGTTTGTATAACGGCGGAAGCTTCTTCGAAGATCAGCTATGATATAGAATATCATGACGGCTATACCACATTGGAGCTTGCGCCCAAAACCGAGGGTAACACTCTTCGATATACAACCAGCGGAAAAGCGCCTACTTCAAAATCCAAGGAGTATACAAAGCGTCTTAAATTTACTTCAGAGAAGCTTGTGCGTATAAGCGAATACAACAAGAAGGGGAAGCGCATGAGTACTCTTAATCTGAAGATAAAGCTGCGCTGTATGCCTGTTGAAATTTCTATGGTGGGCGTTACTGAAAGCATGGTACAGGTATCACTTGAATCTGTTACAGATGATGCAACAATTTACTATACTGTTGACGGAAGTGAGCCTGACGAAAAATCGGAAATGTATTTCGGAGAATTTCTTGCTTCTTCTGACGCTACGATAAAGGCAATGGCGGTTAAAGAAGATTACAGGGACAGTGTATCTTCCGAGCTGGATTTATCTGAGATAGAGCTTGTTACCGAATATGACGAAGTAATGCTCTATATTCTCGACGCTGTAAACAAGGAGCGTGAAGCCAAGGGGCTTGATCCCGTTGTGCTCAATCCCGTACTTACCGCGGCGGCAGAGAAGAGAGCTGATGAAATTTCCAGAAAATATGATAAAAAGCATTTGAGACCTGACGGAGAAAAATGGAGTACAGTTCTCGATGAGTTCAACTATGACGCTAAGGTGGCGGCTGAAAATATCGGTAGAAATACTTACGACCTGAGCGATTCCGTTAAGCGTAATATGAAGAATTGGATGAATTCCAAGGCTCATAGGGATAATATTCTCAGCGAAAAGGTTACCGAGCTGGGAGTAGGCTGGGAAAAGAACGGCGAATATTATTATTATGTTCAGCTTTTCGGTAAACAGAGATAACGTTTTAAGAGGCAGTCTCCTGAAATAATGGGGACTGCCTTTAAGTTTTTACGAAAAAAGCTAAATATTTTTGTAATTCTGCCGATATAACTATTATGGAATATGTTTAGTAAAGGAATGAAAAAAATGGCTTTTGACGGTTTACCCGGTATGAGAGTTACTATAAGTCAGAACCCTCAGAGTTTTATAATAGGCGATTATTTTGCTGTTTACGATAAGGAAAGCGATGTCCCCGATGTATATGAATGGTCTATGCTTAAGTCATATACAGAGCTTCCCGGCTCCTTCATCATCACTCTTCTGAACGGCTCAAGCTATACGATAACAAAGAATTGCTTCTCCGACGCCTCTAAGCTTATCGCCTTCAGAAGTATCGTAGAGGGTCAGATTTCCAATTACAGCCACATTACAAAGAAGGTTACCAAGCGTATTATCCCGCCTAAATACAATTACAGGACAGCCGACGTTGCTACTGCCGCTTTTTCGGCAGCAGGTACATATACTGAGCGTGATATAAATTCGGGAAGCGTAGCCAAGGTTTATTCCCGTTTTGCATGGATAATCTGGGTAGCGGCCATTGTGTCGGCTGTTGTAACCTTCCTTTGTCTTGCTTTTATCGGCGGAAAAGTTGAGGAAAACCTGATATATTATATATGTCTTTCACTTTTTTCAGGCGTTGCCTTTGCGGTTGTGATTTATCTTATATGCTGTACTACTGCAAGATACAGATACGCCAATTATGTCCGAAGCGACGTTACCACCACAGAAAATATAATTTTCGTGGTTTCCTCCAACGGCTTTGCGGCTGTTGAAGAATGCGTATATATGGGTAAGGAGCTTATCCCCTGGTCTAAGGCGATGAATTATTTTGAAACCAAGCATACCATAGTCATTATGCTTAAGGATCGTTCGGTATGCCGTATACCTAAAAGACTTTTCCCGAAAAAGACCTGCGATGAGTTAGGCGTTTTTATCGCAAGCAATCTTCTGAAGGAATGAAAGGACTGAAAAATAATGAAAGCCAGCGTTAATATAGAATCTCTCAGGGGCTCACAGGGCGAATTTCTTCTTGTCAATGTTTCGGGTGGAGACGGAATTATCGGTATCTGTGATACTACCAACAGAAGAGGAACCCAAAGAAGCAGCTTTTATGTAGGCTCCGAGTGTATCATAAATATTCTGAATAACGGACAGGACGCAGAAAGCAACCGCCAGATATGGCAGACCTCAACCCTGGAAAAATGCAAGAATGTTATCGGAACTCTTCTTCCTGCCTGCTGTGACGCCTATTTTAAGGACGGACTTGCTCTCTCTAAGGCGATGATGCCTATTTTTGAGATACTTACTCCGGGACTTTATGTTGTACATGTAAATAATGCATTTCCTACCGATGGCGCAGGAAATTTCTTCTGGAACGCATATACCGTAAAGCACGAATTCAACGGCTCGGCGGAGCATATCCCGATTATTGACGACCACAGGGATTATTCTCCTATGTTCCTTGTTCCTACCAAGAATTTTGCGGATTTTACCGAGAAGAATTTTGAAACGGCAGTAACACGCCTTAAGAAGGGAAAGCATCTTGGTGGTATTGCCTATCATCTTTCGGGTATGTTCTCGGCTCTTCTCTACGGTCATACAAATGCTACAGCCTGCCTCAGCGAAAGAGTGGATTTCAGCTGTATAATCATTGAGCCTCTGAACAAGGTGCTTGTTGATGTTGACAGTGATTCTCCCACGAAAGGCAAAATTGTTGCACTTTCTTGTCCCTATGTAAATATCGGTTTTGATGTGCTGTCAAGAAAAATGACAGAAAGCTTCCTTCTAAACCGTAAGGGCGTTGTTAATCAGGATTATGAAGTTATAAAGGCAAAGGCTGAAAAAATGATAAGCGGAGTATCTTATTCCAAGAAGCTTACTCCCGAAATAAACGCAAGAGTAGAGGCTCTTCCCGACGCAGATATGATGATTTCCGCCCATGCGGTAAGAGAGCTTAACGACGAGGATCTTGCATTACTGCTCAGTGGAGAAACAAAGGTTGACGATCAGTACATTATATCCCAGAATTACTATGAAAGTATAGTCTATGCCTGTAATTTCCTCCAGTATACCGACAGAAACCGATTTATCGAGTTCGCTAAGGCAATACTGGAAAATCCCGATCTTTCTGCTACCTATGTTTATGTTGCAGGACGTCTGAAGTACGTTATGGACGCTCGTATCAACGAGATATTCAAGAATATTTCTGAATCCGAGGATCCTATCTACTCCCAGATAAAGGCTGTAGCAGACAGCTATCTTGAGGAATTCATGGATTACACCGAGAACAGCGTCAGCAGGTTCCTTGTAGGCGACGCAACCTTCGACGATGAAATCTATGAAATTACCAAGAAGGATGAGACTAATTATTCCTCTCTTGCTCTTGCGAAGCAGATGGGCTCAAGGCGCTGAAAAATATCAATATCAGATCCGCTTCTTGTATTGAAGCGGATTTTTTACTGTAAAATAAAAGAGCCTGAAAGGATTTTTCCTCTCAGGCTCAGGTTATTTCAAAATGAATTAAAGCTTACAAAGCTCCTTGGTATCACGAGCGATAAGTAATTCTTCGTTTGTGGGGATTACCCATACTTCAGTCTTACTGTCGGGTGTAGAAATCTTTGTGAGCTGACCGTGGATAGTAGCGTTAAGCTCTTCGTCGATCTTGATTCCGAAGTATTCCATGTCACGGCAAACATCACGACGAACTAAATCAGCGTTTTCGCCGATACCGCCTGTGAAGATTACAGCGTCAAGACCGTTCATAGCGGCAGCATAGGAGCCGATGTACTTCTTGATACCGTAGCGGAGAATATCTCCTGCTAAGATAGCTCTCTTGTCGCCCTTCTGAGCAGCAGCTTCGATATCTCTGTTATCGCTGGAGATACCGGAAATTCCGAGGAAGCCGGACTTCTTGTTGAGGTAATCGCTCATCTGGGAGGGTGTTAAACCGAGCTTATCCTGTACGAATGTAACAGCAGAGGGGTCAACACAGCCGGAACGTGTACCCATGAGTACGCCGTCGAGGGGAGTAAAGCCCATGGATGTATCTACGGATTTACCGCCGTCTACTGCAGTAATGGAAGAGCCGTTACCGAGGTGGCAGGTTACAAGCTTTACATCCTTGATATCCTTGCCTGTTACTTCAGCATACTTGGCGGAAACGAAACGGTGGGATGTACCGTGGAAGCCGTACTTTCTTACGGAATACTTTTCATATACTTCGTAGGGCATACCGAACATGAATGCCTTTTCGGGCATTGTCTGATGGAAAGCGGTATCGAAGATAACAGCCTGAGGAACATCAGCAGGAACTACCTTCTTACAAGCTCTGAGAGCTAATGCGTGAGCGTGGTTATGTACGGGAGCAAGCTCACGGAGCTCGTCAATCTTTTCGATAACCTCGTCGGTAACGATAGTAGATGTGGGGAATACTTCAGCACCCTGCACGATTCTATGACCTACAGCGGAGATTTCGCTCATGTCCTTGATAACGGAAGCGTCGCCTGTTGTAAGAACTTCAACAACCTTTTCAAAAGCTTCGGTATGTGTAGGGAATGCACAGTCAGTTTCATAAACACGACCGTCGAAGGTTGTGTGCTTGATATGACCGTCGATACCGATTCTTTCACAGTTACCCTTAGCGATAACCTTTTCGTCTGTCATCTCGATAAGCTGATACTTAAGAGATGAACTGCCTGCATTGATAACAAGAATGTTCATTTTTAAAATTCCTTTCAGAAAAGTATAAATAATAGTACTTGTTAATTTTATACCAAAATGGAAGAAAAATCAAGTCTTTTATGAAAATTTATCGGATAAATCTCTGTTTTTTTATGCAGTAGCTTTGTTATGGGGAATTCCGGCATTATTTTAGTGGTAATGGGGTAAATATTTTTTGATTAACTTCAATAATAAACGACGTGATTTTTATACATTCTTATGAAATCTTCAAAAATAAGTTGATAAATTTTGAAAAATCTGTTATAATTTATCTATGAAAACCGAAAGGACGGTAAGTTGTATGAAAATCTGCGGAATTGTAGCCGAATATAATCCCTTCCATAACGGTCACCGTTATCATATCGAGAAAACCCGTGAGCAATACGGCGCAACCCACATTGTTGCGGTTATGAGCGGTAATTTTACACAGCGCGGCGATGTGGCGGTAATGGATAAGTTCGAGAGAACCCGTACTGCATTACAGAACGGTGTTGACCTTGTTATAGAATTACCCGTTCCTTACGCCCTCGGAAGCGCTGAGCAGTTTGCTGACGGTGCGGTATCTTTGCTGAATAATCTGGGCTGTGTGGATATGATAAGCTTCGGAAGCGAATGCGGCGACGTGTCCCTTCTTGAAGAAACTGCGGGCGCTGTTCTTTTCGCCCAGCAGCACGAGGACTTTTTCCGCTATATGAAGCAGGGGGATACATATCCTCTCGCTCTCCAGAAAACTATCGAAAACTACTATGAAGAGGAAATTGTTGAAGCTCTCGCTTCTCCCAACAATACCCTCGCTGTAGAATATCTCAAGGCTCTCGGCGAATACGGCTCAAACATAAAGCCCGTAACAATACGCCGTATCGGTACAGGACACGATAAGGAAGAAGTAAACGGCGAGTACGCTTCCGCTTCTATGATAAGGAAAATGCTTCTTCGGGGCGAGGATGTTTCGGGGTATGTACCCTCGGAAATTACGGCTGATTTAGCTGATTTAAGACGTCTCGAAACCGCAATTCTCGCAAGGCTCAGGCTTATGACTCCCTCCGAAATAGAAAAGGCTCCGAACGTTCTTATGGGTCTCGAAAACAGGATTTATAAAGCCACGAGAGTTTCCAACAACTTAGCCGAGCTTTATATGCTTGTAAAAACGAAGCGTTATACAATGGCCCGTATAAGAAGAATAATCATGTCGGTATTCATAGGGATTAAAAAGTCTGACCTGAGACAGCCGCCCTGTTATATAAGAATACTGGGAATGAACGACAGGGGCAGGGAGATTCTCGCCAAGGCGGATACCTCCTTACCTATGGATACTTCCCTTAAAGCCCTTATGCAGTACGGCGACAAGCAGAAGCGTCTCGGTCATCTCGAGGAGGTGGCAGGAAATCTGTATGCTCTTGCCTTTGAAAAGCGGAGAGTATGCGGACTTGACTATACCGAGAAGCCTGTAATACTGCATTAAGAAAGGAAAAATCCCTATCATGATAAATTTCAGAGAAGAAAGCTATAAGAATTTCGGAAAGTGCCTCGTTATCGAGAACGATGTATGTACCCTTAAGGTAACGATTGACGTAGGTCCGAGAATTATTTACTATGCCTTAAAGGGTATGGAGAATACTCTCCGTGAGGACATAGACCGTGATACCTACCGTGACAGCGACGATATCCACAAGTTCTTCGATACTGAAGAAAATTGGTATATCTACGGCGGCCACAGGCTCTGGACAAGTCCCGAAAGCTGGCCCGAGAGCTATACTCCCGATAATTCTCCCGTTAAGTATGAGATAAAGGGTAACAGCGTTATTTTTACTCCCGATCCTCGCACAAAGGTGGGAGAACAGCACGTTATGACTGTTACGCTTGATGATGCTTCTTCGAAGGTAACAGTAGGCCACAGCGTAGAGAATATTTCCGACAGGGAGCTTAAGCTTTCTCCCTGGTGTATGACCGTAGGCGATAAGGGCGGTATTGAAATCATCCCACAGAGTAAGGAAAAGACAGGACTTTTATCCAACCGCCGTCTTGTAATCTGGGAATATACCGATGTGAAGGATGAACGCTTCTATATGAGTAACAGCTATATCACCCTTCGTCAGACTGATAAGCTCCAGTCCTTCAAAATCGGAATGAACAATCGTGACGGTTGGTGCGCCTACGTTAATAAGGGTCAGATTTTCAAGAAAACCTTTGATTTTAATGCAGAAGCCGAGTATCCTGATTTCGGCTGTAATTTCGAGACCTTCACCGACGGCTTTATCGTTGAGATTGAAACTTTAGGCGAGCTTCGTACAATGAAGCCCGGCGATAAGAATGAATTTGAGGAACGCTGGGAGCTTATTGCCTGCCACGAGGAATTCGACTGTCGCAGTGACGAAAGTATCGAGGCGTTCGTAGAAAAATACGGACTCAGAAAGTAAGAATACCCCCGAGGCTATAAAAAGCTTCGGGGGTAAGTTTATTGTGGCGGATAAAATTTAAGAGATATGTCAGGCGGATTTAATTCCTTTAAACCGAGGAAAATGAAAGCTACTCCTATGATTATAAATAAAACAGCAAAGCCTGTCGTTCCCAGAAAAGCGGCGGTATTCTTATTGGTATAATGCTTGCTTTTAAGCTCATCCGCAGTTTTAAACCTATGAGGGTTTTTCTTAAGGCAGTATATACTTATTCTGCCCTTTTCTGTACCCGTTACAGTTTTCCTGTAGGTCTTTCCTTCTACGGAATACTCTATAACCGATTCGCTTTTTATTGTCCTTGAAGTACGGAAGGCGGAATTTGCAGGAGACACATATTCGTTACTTTCATATTGGCTGTTACCGATAACCTTCGCTTTAACCCTTATCCATTTTTTCGGATTCGGATAACAGGGGCGAAAGAATTTATCGTATATACTTTTAGCAACAGTAAAAAGTCCTGTCAGGACTAAAAATGAGCCGATAATTATTACTGTCATATCATACCTCAAGCATATTCAGGATCATTTCTCCGATTTTATCGAAGCCCTCGATAGTTCCCATATTTTCGGGCTTTATATCCTTTCCGTAAACGAGAAGGGGAGTGTACTCCCTTGAATGATCGGTAGAGGGTGTAACAGGGTCACAGCCATGGTCGGCGGTAATCATCAGTACGTCATTATCCCGAAGCTTCGGAAGGAAGCCGCCCAGCCATTCATCAAATTCATTGAGTGCGTTGGTATAGCCTGAAACGTCGTTTCTGTGACCGTACTGCATATCGAAATCCACAAGATTTACGAAACAGAAGCCCTTCCAGTCCTGTTCTGCAAACTGTTCAGTCTTTAACATTCCGTCCTTGTTGTCGCTTGTGCGGATAAAGCCGTTAAGACCTACTCCTGCAAAAATATCGTTTATCTTACCTACTCCGTAGCAGGTAAGTCCCTTTCCGCTTATTTTATCAAGAACGGTTTCTTTAGTTGGCTTAAGGGAGAAATCGTGGCGGTTCTTTGTTCTTGTGAAGGGGTGTGTTCCTGTAAAGGGTCGGGCAATAACTCTTCCTACGCCATGCTTTCCCGTAAGGATATTACGGGCGATTTCACAGTAGCGGTAAAGCTCCTCCACAGGTACGATATCCTCATGAGCGGCAATCTGAAAAACGCTGTCCGCCGAGGTATAGACAATCAGCGCACCCGTTTTTATATGCTCACGGCCGTAATCGGCAATAACCGCAGTACCCGAATAAGGCTTATTGCAAAGGCATTTTCTGCCCGTTGCCTTTTCAAAGCTCTCAATAAAATCCCGAGAAAAGCCGTCAGGGAAGGTCGGCATAGGCCTGTCGCTTACCAGACCCGCTATCTCCCAATGGCCCGTGGTGGTATCCTTGCCCTTGGAGTCTTCGCTGAGCCTGCCGTAAACGGCAACGGGATTATCGCATTTTTCGCGGCAGTCAACACCGTCAATATTGAAAAGGCCGAGCTTTTTCAGGTTTTCCGCCTTGAAAAATCCGGATTCTGAAATTGCGGCAAGGGTATTGCTGCCCTCATCTCCGAAGGCGGCACTGTCGGGCATTTCACCTATACCGAAGCTGTCAAGGACTATAAGAAAAGCACGTTTCATAAAAATCACCGTATATACTTTTTGTAGGGGAGGGGTCACCCCTCCCGTTGTTAATGCTACATACATCCAACGGGAGGCGAAACGCCTCCCCTACTACGCTGTAACAACTAAAACTTCACTGTAGGGGCGGCTATCAGCCGCCAGCAAACCGAGCAATATCAGCACGGGCGG
>JAZSBN010000020.1:0-87148 GCA_045602405.1 Ruminiclostridium sp.
TTAAAAATATACTTCTTGGTGATGGAAAAGGAATAAGGTGATACACTTCCGAGCGTGAGCGAAAACCTCACGCTCTTTTTTCATAACCCATAATTTTTCTGTAAATAATTTTTCTCTACAATTTCATCACTCTCCTTAAAAATCAGCGGTCTTAGGTGCAACCTGAAATGCGGGGGTATGCTATCAGCACGGCGGCGGACGGCTGATATTTTTTTGAAGGGTAACAACTCAAAAACCGCATATCACGAAAGTATACGATACTTTCTGTGCTTGCTAAGCAAGCCGAAAATGAAAGTATACGGTACTTTCTCTGCTTGCTACACATACAAAAAACAAAATATTCCGTATTCCTACTTTTATTGTTCTGCCCGAATGGGCGCTACCCCCTTCAAAAAAATCTGCGGCTACAAAGGGTA
Organism: Ruminiclostridium sp.; assembly: GCA_045602405.1. GTDB lineage: Bacteria > Bacillota > Clostridia > Oscillospirales > Ruminococcaceae > Ruminiclostridium_E. The sequence continues at coordinate 417 of JAZSBN010000020.1, forward strand.
GAAAAATACCCCCTTCATAAGTACCTACAAATTCGAGCGAATTTTTAAGTCTGATGGAGGGGGATTATGAAATTTTGGTGGATTGTATAAAAAAGAAAGGGGAATAAATGTTGTGGATTAAAAAAATACCGATAACTCAAAACGCAGATGACTTAGGCGGAAGTTGTTGAGCGAGCACAACTTGAAGGCAAAGCGGAGAACGGCGGAATTGAGTTTAAAGAACGTAGGGAGAGAATTAGGAAGTAGAGCTTTACTCAGCAATCTTTTTGTATTAAGATGAATTTTTGTCACCGAGCCGTTTTTATTTTCTTAAAACAAACTTCGTAAATCCTGCCTGCGCAGGCACCGTGCCGCTTATCAAAATTCGGATTGAAAGCATAGAAATTCTTGCTATCCAATTTGTTTGTCGAAAGATAAAATTAAGAATTTAAGCAAATTTAATGCAAAATGCATCCTACAAATCATACCGTAATTCGCAAAAATGTTCAGGCGGCAATCTTTCATTATCTTATCCCCTTGCCGAAATAATTCAATAGAATATCTTTGATAAAGTTATAACGTCGTGCAAAAGAATTTTCCACACGAATTAGATCAAAACCGTGTGCTTTACAAATAGCATTTTTCTTTTCATCCCGCTTTCGTACAACTTCATCTTCGATATGCTCTTTTCCGTCAAGTTCAATTGCTAAGACGGGGAATTTCTGATTATTGTATCCTTTTTGATATATAACAAAATCAAAGCGCCCTGTGTAAAAAAGGTCAACATATGGCACATTTTCGCTGAACACCTGTGAAATAGCAACCTCCTTTTCTACAGAACATTTGTTATCAGTATAAAGAATATTATCAAGCGCATGATTAAGACTCTGCATAAACGCTTCTTCTGTTTCAGTACTGTATGGCTTGATCCCAAGTGCCCTTGAGGAAACGTTATTCGGAGTAACCTTTGAAATACCGTTGTTTTTTACATATTGAACGAGCTCATAAATATCATCATTTTCGATATCCGAGTGAAGTCTTTCGAGTTCCTTTGTGCTTGAAAGAACTATCAGTTGTTTCTTTGCACGGGATACAGCCACATTGACAAGCTCCCTGTTATTTTTCAGCCACTCATATGTTTTGGAATGAGTCTTATCTGTTATTGCCAATGAAAATATAATAACATCTTTTTCATCACCCTGAAATGCGTGAACAGTGCCACAGGTTACATTAACAAGACTTTCGGCTTTTAAAGCATTGCTTATATAATCCTGCTGATTTGTAAACGGAGTTATAATTCCTATGCTCTTATCTTTGTTCGCTTTTGCATACTGAACTATCATTTCCGTCTCGGATGGAGAAGTGTTTTTGTCTGTTGTGGTATTGTTTTCAATATCCACGAAAATCAATGGGTTTACAGATTCTGAAGCCGAATTTATTTTTAGCCGTTTATTGTAATACTTTTTGTTGTTGAACTCAATTATCGGCTTTGCACAACGATAATGATAACTTAGCAAAATTTCATTGCTGACAGCATCACAGGCAAGATATGTTTTGTAAATAGAATTTTTAATATAATCATATTCATCAGAAACACTGTATTTCTTGCGTAAAGAGTCATTAACACACGAATCGAGCAATACAACGGGATTAAGCTGCTGTGGATCACCTACAAGCATCAGATTTTCGCCTCTGATAATCGGAACAAGCGAAATTGCTGTATTGCATTGGCTCGCTTCATCAATTATTGTCATATTAAAGTGCTTTTTAGGTTTGCCGAGTTTATGAGCGGAAATACAAGTAGTTGCTATTATCGGAAATACTCTCAACAGCTTTTTCAGATTTTCGTTATCAGTCAAATACCTGTTGAACTCAACGACCTGTGCTTCTGTATCTGTCATTCGGATAATATTCAGAAAATCAGCATATTTCGGTTCGTCAAGATGCTTGATATACATTGCAGAAACATAGTAAAGATATTTATAAAAAACCTCCTTGTCATCATTAAGCAGATTGAGAGCATCCTCGTCCGAAACCGTACCGATTTCAGCCAGACGCTTTTTCACACTATCAAGTTGACGACACTGTAAATCTGATTGAAAGCTCATATTATCGTTTAATTTTATGAGGTTTTCTATCGTTTCAAGGCGTTCGTTAAGGTCGATGATTTCCTCGTGCTTTTTTAACAGTTCTGTAAGTTGTTTTGTTTTTTCAGTTTTATCTTCCTTGTTTTTGCTGAGCGTCTTTTCATATATCCGCATATTCTTTGTTGCTTCGTACAGTTCGTTGATATACTTGATTGCCTCGGGAATTATTTCATTGTTTCCAAGTCTCAGAATAGGAAACGGTATTGTTTTATCACGGTATTTCAAGCTGTTGAGCACATTGAATACACTATCTATCGGATGGTTGTTATGTGATGTGAACAGCACAGTGCGTTCATTGAAAAAAGCCGTAGCAATAGTGTTGATTATTGTATTGGTCTTACCCGTTCCCGGAGGTCCCTGAATATATGTAACCGGATACTTTATTGCATTATGAATTGAAAGCAGTTGGTCAAGGTTTACTTTGTTGTTAAGGAGAGTTATCGGATAATCCTTTCGACGTCTTGACGGCTCGGTCAAATCACCGAAAAAAGCTTTGATTGGAGCTGAAACTGTGCCTTCCGAATATTCGTTAATAATAGCGTTGTATTCCGCAGTGAGGTCAATTATCGGATTTTTCTCTATGCAGATGAAGTACGGCATATCGTCAACTCCGTATATATCTGCATTTGAACGAGTTATGCAATCCTTTATTTTCTCCTGATTGGCAGAATAATCCTCCAACAGATAATAGTCATCTGCATCAAGAAATTTGCGAATACTCTGTACGTTTCCGTCAATTGTAAATTCCTTGCAGATGGTTATTTCTTCACTTGGCCGAAGCGTTTTATGTACAACGTCAAAATCAAGCTTACGGTATGCAAGTACATAGATACCTTTTTTAGTGTTGATGCTGAGCATATTAAGTGCAAGCTGCTGTATGTTTCTGCGTTTGATGTTACTTGTGCTTTTCTTCTGAAAGTTATTCACTATATGCTTGAACTGCTCGTCGCTGAGCATATATCCGTCAGCTGAAAGTTTATCATCGTCAATATGATCTATCAGGCAATAATCTGATTTATACGGGGTCGAATCAAGCCTATTGCAGTCAGAAAGATAATCAAGAATTTTCAGATTAGCAACATTATTGAAAATAAAGCTGTACTTTTGCGGATTAAGCCTGATATCCTCAACAAGTGTTGTATTTATAGGCTGATATGTTCCGTCAATCAAAGCGGTTGAAACTATATTTTCAATATATATTGTAAGGTTAGCGGATGAATACATACCGAGATGAAGTCCTGTTACATGCAGGGATTTTCGGGCAACATCAATATCATTTATACCAATCCAGTATTTTGTTATTTTATTTTCTTTGTTGCGATATTCAATGCTTAACCATTTGCCGTTGTGTATAGCCTTGAATATATCTCGTTTAATGCTGTCCACAGGTCATTTCACCGTCTTTCATATCAAATCAGATTGTGATCAATTCCGCATTCTGCAGTTTTATTATTTCATCTCTTAAAACAGTATCGTGTGTAAGAACTATCGTTTTTATATCCTGGCTCACATCAACAATACTGTTTATATTGCTGATAATATCAGCAATTCTTATGGTATTTTCGTAATCAAGATTTGAAGATGGGTCATCAATCACTACAAGCATATTCCCATAATCATCTATGCTGTTGACTGATGAATGAATATTTGCAATAAAGAAAAGTAAAGCAATAATACTTTTCTCTCCGTCACTGAGAATATGTGTAGCAGAATCATTTAACACCGTATTCTTAAAAATAAGACTAAAGTTGCTTTTGTCAAATATGTATTTCTCATCAAAGAAATATTCAATTAACTGTGAAAATGTGTCTGCAACCAAAGCTTTCTTCGAAACCTTTGCAGCAGATTCTTTTTGCTGTATTTCTGTATAAAATTCTTTATATTCATTTCTTAGTTTCTGAAGTTCTGCAAAATCATTCTTCAAATCCCTGCCAAGGTCTAATTGCAATGCCTTGCATATTTCCTTTTTTATCCTAAGCTTTTCCTTCGATATATTATTTGCATTTGTATTTACTGTTCCGATTTGATAATTTATTTGCTGTATAGACTCGTTCAGCTCAGATAGCTGTGCGTTAAATGTCAAAAGCATGTCATCAGCTTCAAAATTATCGCAATCAATAGATTCGTACTTGGCTGTAATTATCGCCTTTATACTATCTATACACTTAATCAGCATATTTGCATCGGGCAATTCCTGCAATGAAATGCGTTTGCTCTTAGTCATATTAGCACAAGCCAGTATTACTTGATTTGCAATATCAGGATATCTGACATCATATAAATTCACAATGTCGTCCGACAATTTCTTCAGCTGCAGTGAAATGCTGTTAAGCTGTGTTTTTACTTTGTTTTCGCTGTCGTCAAGATATTTGTTATATGAGTCTATAAGATTAATAGCAGTCTGCGAAAACTCCTGACCACAGAATGGGCAGGTTTTCCCATCAGAAATCATTAAACCTTCCTGAATAAAATTACGCTGTGTAGAAAGCTTCGTCTTAAATTCATCGTAAAGTTGCTTTTGGTATATGCTGTTCTGAGTATAGAATTTAAAGCGTTTGTATCAAATACCGCATTAAAGGTCAGAATCGGTATATTTACATTTATATCGGCATTATTTTTTAAGCTCAGATATTCCGTAGTAAGACTATCAAAATTTGAAAATTTCTGTTCTGAACGAGATAATTGCTCTATACATTCAAAAGTAATTGCCTTATAATCGCCCAAACTTGCAGAAACATCATATTTCCTAAGCTCTTTCTTCCTTTTATCTATTTCTGCAGAAATTTTTTCCTTCAGCTCTACTCCTGCAACCTTTATCCCTAACAATTTATATCTGTCTGACTGAATATCAATGTTTGTTTTACCGAGAATTATCCCTTCAATATTTCCGTCGGGATGAAAGCCTGTTACCTTAAGATTTTCATCTATATATTTTTCATCGAATACAACTATCTTGTAATCAAGCTCGTATATCCGGTCTGCTTTTCCGTTGCTATTTATACGCACAACCGTATTATCAATATTGATTGAACCACCAACTGAACCAATGGATATGAGAGTTTTCATCAGTTCTGAATTACAATAATTATTAACCGCATTTAACGAGCGTGCAATAAATGACTTGCCGCTTGCATTTTTTGCATATATAACGCTGTGATTTGAAGGGAAGTTTATAGACAAGTTGTCGTGCGGACCAATGTTTTTCAGCTGTAATAACATAGGCAACTCCTTAAAATATAAAATTCATTTTCATTATACTACAAAATTTGTCAAAATTCAATATCTAAGGGGGTGACGAGAATTTTATTTTAATATAAACCCTAGGTTTTGTAAGCGTTAATCCCCCACCGCAAAACGTTGCATGTACCGCCGATAGAATAAATAAAAATTGAACCGACCTCAAATGAAGTCGGTTCAGCTTATGTGTAGAAATGTATCACTCGTCTTTGTTGGTCTTTATTGCTCGAAAAAAGTTGCAAAAACAACTGTAAATCACGAAATATAGCAGAGTGTGTACATTAATCATATTAAATGTCCCTAACAGACAACAGGGAATTTACATTTATTTTTAGTGTTAAGTTTGACTTCCTATTATTTTTAAAATAGGGAGCAGACTAAACTAATTATCTAACATAAAAGTGGTATCATAAAACATAATGATACCACTTTTCCATAATCCGCTGTATTAAGTTTTAAACAATATTTCCAAAACCTCTATATCGTACCCACACTAAGGCGAGCCGCCTTTGGCAGTTTCGCCGCACAATAAACAAATGCCATTTAACACTTTGTCTGTGCGGCGGTTTCAAAACTGCTTTATGAAGCCCACGCTAAAACAGAATCTCTTTATGTTTACGCCTGGAACTTGAATTTACCGCCGTCGATAACCTTGTATGTGCCGTCCTTGAAATATGCTCTTATCATAACCTCGTATGATTTACCCTTATTGATTTTGTTGAGCGTTGCTGTTGTATTCTTTGTTGTTGACGCAACACTGAATTTACCGTTGGAATTCTTTGTATAAACCTTATATTTTGTAGCATTCGCAACCTTTTCCCAGCTGACTTTAGCTTTTTTACCGCTTAATACGATATCTACGGGTGTATCAAGAATAGCCTTTACTCTGGGGGATTCGCCCTTTACATACTCAAAACCCTTGCCCAGCTTCTTGGCAAAAGAGGACTTTGTAAGAGCTGACTTTTTAACGGTTGTTACATAATCGCCGTCTGCCAGTTCTACAGGATGTTTTTCAGGTTTCTTTGTATTATATTCATAGCATTTTGAAAGCTTGAAATCGGGAGCTTCCTTTAATCCGTAAATTGCTCCGCCTTCTCTGTTTCTCCATACAATACTGTCAATATAGTTGCTTTCGACAAGACAATTATACACACCTGTACATTCACGCATATAGCCGATTAAGCCGCCTGCCTGCTGACCTGTGAGAACACAGTTCTTAGCCTTACAATTCACCAAATATGTATCTGCAACGTTTTTATTGGCCGTTTCATTAAGAATAAGAGGGTTGATGAAATAACCGAAAGCCATAAAGGGAAGCTGACCGATAGTTGCGGCAACACGACCTAAGTCTATATCAGATGTCAGACCGACAATAGCGCCCGAGCCTTTACCTGCATAAATGCTCATGTCTTCAACCTCGATATTCTCGATATAGGTAGCCTCTGCCATTGCAGTAAGTGCTGCCGACGGCGCAGGAGCCAGGACAAAACCCTTTTCAAATCTTAAATTAGTAAGAACAGCACCGTATGTATAACGGAAAATTCCACCGCCGTCGTTTCTTGAGTTCCAACCGTCATTACGATAGTATAAGCCTGTAATAGTATGTCCGTTTCCGTTCAGACAGCCCTCAAAGCCTCTCTGGCTTGTATCGGAACCTCTGTCCCCGGCAGGAACCCAGCTGTTTTTAGGCGGTTTATCTCCCCAGTTCTTATAGTTTGAAACATCATTAAGTACGATATCATTCATGAGATTGATTGTAACACCGTTGAAGCTGATACGGTTATCTCTTCTGTTACAAAGCTCACTTATACCCGCAAACTGTTCAGCCGTATAGATATCATAGCTGTCCTTTTTCCCTGTGTACCAGCTTATATCTGACGTTCCGTCCCAGACACGGGCGATACTTACCTTCTTGTTGTTTACGCTCACGGCGGCGCTTGCGCTGACTGTACCTGTAAGCATACAGCTTACAGCCATTACACCTGCCAGCATAACTGAAATTATCTTTCTGATTTTCTTCATTCCCTTTCCTCCCTTGAAAGTATTCCTTGTCTATTATAGCATATAATGCGATAGTTTACAACATATAAACCAAATATATCAAAACTCAGATGATAAAAAAGAACCGATACACATTGTATCGGCTCTTACTTATTTATTTTCTTCTCTTTTTCCCTGAAATAACGGCAACTGCCAACGCACCTGCCGCTAAAAGCACAACGCTTTCAACAGAAGCGACACTCGTTCCGGGATTATCTTCAATCTGTGAACTTGTGTCAATATCATCGCCAGGCGGTAAAACCTCATCCACACCAGGTGGTGTCAGTTCATCTGTTTCAGACTCATCCTCCGACTCATCCTCAGGCTCATCGTCGTCATCAGGATCTGTTGGAACGCTGGGATCTGTGGGATTTGAAGGGTCGCTGGGGTTTGTGGGATCCGATGCCTGCAGTACATTATCGTTCAGCAATATAGAGTCCGATTTTGCAGTAAGACCTGCTTCTTCGGCACTGATTGCAGTACTGAAATCAGCCGCTGATACAACGCTCACCAGAGAGCTGTCACTGTTGTTGCTGAAAGGAATACCGAATATACATTGCAGTATCACCGTCAGCACTGTAAGAATTGCTATACCCTTTTTCCTCATACTCTGTCCCTCCCTATATGGGAGCCACCTCCAGACACCCTTATTTTTATTATGTCACTGATATCCGCTGATAAATGTTGACAGAAATACCAGTCAGTTTTTGTGTTAACTTGTGTTATAACACACTCTTTAAAATAAAGCAATGCTTTCGGCGTTATTTTATGCTGTTTTATTGAAAATGATTATTTTTATAAATAACAAGCATTAAATATCATTTTTATGACATATTTTAAAAAACTGAAAACTAAGCTCCCGATAATCTCCCTTGTATTTTTTATTGACTTATAAAGCTTCGGATGTTATAATTAAAGCAGATAATATGACAATTTCAGCGATACTGATTTTATAATTTTTACTATGGGTTAAAACCCTTGCAGTCTGTTCAGAGAGAAGGTGTGAGATGGGATATATACAGAGCTTCAGGCGTTATGAAACAAAATATCTCCTTACCGAGGAGCAGAAGGCACTTTTTCTCGAGGAAGCAGGCGCACACCTTAAACAGGACCGATACGGCGAATATAAAATATTCAATCTCTACCTTGATACAGAGGATTTTTACTTTATCGAGCATTCCCTCGACAAGCCTGTATACAAGGAAAAGCTTCGCATAAGAAGCTATGACGCAGGAGGAAATGATCCTGCCGTATTTTTTGAAATAAAGAAGAAATACCGCCGCGTCGTCTATAAAAGAAGGATAACTATTCCCTTTTCTGAGGCGGAGGAATACATACGAAACGGCACAAAGCCCGAAAGCCTTTCAGATTATACCGATAATCAGATATTTTCCGAAATAGATTATCTTATGAAGAAATACTGCCCCACGCCGAAGCTTTTTCTCGCTTATGAGAGGATTGCCTATTCCGACAGGCGTTTCGGCGGCTTCAGGATTACCTTCGACAAGAATATCCGCGGAAGCTGGGACAACCTTACTATCTCCGATGACGGCGATAACGAATACCTCGATACAGGTATCGAAAACTACTGCCTTATGGAGATAAAATGCGGAGAAGCTATGCCTGTCCCCTATTCGGACATACTTTCAAGGCTTAAGCTTTACCCCGTACCCTTTTCGAAATACGGAAGAATGTATACCGAAAGATTTCAGAGAAAAGAAAGTGATTTTTCATCAGAAACCGTAAAATCTATATCCTCTGTATGATGAAATTCTATGAGGACGCTTTAAGATAACAGGAGGAACTAATGGACTATATTTTCAGACAGATTGCAACAAATACTCTCGGAGGCTGTGTGCTCTGCATGGCGATTTCCCTTATCTGCGGAATCGTTATAGCTCTCGTGTACCGCTTCGGTACAGACAGACCTTCGAAATACATGACAATAACCACCCTCGTGATGCCTGCCGTTGTACAGACAGTTATAATGCTCGTAAACGGAAGCATCGGTGCAGGCGTGGCGGTAGCAGGTGCTTTCAGCCTTGTCCGCTTCCGTTCCGTCCCCGGAAGCTCACGGGATATATGTATACTTTTTCTTGCTATGGCCTCTGGTATCGCTACGGGAATGGGCTACGGCTGGTACGGAATAATGTTTACCGTTATAATTTCTGCAGTAGTTTTCATCGCGGAAAAAGTTATTCCCTCGGAATACACCAAAAAATCCCGTCTTCTCAGAATTCTCGTTCCCGAGGATACGGATTATGCAGGACTTTTCGATGATATCTTCAAGGAATACACAGTAAGCTATGAGCTCAACAACGCCAAAACCGTAAGAATGGGAACAATGTTCGACCTCCAGTACATAATCACCTTAAAAAATCCCGCTCAGGAAAAGGAAATGCTGGATAAGATACGCTGCAGGAACGGAAATCTCACCGTAAGCTGCGGTATTGTACCTGTAGTAAGGGACGAGCTTTAAAAAACGCCATAATTAAAGCGTATTGCTGAAAAAAATTATAAAAAGTTGATTTTTTTATTGCAATATGCAGTAAAATATGGTATAATGTGCTTACAATTTATTTTTACCGTACTATTTAAGTACGGTAATCCTGCCTGAACGTATAAAAGACAGGAAAAACAAAACATCTGGAGGTTATCTAATGGCAAGAACAGTAAAAGATCTCATGGATATGATTAAGAACAATGATATCCGTATGATCGACTTCAAAATCGTAGACATCAACGGACAGTTCCGTCATGTTACAATTCCCGCTGAGCAGTTCTCTGAGGATACTCTTAAGGAAGGTATCGGCTTCGACGCTTCCAACTACGGCTACGCTGTTGTTGAAAAGAGCGATATGGTATTTATTCCTGACCTTGATACCGCTCTTATCGACCCCTTCTGCTCTGTACCCACATTATCCATAACAGGTAACGCAATGGTTATCGACTACCCCGAGAACCGTCCTCTCGACCAGTATCCGAGAAACATCGTTCTCGCCGCTGAACAGTACATGAGAGATTCAGGCGTTGCTGATACAATGCTTATCCTCCCCGAATTTGAATTCCACCTTTTCGATAACGCAGGCTGGGCAGTATCTCCCGAAAAAATCGGCATGTATGTTGATACCTCCCAGGCATACTGGAACAGCGAAACAGAAGGAAAGGGCTGTGTAGTAGCTCACCAGAAGAACTATCATGTAGCTAAGCCCTTCGATACCTCCTATGAATGCCGTTCCGAAATGTGTATGGAAATGGAAAAGGCAGGTATTCCCATCAAGTATCATCATCCCGAGGTTGGTGCGGCAGGTCAGTTCGAAATCGAACCCATGCTGGGACAGATGTCCAAGATGGCTGACGCTACAATGATGATTAAGTATATTATCCATAATACAGCTCTCAAGTACGGTAAGGTTGCTACCTTCATGCCTAAGCCCGTATACGGCGAGGCTGGTAACGGTATGCATGTACATATGCTTCTCCTTAAGGACGATCAGCCTGTATTCTCCGATGATAACGGCTATTCTCACCTCAGCGAAACAGCTCATTACTTCATGGGCGGTCTCTTAAAGCACATTTCTTCTCTCTGCGCTATCACAAACCCCAGCACAAACTCCTTCAAGAGACTTGTTCCCGGCTTTGAAGCTCCCGTTACCGTAGGTTACGCTACCTCCAACAGAAGCGCTGTTATCCGTATTCCTGCATACGCTAAGACCCCCAAGCTCCGTCGTTTCGAAATCCGTAACCCCGACGCTACATGTAACCCCTATCTCGCTTATGCGGCTATCCTTATGGCAGGACTTGACGGCGTAAAGAACAAGATTGATCCTCACGCTAACGGCTGGGGTCCCTACGATTTCAACCTCTATAAGCTTTCCGATGAAGAAAAGGCTAAGCTTTCCTCTCTCCCCACAACTCTTGACGCGGCTCTTGACGCTCTTGAGGCTGACCACGAATACCTCACAGCAGGCGGCGTATTCCCCGAACAGCTCATCAAGACCTTTATCGCCAATAAGAGAAAGGAATGCTTCGAATTATCCAAGATTCCTCATCCTGCTGAATTTGACAGATATTTCAACCTTTAATCTTAATAAACGAAACAACGGTATCACTTTTTACAGTGATACCGTGTTTTTTATATCCGCCTGAACTGTGTCGCTGTTATTCCCTCGTATCTCTTAAATAACTTACAGAAATAGCTTCCCGAGCAGAAGCCTGTTTCCTCGGCAATCATCTCCACAGATTTATCCGTATGGATTAAAAGCTCCTTAGCCGCCTGAATACGCCTTTTCGCTATATATTCCATAGGCCTTGAATTAACTGTACTCTGAAAAAGCCTGCATAAATGCTGTTCGGATACTCCTGCTTCAGTACACAGGTCTTTCAGAGTAATATTTTCCTTATAGTGAATATTTATATAATCTATCGCTCTGACAATTACCGAATTCGTGGAAGCCTTTGAGGAGGAAGCAGAGATTATACGATAAAACTCTATGAGAAAATCGTACAAATAGCCCGACGCCCTGTAATTTCCGAAAATGCTGTCGCCCATGAGAGATTCATGCATTCTTCTGAAAAAATGCTCCAAAAGTCCCATTTCTGAAAGCCTGAAAATTTCAGGCTTATCAAGCCCGAATTCCTTCAGCACCTCTTTAACCGCATAGCCTGACGGAGCTATCCAGTGGATATCCCAGACATCCTCCTCGGGATAGTATTCATGAGGGTATTCGGGCGGCAGATATACTGCGTTATAAGGCTCAACAACATACTTTTTTCCGTCAATCAGTAGCGTACCGCTTCCCTTTGTACAGTAAAGAAGCTGTGGGTACATATACCCTTCCTTTCGTACGGTATGGGGCTGGCATTCGTGGAGACCTACACTTGTAAGATAGACAGGAAGCCTGTTTTCGTTACGGATAATCGGAAAATCATAAAAATACATATTTTTCTCCTGATAATGTTCATATTGTTATATTATAATAATATCATATATTGACTGAGACGTCAACCTGTTATATATTATAGATAAAGAAATCAACCGGAAAGCCCTGAAAGGAGCATTATCATGAATATCAGCAGCATAGCGTCAGCAGGAACTCCGAAAAGCTTTATGACTTATCACGAAGACCCAGAAAAGCTTCATATCGGAACATTACCTCCTCATAATTATTTTATCCCCTTCGGAAAGGATAAGAGTCCTTTTTCGGACAGAGAATCGTCAGAATATTTTGAGCTTCTTAACGGAGAATGGAACTTCAAATATTATGAAAGTATAATTGACCTTGAGGACGATTTTCTTTCCGTTGAAAGCGGCTCTACTATCCCCGTACCCTCAAACTGGCAGCTTCACGGCTATGATGTTCCCCAGTACACAAACGTAGTCTATCCTATAACCTACGATCCGCCCTATGTTCCAGACGAAAACCCTGTAGGCGTTTACCGCAGAAGCTATAATTACGCCCCCGACGGTAACAGGAAAATCCTTTGCTTCGAGGGCGTGGATAGCTGTATATATCTTTACATAAACGAAAGCTTCGCAGGCTATACACAGGTTTCCCACAGCACATTCGAGTTTGATATAACGGATTACCTGAAAGAAGGCGAAAACAGAATTACTGTAGCTGTACTGAAATGGTGTGACGGTACATATCTTGAAGACCAGGATAAATTCCGCCTGTCGGGCATATTCAGGGATGTTTATGTTCTTTCCCGTCCTGAAAAGCGTATCGAAGGCTACCGCATAACCGCTCTTCCGACTTCGGAAAATTCGGGAACGCTTACCGTTTCCGTTAAGGGCAGTACAGCAAAAATAAAGCTTTTCGACGGTGACATTATTTTAGCGGAGGGAACGGCAGAGGACGGCAGGAATTTTACTGCCGAAATCGAAAACATAGAACTCTGGTCAGCGGAAAATCCGAAGCTTTATTCCCTTACTATCGAGACGGATTCAGAGCTTATCGGAGAAAAAGTCGGCTTCAGAAGTGTTACCGTCGAAAACGGCGTTTTCAAGGTAAACGGAAAGCATATCAAGATAAGGGGCGTAAACCGTCACGACAGCTACCCCGATACAGGCTATTACGCTTCCCGTGAGCAGATGGAGAAGGATATACGGCTTATGAAGCTTCATAATGTAAACGCCGTAAGAACATCTCATTATCCAAATTCTCCGATTTTCTACGAGCTTTGCGATAAATACGGCTTGTATGTAATTGACGAGGCCGATCTTGAAATGCACGGCTGTGTTGAGGTCTACAATGATTTCAAATGGTCAAGGGGCTATGACGGTATTGCGCTTCTCGCAAGCGATGAACGCTTCAGAAACGCAATAATCGACCGTGCAAGGCTTCTTGTCACAAGAGATATAAACCGCACCTCGGTAATATTCTGGTCACTCGGAAACGAAAGCGGCTACGGAACAAATCTTCTCGCCGCCGCCGAATTTATCAAGGACTATGACAATACACGCCTTATTCATTACGAAAGCACTCATAAGCTTGACGATACCTCTGACGCAATTCTTGACGTTGTTTCGCAGATGTATACCTCGCCCGAGGATATTATTAAATTCTTAGAGGATGAAAATGAAAAGCGACCCTTCCTTTTATGCGAATACTGCCACGCTATGGGTAACGGCCCCGGAGACCTTGAGGACTACAACAGTCTTTTCCTGACTAATGACCGTCTCTGCGGCGGACTTATATGGGAATGGGCTGACCATGGTTTTATCCTCGGAAAAACCGAGGAGGGCAAGATAAAATACGGCTACGGCGGCGACTTCGGCGAACGTCATAACGACGGTAATTTCTGCATGGACGCTCTATGTTATCCCGATAGAACGCCCCACACAGGCTTACTTGAAGCGAAGCAGGTCTACCGTCCTGTAAGAGTTTACAGTACAGACAGACCCGAAAAATTCATGATAAAAAATTTCCTCGGTTTCGTGAATGCAGGAGATTATCTGAATGGATATTATGAAATAACCGACTGTAACGGTACTGTTACAACAGGAAGCTTTGATTTCACCTGTGAGCCTATGGGAGAAGCCTTTGTTACTGTTCCTGAGGCTTCCGAAGCTTATGAAAATGAAACCTATATCCGCTTTATTTTCAGGCTCAGAAATAACGAGTTATGGGCGGAAAAGGGACAGGAAATCTGCTTTGACCAGCTTAAGCTTTCCGACGCTTCTGAAAAGGCTTCCATAGTTAAAAATACTGCAATAGAGCTTTTCGAGGACGAGCCGTTAGCTATCAGGATTAAATCGGGAAATATGGAGTTTCTGTTCAACAAGAGAACCGCCGCTTTTGAGAAAATATGCTGTAACGGTACTGATATCATAACTAAGCCGATAATGTTCAACTTCTTCCGTGCGCCTGTTGACAATGACGTTATGAAGGGCGACTGGTACCGTGCTCACCTTAACGATTATGTGAAGAAGGTTTATGATGTTTCCGCCGAAAAGCAGGATAATACCGTTAAAATTACCGTTAAGGAGTCCTACGGCTGGAGTATGTATCAGCCATTCGCCAAGGGCGAGGTGGTCTACACAATCGAAGGTGATGAGCTTGATATAAGCTGTAGTATGGAGACTTCAAACAAGGTTACCTTCCTTCCCCGTTTCGGTATAAGGCTCTTTGTTCCGAAGGCTTTCCGTAAAATAAGCTATTTCGGCTACGGCCCTTACGAAAGCTATATTGATAAGCATCAGGCTTCATACATGGGACATTTTTCCGCAGATATAAGCGAAATGCACGAGGACTATATCCGTCCTCAGGAAAACTCCTCCCATTTCGGCTGTAGGTACATGACAGCCGAAAACGGCGATATTTCAGTACGCTTTACCTCGGAAAAACCCTTCTCCTTCAATGCATCGGAATACACCGAAGAGGAGCTTTCAGACAAGCGTCACAACTTCGAGCTGTGTAAATGCGAGGACAACATTCTCTGTATCGACAGCATGATGGCAGGCGTAGGCTCAAATGCCTGCGGCCCCGCTCTTGCGGAAAAATACCGCATTCCGCTTCCCGATATTTCAGCACATTTCCATATAGAGTTCAATAAAGCATAACATAAAAATTTCCCAAAGGGTTACCCTTTGGGAAATTGCTTTATCTGTTATAAAAAGCTGAAATTCTTTTAAGCTGGTCGGTAATCTTAATCTTCTGAGGACACATTTCCTCACAGCTTCTACAGCCGATACAGTCCTCAGGCCTCGGAGACTTTTCGGAAATACTTCTGTATTTCTCGGAATTATCGCCGTCCCTTTCGCCGTTATGACAGACGAAATATTCGGGAATCGGTATTCCTACAGGACATTTTTCCATGCAGTAACGACATGAGGTACATGGAATGTTTTCAAGAGCTCTTATTATCTTTTCAGCCTCGAATACAATCTCGGTTTCCTTTTCGCTGAGCTTCACGAAATCCTTCATATAGCCCATATTGTCCCTGAGCTGAGAAAGATTACTCATACCGCTTAAAACCATAACCACGTTATCAAGAGAAGCGGCGAAGCGTATTGCCCATGAGGCAGAAGACATATCGGGAGCCTCGTCCTTAAAAAGCTTCTCTGCCGCCTTAGGCAGGTTAGCGAGAGTTCCGCCCTTTACAGGCTCCATTACTATAACCTCTTTACCGTGCTTTACGGCAGTTTCATAGCAGAGACGGGACTGTACGCCGCCGTCCTCCCAGTCAAGATAATTTATCTGAAGCTGTACGAAATCCATTTCGGGATGCTCGGTAAGTATTTTATCAAGAACCTGTGCATTATCGTGGAAGGAGAAGCCTGCCTTAACGATTTTTCCTTCCTTTTTTCTGTCCCTTACGAAATCGAAAGCGTCGTACTTAAGGCACTTCTCGTAGTTTTCTGTTCCGAGACAATGGAGAAGGTAGTAATCAAAGAACTCCACTCCGCAGCGTTCAAGCTGTTCGTTCCAGATTCTTTCTACATCCTCCTTCTTTTCGAGGAACATAGAAGGAAGCTTATCTGCAAGAATAAAAGCGTCACGGGGATATCTCTCCACAAGAGCCTCACGAAGCATTCCCTCGCTTTTTCCGTCATGATACATATAAGCGGTATCAAAATATGTAAAGCCCTTTTCGATAAATTCATCTACCATTTTGAAGATCTGCTCTTTATCGAAAGAGGTCTGATTATTTCCGTCAAGAAGCGGAAGTCTCATAAATCCGAAGCCTAATTTTTTCATAGTTTCAATCCTTCCCTGATAATTCCTTACGTTTTCTTCTTATAGCCTCAAAAGCCTCAGAAGGATCGTCTATTCCCTCTGTTGCCTCTTCCATAGGACATATACCTGTACCTGTACGATTGATGATTCTGTCGGTAAGGGTTTCATAGCTGTAGCGTATACCATGCTTTTCGAAAAGCTCCGCCGCACCCCTGCTCATTACCTCGCCGTAGACGCATATTGCACCGCCAAGAATAAAAAGCATAGCCGCCGCTCTTCCGATTATCTTATCCGCCGCAGAAAATCCCTCAAGAGAAGTCCCCGACTCAATCAGGTCAAGAACGGGAGCAATCCCCTTCTTCTCGCTTAAATAAAGCTGTTCATCCTTACAAAGTACGCAGGTATATTTTCCCCCAGCAAAAAATTTTTTTGCTCTTGAAATATCACTCATTACTGTTTTTTATTCCTCCGATACGGCTCACAGTCATAGGAATTACAAGCCACTGGATAAGTACGCCGAAAACGCCTGTGGTTATGAATAAAGCCATTGTTCCGTAGGTGAAGGCAGTATTTCCGAAGAAGGCGATTGCAGCCGCAACGGAAGCCACTCTTGCAATACGTCCTGCCGCCTGAACAATAAGAAGCTTTACAAAGCTGTTAAGCTTAGCCTTTGAAAGCAAGCCCGAAACAAGACCGTAAGCTGTAAGCTCAATTACTATAAAGGGGAGAACTGCCGCACCGGGCATTCCCGAAAGCATGAAGCTTACGAGGGGGCTTAAAATTCCTGCCGCAGTACCCACAGCAGGACCGAAGCAAAGACCCGCTATCATTACGGGAATATGCATGGGAAGGAACATTTCTCCTGCCGCCGAGCCAACACCCGATAAGATACCGAGAGCATGGAAAAGCTGAGGTAAAAGGAGAGAAGCAACCACAGCCGCAAGAACAGCAAGACTGTTCATTAAAAGCGTATTCTTTCTTAATACAGTAAATATATTTTTCATATCTTTTTTCCTCCGTGGAAATTTAATATGATTTTATTGTATCAGCCTTATAACCCTATGTCAATACAATAATAGAATTTTACCAATAAAATATGTTTTTACAACTTTTAGTTTATTCCGTAGGTATCCCTTATACTGAAAAGTCTTTCGGTAAGAGTCCTGAGACCGCTGTTCTCCGCGGCAGAAAGAACAGGGTCATTTTTAATTATCTCCTCCGCAAGCACACCCGTTTCATGAATAAGAGAAACATCCGAGGAAATATCCGCAATCTTAAGCTCGGGAAGGCCGTGCTGTCTCGCTCCGAAAAAGCTTCCCGGACCTCTAAGCTTCAGGTCCTCGTTAGCAATTTCAAAGCCGTCGGTTGTCCTTGTCATTGTATCAATACGGGCTTTTGTATACTCGGTCTTGCTGTCGGTAATAAGTATGCAGTAGGACTGCTCGGAGCCTCTTCCTACCCTTCCCCTGAGCTGATGAAGCTGGGAAAGTCCGAAGCGTTCAGCGTCCTCGATTACCATGATTACTGCGTCGGGAACGTCAACTCCGACTTCGATAACGGTAGTTGAAACAAGAAGCTTTGTTTCTCCCGACTTGAAGTCTGCCATAGCCTTATCCTTCTGCTGCTGTTTCATTTTTCCGTGGAGAAGCCCTATCGGAATATCCGAGAAATAGCTCTGCTTAAGCTTTTCGTAGTATTTTACAGCCGAGGATTTATCCGCTATCGCCTCGCTTTCTTCTACAAGAGGACAGACAATATACGCCTTTAAGCCCATTTCGATATGCTTTCGGATAAATTTATAGATACGCTCCCTGAAGCCTGAATCCACGCCGTAGGTTTTTATCGGGACTCTTCCCTTCGGCATTTCATCAAGCACAGATACCTCAAGATCGCCATAGATAACAAAAGCAAGAGTTCTCGGGATAGGGGTGGCTGACATAACGAGAGTATGGGGAGCTTTTCCTTTATTTGAAAGAAGCGTACGCTGACCCACGCCGAAGCGGTGCTGTTCATCGGTAATAACAAGCCCAAGGTTAAGGAAATTCACACCCTCCTGAATAATAGCGTGAGTTCCGACTATTACCTGTGCCGCTCCGTTTTCTATGGCAGTATACACAGGCTTCTTGACCGTACTTCCCGTAAGAAGGGCTACGGAAATTCCCATAGGGGAAAGAAGCTTTTCAAGGGTGAAATAATGCTGTCGGGCGAGAATTTCGGTAGGCGCCATAAGTGCCGACTGGTAGCCGTTTTTCGCCGCATAACAGCAAAGCGCCGCCGCAACAAGGGTCTTTCCGCTTCCTACGTCGCCCTGTAAAAGCCTGTTCATGGGGCTTCCGCTGTTCATATCGGAGATACATTCGTTGATACTTCTGAGCTGTGCC
The DNA here is from genome assembly GCA_045602405.1 of Ruminiclostridium sp. GTDB lineage: Bacteria > Bacillota > Clostridia > Oscillospirales > Ruminococcaceae > Ruminiclostridium_E. Next base: position 19,383 of record JAZSBN010000020.1, read on the forward strand.
CCGGTAGGCGAAAAGTAGAGAGAACCGAAAAAGTCCGACATGTCCTTCTTCTCCATAACCACGGCAGTTACCGACTTGGTTTTCCTTTTCATCATTTTCATACCAAGCTGAAGCACCAGCATTTCCTCAAAGGCAAAGCGGCGTCTTGCGTCAATAAGCTCATCGCGGCTTTCAGGGAAATGTACTGCACGCAGAGCCTTATTATACTCAGTAAGACAGTATTTCTCCCTTATATAGAGAGGAAGCATATCCTCACAGACACAGGAATTAAGAGCGTTTTTTATGCAGTTCGTTAAAATTCCCGAGCTTATTCCCTCGGTAAGGTGATACTTTGGAGTAAATACGTTCTTTTCGTCAGCCTTTATGAACAACGGAGACTGACATTCCTTAGCAAGAATTGAACCCTTTATCTTTCCGTAGAAGATGTATTCCTGACCTTCTTCAAGACTGTCAAAGACAAATTTACTGTTATAGATCGTTATGAGAATAGTATCGGTATTATCCGATACGGCAAGCTTAAAAATAGAAAGCTTACGGGTAATATAAGGGCGGAGCTTTTTAACCACAAGCCCTGTAAAAACCGCCGTTTCCTCGGGAACAAGCTCGCTTATATCCACAGGCTCAGAAAAATCAACGTAATCCCTTGGAAAAAAGCGGAGAATGTCCCCTACCGTATAGATTCCCAGCTTATTAAGAGACATTGCGCGTTTTTCGCCCACACCCTTAAGGTATGTTATACTGTCCTTTTCGTTAATTTTTCTCACCTCTTTCAGTAAAAAGGCTCAGAAGCAATAAACTGCCGCTGAGCCTCATTTTATTCTACGGATACAATATAGTAATACACGGGCTGACCGCCGTTGATAAGAGAAATTTCAATATCATCGGAAAGCTTCGTCCTGAGATAACCTACTGCCTTCTCAGCGTCCTCGTCGGTAACATCCGCACCATACATAACAGTAATATATGAGGTGCTTCCTGTTGTGAGATGCTTTGTAACCTTATAGAGAACCTTTGTAAGATCCTTATCTACTACATTGAGCTTTCCGTTTTCCATGCCGAGGATATCGCCCTGCTTGATCTTCTTGTCGTCAACCTCACTGTCACGGACTGCGAAAGTAACAAGACCCGTACCTACGTTATCAAGAGCCGCAGTCATAGCAACGCTGTTATCCGCTACGGAAGCGGTAGGGTCGTAGGAAAGCATAGCTGTAATACCCTGGGGGATAGAACGGGACTGGAGAACGATAACGTTTCTGTCCGCAAGCTTCACAGCCTGTTCAGCTGCCATAATTATGTTCTTATTATTGGGAAGTACGAATACGTTATGGGCAGGAGTAGCCATAACCGCCTCTAAAATATCCTCTGTGGAGGGGTTTGAGGTCTGTCCGCCTCTTACGATACTGTCAACACCCAGATCGGTAAAGAGGGCTTCAAGTCCTGCGCCGTTAGCTACCGCAACAAAGCCCACTTCCTTTTCAGGCTTTACGGGAGGAAGCTTACTGTTAGCCTCGTTTTCAGCCTTTATAACCTGATTCTGGTGCTGTTCCTTCATGTTTTCGATCTTCATGCTTGTAAGAGGACCGAAGGTTATACCCTTTTCGATAGCCTTACCGGGATGCTCGGTATGAACATGAACCTTGATGATGCTATCGTCGTCAACTACCACGACGCTGTCACCGATGCTTTCGAGATAAGCACGGAGCTTTGTAGCGTCGTCGGCGTCCTCTCTCTTATTTACAATATATTCCGTACAATAGGTAAATTCTATTTCAGTTTCGTACGTACCTGCGGCATTACTGCTTACAACAGCAATATCCTTCTTGGCTTCTGTGCTTTCTGCATTTTCAATGATACCGTCGCCGTTGAATACCGAGAAGATACCCTCGAAAATTTTCAGGAAGCCCATACCGCCTGCGTCAACAACACCAGCCTTCTTTAAAGCAGGAAGAAGGTCGGGAGTACGCTGGAGCGAGGCCTCGCCCTCTTCAAGAAGAGCACGGAAAACGGCAATTATATCGCTGTCCTCCTCAGCCTTCTTTGCTGCAGCCTCAGCCGCCTCTCTTGATACTGTAAGAACGGTACCCTCAGTAGGCTTCATAACAGACTTATATGCGGCGGCAACACCCTTGTTGAGAGCTTCTGCAAAATCCTTTCCGTCAGCAGTGGTTTTTCCTGCAAGTCCCTTTGAGAGACCACGGAAAAGGAGTGAAAGAATAACGCCCGAGTTACCTCTCGCACCACGGAGCATAGCCGAAGCTACTGCCGAGGAAACGGTAGCAACCGTTACGTCGTCCCCCATTTTATAAAGCTCGGGAAGAGCATTCTTCACCGTCATTGACATATTTGTTCCCGTATCTCCGTCAGGTACGGGGAATACGTTAAGCTCGTCAACCGAATTCCTGTTGTTTATAATGTTATTAGCACCTGAAATAATACCGTCTCTCAGGAGCTTACCGCTTATTTCCAAATCGACACTTCCTTTAGTTCTTTATTGTTATATTACGGCCCTCTGCCGAAAGAAAACGTTAATCAGACCTTGGTAAGTCCGTCTATATAGATATCAATACGCTCCGCTCTGAGATTTGTCTGTTCCTCAATAGCGTAGGTAAGCTTATTCTTGATGCTTGCTACTACCGCTGAAGCATTTACGCCGTACATTACCGAAATATGAAAGCTCATATACACACGTCCGTCGATAACCTTAACCTTAACACCCTTGTTTATACCGAAGGTATCCTTTAAGAAGGGGATTTTTTCGGCAATAAGCTGAGCGGGATTCGCCGCATTCATAGCAGATACGCCGAAGCAGTTCTTCACCGTGTTACCGATAAGAGAGGTAAAAAAGGATTTTGTATAGCGGATTCCGCCAAGATGATTATGAACAATTAGCATATTCATGCCTCCTTCATATCTGATACAATCAATTATACACTATTTTAATGAAAAATGCAATACCCGATACCCTTTTACAAGGCTTTTACAACAAATTGGCAGGGGTAATCAAGAAGCTTTGACGCTTTTTCTGCCTTTTCGGCAGTATCAAAAACCCCGAAAACACAGCTTCCGCTTCCCGACATAAGAGCGCCTTCAGCACCGCTCTTCATGAGACCTTGCTTGATTTCTTCTATGCGTGAATCATTATAGAGCACCTCAAATATGTTGTACATATCACCACACCATGATGAACAATTAGCGTTCAACCCATTACAGAAGGCGTCAAATCCGCTTTTTTCCTGAACAGGAGACTTATCGTAGGCTCTGAAGCCTTCTCCTGTATTACAGGAAAAATCAGGCTTTATTATGAGGAAATACAACTCTCCTGTTTCCACAGGCATAATTATCTCGCCTATTCCCCTGCATGCAGCTGTTCCTCCTGTCATACAAAAAGGAACATCTGCGCCGAGAGTTTTTCCTATTTCAAGAAGCCTTTTTTCAGGAACAGGATTACCGTGAAGGCTGTTGAGGGCTGTTAGGATTGCCGCTCCGTCGGCGCTTGAGCCGCCGAGGCCTCCCTCCAATGGGATACGCTTCTCAATATGAAGCTTAAGAGAAGGCTTAAGCCCTGTTTCCTTGTAAAAGGCTTCTGCCGCCCTGTAGGCAATATTTTTTTCGTTACAAGGCACAGAAGGATTGTCGCAGGTTATTTTTATTCCCTCGCTGCCTTCATCAAGGCTGATATTATCGTAAAGATCTATCCTCCGCATAACTGTATTAAGGGTATGATAGCCGTTTTCCAGTCGTCCCGTGATATCAAGCCACAGATTTACCTTGGCATACGCCTTAATTTTCAAGTTCATCAAGAAATTCCTTAATACGCTTAAGCGCAAGCATAATATGATTTATCGAATAGGCATAGCTTACACGAATAAAGCCCTCGCCGCAATCGCCGAAAGCGTCGCCGGGAACTACCGCTACCTTCTTTTCAAAAATAAGCCGCTGGCAGAATTCCTGAGAGGTAAGGCCTGTTGACTTAATGCAGGGGAATACATAGAAGGCACCCTCGGGCTCGAAGCAGGTCAGACCCATTTCGTTAAAGCCGTTTACGATAAGCCTTCTTCTCATGTCGTATTCGCTTACCATGTATTCAACATCCTCACGGCAGTCACGCATAGCCGTTACAGCGGCATACTGGCTCACGGTAGGCGAACACATGATGCCGTACTGGTGTATTTTAAGCATCTGAGTTATGATAGGTGCGGGACCTGCCGCATAGCCGAGACGCCAGCCTGTCATAGCGAAAGCCTTTGAGAAGCCGTTGATAACGATTGTACGCTCCTTCATGCCTTCTATTTCAGCTATGGAAACATGCTTTTCGTTACCATAAGTCAGCTCGGAGTAGATTTCATCGGAAATAACGATTATGTTCCTGTCACGGATAACCTCCGCTATTTTTTCAAGGTCAGAACGGCGCATTACTGCACCCGTAGGGTTATTCGGGAAAGGAAGGACGAGAGCCTTCGTCTTAGGAGTAAGCTTTTCAAGCACCTGTTCAGCGGTAAGCTTGAAGTTATTCTCCGCCTTCGTTTCAATCGGAACGGAAACGCCGTCCGCCATTTCAACCAGAGGTCCGTAGCATACGAAGCTGGGCTCGGGCACAAGCACCTCATCCCCTGGATTCAGTATAGCACGGAATGCGGCGTCAATGGCTTCTGAGCCGCCTACTGTTATAATAATTTCATGTTTTGGGTCATACTTAGTACGGATAGTCAGATCGAGATAATCCGAAATAGCTTCACGAAGGCTTTCAAGCCCTGCGTTTGAGGTATATGTGGTACGTCCCTTTTCGAGAGTTCTTATAGCTTCCTTTCTTATAGCAAAGGGAGTTTTAAAGTCAGGCTCACCTACGGAAAGGCTTATAACGTCCTTAACCGAAGCGGCTATATCAAAGAATTTTCTAATTCCCGAAAATTTAATGTTACAAACCTTTTCGGAAAGAATATCATCATAGTTTATCACGGAGATACAAGGCTCCTTTCATCATTTTCTTCATGAACGAATTCTACACCCTTTTCCTTGTAACGACGGAGAATAAAGTGTGTGGTTGTGGATAATACGCCCTCAATGGGAGCAAGCCTGTCGGATACGAAAAGGGCTACCTCACGGAGATTTGTACCCTTTATAGTTACGGAGAGGTCGAAGGAGCCGCTCATGAGATAAACACTGTCAACCTCCTTGTACTGGGAAAGCATGATAGCGATATCGTCATAGCCGCATTCTGCCTGAGGAGAAACCTTAAGCTCAATAAAGGCTGTTACGCAGTTCTTGTTGTACTGCTCCTCGTTGATAATAGCGGAGTAGCCTATAATAAGACCGTCGTTTTCAAGCTGTGTTATCTCTTTTTCGATTTCCTCGGGAGTTTTACCCAGCATTACCGCAAGATCGTTATTGGTAAGACGGGCGTTTTCTCTTAAAAGGTCAACTAAAGTTTTCATAGAATAATTCCTTTCTGAATTTATATTTTTATCATAATGGGATTTCTGTTTTTAAAGACGGAAACCTCGGTAAAGCCTATACTTTTCGCAAGAGCTATCCCCTCGACGATTCCCTTTCCGATATCCTGAGGCTTATGAGCGTCGGAGCCTATGGTTATAAGCCGTCCGCCAAGACGATGATACTGGGATAAAAGCTCGCCGTTCGGGAGAGTTTCGCCTATTTTCTGGCGAAGTCCCGAGGTGTTTATCTCGAGGGCAGTATCATTCTTTATCAGAACAGTAAAAATCTTATCGATAATAGTCCTGTATCGGCTCATATCTATATTTTTTCCCTTATCCCCCACAATATATCGGAGAGGATAGGTAATATGGGCTAAGGTATCGAAGCTTCCCCATTCCGCCGTTTCAAGAAGCTCATCAAAATAGATATCGAGAAGCTTTACGGGGTCATTTTCGTCATAATCGAGGAAATAGAAATCGTCATATCCCCTTACCATGTGGCAGGAGCCGATGACGTATTCATATTTCTCTTTCTCCAGTATCTTTTCCGCAAGAGGTATATCATGAACAGGCTGTCCCAGCTCTATACCCCGTATAACCTCAACCCTTCCGCTGTATTCACGGGAAAGAGCAGGAATGGTCTCTCTCGCTCTTTTCAGGGTTTCGGGATATGCGAACTCCTCCATGTAGAACTGATTTATTTCAAGATGGTCGGTTATGGCATAATATTTCGCTCCCAGCTCGGCGGCTCGGAACACCATATCCTCAGCCGCCGCCTCTCCGTCAAAGGAAAAAGCGGTATGGGTATGTAAATCAAAAGGCAGCATAAGATGTCTCTCCTTTCTGAATGTACAACTGTACAGAATATATTTTACCACAAAATTTAAAATTTGTCTATTAAAATATTTACTTTTCTTGAAAAATATAGTATAATGTTAATTGTGTATATATGCAGAAGCCGTAACAATGGCTTACTGCACAGAAAATAAGAGTTTTTCGGAAGGAAAGGAGCTGCATTTTAAAATGAAGGCAGTAGTAGCAGTTATAGGTAAGGACACAGTAGGTATTCTCGCAAAGGTCTGTTCCATTTGTGCGGAGTATAACGCAAACGTTATGGACGTTTCACAGACAATTATGCAGGATTTATTCGCTATGACCATGCTTATTGATATTTCTAACTGTAACAAGGATTACAGCATTTTAGCTGATTCCCTCAAGAAGTGCGGAAACGACATGGGTCTCCAGATTCACGTTATGCATGAGGATATTTTCAACTCCATGCACAGAATATAATCGGAGGAGAGCTTAATAATGATAAATTCAAATGATATTCTCGAAACCATAAAGATGATACAGGAGGAGAACCTTGATATCCGTACTATAACCATGGGTATCAGCCTTCTTGACTGTATCGACAGCGATATTGACAAGGCGTGTACAAAGGTATACGACAAAATGATGCGCTGTGCCTGCAACCATGTAAAGACAGGCGAAGAAATCGAAAAGCGCTACGGTATTCCGATTATCAACAAGCGTCTTTCCGTAACCCCTATCGCTATGATTGCGGCGGCAACAAAGGGTAACCCCGTTAAGTTCGCCCACACTCTCGAAAAGGTTGCAAATGAAACAGGCGTAAACTATGTAGGCGGTTATACCGCTCTCGTACATAAGGGCTTTTCGGCAGGCGATTTAGAGCTCATAAACTCAATCCCTCAGGCTCTTTCAGAAACCACCAAGGTATGCTCCTCCGTAAACGTAGGCTCCACAAGAGCAGGTATAAACATGGATGCAGTAGCCTTAATGGGTAAGATAATCAAGGAAGCAAGCGAAAAGACAGCTGATAACTTCTGCTTCGGTGCGGCGAAAATTGTCGTTTTCTGTAACGCAGTAGAGGATAACCCCTTTATGGCTGGCGCATTCCACGGAATCGGTGAGCCTGACTGTGTTATCAACGTAGGCGTAAGCGGCCCCGGCGTTGTACGCTCCGCTGTGGCTAAAATGCCTGACGCTTCCATTAATGAAATCGCTGACGTTATCAAGAAGACCGCATTCAAGATTACAAGAATGGGTCAGCTTGTAGGTACTGAGGCAAGTAAGGCTCTCGGCGTTCCCTTCGGTATCGTTGATCTTTCCCTCGCTCCTACTCCTGCAGTAGGCGACAGCGTGGCACATATTCTTGAAGAAATCGGACTTGAAAGCTGCGGCGCTTACGGTACAACCGCTACCCTCGCACTTCTCAACGACGCAGTAAAGAAGGGCGGCGTAATGGCGTCCTCCCGTGTCGGCGGTCTTTCAGGCGCATTTATCCCCGTTTCCGAGGACGCAGGCATGATTGACGCAGTAAACAGAGGTGCACTCTGTCTCGAAAAGCTTGAAGCCATGACAGCAGTATGCTCCGTAGGTCTCGACATGTTCGTAGTTCCCGGAGATACTCCTGCCGATATCCTTTCCGCTATTATCGCTGACGAAGCGGCTATCGGTATGGTAAACAGCAAGACTACAGCCGTAAGAGTAGTTCCCGCTATCGGTAAGAAGGAAGGCGAGGTTCTCGAATTCGGTGGTCTCTTCGGAAGCGGCCCTGTAATGTCGATAAACAAGTTCAGCCCCGCTAAGTTTATTTCAAGAGGCGGTCATATTCCTGCTCCCTTACAGAGTCTTAAGAACTAAATCACATAGCAAGAATAGCAAAAGCCTGAGAAGAATCAAATCTTCTCAGGCTTTTTCATTTATTATTTCTTCCATGTTCCCGGCGTAAATAAAAGAAGAATCGGGAATAATTCAAGTCTGCCTGCCAACATATCAAAAATAAGCACAAGCTTAGCAGGGTCGGAGAAAAATCCGAAGTTCTCGGTAGGTCCTACAAGTCCGAGACCGGGACCGATACTGTTCATGGTAGCTGAAACTGCAGTAAAATTCGTAATCAGATCATGATTATCGAAGGATATAAGAAGAAGCGAAACCGCAAACACCACAACATAACAAACTATATAAACATTTACCGAACGGATAGTGCTGTGTTCAAGCTCTCGTGAATCAATCTTTATCTTCTTTATCTGTTTAGGGTGAATCATGAGCTGAAGCTCCTTCTTAAGACCCTTGAAAAGAATTATGAATCTTGAAAGCTTTATACCGCCGCAGGTGCTTCCTGCACAGGCACCAACAAACATGAGAATAGCGATAATTACTCTTGAAAGCTCGGGCCAGAGATTGAAGTCCGTAGTGGAAAAACCTGTTGTTGACATTATCGTGGCTACCGTAAACGTCGCATGATTTACCGCTTCGCCCACAGTGCTGTACATACCGCTTATATTTATCGCAATAAGAGCGGAGGAAACAGCAAAAATAATCAGAAATACCCTTAATTCGGTATTGAAGGCGTTTCTGAGCTTACCCTTAAGCAGGAAGAAATAGCAGTTGAAATTTATCGAGAAAAGTACCATGAAAACGGTAACGATTATCTGAATATGCATGGGATAACCGCCCATACTTGTGTTCATGATTCCGAATCCGCCTGTACCTGCTGTGGCGAAGGATGTATTAAGGGCGTCGAATACAGACATTCCGGCAATAATAAGCACAATGAACTGTACTACCGTAAGGACGAAATAAATTGTATAGAGAAGTAATGCAGTAGTCTTGACTCTCGGCACAAGCTTTCCTACCGAAGGACCTGCACTCTCAGCCTTCATTATATGCATATTCTGTCCGCCTGAAAGGGGAAGAAACGCCATAATGAATACGAGAACACCCATACCGCCTACCCAATGGGAGAAGCTTCTCCACATAAGAGCGGAACGAGGAAGGGCTTCAACGTCGGAAAGTATGCTGGCTCCCGTGGTGGTAAAGCCTGAAACTGACTCAAAAAGCGCGTCGGTAAAGCTGGGGATTGCCCCGCTTAAAACAAAGGGGAGCGCACCGAAAAAACTGAGTATAATCCAGCTTAAGGAAACTATAACGAAGCCCTCTCTTGAATAAAGCACCGTGTTTTCAGGCTTTTTATGGGTTATAAGCTTTCCTGCAACAAGGCATATTGCCGCTACCGCAAAAAATGCCCAGAAGGCGCTTTCGCTGTAAACAACCGCTGTTATCATCGGAACAACCATAAACAGCGCTTCAAAAATAAGTATCCAGCCCAGGACATGGATGACCATTCTATAATTCATACCCATGCACCTCTTTACTTCTTCAGAATATCCGTGATATCGTGGAGTGCGAGATGGTCGGAAACGATAACTACTGCGTCCCCTGCCTGGATTTTATCCTGACCTCTCGGGATAATTACCTTCCTGTCTCTTACGATAATGGCGATAAGTACATTGGCATTGAATTTCAGCTCACAGAGCGGAATACCTATAACGGGGCTTCCCTCTTTTACTATGAATTCCGCCGCCTCAATCTTACCCTTTACTATATTGTAAAGAGTTTCAACGTTACTGCCTATAGTGTTTTTCATGGCTCTTACATAGCGTACTATAGAATCGGCAGTAATATTCTTAGGATAAATTATCGAGTCAAGATCGAGATGCTTTATTACCGTACCGAAATCAATGCGGTTTATCTTGGTAACAAGCTTGGCGTTACTGGTACTCTTGGCGAAAAGGGAAAGAAGAATATTTTCTTCGTCAAGATTTGTAAGTGCAACAAAGGCTCCCGCATTACTGAGACCCTCCTCGAGAAGAATCTCCTGGTCAGCGGCGTCGCCGTTTATTATGGTAACATCGCTGTCCAGTATTGCGGAAAGCTCCTCACAGCGTTTTGTATCCTTCTCTATAATCTTAACCTTGATGCCTGCATGGGAAAGCTTATCACAGAGATATTCCGTAACCTCTCCGCCGCCCACTATCATGGCGTCCTTTACGGAATTCATCTTATAGTTAATCTTTTTAAGGAATGCGTTTACATTTTTCGGCGAAGCTATAAAGGAAATGATATCCTTCTCCTTGAAAATAAAGTCGCCCTTGGCAATATATGCGTCGTTTTCACGCTCAATCGTACATACAAGCACATCACAATGAAGCTTGGCGGTAATGTCCTTTACCGCACAGTCGGCAAGAGGGCTTCCCTCGGGAAGTCTGAACTTTACAAGCTCGCCCTTTCCCTTAGCGAAGGTATCAATCTTTATGGCGGAGGGGAAGCGGAGCACTCTCGCTATTTCAGCGGCCGCCGCCTTCTCGGGATTTATAACCATGGCGAGACCCAGTTCTTCCTTTAAATAGGGAGCGTCCTCATAATATTCGGGACTTCTTACTCTCGCTATCGTCTGGCAGTTACCCACCTTTTTCGCAACAAGACAGCAGAGAAGATTAAGCTCGTCAGAGCCTGTTACCGCAATAAGAAGGTCGGCATGCTTGATACCTGCCTCCTGCTGAACCTTATGAGTCGCGCCGTTTCCGATTACGCCGAGAACGTCAAGCCTCGAAGCCGTATAATTTACATTAGCGGCGTTTATATCTATTACGGTTATGTTATTTCCTTCATCATTAAGCTGTTCGGCAAGCTCCTGTCCTACCTTACCACAGCCAACAATAATTATATCCATATCACTTCGTCCTCCGTAAGCGTTTTATCCGTGAAAATACATCTTAGATAATAATACACCTTTTAGCCGATAAAGTCAATATTCAGTTTCCATAATACCGCAAAAAAAGACGCCGTTTCTTCCAACAGCGTCTTATTCTTCTTTATTAAAGCTTTACAGGCTCAATCTTCCAGATTTCCTTTGCGTAATCGGAAATTGTTCTGTCGGAGCTGAACTTACCTGAGCAAGCCATATTCATCCAGCACTTTTTAGCAAAGGCGTAGCTGTCGCTATAGTCCTTGTTAAGTCTGAGCTTGGCCTCAACATAGCTTTCAAGGTCTCCGATAAGGTGATAATTGTCGGCTCTGTGCCAGCTTGCGCCGTCCATAAGGGAGAAATAAAGCTCTCTGAATACGCCTGTACCGCCGTCGCTTACAGTACCGTCGATAAGCGTGCGTACTACCCTGCCGATTTTCTCGTTCTTTTCAACGAGGAATCTGGGGTCGTATATCTTCATGATTTCTTCAAGCTCTTCTACAGTAGCACCGAAGATATAGTTGTTCTCCTTGCCTGCTTCCTGTACGATTTCAACGTTAGCGCCGTCAAGAGTACCGAGAGTTACAGCACCGTTAAGCATAAGCTTCATGTTGCCTGTTCCGCTCGCTTCTGTTCCTGCAGTAGAAATCTGTTCAGAAACATCAGCCGCAGTAACAAGCTTTTCAGCGTATGAAACACGGTAGTTCTGTACGAATACTACCTTCAGTAAATCCTTTGTATCGGGGTCGTTGTTTACAAGCTTACCGATTTCGTTGATATACTTGATAATACCCTTTGCTCTTCTGTAGCCGGGAGCGGACTTAGCGCCAAAAATAAAGGTCATGGGGTGGAAATTCTTGATAGAGCCGTCCTTTATTCCGAAGTAGATATAGAGAATACCGAAAGCGTTGAGAAGCTGTCTCTTGTACTCGTGGAGACGCTTTATCTGGATGTCGAAAATGCTGTCGGGGTTAATTTCTATTCCCTCGTTAGCCTTGATATATTCGGCAAGCTGAAGCTTCTTGGTTTTCTTGATATCCATAAAACGCTTTAACTCGTTCTTATTGTCAGCAAACCACTTGAGCTTCTGGAGCTGGTCAAGGTCAGTCTTCCATTCATCGCCCTTGTTAAGCTCTGTAATAAGCGCGGAGAGCTCCTTGTTACAGAGAGCAAGCCAACGACGGGGAGTAATACCGTTAGTCTTATTCTGGAACTTTTCGGGATAAAGGTCGTACCACTCCTTAAGAGCGTCGTTCTTTAAGATTTCAGTATGAATTTCTGCAACACCGTTTACATAAGTGGAGCAGTAAATTGCCATACGCGCCATGTGGATAAGGTCGCCTGCCACAATCTTCATATCCCAGATTTCGGACTGAAGCTTTCCTGCCTTATAGAGCTCGCCGATAAAGGCCTCGTTAATCTGAAGAATAACAGCGTATATTCTCGGAACAACCTCCATAACGATATCAACGCTCCACTTTTCGAGAGCCTCAGCCATAATGGTGTGGTTGGTGTAGTTGAAGGTCTTCTTTGCGATTTCAAGAGCCTCAAAGAAATCAAGCTTTTCTTCGTCCACGAGGATTCTGATAAGCTCGGGAACGGAAATTACAGGATGTGTATCGTTAAGCTGGATAGTTACCTTTTCGTAAAGCTTTCTGATATCGCCGCCCTGTGCCTTGTACTTCTTTACGATATCCTGAACGGAGGCGGAGGAGAAGAAATATTCCTGCTTAAGTCTTAAAATCTTGCCCTCTCTTGTATCGTCGTTGGGATAAAGCACACGGGAAATATCCTCAGCCTTTCTCTGTTCGAGACAAGCCTCTTCGTATTTCTGGGCATTGAAGAGGTTAAAGTCAAATTCGTTGATAGGTTCAGCCTGCCATAAGCGGAGAGTACCGATATTATCGGTTCCGTAGGCTACTATAGGCATATCATAGGGTACTGCGGTAACTGCGCCGTCGCCGTAGGTAACGGTAACAGCGTCGCCGCTTATGCGCTTGCTCCAAGGGTCACCGAACTTAGTCCAGTTATCAGCCTCTTCACACTGGAAGCCGTCCTTGATGGACTGCTTGAAAAGACCGTACTTGTAACGGATTCCGTAGCCGTCAAGAGGAAGGTTGAGTGTAGCCGCACTGTCAAGGAAGCAGGCAGCAAGACGTCCGAGACCGCCGTTACCGAGAGCCGCGTCCTCGATTTCCTCTAAATCAGCAAGATTTACGCCTACCTCAGCAAGAGCCTTTTCTACCCCCTCCTCGATACCGAGACATAAAAGGTTGTTGTAGATAGCTCTGCCCTGTAAGAATTCCATGGAGAAATAGCAGGCACGACGTGCTTCAAGGTGGGCCTTCTTGCTCTTCACCCAGTTGCCCGAAATATCCTGCATTACTGCCTTTGAAACAGCGTCATGAATCTGGGGAGCGGAAGCTTCCTTAGCAGAAACGCCGTATTCGTCAGCGAGAATTTCGTTAAAGCGCTTTAAAAAATTTTCCTTTATAAACATAAGCTTATTCCTTTCGTGAACGATATAACAGTATTATTTTACCACATTTATCGCAAAAATGCAATAGTAAATAAAAAAGTGCTGCTTCCGGAGAAACAGCACTTTTTTTATTAACCAAAGATGGCGAGGAGTACACCTGCCGCAACGGCAGAACCAATAACACCCGCAACATTCGGACCCATAGCGTGCATGAGAAGGAAGTTGGAGGGATTTTCTTCCTGACCAACCTTCTGGGATACACGAGCGGCCATAGGAACGGCAGATACACAGGCAGAACCGATAAGGGGGTTAATGGTGTTGCCCGAAAGCTTACACATAAGCTTACCGAGTAAGAGACCGCAGGCTGTACCCATACTGAAGGCGATAAGACCAAGGACAACGATAAGAATAGTCTTTATGCTTAAGAAGTTAGCGGCGGTAGCAGTAGCTCCGACAGTAACGCCAAGCATGATTGTAACGATATTCATAAGCTCGTTGGAAGCAGTCTTTGTAAGTCTTTCAACAACGCCGCTTTCCTTGAAGAGGTTACCAAGCATGAGCATACCTACAAGAGGAGCCGCAGAAGGAACGATGAAAGCAACAATAACTGCTACAGCGATAGGGAAAATAATCTTTTCCTTCTTGGAAACCTGACGGAGCTGACCCATCTTTATGGAGCGTTCCTTCTTTGTTGTAAGAAGTCTCATAATCGGAGGCTGGATAACAGGAACAAGAGCCATATATGAGTAAGCCGCAACGGCGATTGAGCCTAAAAGCTCAGGAGCAAGCTTAGAGGTAAGATAAATTGCAGTAGGACCGTCGGCACCGCCTATGATACCGATTGAAGCCGCCTGGGGAAGTGTAAAATCAACAATTCCTGTAGCGGTAAGAGCGCATGCGCCGAGGAAAGTCAGGAAAATACCGCCCTGTGCCGCCGCACCGAGGAAGAAGCTCTTCGGGTTAGCAATAAGGGGACCAAAGTCAGTCATACAGCCGATACCCAGGAAGATAAGGGGCGGGAATATCTGAAGCTTTACGCCCAGATAGAGCATATCCAGAAGTCCGCCGTCATGGAGAACCTGACCGTAGTCAACGTTGGTTGTAAGGAAGAATTCGGGATGATAAAGCTCAGCACCGGGGATATTTGTAAGAGCCATACCGAAAGCAATAGGAAGCATAAGCATAGGCTCATACTGCTTAACAATAGCAAGGTACATAAGGAAGAAGGAGATTAAGAGCATCAATCCCTGCTGCCATGTTATATTACAGAACGCAGAGGTTTCCCAGAGGTCCCGTAAGGTATTAAGAAATACGTCTATCATAATTTTTTTCCTTTCCGCTTAATCAGAAGCCGCGAGTATTGTCGGCGATACCTGCCGCACTCCATGCAGAACGTGCAGCCTTGTCACGCTTTCTGACGCTTGTTATCTTATACTGCTTACCCTCAGCTTCGCCGTAAGCGGCAATAGCAGCAGAAATAACAGCGATAAGCTCACCGTCGTCCTCTTCTTCGTAATACTCTTCGGCTGTTTCTTCCTGCTGTACAGGCTCAGCAACCTTTACGGCAGCCTCAGCAGCAGCGGCCTTTTTCTTGCCGGCATTGTCAACCGCCTTGAAGATCTTACCCATTGCCCAGAGTAAAAACACCAGGATAGCGAGAATAAGAAAGACAACAACCAGACCCGTTACAACCGTGGACCAGATAAGGCTCCAGTCGTAACCTGTACTTTCCTGTCCGGAAACTAATTCAGGCGTACAAAGTGAAAAAAATCTACTCAAAATATCCACTCCTTATTTATTCTTAGTAAAGCGGCGGAAGAGTAAGATAAAAAAATAACACTCAAGCCGCAAAATCAAATTTATTATACTACATTTTTTTGGATATTGCAAGAGTTTTTTTAAAATATTAAGTTTTTTCCGGTTAATTTTCGGTTAATTTACAAATCATATATTTTCGTCCCAAAAATGCGTATATGTATCAGGCTATGTCTGAGTAAAGAAGCTGGAGCCGTGCTATCGCCTGATTGTGAAGTCTTGTGATATGGCGCGGCGTATATCCCATTTCTTCCGCTATCTTTTCCCAGCCCATACCGAGAATGTAACGTCTTTCAAGAAGATTTCTCAGAAGTACATCCCCAAGAGAGGAGACCATTGCCCTTATCTCCGTTTTCAGTTCAACAAGCCTGTCGATTTCGTCATTTACTTCACTTTCAAGATCCGCTATCTTCGCTACGGTACGCCCTACCCTGTCGGATACAGTACCCTTTGAATGACTCTCTCCGCTTAAGGAAGGCGACATCTTTGTTGCCAGGGCTCTTAATTCCTTTATTTCCTCAAGCTTCGCATTTATACTGTCATCGATAAGCTTATGCTGTGATAAAAATTCTTTTACGTCCATTATATATCCATCCTTGTTATTTCATATTTCTACAGTTGTTATACATTCTCCGCATATAAGCATTATTTCTGTTTCATAAGCGGTTTCGCCGCGGTAGAGAGACTTTCCGCAGAGACCGCAGCTTACCGCACTTTCTTCTATCTCTTCGCTTCCGCAGTATCCGCAGAAACGGTAAACCTCTGCTTTACTGCCGAATTGTTTCTGCTTTGTTTTTTTCATAATTTCACCGCAATTATTACACTTGTACAAGTTTCCTCCTTTTTGATACACCGTTGCATTTTTGGGACAATCACATAATAGCATATTTTTGCAAGCTTGTCAACCCATAAATGCAACAAAAAATATTTTTTCTAAAAAGTGTTGCATTTTCAGGAAAAATATGATACAATATAGCTACACCTTAAATAAAGGAGAGATAATTATGGAGAAGAATAATATTGCATTAAGAATAGCAGAACGCAGAAAAGAGCTTGGTCTCTCCTATCAGGAGCTTGCCGACAGGACAGGTATCAGCAAATCTACACTTCAGCGTTATGAAACGGGCAGTATCAGCAGTGTGCCTCTTAAAAAGCTTGAGGTACTCGTTAAAGGGCTGGAAACTACCGCGGAACACCTTCTCGGCGAGGTTCTCGGAGAAGGCTCAGAAATTCTCAGCAGCAATATATGCCGCGTACCTGTTTTCAACAGCGTCAGCGCAGGCTTCGGCTGTTATGCAGACAGCCATATTACAAGCTACCTGCCTACATATATAGAAAATCTTTCCGAGAAGGACGATTATCTTTGGATAAATGTAAAGGGCGACAGCATGGCTCCCACCATAGAGGACGGCGACAGAATCCTCGTTAAAAAGCAGGACAGCGTAGAAAACGGAAGCGTTGCGGTGGTTATGATAGAAGAGGAAGCCTACGTCAAGAAAATAAAGTACGGTAAAAACTGGGTTGAGCTTCATTCCTTCAACCCCTACTACCCTGTAAAGCACCTGGATAACGACGAGGCCGACTCAATAAGAATAGTCGGCGTAGTTACCGAGGTAAGTAAAAAACTCTGAATAAAATAAAAACGTCCGTCAAAGATGAGTTTATCTACTCACCTTAACGGGCGTTTAGTATTTTATGTTTATTTTTCCTCAGAAATGGTTACGAGCTCCTTGGGAAGATACTTAAGAATAAGCCCGTCCATTATCTCGGGGATTATAGGCTTGGCCAGGAAGTCATCGAAGCCCTGCTTCATGTAGTTTTCAACGTCTTCTTCAAAGGCGTTGGCAGTAAGCATGATTACAGGAACACCGGGACAGAGATTTTCCTCGCGCATTCTTTTAAGGGTCTCTATACCGTCCATTCCGGGCATCATGTGGTCAAGGAAGATAATGTCATACCTGTTTTCTTTAAGCATAGAGAGACATTCCATTCCGCTCTCCGCTTCTTCTACCATAATTTCAGTATGCTTTATAAGACCTTCAAAAACCATACGGTTCAGATCATTATCGTCTACTACAAGAACGCGTGCCTTGGGAGCAGTATATACACAACGTGTAACCTTTTTAAGCTCCTCTGTATCCTTTTTGCGGAAATCTCCCATAGGAACGGAATCGACAACCGTCTGTTCAATCTCAAAGGAAAATTCACTTCCCTTTTCATAGGTACTCTTGATTTTAAGCTCACTGTTCATAAGCTTAAGAAGTCTCTGTACAATGGACATTCCGAGACCCGTACCCTCCACATTCCTGTTTCTGGAAACGTCCACTCTCTGGAATTCATCGTATATCTTTCCGATATCCTCTTCCTTTATTCCGATACCTGTATCAATAACGGCACAGGAAAGAACTGTCTTATTCTCCTTTGTTACCGAGGTAATCTTAAGTGTAACACTGCCCTTTTCGGTATATTTTATACCGTTGGTAAGAAGATTCAGGATAATCTGTTTTATACGCTTATCGTCACCGTTAAGCCTGCAGGGAATATCAGGCGAAATATCAAAAATGAGATCAAGCTTCTTATCCCTTGCCTTTACGCTTGTCATATTATAAAGGTCGTTTATAAGATTAGCCATCTTATAATCAACATTCACAAGCTCCATTTTTCCCGATTCAATCTTAGAGGAGTCAAGAATTTCGTTTATAATCCCGAGAAGCATGGCAGAGGATTCCTTTACGTCTCCCGCATACTCTCTTATATTATCCTCGGTAGTTTCACGGAGAATCATCTCATTCATACCCATAACGGCATTTATAGGCGTTCTTATCTCGTGAGACATACGGGCAAGGAAGCGTGTTTTCGCATTACTTGCTCTTTCCGCTTCATCCTTTGCCTTCTGGAGCTCAGAGGCAAGCTTCGCACGCTCGATACTTCCGCTCAGGATGCCGAAAATACTACTGCATATTGCCATGAAGGCGATATATATAAGGCATCGGGGAAGAACGAAGAACAGGAAAAGGCTGATAAGAGGGTTATCGTTTACCTGGGTGAGTATAAACTCTCCGTCAACAACATACTCGCTGAGGCTTCCTGTGGTGAGAAGCGTCATATTTGCGTCACAGAGACCGAAGTAATAACCGCCGTAAACAACTATAAAAGTACAAATAACCTCAATTACATATACGATACGCATGAACTTTTTGGAGCAGTACAGCATAGCGCACAAAAATGGCAGTACTGAAAGCAGAACTACATGATATGTAACACACACGCCCATTATCGTGTAGGTCAGTATCATACCCGAAATGATAAAGAATTTCAGCTTTTTATCAGAAAGCGAAATCAGCTTTGTTATCACAAAAACTATACCATACATAATGGCAGAGCCGATAACGCCTACAGTCATTATCATCTTATCTACGATGAAAATATCGAGAAGATTAAGAATATAAGCGAATATATAAAGCATCATGGAAACACCGAAGCATTTCATTACATAGGTATTGGCGGTATACTCGCTGTCCAGAATATAGCTGGAAATATCGTCATTGTTTTTATTTATTTTCTTCATATCTATTTCGACCTGCTCTGAATTACACTTTTTTCTCTCTTAAACAAGAAAAAACAAACCTGTTTTTTCTGTAAAATTTACCTATACTTAGTAAGTATATCATTTTTTTGCCAATATGTCTATAGCTTAGAGGAATTTTTTGAAGCAAATCAGCCTTTGGACTCCGTCATCCATACTCTCATCTGGTTTTCGCCTCTGTTTCCCCAGGTATAATAAGGTATACCGATAGCTTTACAGGATTTTTCAAGAGGCGGCTCCTGTGAATAGAGAGAGTCAACGGCTTCACGTCTTACTGCCTCGGCAGTAAGCTTAACCGTTCCGCCTAAAATGTCCTTATCAAATTCAGAAGCAGTAAGCCTTCCGTTTCTGACGAGGGACAGTCCGAGAACGTCGCCCTCATTATCCGCACCCTCAAAGCAGTACACAAGAGGACCTCTTGAGACAGCAGTAAAGCCTGTAAGGGCAGGAACCCTCGCAGAAGCATAGTTCATTCTTGGCGTGTCGTCAAGAGTGAGCACAAGCTCGTCCCCGTCAACAGCTTCAACCGTAATATATCCCTTTACGGGAGTAAGAGACAAGTCTTCTCCGTTTCTTGTAATAGTGAATTTTCTGCTCCAGGAAGGGATTCGCAGGGAAATTTTCCCGCCATTTATTATAGTATACTTTACTGTAAAGCCGTAAGGATATTCTGTTTCACAGCGAAGCTTCATACCGTTTCCGAATTCTACTTCTCCTGCCGCATAAAGATGACAGTAAGCGGTATCGGCGCTTTCCCCGTAGGCGTATTTTCCGAAGGAGGAAATAAGTCTCGCCGCATTGGGCGGACAGCAAGCGCAAGCGTACCATTTCGGGCGCTGTGTAAGGGTGTGACGGTGAGTTGAAGCGGTGGCGGATATTCCGGGGAGAATTTCAAGGGGATTCACATAGAAAAATCTTTTTCCGTCAAGCTGTATTCCTGCAAGAACGGTATTATAGAAGGCTCTTTCCATTACATCGGCATATTCGCCGTCCAGCTCGTTTTCAAGCATTCTCGAAGCGAAGAACATAAGGCCTATGGAAGCACAGGTTTCTGCATACGCCGTATCGGAAGGCAGGTCGTAATCCACAGTAAAGGCTTCGCCCTCGACGGTTGATCCGATACCGCCTGTAATGTACATTCTTTTTCTGGTTATATTCTCCCAGAGTCGGCGGCAGGCATCATAAAGCTCCTTATCCCCCGTTTCAGAGGCAAGATCAGCCATACCTGTATAAAGGTATACCGCGCGGACTGCATGACCTGTAGCTTCGGACTGCTCCCTTACAGGCTTTCCGCTCTGCTGATAATCGTTATTATCTGCGTTATTACCCCATACAGTCCAGTTTCTGCGCTCCTTTTCCCTTCTGTAGAAGGAAGGGTCACAGCCTCTTACATTTACGAAATACTCAGCAAGCTTCAGGCAGATTTCCTCGCCCGTGCACCTGTACATTTTCATGAGAGCCAGCTCAACCTCGGGATGACCCGGGAAGCCTTCGTTGCCCTCGGTAATGAAATGGTTATAGATGTGCCTTGTATTTTTAAGCATCACATCAAGAAGCGTTCTTTTTCCTGTAGCTTCATAATAAGCACAGGCAGCCTCCATGAAATGACCCGAGCAGTACAATTCATGACCTTCGAGAAGGTTTGTCCAGCGTTTTTCTTTATCCTTTACAGTAAAATATGTATTAAGATAACCGTCCTCGTCCTGTGCGTCGGCTATAATATCAATAAGCCTGTCCGCTGTTTCCTCAAGAGCCTTATCAGGCATAATGGAAAGAGAATAGGCTACCGCCTCAATCCATTTAGCGGCGTCGCTGTCCTGGAATACCATTCCATAGAAGCCGTCGCCTGTATTTTCCCCTCTTATTGCCTTTGCCGCATTTATGAAATTGCTTACAACGTGGCTTTTCTCCGTATCGGGAGCCTCGTCACAGAGAACGCTGTACTGATAAGGAATAACAACGTCTCTTATAAGCTTCTGATATTTTCCGATAAAGCCTTCCGCCTTATATGCTCTTATATTTACAGGGTTTAAGATTTTCATGATCTGTCCTTTCGCCGCTAAGCTTACTGCAGTATTCTTATAATCCGTACTTTTTTCTCAGCTCTTCGGGAATCTTTCTGTCCTTGAAATAGAACTGTCTGTCATGTTCTCCGATTTCACGCTGTACCCGACAGGGGTTTCCGAAGGCGAGAACTCCCGAGGGAATATCCTTTGTAACCACGCTTCCTGCACCGATAACGGTATTATCGCCTATGGTTACCCCGGGGACAATGATTACTCCCGCTCCTATCCAGCAGTTTTTCCCTATATGAACAGGCATATTGTACTGGTAAAGGTCTCCGCGAAGCTCGGGAGAAAGAGGATGCCCCGCCGTAGCTACAACAACATTGGGGCCGAACATCGTATTATCACCTACATAAATATGGGTATCATCCACTAAGGTAAGGTTGAAATTTGCATACACAAATTTACCGAAATGACAGTGTGCACCACCGAAATTTGCATGAAAGGGCTGTTCGATATAGGTTCCCTCCCCTATTTCGGCAAACATTTCCTTAAGAAGCTCTGCTCTTTTCGTAAAGTCAGAGGGACGGGTCGTATTGTATTCATAAAGCTTATCAAGACAGGCCGCCTGTCTCTCCAGTATTTCGGTATCTCCGGGAAGATAAAGCTCTCCCGTATGCATTTTATCCTTTTCAGCCATGAAAAATCCTCCATAATATAACTATCGTTATTATATTACATAATTCATAAGAAATCAACATAATTTTCTGAATTTTAGCTGTTTTATGATAAAATATTTTTCTGACACAATGTACAGCAGAATACTTTGATAAAAAAAATCTTGAAAATTCTTGTCATTTATGGTATAATTATGATGTGTACAATTCTTCATAAAACACACTGGATGAATACAGAAAAAAACAACTTTGATATATAAATGCTGATGGGGGTCCATAATGAAACCGCTTAAGAAAATTATAAACCACTATATGTATAAATCCTCGCTGATTTCAGCCGCACTGATAATGGCTCTTCTTGTGTCTGTACAGATTCTTACCGAACAGCGTCAGGCCTGTGACCATGCAAAGCAGACCTTTATCAAGATTGAGCAGGTTCTGAGCGAAAATCAGAAGGAGCTCGAAGAAATCCGCAAGGAATACAATCAGACCTGTCTTCATAAGGCTGAAACCGTAGCAAGAATTATCGAGGGAAATCCCAACGTTCTTGAAGATATCGAGGATCTTAGGAATATAGCAGAAATTTCAGAAATAGATGAAATACATATATTCGATAAAACCGGAAGAATCTTTACAGGTACACATCCCGAATATTATGACTTTACCTTTGATTCGGGCGAACAGATAATGTTCTTCAAGCCTATGCTTGATAACAAGAAGCTTAAGCTTGTACAGGATATAATGCCCAACACCGCCGAATCCAAGCCTATGCAATATTCCGCAGTATGGAACAGCAGCGGAGATTTCATAGTTCAGGTAGGTATGGAGCCTGTAAACGTGATGAAGGTTACCGAAAAGAATGAGCTTTCCTATATCTTCTCCCTCTTCAGGATAAATCCCGACGCGAACTATTACGCCATAGATATAGAAAGCGGAAATATTGTAGGCTCATCGGATACAAACGTTGTTGGTCTGAAGGCTGAAGATATCGGACTGAATATGTCTGCCGTGAAATTGGATGAGGACGGTTTCCACTGCACCATAAACGGACAGAACAGCTTCTGTGTCTTCAAGAATATAGGAACAAACTATATCGGTCGTGTTGAAACGGCAAGCAAGCTTTACGAACGTATACCTGTTACAATACTCTGGGTCTTGCTTAGCCTTGTTGCAGTAGCGCTTATTCTTGCCAGAACGGTTATAAGCCACACGGAAAAGCACGTTATTGATGAAATGCAGCGTATCAATAGAAAGCTTCAGCGCATTTCCGACGGCTGTCTCGAGGAAAGGATCGATTCAAGGACAAGCTCAGACTTTTCGGAGCTAAGCGACCATATCAACGCTATGGTGGAAAGCCTTATTGAAAGCAATATGAGAATGTCCTACGTTCTCGACAGAAGCGACCTCAATATCGGCACTTACGAATATATCAACAAGTCGAACAAGGTTAAATTCACACAGCATGTTCCCTCTATTCTTATGATGGATGGCGACAGAACAGTGGAGTTATCCTCCGATACAGAAAAATTCAGAAAATATGTTGCAGAGCTCAGGAAGAATTCTTTTCCTGCCGAGGAGCATGTATACTGTATAGGCGAAAGATACGTCCGCATTGAGGAAATCGAAAGCAATAATACCGTTTTCGGCGTTGTTATCGACCTTACCGACGGAATCATGAAGCGTAAGCAGATTGAACGGGAAAGAGATATCGATACCCTGACAGGGCTTTATAACAGAAGAGCCCTCGAGTCTCAGCTTGCCGAGCTTTTTTCCGTTCCCGAACAGCTTATGCACAGTGCTATGATACTTCTGGACGCCGACGGACTTAAGGATATAAACGATAACTACGGTCACGAAAAGGGCGATATATATCTGAAAAAGATAGCGGCTGTCATCAATAATTTCGGCATCAAGAACAGCGTGGCTTCAAGAATAGGCGGAGATGAATTCGTTTTATTCCTGTATGAATACGACAGTGACAGCGAGCTTGAAAGAACGATAGAAACCCTCAGATATATCCAGAAAAACAGTACTGCACACCTCGGAAATGATCTCATTGTTCCTCTCAGTTTCTCATTCGGATACTGTATAGTCAGGGATAATTATGACTATGAACAGCTTATCAAGAAGGCTGACGAAAAAATGTATGCCGACAAGCAGGAACGTAAGGCCTCTCGCCGTTAAAATGTAATTACATAAACACCCCGAAGCTTTTTTGTAAAGTCTTCGGGGTGTTTATAACTATTAGGATTATGTATTTGTATAAAGTATAGACAAAATTGGCTTTTTATGCTATAATTAACCTGGAAAGTATTATATTCGTGTTTACCACAGGCAGGTGAAAAACAAAATGAAGGCGATAGTAAAGACTGGAGTGATTATAGTGTGCTTATCTGCATTACTTTCTCTTTTCGGCTGTAAGGCTCATATACTGGATGGTCCGGGAATGGTCAATAAGGCTCAGTGGACAGGCTTTACCCTGTCGAGAAATGACAGCTATGCACAGCATAATTTCTACTTCGACGTAAAAGACAATGACGAGGGTGCCTTCGTTACAGGCTCCTGTCGTGACGCAGAAGGAAACATTTACGAGGTTGATGACGGTATACCTGTTCCTCCTGAAATAATTGACAGCTTACGTCAGCTCGGAATTGATGAGCTTGATGAAATACCTAAGCAGGAACAGCCTGAACAAAATGACGGTATAGAAATGCCTGAGCTTCTTGACGGCGGTTCTGTCGGGCTTACTGCTCTTTATTACACAGACCTTTATGTTGACAAGGCTGTAACCTACGAGCTTTCAATACAGATTTATGAAATACTTCTCCCTCTGTTTATTGAACAAGGCGCAGAATAATCTTATTTATCACATATATAACAATAAGAAAGGATGATATTACGCATGAATTTACAGATACAGACCTATGGTCTTATAATATTATTTATGCTTTTCATCTTCTATAAATCACATAAGACGCTGAAGCTGTATACTGAGCAGGTTTTTATGAGAGCCATGTATATTTCTATGGTAAATCTGCTGCTGGATATCCTTTCGCTTGTATTTATTGCAAATATGGACGTTCTGCCGCTTATGGCGGTCAAGACTGTATGTAAACTGTATATTATTTCCCTCGTCTGGGAAGCTATCTTTGCCCTGGTTTATGTACTTACCGACGTATACTCCGAAGAGCTTCACCGTAAACGCACAGGCTTGCTGTATGCTGTTGCAGGGGTACAGAGTCTGGTGGTTCTGGCGCTTCCCATAGATATATTCTATGACAAAAAAACTTCCTATACATACGGACCCGCAGTAATTCTTGTATACTGTTTTGCCGTGACATACATACTTAGTATACTGCTTCTTTGTATATTCAACAAAAAGCTCAGCAGACGCCGCAGCTTTGCGGTTATCCTGTGGATGTGCATCTGGCTCACGGCAGCAGGCATACAGTTCATGTTCAACGATCTGCTTCTGGTAGGCTTCGCCACAGCGGTAGGTATTCTCATCCTTTTCGTTATCATGGAAAATCCTGAAGCAAATCTGGAGAGAAAGCTGGGATGCTTCAATTCTTACGCTCTCGGAGAATATCTCCGACGCCTTTTCAGTACGAATACAGATTTTTCTATAATGAAAATCGGTCTTTCCGACGTTCTTGATGAAAAACTCGGTTCCCGTTCAGATGAAATACTGCTGGAGCTGGTTCAGGTTCTTTCAAGAAGGACAGACGTATATGTATTCCGTAATGTTGACTCCGATATAGCTGTGGTCTGCGATATGGGAAAAGACCTTACCTCGCTTGCGGAGCAGGCTAAGGAATTGCTGAACAAAAATGATATTCCGCTGAAAAAACTGACTTCTGTAATAATTCCCGGCGGCCGCGTCTTCTCTGACCGTGAGGAACTTATGAGCTTTCTCGGCTTTGTATCGGACAAGCATTCCGACGGAGAAATAATTGTTGCTGACGAACAGCTTATAAACAAATACAGAGAAAAGAAGCTTGTACATCAGGAGATAACCCAGGCACTTGAAGAGGACCGTGTCGAAGTCTTTTTACAACCTATATACAGCAATACGGAACAGGACTTTACTTCTGCTGAAGCTCTTGTGAGAATCCGAAAAAAGGACGGCAGTATGCTTTCTCCCGGACTGTTTATTCCTATAGCGGAAGAAACCGGTCTTATCGTTGAGCTGGGCGACAGGATATTTGAAAAAGTATGTATTTTCCTGCAAAATCCCGAGGTAGCGTCTTCAGGAATACATTATGTGGAGATAAATCTTTCTGTGGTACAGTTTGAAAGAGAAGACCTGGCGGACAGACTTATTGAAATTACCGAAAAATACGGAATAAACCCGAAGCTTATCAATCTTGAAATAACCGAAACAGCTTCGGTGACTGCACGAAATATACTCCTTCAGAATATGAACAGGCTCATCGAATACGGCTTCACTTTCTCTCTTGACGACTTCGGAAAGGGTGAATCCAACCTAATGTATGTTGTGGAAATGCCTGTATCGCTGATTAAGCTGGATTATGATATGAGCAAGGCATTTTTCAGCTCAGAAAAGGCAAAGCAGGTAGTTCATGCAGTTGTTGGAATGGCTCACGGAATGAACCTTAAGCTGGTTGCCGAGGGTATAGAGACTAAGGACGAAATAGACGGAATGAAGGACGCCGATATTGACTATATTCAGGGATATTACTACTCACGTCCGTTGCCTATGGAGGAATTCCTGGAATTTATAAGAAAATAGAATACTTCTGAAAAACAGCCAATTCCTATTATTATAGGGACTGGCTGTCTTTTTCAGTCGGTTTTCCGACTATAAAGATAGTTATAATTCGGGTGTGCTTATTTAACAATATAAGACAATTTTCCACTTTAATTGACACAGGATTATATCCGTGTTATAATATCACAAAAAGGAGGTTTTTATGAAAAATAAAGCAGGAAAAATAATTACAGCTATACTCCTTTCGGGTACTCTTGCATTAGCCATGACTCCCGAAATCAGCGCGGAAACCCTCAGCTCCAAGAATTGTTACATATATGCCGCCTTCGACGGTATCAGCTTAAGAAAGGGCCCGGGTACAGAATATAAAAAAATAGGCACCTTAAAAGGCAAAGGAAAGCTTACCTATGTGGAGGAACAGCTTGATAAAGCTTATATCCCCTGGTATAAGATAAAGCTTAAGAACGGCAAGGAGGGTTGGATTACAAGCAACTATTCCAGAAGATATTTAAAAAAATCCGCTCTTCCAGAAATAGAGGAGCCTGTCGAATTCATCTCAAGCGGAACTGCCTACGGAAATATCTATGAACAGATTCTGAACTCCTCGGAGAAATACAACGCTGTCGGCGTTCAGGTTTCCATAATAAGAGGAAGCGATGGAAAAACCTTTGATTTTGCTAACGGCTGGGCAGATTATGGAACCCGTAAAATGACCGTGGACAGCAAGATGCGCTCTGCTTCACTCAGTAAGGTTGCTACTGCAATATGCGCTGTAAAAATGGAGGAACAGGGCTTAGTGGATCTCAACAAGAATATCAAGAAGTACTGGAAGATTGATATTCCTGCAAAAATATCCCTCGAAACTCTCCTGACTCATACCTCGCCTCTCTATAATCTGAGTCCCAAGAACAGCCTCGAAGAAATGAAAGAACAGCTAAAATCATCAGGCAGCTTCAACAAGAAAAAGAAGACAGGAAAAGCTTCCGCCTTTGAATACAACAATTATGCTTCATCGGTAGCGGCTACTACCCTTGAACTGGCTGCAGGAATGCCTCTTGAGGATTATGCATACGATCATCTTTTCAGCTATCTTGACGGCGACCTCTCATATTTCCCGGGGAATATCGAGGATACGGATAATCTTATCACTCATTACGACTATGACCACAGTGTAGAATTACTGCCCGAAACGGCGGAAAAGATGGTTTTCACAGGAAATATCGGCGACCACGCGGGAAACTATATCGGCGGACTTACAGGCTCGGCTTCGGATATAGCGAAAATGTTCTCGATGCTGGCTAACGACGGAGTTTACGGAAACAACCGTGTACTTTCCGAGGAATCGGTAGAGGCTCTCGAAAAGAAATATTTTACTGCCAAGGAAAACGGCGGAAAGTTCAGGCAGTGTCTGGGGCTCCGCTATTACAGCAAATTATACGGCACAAAGGGGCTCTATTACCACACAGGCAACGCCTACGGAATCGTTTCTTTAGCCTCCTATGACCCTGTCACAAAGAACACGGTTGTTGTAATGACCTCGGGGGCAAAGCAGTCCCGTGACGATCAGGGAATTTACAAAATCTGCGGCGAAATAACAGAAGCAGTGTATCGGAATATTGATGAGTTGTGATGAATAAACTTAATAGAGTTGGTTGACTTTAATAATTCAATCGCCGCCCACATAAAACTGTGGGCGGTGATTTCTTTTGTGAGTGGTGGTCGGAATAGATTTTTATAATCCTTACCAGTCGATTTTAATTTTTGCGTTTCTTGCCGACTCATTATAAAGAGAGAGCTTTATATTTCCCGGGGTAAAATCATCAAGGGAAAGCTCAGCTTCTGAGAAATTCGTTATATCTATAACTTTTGCATTTCTTCCCTGAAGAAGAAGAAGGTACATTTCGCCCTCTTCGCAGCCTGCTTCTACTGTGAGATTTTTAAGTTCCTCATCAGTAAAAGCTACCGTTCTTTCAAGTGTTTCGCCTGATGTTTTATATGATACTTCCCATTTTGAACCTATGTTGTTGTTTACCATGCCTACTGATACGCCTTCAATAACGGGAATATCGCTAATAAGCAATACGCTTCCCAGTAATACCGCAGTTGTCAAAAGCATAACTGCGCCGCTTATGATAGCGGGAAGTCTGAATTTCTTTACAGGTGTACGTTCTTTATTTCTACCCGCAAGTATGTAAATTATAAACCCGAAAAGATTAGGTGTAAATATGGTTATAAGAAGCCACAACATAGGCTTGTCGCTGTTTACCAGAGCGTCGTTATAAACGTAAAGGCATAAGAAAATGTATAATGCGATAACTGATAAAAATGTAATTACAAGAATAGCAATAAATAATGCAGAGGTCATTTTACATAAGTCCTTTCTGAATATTTCTTATTTCATATTTTCCTGCGACAACCGCAAGAGCTAAAGCCGCAAAGGCAGTAAAACCCGAAAAAGCAACAGCAGATACAAGTGAAATGATATCTCCTACAAAAATAACAGCAAAGGAAATTACAAAGAATGATAACAGGAAAACCGCTAAAAGTGAAATTATTATATTTCGCACCATAATTTTCTTTTCTTGTTTTAGAAGCTCAATATGTATACGTTTTTTAAGTTCTTCGGGCACTTCGTGTTTTTCTGTGAATACTTCAGTCATTAGTTTTTCATTCATTGTTAAACCCCTCCTTTTTAAGTATTTCAACAATAAGGGTACGTGCTTTATAAAGTCTGCTTTTTACTGTACCCTCGGGTATCTTCATAATCCTTGAAATGTACCCTAAATTCTGTTCATCAAAATAATAGAGAACAACAGGAATCCTGTACTTTTCGTCAAGCTGTGCAACTGCGTTTCTGAGTGCTGATTTCAGTGCTTTTTCTTCGGTAGTTATTTCTATATTCGCAAGGTCAGGAAGATTATCGAGTGTCTCGTTGGCCAACGATATATTTTTTTGATTTCTCCGTTTCTCTTTGCGGAAAAAGTTGTGGGAAAGCTTTACGGCAACAGAAAGAAGATATGATTTCGGGTTCTCCGAAATGTTCAGAACATCTGCCTTTCTGAACGCTGTAAGTACCGTATCCTGATACAAATCATCAGCGTTTTCTTTATTTCGCATAATGTGCAGACAGAAACGATAAATATCATTACCGTAAATGTCGAGTAATTCTTCGAATTCTTTTACAGTCAAGCTCTCACCGCCTTTCACTCATATATTGTCATAACATTCCTGTCGGTTCATAGTTTTTGGAGATTTTTTGAATTATATCATTTAATAGATTTTATTACAACCATGAGCTGCTGTATAACAAAGACCTGAACCGCTTTTCAGTTGGGATTTTTGGAGCTTGTGATGAGATTCTGAACCTTACAGGTTAGACTTCCCTACAAATTGTTCCAAAAGAAATCACCGCCCACATCAATCGTGTGGGCGGTGATTTCTTTTGGAGCTGGTGACAAGAATCGAACTTGCAACCTGCGGTTTACGATACCGCTGCACTACCTTTGTGCTACACCAGCAGATATTACTCAAAAGCTCCAATCGACGGCTTACTGCAAAAATATTACGAAAATAAGTCGGAGCTATTGCCAAAATGAGCTTTTTGTGTTAGAATGATTGTATAGGATTTAAACTACCTCTATTATTATACACATTTTTTATTTTTTGTCAAGTGAGGTTTTACCAATGAGCCTTAAAAATAAAGTGTTTCAGATTATTCTCCGTGTAGTGTGTGCAGTTATGCTCGTAATCGCCATTTTTCTCGGCGTTGTTGCTGCCTTCTACACCGTGGGCGGCGGTGTGCCGAATATCTTCGGCTCCAATATCTATCTCGTGAAGACCGATGCCTTCGACCTGCTCCATAACGGGACAGCCCTCGTAGCCAAGCAGGTTCACCCCTCCGAGATTATGCCCGGAAATATCGTTATATTCAATATCGAAAATGATATGCCCGCTCTCGGCGAAATCCAGACAAATGAGCTTGTCGACGGTGTTCACAGCTTTACTGCATTGACCGAAAACGGTAAGCTAATCGTCCTATCACAGAGTCAGATTGTAGCCAAGGGTACAAGCTTTTCCGATTTCTGGGGTGCAGTTATCGGCTTCGCCATTTCGCCTATCGGCATGCTGGTTATTGCAGTACTTCCCTGCCTCGTAATAATCGTAATAGAAATTGCAAAATTTGTAGGCAAGATTATGCCCCAGCCCGAAATCGAGACCGTAAAAAAACAACTTGAGGTTCCTACCTATTCGCCTGAATTCGAAAGAAACCGTAAGCGTTCCTCGGGCAGAGCCGCCGCTATGAGAGCTTATTCCGACTCCGACGACCTGGACGACAGTATTGGTCTCTATGACGCAAAGGATAAACGCAGTACCTCTGTGGAAAGAGAACGCCTCGAGCCACGTTCAGCAGATCCCGACCCCCTTTTCTATCAGCCAAAGCGTCAGTCTCAGCGTAAACAGAATTCTTCTTCAATGCCTCTTTCCTCAAAGAAGCTTAACGAAGCTATCGCCGCTTCAAAGGCAGAGCGTGAGCTTCTCGCCATGAGCAAGCTCAGAGAGGAAACCGTAAAGGAAGTCCAGAAAAACCGAGGTGCCGCTATCGCAGCGGAGAAGGAGCATGAAAATGCTGTAAAATCGGCTTCCGTCAAGAAAACTACTGAAATACCTGTAAAGGCTGTCACAGCTGAGCTTTCCAAGAAAACAGACACCGCCGAAACGGAAATCGGTCCCTCTCCCCTTCCTCAGCCCAAGCCTGAATTCAAGCCCGAATTCAAAGCTCCCGCACGTCAGCCCAAGCCTGCGCTCCGTCTCAGTCAGGATGACAATGTAAAGCAGTACAATCCCACCAGACAGAGACAGGTTACCACCTCAATCCCACGTCTTGACTCTCTTCTTAACGAGGATACCGAAAGCACGGACAAGCCTTCGAGAAATTACGATATTGATGATATTCTTGCAGGTATTGACAGAAAAAGATAATCCGATTTTAGAATTTGTAAACAAAGTAATAATGCCTGTTCCGTGTGGACAGGCATTACTGTATAAGGAGCAGATTATGAGATTTTTAATTCAGCGTGTTACAAAAGCGTCAGTTACCGTAGACGGAAAAACCGAGGGCGAAATCGGTAAGGGTTTTCTCGTTCTTATCGGAGTTTCCGCCACGGACACAAAAGCCGAAGCCGACAGGCTTATCAAAAAAATGCTGGGACTCAGAATTTTCAGTGACGAAAACGATAAAATCAACCTTTCCCTCTCGGATGTAGGAGGAGAGCTTCTTCTTATATCGCAGTTCACACTTTACGCCGACTGCAAAAAAGGCTACCGTCCTTCCTTTATAAATGCGGGAAAGCCCGATACGGCAAACGAGCTTTATGAATATATCATTTCAGAATGCAGTAAGCATTTCAGAACGGAAAAGGGCATTTTCGGAGCAGATATGAAGGTAGAACTTCTTAACGACGGTCCGTTTACCGTTATGCTTGACAGCGATATTATTTAAAATCAGCCGATAGTGCAGTATTGCATTATCGGTTTTTCGTTTCCAAGTATTGCAATAATCGCCCGAATATGCTATAATAGTGTATATGTATACTAAAATAAAGTACAGAAAGGTAAACACACTATGAAAAAGAAAATTATTGCAGCCGCATTGGCTCTTATCTCTACAGTCGGCATAATGGGCGGATGTTCAGGTTCAGAAGCCTCCAACTACGGCTTATCTCCCGAATCTCCCGTGGTAATTACCCTCTGGCATTACTACAACGGAGCACAGAAAACCTCCTTTGACGAGGCAGTAACCGAGTTCAACGATACTGTGGGCCGTGAAATGGGTATTATGGTTGAAGCTTATAACAACGGTAATGTAACCACCCTCGAAGAAAACGTAATGGCGGCAGTAAATGGAGATGTAGGAAGCTCCGAGCTTCCCAACATATTCGCTTCCTACGCTGATACTGCCTACAGCATTGTACAGAAGGGACTTATCGCTGACCTTGATAAGTATCTTACCGAAGAGGAACAGCAGGAATATGTAACCTCATATATTGAGGAAGGACGTATCGGTGAAAATGACGCTCTTCATATCTTCCCCACAGCTAAATCCACCGAAGTAATGATGATAAACAAGACTGACTGGGAGCCCTTCGCTTCTGAAACAGGCGCTTCCCTTGATGATCTTTCCACATACGAGGGAATAGTGAGAACTGCCGAGGCCTACTACAACTGGACAGACGCAAAGACTCCCGACGTACCCAACGACGGTAAGGCCTTCTACGGCCGCGACGCCTTCGCTAACTATATGATTATCGGCTCTATGCAGCTTGGTACAGAAATCTTTGCTGTTGAAAACGGTAAGGTGACCGTCAACGCCGATAAGGAAACCATGAGAAAGCTTTGGGATAACTACTATGTTCCTTATGTAAAGGGTTATTTCGGAGCTTACGGACGCTTCCGTTCAGACGATACAAAGATTGGTAAGATTTTAGCCTCCTCCTGCTCCACAAGCTCCGTTTCCTACTTCCCCACAGAAGTAACTATAGATGATAACAGCTACCCTATCGAAGCCGCTATCATGAGCAGCCCCGTATTTGAAAACGGCAAGAAGATTCAGGTTCAGCAGGGTGCAGGTATGGCTGTTTCCAAGGCTACCGAAAAGGAAGAATACGCTTCCGTTGTATTCCTCCGTTGGTTTACTGACCGTGAGAGAAATCTTGAATTCGGCTGTTCTTCCGGATATCTTCCTGTAAAGAAGGACGCTTATGAAATATCCGCTCTCGAAGAAACCTTCTCCAAGAGCGAGGATGTAAGCGAATTCTTTAAGACTACTCTCAATATCTGCTTCAATGAAACCGATACAACAAGATACACAATAAAGGCTTTTGAAAACAGCAGCAGTGCAAGAAAGGTACTTGAATACAACATGCCTGACTGCGCAGCAGCTGACAGAGCCGAGGTTGAAACCCGTCTTGCAGACGGAATGAGCCTTGAAGAAGCAACCGCTGACTTCGTAAGCGACGAAAACTTTGAAAATTGGTACACACAGTTCACTGAAAAACTCAATAGCGAAACCTTCAAATAATTTCAGGAGTAACACATGAAAAGTAAAGGTTCAAACAAAAAAAGAACTTCTATTTTCAAAAGAATATTATTACCGCTCCTTGTTATGCTGTTAATTGAAGCAGTAGCTTTCTTTCTCGCCTTCCGACTCTCAGGCACAAGGGTATCCCTTATTGATAATGCCAAGGATTCCCTGCGGCAAAGTCTCGAAAAACGTGAACTGTCCCTTAACCGTGAATTGACTGAGCAGTCCCTGTCCCTCAATGAAGTATCAACTTATATAGACAGTCTTGTATCTGAGCTTGATATCAAAGGAACTGTAACAGAATATCTGAATTCCGATAAGAACAGTAACGATTTCCTTATCGCAACAGCCGGTGAGCTTCTGCTCAATATGCGTATACATTCAGGCTCAGGTATATTCGTTATCCTTTCGAACGGAATGGAGGACGGATATTCCACGACAGAAATGAGTTTTGACGGTATCTACCTCAGAAATACCAGCAACGATACCAACCATCAGAATATTCTGATTGAACGAGGCTCGGAACAGGTATTTACCGCCCTCGGTATCCCTATGGACAGCTACTGGAAGCCGAATTTCAGATACGACCCCTCCGACGAAAGAAGCATGGAGTACTACTTCAGCTCCTTCTTAGCGGCAAAGGCGGATTCATCTCTTAACGAGTCGGATTACGGCTATTGGAGCCTGCCCTTTTCCCTCAGCGGCGTAAAAGGAAGCTACGATGTAATTACATACACACAGCCTCTTATATCAGACAGCGGCGAGGTCTACGGCGTTATAGGCATTGAAGTTCCTGTAAAGAAGCTTATGTCTATCCTTAATATGGATAAAAGCTCAGCAGTCAACATCGGATATGCCGTAGCAAGATATGATAAAAAAGTGGGAACCTCAGAAGGCGTTGAGGTTATGGCAACCTCAGGTGCTTCGGTAGCGCAGATATGCAAATACGGCGATATTATTTCCTTCGGAAATACCGATCTGGGCGAGGAGATTTTCCAGCTCAATCAGCGTAAATGGTTCGGCTCTGATGTATATGCAGGCATAAACGACACAAAGCTTTATGGAAGCAACGCTGTTTTTGCGGATCAGCAGTGGTCGGTCATCGCCTTTACCGACTCCAACAGCTTCTATGTTACCACAAACAAGGTTATAATCAGTATAATTATAGCTGCATTAGCGGCTTTGGCCAGCGGCGTTATCCTGATTGTAGCTACTGCAAGAAAAATTACCCAGCCTATAATAAGAACCTGTGAAAATGTCCACAGAATCTCGGGTAACTATGAATTTCTTGATAAAACCGGTGTTTCCGAGCTTGACGAGCTTATTGACGCTATGAATATATCCGTCGAGAAGCGAAGAAACATGGAGCTTCAGCTGAGAGAGGAAAGACAGCGTTTTCTTACCGCGCTCGAAAGTTCTTCTGATATTCTTTTTGAATATGAATGCAGCAGTGATACACTTACGCTCTTTAACCTGGACGCCGAGGAACAGGTTCAGGTTCTCCCGAACATGAGCGAAAATATTGTCGCAATCGTACACCCTGACGATATCCACCTTATCGAGGAGCTTCTCGTTTCTACCGAAAACAGGCATATTGAATGCCGTGTAAGAGAAGAACTGGGTCTCGACCTCGGCTTCCACTGGAGCCGTGTAAGCTGTAAGCCTGTACGTGACAGCGATGATAATATAACAAAATATGTCGGAAATATGAAGGATATCCGTAATGAAAAGGCTCTTGCCCTCGCTAAGGAAGAGGCTATGAAAAGAGACTGTATTACAGGTCTTTATTACGCTGACGAGGCATCTATCCGTATTAAGCGCCGTCTCGAGAATCCGAATATCACCGGACATTCCGCGCTCATTCTTGTCGATCTTGATAATTTCACTGAGCTTAACGGCTATTACGGTGTATACCACTGTGATGTAATTCTTTCACAGATAGGACGATTCATAAAGAATTCCCTTTCCGAAGGCGACATTGCTTCCCGTTTCGGCGGCGATGAATTTCTTATTCTTATCAACAGAAAAAATAAGAATAACATCAATGTTTATACAGAGAAATTGCATAAGCATATTTCTGAAATCTATACAGGCGATAACCAGAATCTCACTCTCACCTCTACAACTGTTGTTGCAGGAGCAGAAAAGGGAGATAATCTGGAAACCCTGCTTAAACTCCTTAAGTCTACTATTGTAAAGGAAAAGATTTCAAGAAAGAATTCCATTACTTACTGCAACAAATCAGGATTTGACGCCGATTCAGCCGCTTCCGAGCTTAAAATCAATGAAATTGTAAGCAAGTATAATGCTGAAGAATATCAGCTCAGTACTATGGTCTTCAATATCTTTGAGAGAGCCAACGACCTTGGAAGCAGTATAAATGTACTTCTTGCGGAAATAGGCGAGCAGTATAATCTTGACAGTATTATTATCCATGAATTCGATATGGACTTCTATACCTCGGTTATTACAAACGAGTGGTATTCCAAAAAGGGTGGAATGCTCCAGTCGGATATGGACAGACACTACAACGCCTGGAACACAGGTCTGGTCAAGAAGCCTCCTACCATAAAACGATACACGGAAAAGGAAATGAAGCTTATCTGCGACCAATATCTTAACCAGGATACCTTCGCAATCGATAAGAACTCGCATCTCTGGAGCCACAAACAGAATATTGAAAGCGGAAAAGACAATATCGGCTTCTATGATAAGCCTGTACTCTCTTACTCTATCATTGATACAGGTGAAATCTACGGTTGTATAATCTTCTCCTCCAACGACATCAACCGCTGTTGGACAAGAGAGGAAGTAGGCGAAATAAGAGAAATCGTAAAGATTATGTCCGCTTATGTTGTAAAGTCAAAGCATGACCTGGCAAGTAAGGCGAAGAGCGATTTCCTTTCGAGAATGTCTCATGAGATCCGTACTCCTATGAACGCCATTATCGGTATGACTCATATCGCAAGAAATTCTACCGAGGATAAGGAAAAGCTCGATGACTGCCTCAGGAAGATAGATTCGTCAACAAAGTATCTTATTTCCCTTATCAACGATATTCTCGACATGAGTAAGATCGAAAGCGGAAAGATGGTGCTTGCGCCCCAGCCCAACGATATCAACCAGCTTATCGACGGTCTTTCTATCGTAATCGAAACTACAACCTCCGCCAAGAATATAAGCTTCGTCATTGAGCGTAATATTTCCTACAGCTCTCTTGTATTCGACAATATGAAGCTTAATCAGGTGCTTATAAATCTTCTCGGTAATGCAGTTAAATTCACTCCTCATGGCGGTTCTATCCGTCTCAGGATAGAAGAACTTGAACAGACTGAGAATAATATAACCCTGAGATTTGACGTAATCGATACGGGCATCGGTATAAGCGAGGAAAACCGCAAGCGTATCTTCAACAGCTTTGAACAGGCTGAAAGTACCACTTCTCTCCGTTACGGCGGAACAGGTCTCGGTCTCTCCATAAGCTCCAATATCGTAAAGATGATGGGCGGCTCTCTCAGAGTAGAAAGTAAGCTTAACGAGGGCTCTGATTTCTATTTCATACTTACTTTCGAAAAGGCTGAGGAAATTGAAAAGCCTGATGCAAAGCCTGCAAAAAATAAAGAGACGGAAGACGATTCTACCGTTCTTTCAGGAAAGCGCGTTCTTATCGTTGAGGATAACGAGCTTAATATCGAAATTGCAGACGCTATCCTTACAGAGCTGGGCGCAGAAACAGAAATGGCAGAAAACGGACAGATAGCTGTAGATAAATTCTCAGCTTCTGAAGTCGATTACTACGACCTTATTCTTATGGATATACGAATGCCTGTAATGGACGGTCTTACCGCCACAAGAGCAATCCGTACCCTTGAACGACCCGACGCAAGAACCGTTCCTATTGTGGCTATGTCTGCCAACGCCTTCGACGAGGATATGAAAACCTCTATCGACAGCGGTATGAACGGTCACTTAGCTAAGCCTATCGATATTCCGAAGCTTATTGAAACATTTAAATCTCTTTTCTGATTAACAAATCCAAAAAACACCTGAACAGGAATCAACTCCTGCTCAGGTGTTTTGCATTTTATAGAGTTTTTCAGGATATCTGCTTATTACGTCTGTTTTTTTCCTTATTGGAGATTATAATGGCACAGGAAGCGTCGCCCAGAATGTTTACTGTAGTTCTTCCCATGTCGAACAATCTGTCGATTCCTGCAACAAGAGCAATACCGTCGATAGGAAGTCCCGCCGAACCTAAAACCATGGCAAGCATTATCGTACCCGAGCCGGGAACGCCTGCTGTACCGATAGAAGCGAGGGTAGCGGAAAGTATTACGGTAAGAAGCTGTGCCACAGTAAGCTCAATACCGTAGCAGGTAGCTATAAAAACTGCACAGACACCCTGATATATGGCTGTTCCGTCCATATTTATGGTAGCACCGAGAGGAAGCACGAAGGAGGTAACCTCCTTTGAAGCTCCGAGCTTTTCCGTACATTCCATATTAAGAGGAATTGTCCCTACGGAAGAAGCACTTGAAAAGGCGAACATTACGGCAGGCACCATACCCTTGAAGAATTCCCATGGGCTAAGTCCTCCTATGGCTTTTACTGCCAGAGAATATACTATAACAGCATGGAGAATATAACAGATATATACCACAAGCAGAACGCTTCCAAGGGAGCCTAAAACCGACGGCCCGTTTATGGCGACAATAGGACACATAAGAGCGAAAACACCTACAGGCGAAAACCTGATTATAAGCTCCATGGTCTTCATGAAAACATTGTTCATATACTCCACGCCTTTTATAACAGGCATCCCCTTCTCCCTTATAAGTATAATGGAAAAAGCAATAATTATAGCTATAAAAATAACCTGAAGCATATTTGCGTTTACGAAGGGCTCAAGAAAATTCGAGGGGAATATATTCACAAGGGTATCCATGAAGGAAACGCTTTCCTGCGGTGGCGTATAGTGAAGCTCTCCCGTAGCCAGGGGAGGAAAAATCCCTCTGGAAAGCAGGGCTACAACAAGACCGATAGTTACAGCGAAAGCAGTTGTTATAAAGTAGTAAACCACTGCCCTTATACCGATAGAGGCAACCTTTTTCATATCCCTCATAGAGAGAATTCCGCTCATTATGGAAAAAAGTACGATTGGAACAACTATGAATTTCAGAAGATTGAGAAAAATTGTACCGAAGGGTCTTATATAGTTTTCTGCAACTTCAGGTACGGGCTGAAGGAGAAGCCCTGTACCTATAGCCAGCAGAAGCGCTATAAAAATCTGTAATGCAAGGGATTTCTTTATTAAGCTTATAAATTTCATACATAATACTCCTTTAGGAGGTATTATGTGCATTTATTGGGCTTAATATTACTCCATTGTTATGATATCGGAAAACATAACAGGCTCAGCCAGTCTCCAGCCCTCGGCGGTTTTCTCTGCAGCAATCTCATAAGTACCGATTTCTCCGCCTGTGCTTCTGTCGGTGATTTTTGCGGATAAAACCGCACTATTGCCGCTTACGCTAACGATACTTAAATCAATAGCCTTTTCTGTTCCGCTTGTGACGTTTTTACTGTAGCAGTATAATGTTCCCATGTCCTCATAGAAGTCGATACCGCCTTTATAAAGGATTTCTGCCGCCGCTTCCTCGGTATAGGCCTTTTCGATTATCTCCAGAAGCTCCTCGCGGCTTTCAAAATCCTTTACCTCGCTGTAATTTATGCCGTTGACGGTTATACTTTTCTCTCCGAGCGTGAAGCCGTTGAGGAAATTATCAGCTACTATTCCGCACACATCGCCGAGAGGAAGAAGGGCATTCTTAAGGCTTGTATCCCCCTCGTCGTAGATAACTCTTTCGCCGTTTTCGGTCATTGTAAAGCCTGTATACCTTTTAAGGGTATTATCGTATTCAGTGGAAAAATTATCTATCCTGTTAATCTCCGAATCTATAGCTTCATTTTCGATAATTCTGTAATTAAAGCGGTTATCGTATTTATTGAAAATATAGTAACGGGAATTTATCTGAGTATTTGTCCATACGGTTCCTGTTGGGTTTTCCGGATTATAGTCATAGGTGAAAACAATGTAATCTCCTGCAGTATGTGAATAAGACATAAACAGGCTTCCCTTTCCGAGAATTTCGGAATGTATCTGTTTACCGTTACGGTAAACCTTAAGGAAGATGTCCGAATCTCCTACACCATTATTCTCTTCAAGCTTCTGTCCCATAACATAAAGCCTGTCTCCGCTTATTTCTACACAGGCAATTCCTCCCATATCACCTTCGAGAAGCTCATACCGTCCGCCGTTATAATAGAAAAGCTCTCCGTATTCAAGGTTCTGAGCCATATTATTCCCTATTCCGCGGTAGACGTAATATCTTCCGTCCTTATCGCTGTAACGTTCCGCTACCGTCATAGTACGGCTTAACTCTGACTCGTCAACATCAGGCCAGGTTTCCTTTATACTCTCATTTAACTTCTCTGTATATTCTTCAGAGACAGCGAATAAATCCGAGGGTACCTTTTCCCTGTCGTATATATCGGCATTACAGAACTCCGTAGAGGTTATCGCATAGGAATCTCCCTGTCTTGTTAAGGTTAAGGTAACATAGCTGTATACTACGTCTCCTGCATTATCGGTAGCCTCATAGTCGGGAACGGAATCCTCACGGTAAAAACGCTTTGTAATAGTTATACCGTTTTCGTCGGGATAGCTGTTGAGATACATTTCGCCTCTGCCTGCACCCCATATAGCTTCGCCGTAAATCCACTTATTTCCCTCCTCGTCATAAACCTCCGTGCCGTCAAAGATGTTTAAGCCGTAATCCTGACGAAGCTTATATAAACCTATTCTTCCTATCGTTCCGCCCACAATAAAATCGGTATTTATATCCTTGAATTCGTTACGGATATACATTTCATAGTAGTTATCACGATTAAGAGGCACTGCACTCTCTATATCCATATAATAATACATAATATCGGGATTAGCCTTGTCGATTACATAAAGCTGATCGAGACCGCCTGCCACTGACGTCATATAAAAGCTTTCCTCATCCTGCCAGAAGCCCTGAGGATGATCAAAGCCCCACATGAAGAAATCCTCATAGTAAGTAAGCCATATATCCTCGCCGAAATTATCGGGTCTATACCAAACTCCCAGAAAGCTCGTCTCAAAGATTTCGAAATCGTGTGTTATATTGCCGTTGATTTCGTTTATTTTATCGGCAGTAAGCACATCCTTCGAGGGCTTTACTATACTGTAGGGCTTACCCTCTGTATCGGTAATTTTTTTGATAACCCATTCACCCTCGCTGAGGGTTACATATATAACCATATTTACTGTTTCGCCGCCTAAAACAGGGACGTATGGTACTACCAAGGAAAGATTTTCTTCGTCAGAATAACCGAGACGGAAGAAGCAATCCTTACCCGTCTTATTTCTTACAAAATCCGAGCGGTAGTAGCTTTTTGTCTCCTCGTCAACTATAAGCTTCGAGGTAAGCTCATAAAATGCGCTGTCGCCGTAATTTCTTTTCTTTACTTCCTTTTCAACCATATACTGAAGAAGCTTTACTCTTCCGAAATAGCCCAGCCGTTTTCCGTTGGCAAGGTCGGTAAATATGTTCTTTTCTTCCTCACCGCCGCCTCTTACTACTCTTGTATAGGTGTTACGAAGGTCGCCTTCATAAACGGTATCGTCATCTCTATAAGCAGTATTTACGGAATAAACCTTCATGGTTTCTGTATCGGATTTTGAAATTCTGTATAAATAGGTCAGGTTATAATCGAGATACCATAGGTTTACGCTTTCCTCGTTTTCAACAATTCTCACTAAATCACAGGTATTGGTGAGCATATCCTCGCTGTAATCGAGGGTGAGAACATTACTGCTCTCGCTTTCAGACCATTTTCCGAAGAAATAATCCTCGTATAGACCGAGATTCATTTTTTCCTCTAAGTCTCCGCCCCAGTCTATAGTACATACCGCCTCGCCCAAGGGGTCGTTATCCTCGATTATTTCCTCCGTAACAGGCGGCTCTGTCTCGGAGACATCCGTAAGAGAGGGATTTTCCCCTGTGTCTATCGGAAGTCCTCTGAGGGCGAAAATTCCGCCTGTAATTATAAGCACTGCAGCAGCGGCAATCAGGAGCGGAGCGGCTGAAAAACGCTTACTGCTGGGGGACAGGGTTTCTACTCTTGCACCCATGTAATCCTCGGGAATGTCGTTTTTTCCGCCGATAATCTCGGCTGTCTCATTTATGAGCCCTTCGTCAAGCCCTTCAAGGGTTTTATCCCAGAATTCTTCCCTGTTTTTCATACCTCAACACCCCTTTCCGAAAGAAATTTTCTTAAACCGCTTCTTGTGCGTGAAAGTCTTGATTTTACCGCCGTTTCGCTCATGTCCATAACCGACGCAATTTCGCTGACGGACATATTGAAATAATATCTGGCAGTAAATATTCTGGCGGAAGTCCTGTTATCCTTTTTTAGATACAGATTTATAAGCTGTATGGTTTCATTTGAATCATACTCCTCCTCAAGGCTTCCGCCCTTAGGAAGAATAGTATCAAGCTCATCATACAACGCCTCACAGCTACGCCTTTTTATCCTGTTATAGGCATTTATTGCGGTGTTTCGTACTACTGCAAAAAGATAGCCGCAGAGAGAATCGGGTCGCTTCGGAGGAATAGCGTTCCATAGCTTTATGTATGCGGTATTCACACATTCCTCGGCGTCCTCTTTGTTCAGAAGTATGTTATTGGCTATTCCGAGACAGCGTTTACCGTACTTGTCGGTAATCTCTGAAATAGCTTTTTCAGAACGTTCAAAAAACAGTCCGATAATATCGGTATCTTCCATTTTCCTCAATCCCTTCTTTATTTTTCATAATACAGGACAAGTAATTTCCGAAAAGGTTGCAGAAATTTTAAAAAAACTTTTTATATCTGTAATGATACCATTATAAGGCTGATTTTTCAAGTGTTATACAGAAATTTTGCAGGTTCTTCAATTATTACAAATTGTAACTATTTGTAACCAAATTGTAAACTTATTTGCATTGACTTTGCTTTAGTGCGGTGATATAATTTAATCATCAAAGGAGAAAGGAAATTTACATATATGAACAGAAAGAAAAGAATTATTTCAGCCTTGCTCGCTTCGGCTATACTTATCACGGGAGCCTGCGGCTGTAACAGCGATACTCCTCCGACGGAGACGGAAACAACCCCCGTTTCCACGGAGACAGTTACCGAAACCACACCCCCCGTCACATCTGCCGACAGCATTAAGCAGCCTGACGGACTGATGCTTTTAAGCGAACGCTTCAGAAGCGAAAACAGCAAAATTACCGATATTACGCCTCTTAAAACCACAGGTAAATGCGTTGACACGGAAAGCTCCTTCCATATAGAAACAAAAACAGCTTTCAGCGGAGAACAGCTTGAAAAAATCCTGAGCATTTCGCCTGCCGTTGGTTTTTCCGTAACAGAAGCAAACGAAGGGTATAATCTTACATTTAATGAGGAGCTTCCCGACGGCGCAATCATACGCTTCGAGGAAAAGGATGAAAAGGGCGATACCGCTAACAGCTGGGCCTTCCAGACGGAAGAGGATTTCAAGGTAAAATCTGTGTATCCTGCCGATAAAAGCGATTATGTGTACAGCGATACAGGCATTGAAATAACCTTTTCAACTCCTGTTTCTGCCGAAAATGTAAACAGCTATTTTGAAATAAATCCTCCTGTTGACGGTAAGTTCCTTACCCACCGTAACACCCTTTATTTCGTACCATATAATGAGCTTTCCTCTTATACATCCTATACCGTTACCGTTAAAAGCGGAATAGCCTCTACCGAAAGCGGTAGTCTCGCA
This sequence comes from Ruminiclostridium sp., assembly GCA_045602405.1. Lineage (GTDB taxonomy): Bacteria > Bacillota > Clostridia > Oscillospirales > Ruminococcaceae > Ruminiclostridium_E. The sequence continues at coordinate 62,633 of JAZSBN010000020.1, forward strand.
GAGGATTTCACCTTCTCCTTCCGCACTTCACAGAACAGAAGAGGCGATTATTTCTACATAAACGGACGCTCCAGCGAAACCTACCTTGAAGGAGATCCTGCGGTAATTGAAATAGTCTGCTCAGATTCCTTAAAGAATAAGAACTTCGACGTAAAGCTTTATAGCTTCGCTTCCGCCGACGAATATCTCGATACAATGAAAAAGGCGGAGGAAAGCCAGTTCGGCTTTGGCAATTATACTGTGGACGTTTCGGGACTGACCGAAATATTCAGCTCCTCCGAGCCTCCGAAGCCCAATCTTGTGGAATGGAGACCGATGTTTATAACCCTTCCCGATAATCTTACCGAGGGTTATTATATTGCGGATATTACTGCAGGAGAAATAAATCGTCAGGTATTTATTCAGGTAAATCCCATATCGGTATTCTATCTTTCTCTCGGAGAGGAAAACTCCTTCTTCATTAATGATACAAAAACAGGCTCCGCCGCCTCTGGAGCAGAGGTAAGTCTCACCATCGGCGGAAAGACCTATAGGGGAAAAACCGATTCCGAGGGACTTGTCAATATAGAAACCGAGCCTTGCGAGGATTACTGCGGAATACTTGAAATAAAGTATAACAACAGCCGCTTTATCGACGTTTATTACGCATCGCAGGTTGAAGAAGCCACTTATTACGACCTTTACTATATGTATATGTATACAGACCGTGAGGCCTATCTCACTACGGATACCGTAAAGGTATGGGGCGTAATTCTTCCCCGAAGAAGCGGTACGGCTATACCCGAAAAGCTTTCTCTCCGCCTCGGCTCAAGCGAAACCGCAGGTCAGACCAAGGCGATAACTCCTGAAAAGGACGGTACTTTTTCTGCGGAATTCTCCTTCTCCGACCATATCGAGACCTACGGAAGACTTTCTCTTCTGGACGGTGAAAACGTAATGGACAGCAAGTACATACAGATAAAGGATTATGTAAAGCCTACCTACGTTTTCGACGTTGATTTGCCAGGATATGCAGTAATGCCCCACATTGATCCTGTCGAGGGCAGTGTAACTGCAAGCTACTTCGAGGGGACTCCTGCCGAAAAGCTTTCCTTCGAGATAAACGGAGCAAAATCCACTCCGAAAAATATCATAACCGATAAAAACGGATATGCGGATTTCTCTCTTACCTACGAGGACGCGTGCCGCTGGCAGCCCTACAATAAACATACATCAATTACCCTCAGCGGTATAGAAAACGAATATTCCTATACCTATAAATACATTACCGCCTTCTATCGTGATGTAATGTTCAGCCACGATTACGACAGGGATACACGGAGTCTTACCATCGAAACCAACAGCATAGATTTCGATAAGATTCCCGAATATCTCGATGGTAGCAGATATAATTACGATATTCTTAAGGGAAAAGCCTATGATACCAAGGTGGATATTAAAATTACCCACTACTGGACAGAAAAGGTAGAAACAGGCTCTCATTATGACTTTTTAGAAAAGAAGAACGTTACCGATTATGAATATGTATCAAGAGACGAGGTAATCGGTACTTATACTGTAGATACCGTTAACGGTAAGGCAGTTCTCGAAAGCCTTCCTCTTGATGATGAAAGAGGCTGCTATGAATTCGATATAAGCTATAAGGACAGCCTCGGCCAGGACGTTACAGACGACTTCACAATATACGGAAAGAAATATGTTTCCTGGTGGGAAATGCAGTCCAGCTATCTTGTCTACACTCTTGTCCCCTACCCCGAGGATGAGAACAGGGATATAAATTTCCACGAAAATGAAGCGATACCCTTTAAGCTTGAATGTAACGGTGGACCTGTCGAAAATGGCAAGGTTTTCTTAGCCGCATACAAGAACGATCTTATCGACGAAAAGGTTTATACCTCCACAGAGTTCAACTATAAGACTGACCTTGACAATATTCCGAGCTTCCTTTATGACGGGGCATACTTCGACGGACGTCATGTATACCCCATTTCAGGCTCACTTATCGCCTTTAACCCCGAGGAGCGTAATATTACCCTCGATATTTCCACAGATAAGGAAACCTATGACGCAGGCGATACGGTAAAGCTTACTGTAACAGCGAAAAATACCGACGGTAGCCTTGTAAACGGAGCGGCAGTTTCCTTAAGCGTGGTTGACGAGGCCGCCTTCGCCGTAAAGGAACAATACGCCGATTCTCTTTCCGATATTTATGAAGAGATATGGTACCATGAAGCAAGCCTCTATCACAGCTATATCCAGCACGTTCTTGACGCCTCGGGCGGAGGAGAAAAGGGCGGCGGTGACTTTGAAAATTCAGTAAGAAGGGACTTCAAGGATACCGCTTATTTCGGCTCACAGCTTACGGGAGCAGACGGAAAAACTGTCTTTACCTTTAAGCTTGCCGACAATCTTACCACATGGCGTGCAACCGTTCAGGCGGTAAAGGAATATGAAACGGGAAGAGTTCATTCGGGTAGCACGAAGGCTCCCGTAATAGCTACAAGACCGCTCTTTATTACTCCTATAATGCTTTCCGCCTACCTTGCGGGAGATGATGTGGCAGTTTCAGCGAAATGCCACGGAATAGACCCTACAGATAAAATAAATATAACCCTTAAGGGAACGGATACCGAAAAAACTCTTGAAGCTCTTTCCGCTCAGACAGTAAACTTCGGAAAGCTCCCCAAGGGCGAATATACCGTACTTTTTAAGGCGGAAAAGAACGGAAACAGCGACGCTGTGGAAATGCCCCTTACGGTTACGGATACGCTTCTTGAGACCTCGGTAACAAATTCCTTCGACCTTTCCGAGGGAATGAATATAAAGCCTTTGAGATGGCCTGTAACCCTCACCTTCTTCGATAAGGAATATATGTTCTGTACAGATATTCTGAGGGAGCTTGTAGTATATCACGGCGACAGGCTTGATATGAGGGCCGCAAGCAATTACGCCTTAATGGAATTCGGCTATATTTCGGAGGAATCCTTCTCCAACTCGGTTGCTACCGAAACCTATGAGGGCTTCGCAAGGCTTCTCCCCACAACCGAAACTGACCCTGAGCTTACCGCCCTTATGTGTGCGGCATTACCTGAATGCGTAACAAAAAGTTCTGTTACAGCAGCCTTTGATGACCTTGTTTCAATGCGTGAAGCAGACAGCGAGGATATTTCCATAGGCTATATGGGACTTGCCGCTCTGGGCGAGCCTGTACTTGAAGAAGTAAAAACGCTTCTTAAGGAGCATAGCAGCGAATTCGACTACTACGAAAAAATGAGACTTACCGCCGCTCTTGCTCTTTGCGGCGACTTCGAAAACGCATACAGCTATTATCTTGAATACTGCCCTGAAATTACACTGGACGACAGTAATACCGAAAACGTCATGGCCTATATAAAATCTGAAAATGAGACGCAGATTCAGGAAAAGACAAAGCTTGCGCTTATCACGGCTTCCATACTCAATCTCCGTGAAGCGGAATATTTCGCCCGTTACCTTATAAGCAACGACCCTGTTTATGACAGCTATGCGCTTGAGCTTGTTGTTTACCTGAGAAATTATGTACCCGATATTGAAGGGGACGCAGTATTCACCTATAACCTTGACGGAAAAACCGAAACGGTAACCCTCGACAGGCACAGAGGCTATACCTTACGCTTCGGCGAGGAACAGTTCAGAAACGCCGATTTCAAGGTTACCTCGGGAGCAGTATACACAGTAGCAAGCTACGAGGCCCGTATATCCGAAATGAGCAATGAGCCCAAAATTACGGTAACAAAAACCTTAAGCGGAGACTTTACTCCCGGCGGAAAGGTGACTGTAAGAATTACGGCCTCTTCTCATGACGGAACGACTCCTTCATATTTCACAATAGAGGATGTTATCCCCTCCTGCGGACGATATCTTGAGGATTGGCAGGACGACTGCTACAACAGAAGCGGTCAGCGTGTATCCCTCTGGACTGATAAATTCGGCCGTGCAAGCTATAGCTTCCGTATCGCTACAAGCGGCGATTATGTTGTGGAAGGCGCCGCCGCACTTCAGGACGGAGAATGGGGCATAAGCGACAGATCCACTATAACCGTTAAAGGTGACAACGATGCTGTTTAAAAGAATAGCGGCAATTTTACTGCTTATGGCTGTTTCGGGGTGCAGTACTGCGAAAACAGAACCGCTCCCCGAAGCTGTAACAGTTACTACAGAAGCGAAAACAGAGGAAAATGTAAAATCCGCTTCGGAAATGCTGGAATGCAGGCACTACAGCGAAAGCATTTTTCAGCTTTCCGACCGAAGAGGAAGCCCATACAAGACAGAGGGAGAAATACTCTGCGGCGTTGTCCCTCACCACCTTACGGCAGGATATTTCATTTCAGGCTTTCTTAAAGCCACGGCGGAAAGCAGAAGCAATATCGAAACGGTAGTTATTGTCGCTCCCCTTCATTACGAAAGTATGAACGATTTTTCCACCACGGATAAGGACTGGGTAACCCCCTTCGGAGTTCTCGAAACCGACAGGGAGCTTACCTCCCTCTTTAAAGAAAAGCTGGGTGCAGTAAGCGATGATGAAATGCTTCAGCATGACCATAGCGCCGCCTCGCATATTCCTTTTGTGAAATACTATCTTCCCGAGGTAAAAACAGCCTGTCTCCTTATCGCTCCCCAGAAAAACGGAGGTATTTCCGAAGAGATAGCAGAGCTTCTTTCTGAAATGGCGGAAATGAAATCATGTCTCTTCCTTTTTTCGATAGATTTTTCACACTATCTTAGCCCCGAGGAAGCGGATTACTACGACGAAATTACCCTTGACGCTGTTTTATCGGGCGATACCGAAGAAATAGAAGCCATGACCAATAACAATGTAGATTCTCCTGTTTGTCTCAGTACATATGTCAGACTGTCGGAGCTTCTCGGCGGAAGGATAACTGCCGCAGATAACAGCAATACATGGGAAATTACCGAACTGCCCTATAACAAAGAGACCTTCCCCGAGGGAGTAACCAGCTATTTCTCCTTTATAACCACATAACAGAAAAAGCCTGAAGGATAAGCTTTACCGTTCCTTTAGGCTTTTTATATTGCATATTTTCGGCATTTGTGATATAATACAAGAGTATAATGTCAGAGTTTATGAAAGGGACAGACTAATATGAGAAAAACAAAAATTATATGTACTATAGGCCCTGCCTGTGATAACGAGGAAACTCTTACACGCATGTGTCAAAACGGAATGAATGTGGCAAGACTCAACTTTTCCCATGGTACTCTTGAAGAGCATCAGGTAAAGATCGATCTGGTAAAATCCGTAAGAGAAAAGCTCGGGCTTCCTATTGCAATAATGCTGGACACAAAGGGCCCCGAATACAGAATAAAGACCTTCGAAAACAAGAAGATAACCTTAAACGACGGCGATACCTTTATTTTCACCACAGACGATATCGTGGGAAATAACGAAAGAGTATCAGTAAACTATAAACAGCTTACCAACGACCTTGAAGCGGGAGACACTATCCTCCTGAACAACGGTCTCGTTATCTTCGAGGTTCAGGAGATAAAGGGAAACGACGTTATTACAAAGGTTGTTTCGGGCGGAGTTCTTTCCGACAGAAAGAGCATGAACTTCCCCAACAAGATTCTTAAAAGCGAATATTTAAGCGAACACGATAAGGCGGACCTTCTCTTCGGAATAAAGAACGATATCGATTTTGTGGCGGCTTCCTTCGTTTCCACAAAGAATGACGTTATGGCAGTCCGTAAATTCCTCGACGATAACGGCGGAAAGGATATAGATATAATAGCGAAAATCGAAAACCGTGCAGGCGTAGACAATATCGACGAAATCTGCGAGGTAGCGGACGGAATAATGGTAGCGAGAGGCGACCTTGGCGTAGAAATTCCCTTCGTAGAGGTTCCTTCTATCCAGAAGTTCCTTATCCAGAAATGCAGACTTCTCGGTAAGCGAGTTATTACAGCAACAGAAATGCTTGAATCCATGATTCATAACCCGAGACCTACAAGAGCTGAAATTTCCGACGTAGCAAATGCAGTTTACGACGGCTCATCGGCAGTAATGCTCTCGGGAGAAACCGCCGCAGGAAAGCATCCTGCCGAAGCGGTAAAGAATATGGCGGAAATAGCTGAATATACCGAAAAGCATATCGACTACAAGCGCTGGTTCAACACTACCGAATACAAAATTATCAACATTATCGACGCTATTTCTCACGCAACCTGTGCTATGGCTATCGATGTAAATGCAAAATGTATCGTAGTAAACTCCATAACAGGCAAGACCGCTCGAATGGTAAGCCGTTTCAGATGTCCTGCCGAAATAATCGGAGTTACCACTAACTCTAAGGCGTGGCGTCAGCTTAATCTTAGCTGGGGCGTTACTCCTGTTCTTGAGGAGGAATATAACTCCCTCGATATCGTTTTCTATCAGTCCCTTAACCGTGCAAAGGAAATCCTTCAGCTTAAATCGGGAGACAACGTTGTTCTTACGGGCGGACAGATAAACGGTCAGTCGGGAAATACCAATACAATCAAGGTTGAGGTTGTAAGATAAGAAAATACCGCAGTTACGAGAACTGCGGTATTTTTATGTAATTATGATGCAAATCTCTTGTTCACGAACACAGACGCCGCTATTGTGAACGCCATCGAAATAATCAATTCAAACCAGACGAACTTATTGTCGCCTACACGGAATACTGCCCATTCGATAGCGGAGAAGAAGGACATATTATATCCGAACATGGACGCCATATCCATCTGTGTGCCAACTACAAGTACTACCCAGAAGCTTATAAATGTAAGAATAAGGCTCAGTACTGTACATATAACCTTACCCTTCGTATCAATGCTTCCGCCTGCAAGCCTGTAGCCGCCGTAAACGCTGGCTACAAGAGCAAGACTTCCTATATAGGAAATATATCCGAGTCGTCCGATAAGCGCCCAGACGAAAACACCCAGTACCGCAAAGGTAAGGGCACCTATAATTCCCAATACAGGATTACTGTCGGGAACACCCCAGTTTATAGGAGCAACATAAGCGGGAGCGTCATAGGGACGGGGAGCAGGCTCCGCTCTCGGGTCGTCCTCGGAGGACATATAACCGGGAGGTGTAACACCTGAATTTTCCTCAGACTTGGGAAGAGGCTTCAGATATTCGGAAGGTGTAACCGCGTCAGGTCCGTTCACGGGAGAAGGTTTGTTATCAGCAGAAACGGAATTGGGATTCATAAGAGGAACCTTTCCGTTTTCATCGAGAGGAGTGGGCATTGCTGTAAGCTGCTGATGACCTGTTGTCACGGTAGGCTTTGATACTGTAGATTCTATCTCGGTAACGTCTATATCCTCGCCTATGTTGCTGTCATCCGCATATTCGGTAACAGCAACCAAAGCATTATGTCCTACGGGACCATCATTGTTTTCAGTAACCTTGAGCGCCTCCCCTTTGTTTCCCTTTTCATCAATGGGGGTTACCATAAAGTCGCTGAAATCGTCCTTTTCCTCTACCTTGGGAGCATTTTTCTGCTCCTCGAGATATTCACGTTCTATTCTTTCAAAAAGTTCAGATTTCGGAGGAACATATTCGGGCTTTTCAGGTTCTGCGCCCATCATAAGTCCGCTTACGTCAACGCTGTCGTCTATTTCTTCCTTCTTTACCTCGGTATCATAAGCTCCGCTGTAATCGGTTTTTGCTTCTGTAAGAAGATCGCTTATTTCAACATCGGGAGCGCTTTCTCTGAGAGCCTTTTCTGCCGCTTCAAGAGCTCCTGCAGCAGGCATAAGGGAATCGAAGGAAAGACTTCCGCTTTCAGCCTTCGTATCGGGGAAATCCTTAAGGAGCACCTTACCTGCAGAGCATGACTTACAGTACTGGGCAGGAACGCCGTTCACATGGTAAATTCCCAGATCCGTAGTCTTTCCGCAGTCGTAACAGCAGCTCTTATAGAAATTCACCGAGAGAGTATTTGTAAGGTCTATAAGAAATCTCTTTATTGTATTTACATTCTTATAGGCATCGTCGGTTTTTCCTAATGCTACTGCAATTCCTCTTCCCTGCACCTTGAAATTCTTTACCGTTTCGGAATCGGCAGTAACTCTATCAGCAAGATATTCGGTGGCTGTGGTTACTGCATTATAGTCTCCTTCCTTTGCCCAGAGGAGACAGCCGTAGCTTCTTGTCTCGTTATTTTCACGCACGGCAACCGCAAAGCCTTTTATACGGCCTACAAGTCCGTCGATTTCGGAACAATATTCCAGATCGAGGGAAACCCCCGTCTCAAGCAATTCTTTCATACTTTTCCTCCAACATATATTATACGACCTTAATTTTACAATATTTTCGCATTATTGTCAATAAAAATATTGAAAAACAGTAAGATTTGTGATATAATTTATTAGATTAACTGTAACCCTGAGAAAGGAGCAGCCATGAGCAGACTTATTAAAGCCAACACCTATATCCCTGTATCGGCAGAAGCCTTTGACATGCCTATTCCGATAAAGCTTGAGCTTTTCTACAGAAATACCCTTCTCTGCGTGTATTCTGTTTCGGAGGATAAGACTGTTGACTATACCTATAACGCTAATACCGAAATCCCGATACTCACAAGTACGGATAAGCGTCTCGCCATAAACGATATATATTTCCTTATCCGTTCGAGACTCCTGCCCGAAAACCCGTTTACAGCCCGTATGTACTGTGACAGGCTGGGACTTTCGGAATATTCCCCCTGGGCTGTACTCGAAAGAACCCACGGCTTTATGCCCATGAGTGATTACTGGATAAAGCGTGGCGGAGAGGAAATCACCTTTGACGAGGTTGTAAAGCAATACTTCGAGCTTGGAATATAACTGCAGGAAGGGAAAATTATGGAAAATACCGCAATAATATACGAAAGAAAAGCGAATTATTACGAAACCGACCAGATGGGCGTAGTTCATCATTCAAACTACATACGCTGGTTTGAGGAGGCCCGTACCGAATACATGAACCGTAAGGGCTACCCCTACTCAAAAATGGAGGAAACGGGAGTTATGATTCCCGTTACCGAGGTTGACTGTAAATACAGGATTCCCGTTAAATTTGAGCAGGAGGTTCTCATTCACACTGCAATAGATTTTTTTGACGGACTTCGTCTTACTATCGCTTACGAGGTGAGAGACAAGGAAACGGACAAGCTTCTTGTTACGGGACATTCGAAGCACTGCTTCGTGAACGCAGAAACCTTCCGTCCCATAAGACTGAACAAAGAACATCCCGAAATGGCGGAAATTTTCATTTTAGAAGAGAAAGAATAAGGAAAGGAAATAAAATCATGAACGTATGGCACGATATCAACAGCAATCGTATTACTCCCTATAACTTTTTATCGGTAATCGAAATATCCAAGGGAAGCAAGAAAAAATATGAGCTCGATAAGGAGAGCGGTCTGATTATTCTTGACCGGGTACTTTATACCTCTACCCATTATCCTGCAAACTACGGCTTTATCCCGAAGACTCTCGCTGACGACGGCGACCCTCTCGACGTTCTTGTGCTCTGTAATGAGACAATCGACCCTATGGTACTTGTACCCTGTTACCCTATCGGCGTTATTAGCATGGTAGATAACGGCAAGAATGACGAAAAGATAATAGCTATCCCCTTCGAGGATCCCAGCTATAACGTATACAGAAGCATTGAGGCTCTCCCTCAGCATATCTTCCAGGAAATGCAGCATTTCTTCAGCGTTTATAAGCAGCTTGAAGGAAAGGAAACTGCAGTAAACGAGGTTCAGGGCTTTAAGGCTGCTGCCGCTGTCATCGAAAAATGTATCAACAACTATAAGGAAAAATACGGAAGCGATGAAGCTGCCGAGGAGGAATAATTATGCTTAAGACATCACCTATGGGCTGGAACAGCTGGGACTGCTACGGCGCCGCTGTAAATGAAGAAACAATAAGAAAAAATGCCGAATATATGGCGAATAATCTGAAGCAGTACGGCTGGGAATACGTTGTTGTGGATATCCAGTGGTCTGAGCCTACCGCCGAAAGCCACGAATATCATCCCTTTGCCGAGCTCTGCATGGACGAGTATTCGAGGCTTATTCCTGCCGAAAACCGCTTCCCTTCTTCCAAGGGCGGAAAGGGCTTCGCGCCCTTGGCTGAATACGTTCATTCCCTTGGTCTTAAGTTCGGCATACACATAATGAGAGGTATACCGAGACAGGCTGTTCACCGTAATACAAAAATCAAGGGAACAGATAAAACCGCCCGTGAAATAGCAAAAACCAACAGCATCTGTGTATGGAACTCCGATATGTACGGCGTTGACCCTGAAAAGGAAGGGGCAGAAGCATATTACAGAAGCATTTTTGAGCTTTATGCAGAATGGGGCGTTGACTTTATAAAGTGCGATGATATAGCGAGAGAGCTTCCTCACGAGGAAAGCGAGCTTGTTATGCTTAGCAACGCATTACGCTCCTGCGGAAGAGAAATGGTTTTAAGCCTTTCTCCCGGTCCTGCTCTTCTTGAAAAGGCAGAGCTTTATAAAAATGTGGCCAATATGTGGCGTATTACTGATGATTTCTGGGATAAATGGGAGCTTCTCTATGATATGTTCTCCCGTGCGGAAAAGTGGTGCACTCATACGGGCGGAGGCTGCTGGCCTGACGCCGATATGCTCCCTGTAGGTGCAATCCTTCAGGATTACGGCCCTGACGGCTGGACGAAATTTACCGAAAACGAACAGTACACCATGCTTACTCTCTGGTCGATTTTCCGTTCACCCTTATTTATCGGCGGAGAGCTTACAAAAAATGACGATTTCACATTAAAGCTTCTCACAAATGAAGAAATACTGAAAATGCATAAAAACGCCCGTCATTCCCATCAGGTATGGAGAAGAACGATTGACGGAAACGAGTATATCCTCTGGACAGCGGTAAGCTCCGAGGGCGGAAGCTATATTGCCGTGTTCAATGCAGGAGATAAGGACGGAGCCGTGGATATCGACCTTGCGAGCCTTGAAATTGAAGGAAAAATCGAGGGCTATGAGCTCTGGAGCGGTGAAAAGCTTACTGCGGAAAACAGCTTCAGCACAGCTATCCCCTCTCACGGCACAAGGGCTTATTATTACAATGTTATTTGACGAAGAAATGATGCTTCTCGCTATAGAGGAAGCGAAAAAAGCGGCGGAAATCGGAGAGGTTCCCGTCGGTGCGGTTATTGTCGATGAAACAGGCGAAATTATCGCCACAGGCCATAATCTCAGGGAAACGGAAAACCGCCCTACCGCCCACGCTGAAATCGTTGCCATTGAAAAGGCGGCTCTTGTAAGGAAAAGCTGGCGGCTTACGGGCTGTACTCTTTACGTTACACTTGAGCCCTGCCCAATGTGTGCGGGAGCGATTATAAATTCAAGGCTTAAGCGTGTGGTTTACGGTGCCTTTGATGAAAATATGGGGGCGTGTGCCTCCGTAACAACGCTTATGGATAATAATTTCGGGCATAAGCCCTTAGTAAGAAGCCGTGTTCTTGAAAAAGAATGCGGCGACCTTATGAGCGAATTTTTCAAGAAGCTCAGGTAGAAAAATACTGCAATCAGAACGGAGGTGATGACGATAAACAGATATAAGGCTCTTGCCGCTAACACAATAATTCTCGGTCTCGGACAGTTCGGTTCGAAGTTTCTCGTCATCATAATGATGAGGTTCTATCAGGCGGCTCTCGGTACCGAGGGCTACGGCGAAATAAACAATATCGTAGATACCGCCGTGCTTCTCATGTCCTTCGCTACCCTCTCTATCGGCGAATCCATAATCCGATTCGGTCTCGATAAGGCCTACGATAATAAACAGGTCTTTTCAATAGGCATGAGGGTTACTCTTATCGGGGTTGTGGGGTGTATGCTTTATGTACCCTTTATGGGAATGCTGAGCGGACTGCTCCCCGATAATAAGGTTTTCAGCCTTCTTAATGACTACTCATGGCTTACTGTCCTGTATGTCGCCACGGGAAGCACGAAAAGCTCCTGTGCGTTATTCGTCCGATCCTCGGGTCATGTAAAGCTGTATGCGATAGACGGTATTCTTACTACGGTAATGAATATTCTCTTCAACTTCCTTCTTCTTTTCGGCTTTAAGCTGGGAAATGTGGGATATATTCTCTCGGTAGTTTTTGCTGATGTATGCTCGATAGTGTTCCTGTTTGTTGCCGCTAAGCTTAAAAACCAGATTATTCTCTTCGGTATCAACAAGGACATGCTCCGCTCCATGCTTCGTTTTTCCATACCCCTTATACCCACATCGGTAATGTGGTGGATAACGAACCTGCTGAGCAGCTTCATGCTCTCAGAAATGATGGGCTTCTATGAAAGCGGAATTTATAAAGCGGCTTCAAAATTCCCAAGTATGATTTCGATTTTCTCGGGAATATTCTCCCAGGCGTGGAATATGTCGGCGATAACCGAAAGTAATTCAAGAACTATAGCGAAATTCTACACCAACGTATTCAACATTTTCCAGTCTGTTGTATACGTTCTTTCGGCAGGACTTCTCCTCTTAATAAAGCCTCTGACGATCCTGTTCAGCGAGCCTGAATTCGCCTCCTCCTACACCATATCGCCCTTTATCATTCTTTCGGTCGCCTTTACCTGCTTCTCTACCTTTATGGGAAGCGTTTATGTAGCTTCGAAGAAATCGGTACGCTCCCTCGTTACTTCTGCCATCGGCGCAGGACTCAACATAGTCCTGAACCTTATCTTAATTCATTTCTGCGGTCTTCAGGGGGCAACTATCGCAGGTCTGATAAGCTTCCTTACTATCTTTATTATCCGTGCTTTGGATTCAAGAAAGATAGTGAGAATGGACGTTAAGCTCCCGAAAATGCTTATAAATTCAGTCCTGCTCCTTGCTATGTGTTTTGTGATCTTTTTCGTCAGCGACGAGCCTTTATATTATGGGCTTCTTGGCGGATTATTCCTCGTTATAGTGATCATTAACTTCAAGGCAGGCATTGACGCCGTTAAAATGGTGCTGAAAAAGGAAGCGGTTGAATAATGAAAAAATACTATCTGTGGCTTATAATGTGCTTTGGTGCAGGCTCAAGGGATATAAACGAGCTTCTTTTACGCTTCAAAACTCCCGAGAGCGTTTATGACGCCTTTAAGGAAAACCGCTCGGGAGCAGGCCGTGAGCTTAACGAAAAGGCGGAAAAATATTCGCTGAAGGACGCAGAAAAGCTTCTTTCAGAGCTTAATATGTCGGGAGTTACAGCAGTTTCAATAAACGACAGTCTTTATCCCGAGACGCTTAAAAATACTGAAAATCCGCCTTGTATGCTGTTTGTCCGAGGTAATGCAGGACTGCTCAAAAACAAGCTTCTTACCGTAGTAGGCGCAAGAAAAATCACGCCCTATACACAGAGCGTTCAGGGAAAAATCTGCGACGAGCTTATAAAGGAATATACCCTCGTTACTACGCTTTCCGAGGGCTGTGACCAGCTTTCGGCAATAGCTTCTCTTTGCGGCGGAAAGCCATTTATTGAAATTTTGCCCTGTAGTTTCCATAACGAATACCCCCGGAACAGCAGTATCCTCAGAGAAGAAAATATCAGGCGAGGCGGCTGTTCGGTAACAGAGTATGTATCGAACACTCCCCCGATAGCGGGAACCTTCATCAAACGAGGAAGAATCCTCGGCGGAATATCTCCTGCAACCCTCGTTTTTCAGGCAGGAAGAGGAAGCGGAGCTATCCGTACCGCCTCTTTTTCAAAGGCTCCCTACTTCATTCCGCCTAATGATGTTTTTTCGCCCGAATATGCAGGAGCAGTTTCCTGTATACGCCGCGGTGGACTTCTTTATTTAAGCTGTGACGACCTTAAGGCGGCTTATTCCGACAGCTTCACGACGGTAACACTTGCTCCCGAGGAAAAGAAGCCTGCGGCTCAGAAGCATGAAAAAATCTCTCAGAAAACAGAAAAAGCCCCCTCCGAAAGGACGGAAAATATCCGACTTTCGGAAGAAAGCTTTGAAACCGAGCTTCATTATAAAATTTACAGCGTTATTTCTTCAGAGGACAAGCCGCTCCCCTTTGATGTAATCCTACATAAAACAGGCGTTGAACTGGCGGATTTAAGCGAGATACTTCTCGACCTTGAAATCGAAGGAATAATAAACGCTCTTCCCGGAAATAAGTTCGGACTTAATAAATAATATCCTCGAATTTTCCCCGTATGGACTTAACAAGCTCCTTCGGGGATAATTTTATCTGCAGTCCTATTTTTCCACCGCTGATATAGAAAGCGTCCATAGCTTCTGCGGAACTATGTACAACAGTTCTGAACTGCTTTTTCATGCCTATGGGAGTACAGCCGCCTCTTACATAGCCTGTCACGGCTGTAATATCCTTGACGTGGAGAAGCTCCACCGACTTTTCCTCAACGCTTTTAGCCGCCTTTTTAAGGTCAAGCTCCTTATCCACAGGAAGGAGGAAGCAGTAATACTCACTTTTTCCCTTGGCAATAAGGGTCTTGAAGGTTTCTGAATAGGGCTGACCCAGCTTATCTGCTACCACCATGCCGTCTATAAATTCATCACATTCATAGCTTTTCGCTTCATAGGATATCTTGTTCTTTTCAAGAAACCTCATGGCGTTCGTTTTTACTTCCTTAGCCATATCAGTTTTCCTTTGCGAAATGGGTGTTGTAATACTTCTTTATGCAAGAAAAGCTCTCATCGCTCAAATCATGCTCAAGCTTACAGGCATCCTCAAGAGCAACAGCCTCGTCAACTCCCATAGCCATTAACATTCCTGCAAGGATATTATGCTTTTCATAAGTGTTTTCCGCAATCTCCCTGCCCTTTTCGGTAAGGGAAATATGATTACACTCATCAACTATAATAAGCCCTTCGTCCTTCATCTTTTTAAGTACAACAGAAAGAGTAGGTCTCGAATATCCAAGCTCAGCACAGATATCCACAGCGTGAAGCTCGGGTTTATTCTTTGAAAGAACAAGTATAGTTTCGAGATAATTCTCCATAGCTTCTGATACTGCCATAGTTTTTCTCCTTTATGTCACAGTATTAACGGGATTACCGTCAATAAACGATTTAAGATTATTCTCAGCAATCTCCATAAGCCTCTGACGGGTTTCAGCCGCCGCCCAGGCAATATGAGGAGTTATAATACAGTTTTCAATTCCGAAAAGGGGACAATCCTCTCTCATAGGCTCGGTTTCAAGGACGTCAATTCCTGCGCCCATAAGCTTACCGCCCAGTAAGGCGTCTCTTAAAGCCTTTTCATCCACAACGGGACCTCGCGAGGTATTTATGAGAACAGCACCCTTCTTCATTTTAGAAAAGGCTTCCTCGTTCATAAGCTTCTCAGATTCACGGTTGAGTGGGCAATGGAGAGTTACGATATCGCTTTCGGAAAGCAGCCTTCCGAAATCAACAAATTCAACTCCGTCGTTCATGTATTCGGCTCTTACCGTTCTTGTATGGACGATAACCCTCATTCCGAAGGCTGACGCCGCCTTAGCTACCGCTCTTCCGATGCTTCCGTAGCCTACTATACCTATAGTTTTACCCGATAGCTCGTAAATCGGATAGGGGAAATAGGAGAACACCCTGCTCCGCTTCCAGTCGCCGTTATTTACCGAGGCTCTGTACCTGCTTAAATTTCCGAAAAGCTCGAAAATGAAGGAGAATGTAAGCTGTACAACTCCGTTTGTTGAATAGGCAGGAACATTGCATACGGTAATACCTCTGCTTTTAGCGTATTCGATATCAACGTTATTGTAACCTGTAGCAAAGAGGCCTATATACTTAAGCTTTTCCGCTCCACGGAGCACCTCCTCCGTCATGGGAGTCTTATTGCAGAGAACAACATCGGCATCTCTTATTCTCTCAGCCGCCCTGAAGGGCTCGGTATACTCATAGCGGACAACGTTTCCGTATTTTGCGAAGGCAGAAAAGCCTATATCGCCGTTGGTCAGAGTATCGCTGTCTGTAATAACAATTTTCATACTTATTTTTCCTTTTTCTGTATTATATAATATATAGTATAACATAAATTATAAAATATTTCAATAAATAAATGGAATTTTTTAGCTTTTCATTTGTGCAGTTTTTTTAAGAAAAATGTTGACAAATGAAATAGGTTGTGATATAATAAGTTAAAACAGTTTAGCACTTAAAAGCGTTACACTTAAAAAGTGATACTCTGTAGAACTGAAAAAAGGAAAGGAATTTACTTAAAATGGGAATGATATTCAACAGAAAGCTCCCTATTCCTAAGGAAATCAAGGAAATGTACCCCTTAAGCGATAAGGTAGCTAAGACAAAAGAAATAAGAGACAAGGAAATCAGTGATATATTTAACGGCGTTGATGACCGCTTTATCCTCGTAATCGGTCCCTGCTCCGCTGACAAGGAAGAGCCCGTACTCGACTATACAGCAAGACTCGCAAGAGTTCAGGAACAGGTTAAGGATAAGGTTTTCATTATCCCCCGTATCTATACAAACAAGCCCCGTACAACAGGCGAAGGCTATAAGGGCATGGTTCATCAGCCCGACCCCACCAAGAAGGAAGATATGCTCGAGGGTATTATAGCAGTACGCCGCTTACACCTCAAGGCTATCGAGGATACAGGTCTTGTATGTGCGGATGAAATGCTTTATCCCGAAAACTACAGATACCTCTCCGACTTACTCTCCTATGTAGCTATCGGCGCCCGTTCCGTAGAGGACCAGCAGCACAGATTAACAGCCAGCGGTATGGATATCCCCTGCGGTATGAAGAACCCCACAGCAGGCGACTACACAGTAATGCTCAACTCCATTATTGCGGCTCAGAGCCAGCACACCTTCTTATACAGAGGCTGGGAGGTAAACACAACAGGCAACCCCCACGCTCACGCTATTCTCCGCGGCTATGTAAACAAGCACGGAAATACTGTTCCTAACTATCATTACGAGGACTTAAACCTTCTTCTTGAAATGTATCTCGCCAAGAATCTCGCTAACCCCTCGGTTATCGTTGACTGTAACCACTCCAATTCAGGCAAGAAGTACGAGGAACAGATAAGAATAGCTAAGGAAGTTCTCTACAGCAAGCGTCACAACGACGGCTTAAACAAGTTCATCAAGGGTCTCATGATTGAAAGCTATATCGAGGACGGAGCTCAGAAGCCCGAAGAGGGAATTTACGGAAAGTCCATTACCGACCCCTGTCTCGGCTGGGAAAAAACGGAAAAACTCATTCTTGATATTGCAGATTCTCTCTGATAATGGTATAATAATGGTGCAGTATATTTTACTGCACCATTTTCTGTTATTCAGGGAGGAAATATGGAGCTACCTATCGGATTAAAGAGCATTATCGAGGAAATGGCTTCTCAGATTGAAACAAAAAAGCTTACCTCGGCTTCAAGAAGCATAACCGAAAAATATAAGAACGAAAGCGGAAACGGAAAAAGACTTGTGAGCGATACCGTCGAAACCGCCGCTTACGCCACAGTAAGAATGCCCGCAACCTTCGGAGCGGTTTCCTCCGCCCTTTTATGGACAAAGGAGCATTTTGACGATGAAATACATACAATTCTTGACGTGGGTGCAGGTACGGGAGCGGCAGGCTGGGCGGCGGCGGAAATATTCGATGAAGCCGAAAAGCTTACCTGTATTGAACGTGAGGAAAATATGATTTCCTTCGGCAGCAGGCTTATGGAGGAGGGAGACTTCCCCCTGCCCTACGAATGGAAAAAGGGCGATATTTCCAAGGAAATACCTGCGGAAAAGGCTGACCTTGTTACCGCCTCTTATGTGCTGAATGAGCTCAGTGAGGCTGACTGTATAAAGACTGCCGAAAGGCTCTGGAGCATGGCAGAAAAGCTTCTTGTGATAATTGAGCCCGGAACTGTAACAGGCTACAATAACATTAAAAAGATAAGAGAAAGGCTCATTTCAATGGGCGGACATGTAGTTGCTCCATGTCCTCACAGCAGTGGATGTCCTCTTACAGGAAATGACTGGTGTCATTTTTCGGCAAGAATTTCAAGAACAAGACTGCATAAGCTTCTGAAGGGCGGAGATGTTCCCTTTGAGGACGAAAAGTTCAGCTACATCGCCTTCTCAAAGGAGCCTGTCGAAATGGCGGAAAGACGTATACTCCGCCATCCTAAAAATGAAAGTGGACATATCGGACTTTCTCTCTGCACAAAAAGCGGAGCGGAGTATATTACTGTAACCAAAAAAGACCAGAAGCTTTTCAAGAAGGCAAGAAAGGCATCCTGGGGCGACGAAATTTAAGACAACACCGCATTAAAAAAAGATCCCCTGCCAAAGGCAGGGGGAGAGGAAAATGAATATAACAACTTGGATATATAAACAGACAAAAAAGTCCATTTACCGAAATTAAATTAAAACACCGATAAGGCGTGGATTTCCAAAGGAAAACTAAATCGATAAGCCGAGTTTTGTCGTTGGGTGAACATCTATCTAATCTTAACGTCGCCGTTAAGCTTGTCTTGCTTTCGCAATGTAGCCGCCTTAATCGAAGTGCGCCGAGCAGGCACATTATTCTCCGAACCAATCGGCGTTGCATCGGATAGGGTTTACATGGCAACGGCATCTCTGCCGCTCCGGTGAGCTCTTACCTCGCCTTTCCACCCTTACCTGTAAAAACAGGCGGTATATCTCTGTTGCACTTGCCCTAAGGTCGCCCTCGGCTGTCGTTAACAGCTATCCTGCTCTGTGATGCTCGGACTTTCCTCAGAAATTTCTTCCCGCGTCCACCTGATTTAGTTTACATTTAGAATAATACCACAAGATATAGTTGTTGTCAATACAAAAAAGCGGATTTTTTCAAAAAATCCAAAGTTTTCCGTAAAACTCCACCAAATCATGACGGCGATTGATAGAATACGAAAATATTCGACCTGAAATAAAAATCGGGAAATAAAATATGCTGGCATTTAATAAAAAATAAGAAGGGAAAATAAGAAAAATGAACGAAAAAAATCATGTGAACATTCCTGCAAAAAGACTCATAATCGGCGGTATTACGCTATTTTTCGCCATTTTAGGATTTCTTCTCTCCCGTTTTTCCGCAGAATTCGCAGACTGGTATGGCTTTAACGTTTATCCCGTTATCGTTAATATTTTCGGAAGAATAAGCGGTATTATTCCCTTCTCCTTAGCTGAAATAATTATCATACTTTTTATACTTCTCATTCTGTTCTCCATAGGCTTTTTTGTTTTCAGAATTATCCGCCTTAAGGGAAGGAGACTTCGGTTCCTCGCCTCCTCTGCTTCAACGGTTTTCGCTGTAGCTTCATCAATACTTTTTATTTTCATTTACAGCTGTGGAATAAACTATAACCGCAAGCCCTTCTCCGACTTTTCGGAGCTTACCGTTAAGCCCTATTCGAGAGAAGAGGTAAGAGAAGTACTCATGCACATGATTGACGAGACGAATAAGCTTGCGGCGGAAATTGAGCTTGACGAAAACTACCTCTGTGTTATCCCTGAAAATATAATGGAGCTTTCCGATGAAGCAATGTACAGGCTGGCGGAAAAATATCCTGCACTTAATTCATATTATCCGATAGTTAAGCCTGTTATGCTGTCTGAGCTTATGTGTTACGGAAGAATTACGGGAATATTCACTCCCTTCACTATGGAAGCCAATTACAACACAATGGATATGCCTGCCGAAAGAGGCTTTACCCTTTGTCACGAGCTTTCCCACATGACAGGCTTCATGCAGGAGGAGGAAGCTAATTTCATAGCTTATCTTGCCTGCCGTGAAAGCGACAATCCATACATGAGATACAGCGGCTACTCCAATGCTTTATCCTACCTTCTTTCCGCTTATTCCTCCACCCGTGCTGAAGATTTTGGTCAGGTATACAGCCTTATAAATCCCGTTACCGTTCATCATTTTGTTTCCTACAATGAGTTCTGGGACAAATACGAGACGGATTTCGGCGAGGTAGCTACCGCCATAAACGATACATACCTTAAAATAAACGGTCAGGAGGAGGGTACAAAAAGCTACGGAAGGGTTACCGACCTGATTATTGCGGATTATTTCAAGAATATCAGAAGCTGAAGCATAAGCCCCACAGTCATACAACTGTGGGGCTTAGACTGTCGATAAACCCTCGCACCGTAAAAATGCAAACTTATATGAGTTTGACACTTAAATAATAGTTATTCAGAAATTTTGCGTAGCCGTTTACACGGCTTCGCAAAAGCATTTTTACTTACTTCGTCAAAAACCGCTTACCGTATAATCATACGCCTACAGCGGCTTTTTCCTCCTCTGCGTGTGCCTATCGAAGTCTGACAGCTTGTCGAAAATGCTTTTTCGACAAGCTGAGCCCCACAGTCACACAACTGTGGGGCTGAAATTTTCAATCCTCGTCGGCAGGCACTTCCTGAACATCATCCGTGGATACAGTATCGTCAATAGCAACGACGCCTTCCTCGCCTGCCGCAAAAGCAGGGTCAATTTCCGCTACATAGTCGTAAAGGGTTTCATAAACGCTTTTATCGGAAACGAACAGGTAAGAGCCGAGATAATTTGCCTTCTCTGCGCTCAGCTTGATAATGCCATGCTCATAAACACTGAGACTGAAGTGGTCGCCGATAGTTACGCTAATGCTGTCGGCTACTGAGCCGTCAACCTTTATCAAAGCGTTTTCGTTTGCTTCGGCAGTATACACGGCTTCAACAATACTTTCCGCAAGCTCCCAGTCCATATCCCTGTTATTGGAAACGGAAAATCTCATAGAAAACATGATTTCTATGGTATTATAGCTTACGACAGCCTTTTTCGGCAGTTCATTATAATTGAAATATTCGAAATATTCTCCGAGAGTTCCGAAAACAGGAAGATCCTCATACTGCACCTCGTCGTCGATTTCAACCTCTATATCCTCGGGAATATCCTCTTCCTCAGAGGTAATTATTTCGGCGGTATCTGTTACAGGAGGCTCTGTTACCGTAATTGTAACTATTTCAATATCCGATGTTTCAGAAGGCTTGTCAGTGACTGAGCCGGACTGATTTGACCCAGTTACTATTTCCTCAACAATTTCCGAAGAAGATAAAGTTTCGGAAACCGATGTTACGGGGTCAGCTATTTCCTCAGAAACAGAGGTAACTATCGGCTCGGTAACGGTAGGATTACTGCTGTCATTATCAGTTTCTTCAGGCGGCTGGGTTGTTTTTTCCGAGGTAGCTTCGGTGGTAAC
This sequence comes from Ruminiclostridium sp., assembly GCA_045602405.1. Classification (GTDB taxonomy): domain Bacteria; phylum Bacillota; class Clostridia; order Oscillospirales; family Ruminococcaceae; genus Ruminiclostridium_E. The sequence goes on from JAZSBN010000020.1 coordinate 83,880, forward strand.
GATTATTTCATTCTCCTCTGTCTCAGAGAAGGGCGGCATTGTATGGTCTTCAATCTCGATTTTGCCGTGGGGAATAATTCTGCTTATTCCTACAGATAACACGGCAAGAGCCGCAACAGAGGCTACTGCAAGAACGGGCTTATAGGGGAATCGCTTTGCCGCTCTGTCTTCCTTTTCTATTCTTTCGAAAAGTCCGTCTATAACTCTCCGGTCGGGTGTGAACTGATTGTATATATCATTAAAAATGGCTTTATTCATAATAAATCCTCCTTATCTCCGAGAAGCTCCTTAAGCATTGTTCTTCCTCGTGTAAGTCTTGAACGTACTGTGTTATCCGATAAGCCGAGAGCCTCGCCTATGAGCCTCGTAGGCATATCCACAAAGTAGAACAGCCATATCGGAACACGGTATTTTTCAGGGAGATTGTTTACTGCATTATGTACGATAGTCTGTTCCTCTGTCTGAAGCACAAAATTACTGCCGTCAGGGGAGTCGTCCTCAATATCCGCGCGACGTTTTCTCCAGGAGCTCTGGGTAACCCTTCGGGACATGTTTACAGTAGTACGGATAAGCCACGCCTTTATGTGCTCCTCTCCGTTGAATTGTTTTGTACAGCGGTGGTAGGCGAGAAAGGTCTCCTGAAAGACATCCTCTGCATCGCTTTTTGAGCCTGTATTTGAAAGCGCAAGACCGAATACAAGCTTACTGAATTTTTCAACCGCTGATTGAGTATCGCTTATTGAACGAGTATTCATTTTATTACCTTCCCTTCTGTCTTCTGTATATAACTCAATCGGGATATAACAAATGTTGCAGGATTTTGAAAATTTTTCTTGAATTTATTTTTTATAGTCCTGCTGTATAACAATTTTAAATTTTCTATGTAAATATTCTGTTAAATTTACGCTTTTTCTGTTTACAAATGACAAAAAGTATTGTATAATGGTTGTATAGTATTTTTACCGAAAGGAAATGATTATCTTGAATAAGGTTTTAATAAAGAAGATTTTTGCCGCTATGACGGCTGTGGCTGTTATGGCTTCCTTTACTGCAGTAAGCGTATACGCCGAGCCTGATATGGTTATCGGTGAGGAAGAGGATATCGAATATTCCGACGAGGAAATTATCGTTGAGGACGAAAACGAGGACGCGGAAGAGGAAAATCCCGAGGAAGACGCTGAGGAAGAAAATCCCGTAGAAGAAGAAACCGAAGATCCCGAGGAAGAAAACCCTGAAGAAGATCCCGGCTCTGATTTACCTACTGAAGATGATCTGCTTGATACAGCACTCCCCGAGCCTACATATACGCCCTCCGGCGATTTAACAATGTACGCTTCAACAACTATCAATGTAAGACAGGGACCCGGTACCGATTATGATAAGCTGGGCGTTCTTTATGCAGGCGACGAGGTTACGGTTGTAGGCTATAACGGCGAATGGATGGCATTCAGCTATTCGGGTGCAACAGGCTATGTTTTAGGCTCTCTCCTTTCTGAAACTCCCCCCGCTCCCGAAACAACAACCACAACTCAGGCTCCCCAGACCGCTCCCCCCGAGACTGACCCTCCCGTGGAAGCTGAAACAGAAGCTCCCGTGGAGACAGATGTTGTAATCGAAAGCGAAGCTCCCGAGGCTTCTGAGCCTGAGGAAGAAGAAGCTCCTACAACTAAGCCTGTAGAAGACAAGCCTGAAGAGGAAGAAGATGAGGATGAAGAAACAGGCGCCGCTCCTGTAGAAGACAACAATAACGGCGGAGGACTTCAGGGTATACTTATAGCCGCCCTCTGTGCTCTCGGCACATTTATTCTCGTTGGCGTTCTTCCTGTAGTAATCCACAGAATCCACCACAAAAAGCTTTATCAGTATTAAGAAAATATGCCGCTTGTTATTACAGGCGGCTTTTACTTTGGCTTTATTATAATTTGTGAGGTACAGCATGAGCATTAAGGAAGGCTTTAAAAAAATACGGGACGGATACGTTATCAATCAGGTATAAAGAGCAAAAATCCCCTCTTTATCCGACAGCAATATTATAAGGCATAGAATAACCTTCAGCGGACGTGTCCAGAAGATAGGCTTCCGACTTGAACTATGTGAAATGGCAAAAAGGCTGGGGCTTAGCGGCTTCTGCCGTAATCTTGAAAACGGAGATGTTCTTGCGGAAATACAAGGGCCTGCCGAAAAAATAGATTTTCTTATTTCTTTTATGGAAAGTATTATACGAATTAAAATAAGAAACAAGCAGATTGAAAATATTCCCGTTATACAGGAAGAAAAGGGATTCAATAAACAATAAAAACAAGCCGCTCTCTTTAGTGTAGGTGTCATATAAAAATTTTTAACCCCGCCGTTTTTAATGCGATAGTCGTATAGAAGTATTAAAAGCCACTTTTGATGTTGATGTCAAAAGTGGCTTTGCGTTGCTTATCACATTGACTTTTTACATCAACAATGCTATAATTAACTGACCGATAAACTTGAATAGGTCGAAGAGATAGAATACAATGATATGATGGAGGAACCATGTTAAAAGATTACGAGATAGATAAACCTGTCCTTGAAACTGATAGGCTTATTATTAGAACTCTTAACGAAGCAGATGTACCAGATTTGAAAGAATGGTTGGGGAGAGATGAAATTTATACCTATTGGGGACGAAAAGCTAGCAAGAATGAAAAAAATCCAGAATTGATGTTCATTGATGCCCGTCCTTGGGTGAAAAGGAAGCCTTCACCAGATTTTGACTGGGGGATTGTCTTGAAAGAAACAAATACTGTTATTGGAATGATTGCAGTATTTGATATACAGAATTTAAGGATGGGTGATATTGGGTATCGTATTCATCCTGAATATTGGAATATGGGAATTACTACAGAAGCACTAAAGGAAGTGGTACGGTTCATATTTGAAAATACAGAAATAGAGCGGCTGAATGGGCGTGCTGATGTTAGGAATATTGCTTCAAATAAGGTCCTTGAGCGGTGTGGTTTCATAAAAGAAGGGACAATCCGACAAGGCAAAATGGTTTCGGTCTATTGTGACTATAACATTTACGGTATGCTTAGAGAAGATTATGCAAAGATAGACTAAACGAGTTCATCGTCAAATTCCAATTTGTCGAACCGAATATAAAGTAAAGATCCACCGGCGTAGCCGGTGGCTTTTCTTTTGCGGGCAAAGCCCTATGCTACCTGCAACGTCTGAAGACGTCAAGGGGCGGTCTGACACTTGCAAGCCTACTTCCTGCTATTTTGGAATGGATCTTCTAA
>JAZSBN010000021.1:0-3687 GCA_045602405.1 Ruminiclostridium sp.
ATTAGAAGATCCATTCCAAAATAGCAGGAAGTAGGCTTGCAAGTGTCAGACCGCCCCTTGACGTCTTCAGACGTTGCAGGTAGCATAGGGCTTTGCCCGCAAAAGAAAAGCCACCGGCTACGCCGGTGGATCTTTACTTTAATAGCCTCTCTGCTTCATTGTCTTTACAAGGTAAATGAATTCGTCCTTATAGGTATCGTTGCTGTAGTCGTAGTCGGCAAGCATTGTAAGAACGCTCTGACAGGTGGAATTGCCCTTATATTCGCTGTTTCTGATGACAAGGCCGAATTCTGCCACGCCTGCCGCAAAGGTTAAATCCTCGGACATTTTTTCGGAATAGGTATCCTCGCTTACGGGGTATTCGAGAAGCTTACTTTCGTTTCCGTCAGGCTCCTTGTAGCGGATAGCCACAGTAAGGATTTCGCCGTTTTCTTCACCGTTGTTTTCGCTGTATCTCAGGTCGTCGGTGGATAATTCCATAGGGCTGTCGTTGGTTACGATTTCGTAAAGAGCGGTAACGGTATGACCTGCGCCGATTTCGCCTGCGTCCTTTGTGTCGTCCTCGAAATCCTCTGCCGCAAGGGCACGGTTTTCGTAGCCTACAAGGCGGTAACCCTTTATGTATGCAGGATTGAACTCAACCTGAATTTTTACGTCCTTGGCAACTGTGAAAAGTGTGCCGCCCATTTCTTCTACAAGTACCTTTCTTGCTTCAAGAACGCTGTCAATATAGGAGTAGTTGCCGTTGCCGTTATCGGCGAGAGCTTCCATCTTGTTATCCTTGATATTTCCTGTGCCGAAGCCGAGAACGGAGAGGAAAACCCCTGTTTCACGCTTTCTTTCCACAAGAGCGGTAAGGTCGCTTTCGCTGGATACGCCTACATTAAGGTCGCCGTCGGTAGCAAGTACGATTCTGTTATTTCCGCCTGAAATAAAGTATTTTTCAGCAATTTCATAAGCGGTATTTATACCTGCTGCACCTGCGGTAGAGCCGCCTGCTTCAAGAGAATTGATAGCGTTGAGGATATCCTGCTTCTGGTTTCCGTCTGCACCCTCGAGAACAACTCTGTCGTCTCCTGCATAGGTAACGATAGAAACTCTGTCCTTAGGGGTAAGGCTTTCGGTAAGCATGGTGAAGGACTGCTGAACGAGGGGCAGCTTATTTTCGTCGTACATTGAGCCGCTCACGTCGATAAGGAATACGATATTCATGGGAGCACGCTCCGAAAGGTCGATTTCCTCCGCCTGTAAGCCAATCATCATAAGCTTTGTTTCGTCGTTCCAGGGGCAGTCGGACATTTCGGTTGTAACCGAAAAAGGCTCGTTTTCCTTAGGTGCAGGATAATTATAGTCGAAATAGTTTATCATTTCCTCGATACGGACTGCGTTTTCAGGAATATCGTATCCGTCGTTTATCATTCGGCGGAGATTTGTGTAGGATGCCGTATCAACGTCAATGGAAAAGGTTGAAAGGGGATTGGCCGCAACGCTCATGTAGCTGTTTTCGGTTATGGAGTTATATTCCTCGGTGTTGAATTCAACCTGCTGACCGCCTTCGACCATGGGTGCCTCTGAAGGCATTCCCATATCCATATCTCCATTTTCGTAATCGCCTGCGGCTACCGCACTATCCATCATAGCTGGGGCGTCTGTATAATAGGCGTTTTTATTGCCGCCTGCACCTGTTACAGCTTCGCTTCTGGGTGCTGATTCGCCGCAGCCTGCCATAGAGATAACAGCCAAAGCCGCCGTAATAACCGATAATTTTTTTAAAGCAGTATTTTTCATTTTTATTTCCTTTCCAGATTACAGATTTTTCGTCTCATAAAATTTACTTATAAGCTCCGAATAATCGCCTGTGTACGAAAACATCATCCTGTCGTAGAAAAAATCATCAACTGTTTTCTGCGGGTAAATTATACTTTCGCCCTGAAGAGTGCCCCAGCCGTTGTAGTAAACCATTCCGCCGTCGGAGGTAAACTCTATCTGAGGAACGTTGTCGAAGGCTGTGCGGTAGCTGGTTTCCGTTTCGTTAACAGGTATAAGATACTGACGTCCTCTTTTCATTTTATAAGGAGAACAGCTTTCCACTATTACAGTATCCATGCCTGTGTCGGGGAAGCTTGCTGCAACCTCGATTTCGTAGCATATACTTCTGCCGTTTTTACCCGAAAAGGCTCTTTTTACAGTTCCGTCAACTATATATTCAGCCTCTGAAAGAACGTTATCCTCTACGAAATAGCTGTCTCCGTAAGGGGAGCCGAGACATTCTAAAACGGTTTCGGAATAAGAAGGGAAGCTGAGTGCGTCATAGCTGAGAAGCTTGCCTGTACCGCTTTCCTGAGCGGTGGGAGCTTCGGCGGAATAATCTTCTTCGGAGTCTCCTGCAGCTTCCTCACTGCTGTCAGCAATATCTTCTGAAATGCTGTCGGAAGCATTGTCCTCGCTGAACTGGGGTGAATGTTCGGAGGCTTCAAGGCTTCCTAAAGAAAGAAGTCGGGGAAGTGCAAGGACAACAGCGGCACATGCGGCGGCTGCAAGGATGATTTTTACATAGGATTTTTTCGGAGTTATTCTGATTTCGGAGGCAGTACCCTCCTTAGGGGTGAGATTCTTCTCGATTTTATCCCAGAGTATATCCTTATCGGGTGCAGAATTTTCAATTTCTGACTTTATGAGCTTTTCAAGCTGTTTTTCATTCATTATTCTGCACCTCCTTGATATAATTTCTGAGCTTTCCGATAGCACTTCGGTATTTCCATGTGACTGTACCGAGAGGCTTTGATAACGCACGGGCAATATCCTTGAACGTAAAGTCTGCAAAAAGCTTAAGCGTTATAATCTCACGCTCGTTGTCGTTTAGCTTTGTCAGCGCTTCACGCACTGTAAGATTGCCTATCAGGTCATTTTCAAAGCTATCGCTTACGGGCTCGGTATGAGGAACGTTCTCTTCCTCGGGAGAGCTGTCTACAGTAAGCTGTATGCGGCTGTTTTTCCGTATAAAATCTACTGCCATATTTTTAGCGGCGGTTACGAGCCAGCGCTTATGCCCGTTTCCTCCTTCGTATGTATCGGCCAGCTTTTCCCATAGCTTTAAAAAGAAATCTGCGGTTAAATCCTCTGCGTCCGTCGGATTTTTCACCGTGGACAGCATGACGGAGTAAATACTCTTATAATATCCGTCATAGATTTCCCTCAGACCCGTCTTGTCGCCCTGCCGTATAAGCAGGATACAGCTTTCAAAACGGCTGTCTGTCATACCTTATCACCCCTTATGCTTTATATACGTTTCTGTAACAGGAAATTTATGGTGTATTTTTGTACAAAAATCAGGTTGATTTTTTGTGTAATGCTTACAGACATTATATACTATATCATTAAGAAATGCAAGAGAAAAAGCACCGACCAATGTGAACGGTGCTTCATGTTGTCTAATGTGAGTGAAAAAGATTTTTGCAGCAATTCATAAAATACATTATTCACTATTCAATATTAAATTAGCCCCTGCGATTAGCAGGGGCGCATTTGGTGCGGAGGATGGGACTTGACGGCTTACGCCTAACCCCTGTGGCTTCAACTCGCGAAACCGCAAGCCAAAAAATAAAACCCCGACCACAACGTGATCGGTGTTTTATTTTGGTGCGGAGGATGGGACTTGAACCCACACGAGCTAACGCCCACTACCCC
>JAZSBN010000022.1:0-10946 GCA_045602405.1 Ruminiclostridium sp.
CTTCCCTCTCCTACCTTTGAAAGTGTGAGAGTCTTATCCTTGGGTACGGATACTGTAATACCGTCCTTTACCGTGCATATAAGCTCACAGTTGAAGGCTGTAGTTACAGGAACGGACACGCTCTTGCCTGTGTAGGTAAGCGCTTCGCCTGTAAAGGTTATGCTGTTCGCATAATTAGGAATGGTAAGTGTGCTGACTGTTAAAGGAGTATTCAGCTTTATTGTATAATCCGCTGTATTATCCTTGTTTGCGTTAATAAGCTCGAACACCTTATCCATATTGGGGAGATTTACATACTCGCCGCCATAAGTTACAGTAACAGCGTCAGCCCATTCAGCCTTTATGCTCTTTGTCTTTGCATAGTAGAAGGCTGTAAGAGGCATATCGTCGGGAGTCCGATTGACGATTGTGATATTCTCGCTGAGGTCCTTGCCTGTGGTGTAGAGAAGAGGTGTGCCGATGTCGACTGATTCGGTCCCCGTAATAAAATCACTAACACTAACCCTGAGTTTTGCGCCTTCGCTGAAGGAAGTAAGCGTTACCTTAGGAAGCTTTCCGTTTTCGGGGAAAAGCCAAATACGGTTATCCTCCGATTCAATATTCTTGATTGTAACCACGCAGGAAGCGCTCTTAGTGGCAAGCATACCGCTGAAGTTATTGACGCCTGTCATATTGCCACTAAGGTAGATAAAGTTCTCTGAATTTACTCTGTTAAAGGTGGTTATATCATTGACATAAAGATTACATAATTCGATAACCAGTTTAGATGTAGTTGTGCCCTTGATAGACTTTACCTCAGAGTCCGTGCCTCTAAATGTAAGCGACATCTTTGCTGCAACTGTAATAGCCGTATCAGGAGCAGAAAGTTTGCAGTTGAAGGCGGTATTTACAGGAATGCTGAGCGTCTTACCTGTAAAGGTGATAGAGTATCCTTCAAAAGTAATGCCCTTTGCGGTCTTGGGGAGAATGAGCTTATCAAGTGTGAATTCCTGATTGAGTGTGATTGTATAATCAATGCCGCTGTCCTTGATATACTGAAGGGCAAGGTCAATATTCGGGAATTTTCTCGAGGTTTCATTTCCTTCAGAATCTCTTGCTGTTAAGGTTAATGCGCCTGCCCATTCAGCCTTTATAGACTTCGTAGAAGCATAGTAGAAGGCATTAAGAGGCTTTTCGTCAGCAGTCGTGCTCTGAATAAGAATATTCTCGCTGAGGTCCTTGCCTGTGGTGTAGAGAACGGTTGTTCCGCTGTCAACTGCACACACTTCTTCCACATTATCTAAAACAAAAACACTAAGTATTGCAGCCTCGCTGAAAGAGGTAAGTGTTACCTTAGGAAGTTTTCCGTCTTCAGAGAAAAGATAAATATTGTTTTCAACATTTTCTTCAATATTCTTGATTGTAACCACGCCGGAAGAATTCATTGCAAACAGATGTCCGTAGAAGTTATTGACGCCTGTCATGTTACCATTCAGGTAGATTTTTCCATATTCTGCACTTACTCTGTTGAAGGTGATTATATCATTGACAGAAAGAGAACAGGAAGCATCAACAACCAGCTCGGATGTAGCGGCACCCTTGATGGACTTTACCCGGGAGTCAACATCTCTGAATGTGAGCTTCGAATTCGCCGCAACAGTTAAATCTGTATCAGGAGCGAAAAATTCACAATAGAATGTGGAATTTACAGGAACGTTGAGAGTCTTACCTGTAAAGGTGAAAGTTTTTCCCTCAAAAGCAATGCTCTTTGCGGTCCTGGGAAGTGTGAGCTTGTCAAGTGCGACGGGCAGATTGAATACAATCTTGTAGTCACAGGTACTATCCTTGACATACTGAAGAGCAAGGTCAATATTCGGGAAGTCCTTCGCGATTACGCCTTCTCCTTCCGAATTTGTTGCTATTAAGGTTAATGTGCCTGCCCATTCAGCCTTTATGGACTTTGTAGAAGCATAGTAGAAGGCTTCCAATATATTATCATCAGAGGTCTTATTGCTGATATTGATATTCTCGCTGAGGTCCTTGCCTGTTGTGTAGAGAACAGTTGTTCCAATTTCAAACTCTTCAACATTTAAAACATTGACCCACAGCTTTGCGTATTCGCTGAAAGAGGTAAGTGTAACCTTAGGAAGCTTTCCATTTTCATTAGAAAGGAAAATCCAGTTATTTTCATTTCCTTCGATATTATTGATAGTCACAACACCGGAAGGTCCAAAAGCATACAATACGCCACTGAAATTATTGACGCCTGTCATGCTATTCTGGAGATTGATACCTGTAAGGTCAACGCCGTTAGCAGGAGTCGAAACCCTGTTGAACGTAGATATGTTGTCTACAGTAAGCTCTTCGCTGATAATCAGCTCAGATGTAGCAGTACCATTAAGCGACTTCACCTGTGAAGCGATACTAAACTGAAGCTTTGTATTAGCCGCAACTGTCACAGCCGCGTTAGGAGCGTAAAATTCACAATAGAATGTAGTATTTACGGGAATACTGAGAGAAGTTCCCGTGAAGGTAATACTCATGCCCTCAAAAGTAATGCTCTTTGCTGTCTTGGGAAGAGTGAGCTTATCAAAAGTGAATTCCCGATTGAGTGTGATTACATACTCATATCTGCTGTTCTTGATATACTCGAAAGCAAGTTCAATATTCGGCAAGTCTATTACTCTAGAATCGCCTTCGGGATCTGATATATCTAATGTTATCGCAGTTGCATCCTCAGCCTTTATAGACTTTGTGGAGGGGTAATAGACAGGCGAAAGTGCTATTCCATCGTACGACATGTTTTCAAACCATATTTTTTCAGTAATGTCTGAAGGAGAATAAAGGATTGTTGTTCCTTCCTTAATATTAGCACCGTCGTTGATATCGATGTTAAGAGTTGCATAATCATCAATATTGTTTACTGTAACCTTTGGCAGGGTGCCGCCTGTCTGGTAGAATATCTTGGAATCACCCATGATGTTTGTAATAGATACAGTACTTTCAGGGTTATTCAGTACAAGCTTACCCTCGAAGTTGGTTACACCGGACATAGAGCCGCTAAGCTTTAACTGTTCCCAAGCATAGACTGTACCGAAGGTCTTGACGTTACCGATATCGGCACTTTCAGTGATAAACGTACTTGTCGCCGTACCTGTCAAAGACTTCAGCTTAATGTTACGTCCGTTGAATTCCTTGCCGCCTGCAACAGTTACATCTGTATCAGGTGCAATGAAACCATCTAATTCTATATTGAGATTTGTGGGGACGGACAGCTTTGCGACATTAAGATACAGCTTGTGGGGACCGTTAATACTGAAGTACTCCGCCTTTGACGCAGAGGGCAGTGTAAGGCTATCGAGAGTAACATCATCAAGCAGAAATACATTAAACACCATATCAGAAGAGCCATTCTTATTTATATAAGCAAGAACATCGCTCCACTGGGAGTATATATTTTCGTCAATTTCAAATACAGGAATATCAAGAACAAGTGCCCCATTTCTGTACACAACGGAGAAGGGCTTGTTATCTTCGTTTTTCAATTTCGTTTTGAATTGCTCAGAATAATCAGATGTTACTGTCATAAGCTTCTGACCGCTTACCGCATTCTCAGTATAGATTTCGATAGGATCGCCATATTTTGATATTTCTTTTACTGTCAACGCAGCACTTTTATTTATGTTGAATACGCAGTCGTTTTCTGAACTTATATAATCTATCTGGACCTTACCGCTATTGAATGTAACGCTGTTATCAGAATTTAATATTGTCAAATTACCGATAGTAAGCTTATCAATAGTAGAAAAGATTATATCGGTATCGCCGACGAGATATAACGAACCAAGCTGTATATTTTTTCTTTTTTTACTGTCATCAAGGAAAGAAACAGAAGAGTTCTCTACTTCAACATACACATTTTCTACATAAGTGCTGTTAAATACGTTTTCAGCATTTTTTCCATTAAATGTAACATGTGATTCATTTCCTATCAAAGAATTGTTTTTGAAAACAACGCCCGAAGAGAAAACAAGTCTTGTTGTTTCAAGCTCGACATCACCCTCGAAAATAAAGGATGCACCTTTAAAGGTTATCTGACTAGCATTGCAGAAAATGATATCATCCTTTATGGTGACGTTCTTCTCATCACCCGTATAAGTAATTGTAAACTCGTCATGTGCGTCCAGTTCTTCAATACACTCAACAGCCTCTCTAAATGTACATCTTTTTGCTGAGAATGGCGTCGTGGAGTAATAATCCTCAGAGATGGTGTAATCCGCAGTAAGGCAGGGAATATAAAGATACAGATTATGGTCATTCAATTCACGGCTGACTTTATACTGTATATCTCCGTCTGCTCCGGGATATACAAAATTGAAAAGATCTACGGAGTATTTTTCCGCAGTTATTACAGAAGCATACTCAGTATCAAGATTAGCCGCACTTACGTTTACAGTACCACCTGTAATATCGCCGAGAATTTCGAAAACAGGATCAAAGGCGTCGGTAGTAACCATGAGCCACGAATTATTTCCCACAGTAAGATTGCCGAATACGCCTGCACCGTATTCAACGGCAAGCTTGGAATTGCTACCTATTGTAACATTGTCTGCTACGACACCGTTGATCGAATTTACATACTCGCTATTTTTGATAGTAAGTGTTTTTACATTATAAATCTCAATAAAGTTGGCTATTTTACCGCTATCAAGATCTATAGAAAGCGCTCCCGTCATCTCGCCGTTTACATCCGCTCCCGAGATATACGCAGGAATATATCCGTCCATAGCGCCCGTAATATTCAGAGTATTTCCATTAAGGAAAATGCAGGAATATTCAGAAAGATCGTCTAAATCGGTATAAAGCTCTTCAGAAGTATATCCGCCGAGATTATCTATTGTAAGATTGCCACAGAGGTTCATATCTTTGTTGAACTCGATATCATAACCCGCAGCATCAATAGTAATCGCATGGGCAGGCATTGTTATGCCGTTGTAGCTTACATCGTCAATAAGAGTGATTGTATCGCCCGAAACAGACGCACTGATAGCCGCGTCGAGGGAGGTATATTCTGTTTCACCTATTTTTGCAACAGGGTCTATTGAAGCAAGCTTATAGTTTGCATTGTGGTTTTTGTAGGAATATGTAGTGGAGTTGCATGTATATGCATCATAGAGATATTCCCTATGTGACTCATCATGTGGAACATGGCCGTTACGCTGCTGCCCATCACTGCCGGTAAATCCGTATGTGAAGTCATAAACGGTGCCGTCGCTGTCTACAGCATTAAAATAATTGTGGTCAAAGGTACCATCTGAATTATCATCCCAGGTAACGTCAACGTTGTACCATTCGGTAACACCGTTGTTGTCAAGACCTACCTGATTCCAGCCATGAGCTCCGCCGTTTCCCTTACCCGAGATATACATAACGTCAATATCGAGAGCATTCATGAATAACTGGAAGCACTTTGCATAGGATTCACATACAGCCCTGCCATCCAGAAGAAGACCTGTAACATCATGAGCATGAGGTCCGGTGCCGTCATAAACCGTAGCTTCGCAAAGATAGTTATGAACATACCATTCCTTGGAGTATTCATTGCCGAAAACCTGTGTATTATCCAGAACATATTCAATTTCGTCATAGAGCTCTGCCTTGACTTCCATTCTGTAGGAGCCGTCAGCATAATCGCTGGCGTTGGCATCTATGCCGAAACGGATATAAGCTTTGCCGGATTTGGTTCCGTATGAATAGTAATGACCAATCCAGAAAAACTGAGGATTGTCATGAGTGAGCGCAACGAACGCCTTGAACAGCTTTTCGCTGTCAGGTAAAGAATCCGCAAAGGTAACAGCAGGCAAATAATATTTGCCACCATCATATTCAGCGCTGTAACTACTTGAACAGTCAATCAGGTCAGCTGCATAATACAGAGCGTCATAAATATCCTTTTCATCTGCTGTTAAAGCATTGTACCCCGCAGAACCGTTATACTTTACATCAGAAAGATTATAGTTGGGAGCTGTTATAGAATCAAATCCGATATCAATAGGCTCGATACTATCATCATCAATCAAGTAGTATTCATAAGGCAGAACGCCTTCGCTGGAAAAGCTTGATACATAATGATAGAGCTCGGTCGTCTCAACTTTTTCATCATCAGATTCTTCGGTTATTTCTTCTGAAGAATCAGAGGTAGTGTCTTCGTCAGGAGACGGTTCTCCCGTAGTATCTGAAGAAGTATCCTCGTCAGGAGATGGCTCTCCCGTAGTATCTGAAGAAGCGTCCTCATCGGGGGATGGCTCTCCCGTAGTATCTGAAGAAGTATCCTCGTCAAGGGATGGCTCTCCCGTAGTATCTGAAGAAAGTTCCTCGTCAGAAGATGGTTCTCCCGTAGTATCCGAAGAAGGATCCTCTTCATCATTCTGTTGTGTTTCGTTTTCCACAGAGGAATCTGAATTTCCTTCTATATAGCTGTCTTTAGCTATACCGTCTTCAGCAAAGGATGTCACTGTAGATGACATGACCATTGCGGCTGACAACAGTAAGGAAATTATTCGTTTTGCAACGCTGTTGTTTTTCTTCAACATATTTACCTCCTGATTTAATAAAAGCAAAATGCTTATAATAATACACTATAATTATAGTACATATTACCCTGAATTTCAATGTACAAAAGCAGTATTCAGCAATTATAAACAAATATAATTTGTTAAATTGTCTGAATTGCCCTATTATCACACAGAGTGTTTTTACAATATCAAAATTTTGTTCTCATAATGTCAGGTGTAAAAAGAAAAACCCGTTCAACGAACAGGTTTTACATTTTTCCACACTAAAGCTTATCCTCATTGTTACCGCAGCTATATTCCAAGTATTCCTGTTATAAAGATTTCGAGACCTATGAATATAAGTATCGCTCCGCCGAAAATTGCCGCTTTATTTGAAAGCTTTACGCCGAATTTCTTACCAATAGAGATTCCTGCCATACATATAACAAAGGTTACCAATGCAATTATAAGTGAACAGACTACCGCCATAAGTACACCGTACTCCGCTATTGTGAAGCCTACGGAAAGTGCGTCGATGGATGTAGCCACACCCTGAAGCAGAAGTGCTCCAAGACCCACGCCCTTGCCCTCCTCCTCGGACTGTTTATTTTTTATTCCTTCATAAAGCATTTTTCCGCCTATAAAGGAAAGGAGTCCCAGAGCAATCCAGGGGATAAGCACTTCGAAGGCCTCAAAATACTGCACTATAGTATGAACACATACCCAGCCTATCATAGGCATAGCCGCCTGGAAAAACGCAAAAACTCCCGCTATGCCAATCATTTTTCCGCGCTTCATTGAGGGCTCGTTCAGCCCGTTGGCAAGAGATACCGAAAAGGCGTCCATGGCAAGTCCCACACCTAAAAGAATACTGTTAAAGAAAAATACAAAGCTCCACTCCATTGTTGTTGACCCTTTCCTTATTGTTTATTTTCACTCTTTACATAAAGTCTGAAATCACAGCACTCTCCGCCCAGGCCCAAAGTCTGGGTTCTCCCCCAGACAAGCTTCGGATGAAGCTTACCGTATGTAATATCGTCGGATTTACAGAAAAACCGGGTTATTTCGGGACAGCCGTATTTCCTGCAGGTTTCAAAATAAGGACAAACCGTCATATCCCGTGCAAATTTCGGTGCGTCGGGTACCTCGCGGCTTTCAAAGCCTGCCGCTTCCCCGAAAAGCTTATCCAGCATCTTGTCGCAGATTTTCGGCATTGACCTGTAGAGCCCCAACGCCATTACTTTCTGAATAAAAGGCACCATTTTTTCAATCTTCATAAAAGCCCATTTCTCAAAAAAGGCAAGAGAAGTTTCTTTATCCCCTGTAATACGGAGCAAAGCCTCATAAAATGCAATACAGGGCAAAATCTGTTCAAGATGAGTACGTTTAGCCTTTGATGCATCTGAATTTTCCTCGAAAAGCTGTCCTGCACGAGTGTATACCCCTTCAAGCTCAGTCTCATAGCCTTCGCTTTTAAAGCCGATTTCAAGCGCCTTCGGCATAGGCTTTTTACGGATAATGCGGATTATCTCGTTTCTTTTCATTTTGTTTCCTCCAAAAAATAAAGTCTATGTAAGCCATAAGCTATACATAGACTAAGTTTCACATATCACAGACTCCATGCATAGCTTTATAAGTTACACATGAGTCTCGCATTTTAAAACAAGCCAGACGATTTCCGTCAGTATGTTGACTTGCTACGTTCCGAAGGAAACGCTTGCTACTCCCTCATAGGATAGTGTCAGTATACCAGAAAATATCGGGCTTGTCAATATATATTTTTGAAAAATAAAAAATCTGTGAGTCGAAAAAGCTTATTTTCTGTACTCTCTCAGCACAGATACCAGCTTCTTCATTTCTATAGGCTTCGCAATATGACCGTTCATACCGCTTTTAAGAGCACGGACTCTGTCCTCTTCAAAGGCTTCGGCGGTCATAGCTATAACGGGAAGCTTCTTTATCGATTTATCATCAATGGAGCGTATAGCCATTGTAGCGCTGTGTCCGTTCATTACGGGCATCTGGATATCCATGAATACGATATCGTAATATTCTCCGCCTACCTCGCTTACACGCTGTACTGCCTCTTCGCCGTTCATAGCGCTTTCAACCTCTATTTCGAGATTTTTAAGCACTTCGGAGATAATTTCGAGATTAAGCTCGTTATCCTCAACAACAAGAACTTTCATTCCGCTGAACTCGCCGTCTCTTACTTCTTCAAAGGCGGCTCTTACAACCTTTTCAGCTATAGGAACAGTAAAACGTACGATAAATTCACTTCCTACACCCTGTTCGCTTTCCAGGGTAATCGTACCGCCCATTGTCTCAACTATACTCTTTGTGATTGCAAGACCGAGACCTGTACCCTGTACATTTCCGGGACCTGTTTCGCGTTCACGGGAGAACATCTCAAAGACGGTCTTCTGGAACTCCTCGCTCATTCCGATACCGTTATCCCTGACGGTAATTTCATATACAGCCTCGTCACCTGATTCGCATTCAAAATCCTTTATGCAGAAATAAACCCGTCCACCGTTCTGAGTGTATTTTACTGCATTACTTAAAAGGTTAAGCTCAATCTGTCTTAAACGAAGAGGATCATAGAAAGCAAATTCGTTCTTGACCTCAAAATCACATATAAGCTCAATATTCTTCCTATTCGCTTCATTCTTCATCATATCCGCAAGGTCGGACGCTTCATCCTTTATATTGGAAGGGATAGGCTCATAATTAAGCTTTCCGTTTTCAATTCTCGACATATCGAGAATATCGTTTATAAGGCTTAAAAGATGCTCCCCTGCCGTACCTATTTTTTCGAGGCAGTCAGCTCTCTTATCCTCATCCTGGCTTGCCCTTGCCATAGCCGCATATCCGAGGATAGCGTTCATAGGCGTTCTTATATCATGGGACATGTTTGAAAGGAACACAGATTTAGCCTTATTGGCTTTTCTTGCGTCAATAAGAGCCTTATTGAGACGCTCTGTTGCCTCAAGCTTTTCCATTACCTCCTGAGTAACGTCATAGAAGGCACCGATAATATGCATTTTATCGCCGATGATTGCTCTGATTATCTTAGCCTGATTATAAACAAGCTTTCCCTCTACCATTGTGCGGTAATCGTATACATAGACATCCCTGTCTTTCATTATAACGCTGAGATTTTCAGGGTCGAAGATACTTCTGAAGGTAGCCTTATCTTCATCGACAACAAGAGCCTTTACATAGGAATCTACCATCTCGTTGATATCCCAGGTTTCATTTTGTCTGTCGCCATAAAAGGCCTGCATCATTTTATTGAGTCTTATGGGAGTGACCGTTGATTCTTCTGCATTGAAGTCATATACATTTTCATAATCCCGGCAGAGGCTGGTGATAATTTCCTGATGAACAGCATTCGCTTCTTTTTCTCTTTCGATTTGTTCCTTCATGCTTAAAATCCGTCTCTGGTTCTCAAGCTCGGTAGTTATATCCTTACAGCAGGCTGTAACATACTTTACGCCATTTTCTACAGTGACAAGAAATCTTAAACGGACATGAAAATAATTGCCATCCTCTCTGTTGTAAGAAGAACGGTATGTAAATTCAACAGGCTCGTTTATCGGAAATTTCTTTACATTCTCAAGGGCACAACATTCCCTCATTCTTTCCCTGTCATCCTCGTAAACTCTCATAATAAGCCGATCAAATACATCATCCCAGGTCATATCAGTTTCTTCGTCAATTATCGAATTATCCTGAAACCTGAGCTTTACAATTCGGTTCGTGTCAAGATTTACTCTGGAAAAATCGTAAACATCTCCACCGATCAGGCATTTCAAAAAGCTGTTATACAATCCTATGTCCGCCATTTTTTCCTCCGCAGTATAAACACAATAATCAAGGATTTGTCACAAAAAAATATATCTATATAGTGTTATTATACCATATAGATGTCATATCGTCAACGAAAAAAGCAGATTTATTTTAAATTATTTATCAGGAAAGGCTATTCCGCCCATTTTTTCATAAGATGTAGAATGTCTGTCTGTTAAATATTTGTTCCCTTCCAATATATCTTAACCTTTCGTTCTGCTTCTACATTCCCCTGCTCGGATGTCAGGATACCTCAGAAAATAGTTTAAGCGGCATAACAAAACGGAAATTTTATAAATTATACACTTTTTAAAAAAATTTTAAAAAAACTATTGACAAACAGAAAAAAATCTGATATACTTTAACAGTCGTCAGTGAGACGCACATCACCTGCGGAGGTGGTGGAATGGCAGACACGCTACTTTGAGGGGGTAGTGGGCGTATGCTCGTGTGGGTTCAAGTCCCATCCTCCGCACCAGAAAATCCTGTATCGAAAAGATACAGGATTTTTTGTTTTGAGAGAAAATATTAGGTATTGACAAATTATGTAATTTCTGATAT
>JAZSBN010000023.1:0-25876 GCA_045602405.1 Ruminiclostridium sp.
TGCGGCAGTAAGATGTATTTGTGTCGCTCGGTGGCACGAACTGAATTTCAGGAGCATCTGAAGTGTGCGAAGAATTCCCTTGACAAAGAGGAATGCTCAGCGCATTATATACGAACCTGCGTTTTGAGCGAGCTTGTACTGAAAAAGCTGAACGAACTGCTTGCCGACGTACATCGCAACGAAGATGAGTTCATCAGAACTGCAATGGAAGCCTCGGCACAGGCGCATTTCACAGAACTGAAAAGGGCAAGAAAAATGCTCGCTCAGTCTGAAAAGCGAATTACGGAGTTGAATAAGCTTTTTAAGCGTTTGTATGAAGATAATGTTTCGGGAAAGCTGTCTGATGAGCGTTACGAACTGTTATCCAAGGATTATGACCGAGAGCAGAAACAGCTTGACGAAACTGTAAAAGAGTTTACGACGGTTATTGAGGAACGTGAACAGAAAACCTCTGACATCAACCAGTTTATTAAAATAGTGCAGAAGTACAAATTGGTTTCGGAGATTACTCCCGAAATTATGCACGAGCTGATTGAACGTATTGAAATTCACGCTCCCGATAAATCCAGCGGTCACCGACAGCAGAAGATTGATATTTATTTCAGATTTAATATTGCGCAGGCGAGTGTTATTGCCGATACGATGGACTACGACAGAAAGAGAAAGGCTGCGTAGTAAAAACTACGCAGCCGAAAACCTCTTTGTGGCACCCGAGCCTTAACGGAGTCTCTTTTGTATTCATTGGACGTTTCGGATATAATTAAAATTAAGAAATATCTTGATAAACAGGGAAAAATATGATATAATTCAGCATATACAGTTATAAAAATATTGTAAGGAGTAAAAGTTATGGAAATTCCGATTAACGCCGAAACTATGTCTAAGCCCTGGTTCCGTGCGCTTATAGGCATAATATGTATTATTGCGGGCTATCTTCTCTTTACTATGCCCGATCAGTATTCAGGCGTCACGAGAGAAAGCTGTACCGAAGCGGAAGTTACTCTTTACGAATTGCGTTTTGGTGAGAGGAGAAACGGTGTACCGAATGGTATGTGGCTCATATTCGACGACTACGATCTGAGCCTTAATATCCATTCAAGCTGTGTGACCAATGAGCTTGCAGATGCTATGCGAGGACTTAAAAAGGGTGCAAAGATGAAAATTATGCACAGCGACACAAGCAGTAATATTTATGAGCTCACTATAAACGGAGAAAAACTGCTTGATTTCGATACTGCAAACAGAAAAATAAATGAAAACGCATCTTTAGGCAGATATATAGGCTATTTTATCATGCCCGTGGGTGCAGTACTTATTATTTCTGTTCCTGTAATGATATTAGTTAAAAAAATCAGAAAGAAGTAACCCATTATATCACCGATTGTTTTTACTGTCGGTGATATATTTATTTTCTGCATTTCTTCGTATTACAGCAACAGCAAGTTGCTTGTTTTAACTGCTTTCCTGTGCTATAATAACAGCGAGGTGATAAATATGGAAACAAAAGAAGTTATACTTGAATTACGCACGAAAAAAGGCTTATCCCAGGATGAGCTTGCTGAAAAGGTTTTTGTAACCCGTCAGGCAGTTTCACGCTGGGAGAACGGCGAAACTGTACCCAACACAGAAACGCTTAAATTGCTTTCAAAGCTGTTTGATGTTTCTATCAATACGCTTTTAGGCTCGCCAAGAGAGCTAATCTGCCAGTGCTGCGGAATGCCTCTTGAAGATTCTGTTATAAGTAAGGAAAAGGGCGGCGACTTTAACGAAGAATACTGTAAATGGTGCTATGCCGACGGGGAATACACCTATGATGATATGGACAAGCTGATTGACTTCTGTGCAGAACACATGGCTAACGAGCATTGGTCATCCGAGCAGGTAAGGGCACACATGAAGGATTTACTTCCGAAGCTTAACTACTGGAAGCGTTATTCCGAGCTTGGCGGCGGAGAAAAATTTGAGGAATTCAAGAAACAGCTTATTGAAGAATTCAACGCTCTCAATATTGAGGGAATGCCTAAGGTGGAGGCTCTTAATGCTCTTGTGGGCAGTTATGTCAACCTCGAATACAGACTTCCGAATGGAAGGACAGTAAAATATCTGGATGATAACGCTACATATCTCGGTAATCAGCTTGAATGTGAGTTCGGTGGAAGATGCTTCGGTATTGTTGCGAATATGGATTTTCTACTTGTCTGTACTTATGAAGAAAACGGAGAGAATCCTGAGCTTGTGATTTATAAAAAGAGGTAAATAATGTATAATCCGTACCTTGAAAAAAGGTGCGGATTTTTTTGGTAAACATATTGACAAATTTCTATATGTGGTATATAATATAGAAAAATATCAATATGAGGTGAGCAGATGGAATATATTCCCGAAAAGACAGCCGTTATTTTCAAAGCCTTTTGTGATGAAAACAGAATCAGAATTCTGAATTTACTGACAGAGGGCGAAAAATGCGCCTGCAGGCTGTTAGAGGCTTTCGATATTACACAGCCAACCCTTTCTCACCACATGAAAATTCTTGTTGAAAGTGGAATTGTAGAGGGGCGAAAGGAAGGGAAATGGATGTACTATTCCATTTCCGAAGTAGGCTTGGAAATGGCGCAGAAATATCTTGATTATCTGAAAGGAAAGAGGATGTAATTATGACAAAAGCAGAAAGAGCATTGGAGTTATTCTAAAATAATTTTAACTGTTCACAGGCGGTTTTAACAGCATTTGCACCTGATTTCGGGCTTGATGAAAAGCTGGCGTTGATGCTGGGAACACAGTTCGGCGGAGGAGCAAGAAATGCGGAAATGTGCGGAGCGGTATCGGGAGCCTTAATGGTTCTCGGGCTTAAATACGGACATTTCGAAGCTGAAAATAACGAACAGAAATCCCGTGCCTACGCAATTTCATGCGAGTATACAAGGCGTTTCAAGGAGCAGAACGGCTCTATAGTGTGCCGTGATTTGCTTGGCTATGATCTTACAAAGCCTGAGGACGCGGCTTGTATCAGGGAGAAAAACCTGTTCAGAAGCGTCTGCCCCGAAATGATCAGAAGTGCAGTTGAAGTTCTTGAAGGAATTCTTGCTGATTATGAATAATTTCAGGCTTTGGAGAGAGGTGGCTTATCAATATGACACGTCAGGAACTTAAAGCTTTCATATATGAAACCTACGATATAACTTCTGATTGTCCGTGGCTTAAATATCCTTCCTATGAGGTGTTCCGCCACAGTGATAATAAAAAGTGGTTTGCAGTAATTATGGATATTCCGAAATCAAAGCTTGGTATACATAGTGAGGAGAATATCAGCGTTGTAAATCTGAAATGTGATACTCTTATGATGGGGGATATACTGTCTGAAGAGGGTATATATCCCGCATATCACATGAATAAGGCTTACTGGGTAACGGCTTCCCTTGACGGCAGTACAGCTGATGAAACGATAAAAATGCTTACAAGAATGAGCTTTAATCTGACGGAGAATAAAAAGTAAATTTTATTGAGAGAGCAGGAGACTGCTCTCTTTCTTTATATATAACAAAAAGACCTGCGAAAAACGCAGGCCTTTAGTCTTGCTATTTGGTTTTACTCAGATAATTACTGCGAAATAAGCGGCATAGGAAACAAGCATCAGGATACCTGCCCAGCGCTTAAGAGTTCTCTTACCGATTATACAGCAGAGGGTGAGCATTACAGCCGCCGCAATAGCGATAATTACATCGAAAATGAACTGAGGCTGGAAGGGAATAGGAATAATAACGGCGGAAAGACCGCAGATGAAAAGTATGTTGAAGATATTGCTTCCCACGATATTACCGATAGCTATATCTGCATTGCCCTTTCTTGCGGCGCTTACAGAGGTGAAAAGCTCGGGCAGAGAGGTTCCGAGAGCAACGATGGTGAGCCCGATAAAGCGTTCATCCATACCAAACATCGTAGCGATTGCGCTTGCAGCGTCAACGGTTACGTTACTTCCTAAAACTATCATTGCGAGACCGATTATAACGAATATTATCGCCTTAGGGAGAGTTATCTGCTTTGCGGCTTCCTCATCCTTGTTCTTATCCTTCTTTGCCATGATGATGAGATATACAAGATATCCTATAAAGCAGAGAAGGAAGATTATTCCATCCAGAAGGTTTAAATAGCCGTCAAGACCGAGAAGGAGAAGAAGCACCGTCATCAGTATCATGAAGGGCATTTCAATTCTTACTGTAGATTTTGCTACAGCGATAGGAACAATAACTGAGGAAAGTCCGAGGATGATAAGGATGTTTAAAATATTGCTTCCTACGATATTACCTACCGTTATATCGGCGTTGCCGCTGAATGCGGCAGTAATACTTACCGCCGCCTCGGGTGCGCTTGTACCCATAGCTACGATAGTGAGCCCTATTACAAGCTGAGGGATACCGAAACGTGCCGCTACCGACGACGAGCCGTCAACAAACCAGTCTGCTCCCTTTATAAGAAGCACAAAGCCTGCCGCCAGTAAAAAAATCTGTAAAAGTAACTGAATAATGTCCATAGTTAACTCCTTATCTGATATTTGTTGAGATATTCTTTGTATTTTTCAAAATATTCCGTGCTGTCGTTTCTTATTCCTCGGAGACCCTGATGGAGAGTCAGGTCGTTATGAGCGGATTCTATTATACAGCCTGCAATATTCGAGCAGTGGTCAGAGATACGCTCCAGATCGTGGAGGAGATCCGACCATACAAAGCCTGCTTCTATTGAACATTCACCCTTTCCAAGCCTCTTTATGTGGCTTGTTCTGAGCTTTTCCTTAAGATCATCGATAACCTGTTCAAGGGGCTCAACGGAAAGGGAAGCGTGTACGTCATCCTTTTCAAAGGCTTCCTTTGTAATTCCGATTATCTCTCTTACAGCGCCGATAAGCTGTTTAAGCTCTTCATCTCCCTGCGGAGTAAACCTGATTTCCTTATCCTTAAGCTCCTGAGCAGATTCGATAATATTAACGCTATGGTCGGATAATCTTTCGAAGTCTCCTATCATTTTAAGAAGCTTTGTGGATTCAAGAGCGTCTGCCTCGCTGATACTGTGACCGCTGAGCTTTACGAGATATTCTCCGATAATATCCTCATATTTATCGGTTTTATCTTCAAGAGCTTTAACCTCAGCAATTTTTTCGTTATTGTAGTCATCAAGAACATCAAGCGCCATTATTATACCTTCCGTCGCCATAGTACCCATATCGAGGACGGTAGCCTTACACTGCTGGAGTGCTACGGAGGGAGTAGCGAGAAGTCGTTCGTCAAGCTCTGCGAACTTTTCCTTTGTATCGTTGTCGTGGATAATCCTGAGAGCAAGCTTTTCAAGAAGTCCCGACATAGGTAAAAGGAGAGCGGTACAGAGAATGTTGAAGGCTGAATGAGCTATCGCAATACCTGGCATTGAAGCGGCTTCACCGAAGAGAGCAGGGCTGAATAATGCATCGGTAATACAGAACACTAGCATCCATACAACAGTACCGATAACGTTAAAGGATAAGTGAACGAAAGCGGCACGCTTGGCGTTCTTATTTGCACCTACCGAGGAGATAAGCGCTGTTACACAGGTTCCTATATTCTGTCCCATGATAATCGGTATAGCCGCTCCGTAGGAAACACAGCCTGTAGCGGCAAGTGCCTGAAGAATACCTACCGAGGCTGAGCTGGACTGGATTATACCTGTAAGTATTGCACCTGCAAGAACGCCCATTACGGGATTTTCAAACATAATCAGGATGTTTGTGAATTCGGGTACGTCCGCAAGTCCCGATACAGAGCCTGACATGGTATCCATACCGAACATGAGGGTTGCGAATCCCAGGAGAATAAGACCGTTGTCGTGCTTTTTGTCGCTCTTGCAGAACATATACATTACTATACCTATAAGTGCAAGAACGGGGGTAAAGGAGGTAGGCTTGAAAAGCTGTACAACGAAGTTGTCGCTTTCGATACCGCCAAGGCTTAAAATCCACGCAGTAACCGTTGTTCCTACGTTTGCGCCCATTATAACGTTTATAGCCTGTTTAAGACTCATTATTCCCGAGTTTACAAAGCCTACAACCATAACTGTTGTGGCTGAAGAACTCTGGATTACCGAGGTAACGCCGAGACCTGTAAGGAATCCCGCCGCCTTGTTTTTTGTGAGTTTTGAGAGAACTGTGCGGAGCTGTCCGCCTGCACGGCGTTCAAGAGCCTTTCCCATTATGTCCATACCGAACAGGAAGAGACAAAGTCCGCCGATCATGGTGAGTACGTCAAATAATGACATAATATGTTTCCTTTCATTTTATTTTTCTACAACAGGAATTATATCATTGTATGAGCAAAGATGCGGCTAAGAAAGGCAAAATAAAGGGCAGTATCATTACATTGAACAATACTGCCATTAAACTATTTAGAAATTTCGTTCATTTTATATCCTACGCCAAGCTCGTTGGTGATATAATTATCCTTTCCGGGTACAGCACCGAATTTTTTTCTTATATTCGCCATATTTACCTGAAGCTTTTTTATACTTCCGATATCGTTATAGCCCCATATAGCTGAAATTATCGCCGAATAGGTAAGTACCTTTCCGCAGTGCTGTGACAGAAGGGAGATTATGTTATATTCCGTCTGGGTAAGCTTTATATTTTTACCGTCGATGGTTATGGTTCTTGCGTCGTAATCTATCATAAGGTCGCCCAGGATAAACTGCTTGTTTTCGGTACTGCTTCTTGTGTTTCTCAGGGCGGAGCGAACTCTTGCCATGAATTCGGCAGGTCCGAAGGGCTTTGTCACATAATCGTTTGCTCCCGAATCGAGAGCGCTTACCTTATCGCTTTCATCACTTCTTGCAGAAAGGACAATAACAGGAGCCGAGGATATTTTCCGGATATGAACAAGCACCTCTGTTCCGTCTCTGTCGGGAAGTCCCAGGTCAAGCACCACCAAGTCGGGATTATGCGAGGAGAAAAGCATTTTCCCGTTTTCACAGTTTCCCGTACATATAACCTGATAGCCTTCCGCTTCAAGAAGAGCAGTGACAAAGGTCTGGATATTCTTTTCATCCTCTACCAGAAGGATTTTATATTTATTACTCATTTTCGTCATCCTCCGTTTCAAGAGAAAAGCGGAAGGTAGCGCCGCCTTCTCCGTTGTTTTCTGCTATGATTCTGCTTCCGTGAGCCTTGATTATAGAATAGCATACTGATAGTCCTATTCCTGAATTTATTTTTGTATCTGAAGGGGCAGGGCTTTCGGTATAACAGCCTGAAAATATATTTTCCAGTCTTTCGGGAGCAATACCACAGCCGTTGTCCGATATTTCAAACACTGCCATTCTATCCTCTTTATAAACTCTCAGGTCAATACGGGTCATGCCCTTTGCGTGACTTACTGCATTACTCAGGATATTGAGAAGAACCTGTTCAATAAGCATGGCGTCCATGGGTATAATTGTAAATTCCTCGGGAAGGGACAGTGTTACGGGAACATCGGGATATTTCTTGCGGAATTTTACAAGAACGGAATCTATAAGCTCATCCAGCACGGTAGGCGACTTTATAAGTCTGACATTTTCGCTGTCGAGCCTTGTTACCGAAAGGAGATTTTCGACCATTCTCGTGAGCCATTCCGACTCTTCCATTATACCTGAAAGCATCTGTTTTTTTCTGTCGTCGCTTAAGCCCTCGTAGTTATCGAGTATGGTGGAACTTGAGCCGTATATGGTGGTAAGGGGAGTTCTCAGGTCGTGGGATACAGCCCTCAGAAGATTAGCTCGCATGCGTTCTTTTTCGCTTTCTGCTTTTATCGCTTCCTGCCGCTTAAGCTTTGTGGTAAGCGCGCCTGTAATAAGTGTAACGATTATCATTATTACCGCGGAAACCATATTTTCCGAAATGGTAAAATTAAACCTGAAATAAGGGAAGGTAAAGGCATAATTTACCGCAAGAACGCTTATGAAGGAAGCGGCTATACCATAGCCGTAGCCTTCGGTAATAAGGGATATAATAAACACTGCAAGCACAAATATGGCAGGAATCAGGGCTACCGTATCGAAAAATTTGTGTATAACAAGGCTTATTCCGAAGGCGGCGCACATTATCGCTATAAGTAGCAGTATATTTTTGAACTTTAACAGAAACCTTTTCATGCTGAATCTCCGATTTATTGAAATACATAATAATAATAACATAGTTTTGATTATGTTTCAACTAAGAAATGGATAAGGTTTATTTAAAATAAAAATTTTTTATCCCTCTTGACAATGTATACTTCAGGTGATATAATTGTATACATCGAGGTTATACAATTTTAGCTTTTGAGTAGTTCGAAATGCTCATTACGCTATCAAACCCCAAAGGAGTGCACACTGAATGAATATCAATATCAGCAATGCTTCAGGCGAGCCTATCTATCTTCAGATAGTAAACCAGATTAAGACGCTGATTCTCGAGGGTAAGCTGAAGGAAGGGGACGCCCTTCCTTCTATGCGAAACCTTGCAACAGAGCTAAGAATCAGCTTTATGACAACGAAACGTGCCTATGAGGAGCTTGAACGTGACGGATTTATCGAATCCTATACAGGACGAGGAAGCTTCGTGAAGGCACAGAATATGGAGCTTTACCGTGAGGAGCAGATTAAAGCTATCGAAGCCCTGCTGTCAGAGGCAGGAGACAAGGCGAGAAAATGCGGTATTACAATGGCTGAGCTTCACGAATTGCTTGACCTTGTAAATGAGTGAAAAAGAAAGGTTCCTGGATATGAACACTTACGAAAATGCAATCGAAATTAAAGGAATTACTAAAAAGTACGACGGCTTTACACTTGATAATGTAAGCTTTAATGTACCGAGGGGCAGTATCATGGGCTTTATCGGTCAGAACGGCGCAGGCAAGTCCACAACTATCCGTAGTCTGCTGAATATTATCCCTGTGAACAGTGGCGAAGTCAAGCTACTTGGTCTTGACCATATTAGGGATGAAAAGGAAATCAAGGAGCGTATCGCTGTTATATTTGACGAACTTCCTTTCCATGATATTTTCAACGCAAAGGATATGTCCCGTATTTTCGAGGGCATTTATCCGAAGTGGAACAGAAACGAGTATATGCGTTATCTTGACCGTTTTCAGCTCCCCCGAAAGAAGAAAATCGGTGAATTTTCCAAGGGAATGAAGATGAAGCTGCAGATTGCTTGTGCTCTTTCCCATGAAGCGGAGCTTCTCGTTATGGATGAGCCTACTTCGGGACTCGATCCTGTTGTCCGTGATGAAATTCTACATATCTTTATGGAATATTTAGAGGACGGCGAACGCAGTATCCTTATGTCCTCCCACATTACCAGCGACCTTGAAAAAATTGCCGACAGTATCACATATATTGACAAGGGTAAAATACTGCTTTCAGGCTATAAGGATGAAATCCTCGAAACCCACGGTATAATAAAGTGCGGTAAGGAACAGCTTTCGGAAATTGATTTCTCTGATATAGTCAGTGCGAGAATAAACGCTTACGGAGCAGAGGTTATGGTTTCCGACCGTGAAGCGGCTTCCTGTAAGTACAGCGGTCTGATACTTGATCCTGCTTCCCTTGAAGACATAATGCTATTTTATGTAAACCGTGAAAAGAAGGAGTGGCAGTAATGAATAAGTATAAATCTCTTGTTTTCCGTGAGCTGAAGCTGTCCGTCAGACATTATACCCTCAGAGGAATAATGTTTTTAGCCTTTATGGCTCTGATTATTCTTGTAATGTTTGTACTGAAGTTCCAGGCGGAAAAACAGGGCAGTACCCTTGGCGGTTTCGCTCTTGCGGGAGCTTATGCCGTGGGAATTATGGGTGCTGTTATTATCGGCGAGAACAACGATGTTTATAAAGCTGACGTAAATTCGGGTTGGCTTGAATATTCCTGGGCATTACCCCTGACAGTCTTTGAAAAGACAATGGCAAAATATATTGCAAAGCTTATAGTTATAGTCGGCGGAAGTATACTTATCATACTCGGTACCGTTTTGGTTTATGCCATAAGCGGATGTTCGCTGAGTGTTAATACTATCCTTTCTCAGTTTATTATTATCGACGCTTTACTTATTTTCAATATTATTCTCGAAATGTTCATAATGCGTGCTACTGACACAAAGGCTCTCAAGAAAATCGGTGCGGTTATAGGCGTTGTGCTTGCCGTACTTGTATTTCTTCCTGATATATTGCCCCTTATTGAGCCCGATTCATCGGAGCAGATCATACTTGATCAGGCTATGGAATCCGTTGTGGTTGCGAACTATCTTCTCCTTTCTCTTAAAATGCCTGAAATACTTTGCAATATAAGTATCCCTCTTATGGCAGTAATACTTGTTGCGGGCTTCGTTATAACCATGAAGAATTATAAAAGGAGAGTAGCATAATGAAAGGCTATTTATATAAAGAGTTCAAGCAGAACAGATTATTTCTGTTTCTTTCCGTAGTGCTTGCTCTTTGCGTGGTATTCCTGCCCATAATAATAGTTATGACTATTGAAAAAACAATGGCGAAGGAAGCTTTTATTGCTTTCGCACAGGACGGAACAGGAATCAGAATTATCTGTGCACTTGTCGGGGTTATAGGAATGCTCCTTTTGGAAACCTTTACCTTAAAGGGCGATGATAAAAAGCTGTGGGCTTATTTCGTTGTATCGAATCCCAAGGGTATAACTGACTTTATTTTTACAAAATACGGCTTTATACTTGCCATGAATGTGATTTATTTTGCAGTATGCTCATTAAGCGATTTTATGTTTACCATTGTAGCAAATGCCATTGGCGGAATAAGCATTCCCTTTATGGCAGGGCTTTATCTTGAGTGTTTCTTTCTTCAGATTCTGCTGTGCGCTCTGGAGATTCCTTTTACAATCCGTTTTGGTGATAAAAAGGGAAGCTCAATAATGAGTATATTTTCCATAGCTATAGTATGGATTTTTATATTGTTATTCTTCCTTAATCCCGTAAATGTTGCGGATATTATGAATGATTTCCTTTCAAGCGGTGAAATTCCGCCTTATATGGCATGGATATTACCTGCTGCGGCGGTAATCGGATTACCGCTTTCCGCTTTTATTTCAACAAAGCTCTATATGAAGGGTGTAGAACAGTACTATAAATAAGGAGTTACCATGAAAAGAATATTAACAGCAATACTTTCGCTTGCAACAGCATTATCAATGCTTTGCACTCCTGTTACTGCCGAAGAAAAAACAACACCGTCAGGTGTTTCCTATGATAATATCGGCTCTGAAATCGAAGTTCTCGCGAAGGAAAACGAGGGCGGCTACGCTTCCTTTGCGACTGCTGTATTCAGCGGTGATGAAGTGCTTTACAGCAAGCATTTCGGTTACATTGACCGTGAAAATCAGCTTGCGGCAGACGAAAATGCTGTTTATGAATGGGGAAGCGTTTCAAAATTACTTATCTGGGTAAGCGCTATGCAGTTACATGAACAGGGAAGGCTTGACCTTAACGCAGACATTAAGACCTACTTACCTGAAGGTTTTCTTACCAGGTTGAAATATGACGAGCCTGTTACAATGCTGAATCTTATGAATCATAACGCAGGCTGGCAGGAAACAACCGGTATAATCGAGGTTTACGACGAAGCGGAAATTATTCCCCTCGAAGAAGCGCTCAGAAAAACTGAGCCCGCACAGGTATTTAAGCCGGGCGAAATTACCGCCTATTCCAACTGGGGCGCGGCACTTGCAGGCTATATAGTAGAGCGTGTCAGCGGTATGGATTATGCCGAATATCTCCACAAGAATATACTTGAGCCTCTCGGAATGGACCATACCTCTGTTTCTGCCGATTACCGTGATAACGAATGGGTAAGAGCACAGCGTGAAAAGGAAAAAGCCTATTTTATAATGAACCACCCCGAAGTGGGAATGGTTATTGACGAAGATTTAGGTACAGCTATGAGCTTTATCCTTCTCTATCCCGCAGGCTCCGTAACAGGAACACTTGCCGATATGACAAAGTTCGCTCAGGCTTTGGTAAGTGATGAATGTCCGCTTTTTGAAAATAGGGAAACTCTTGATATAATGCTTTCTGCAAGCGATTATTACGGAGACAGCGATATACCGAAGAACTGCCACGGCTTATGGACTACGGAATATGCTGTAAGCACAATGGGACACGGCGGAAATACCAACGGCGGTTCTGCGAATCTTGTTATTGACAAGGAATCAAAAACGGGTGTCGTTGTTCTTACAAATCAGCAGGGCGAGGGTGTATTCTGCTTTGAAATTCCGAAGCTTATCTTCGGCTCCTTCGAAAATAATCCGGTTTGTACTAACGCTTCAATTACCGAACGTAATGATATAAGCGGCAATTATGTTTTAAGCCGCGGCATTTTTGAAGGTGCGATGAAGATATCCAACTGTCTCGGTTATCTTCCTTTAGCTCAGGGAGAATCTCCCGATTCCTATACTCAGGGTGGTATTCCTGCACTTACACGAATCTCCGACAATATCTATCTGGTTGGCGATACAGGAGAATTTCTCTACGAAGCCAAAACCTCTGACGGAAAAACTCTCCTTGAATACTCCTCTATGGCATATATCAGGAGTGATACGGTTGAAAATGAATTTATTTCGGTAATTGTTTTCGCCGTAATTGTAGTTGCAACGCTTCTTATTCTTACAGCAAAGGGCATAAAGAAGCTTGCAAAGCTTTATAAGCCGATTCCTGCAGGGAAAGCTGTTCTTGCAGGTCAGCTTGCAAGACTTGCGGCGGGGATTGCGCTTATTATCAGCCTGATGGCTTTTGATTTTGACCTTTTCAGAATTCTTTGCTTCCTTGTGACATTATGTGCTGTGGTCTGCCTTATTTCCGCAGTATTTACAGCAAAGGCACTTTTTATAGAAAGGGAAATGAAGAAGCTTGTCCGTGTGAGATATGCTCTTTCCGTGCTCTGCAATCTGTTTATTACAGGCTTTGTGGTATATTTTCAGTTGTTTAATTTCTGGGCGTAATAATAAAAAAGACAAGACCTGCGTAAAAACGCAGGTCTTTAAGTTTGCTACTTGATTTTACACTGGAGCTTGTTGAGAAGCTCACCGAACCTCTGGAAATGTACGATTTCACGCTCTCTGAGGTAGCGTATAACATTCGTTACATCAGGATCGTCGCATACGCGGAGAATATTGTCGTAGGTTGCACGGGCCTTTTGTTCTGATACCAGTACATAAGCACTACATCAGCAGAAATTTTAGAGGAAGTATACAAAAACAGCGCTTGAAATGGTTATTTATTATATAAAATCAATAAAGCATTAGTCGATTTAACGGGAAAAATGTCGTGCCTGATTTCTACCCTTTTTTGAGTTTCGCCGTGCAAAATCAAGTGTTTTTATATGCTTGGTTTGTGTGTTTTTCCATTTTTAATGTGGTACAACTATTTAAAAATATTTTTAAATAGTTATTGACAAATAGAAGATGGTGTGTTATAATCTATTTAAAGAATTCTTTAAATAGGTGTTTCATATGAGCGAATCAAATATTTTTAAAGTACTTTCAGATAAGCAAAGACGTGATATTCTCGTAATGCTGAAGGATGGAAGAATGAATGCAGGCGAAATTGCCGAAAGGCTTGATATTACTCCTGCGGCATTATCCTATCATCTGAGGCTGTTAAAGAGTGCTGACCTTATAATGGAGTACAAAAGTAAAAACTACATTTACTACGAAATAAATACAACCGTTTTCGACGAGTTTATTTTGTGGGTGGGACAGTTCGGAGGTAATAAATAATGAAAAAAGCTTTATGGATTTTATCGGTTTTACCGATTATTGTTACTGCGTTTGTACTGCAGTTTATGCCCGATAGTATTCCTGCACATTATAATATATCAGGCGAAATTGACAGGTGGGGCTCGAAATACGAAAGCTTTGCTTTTCCGTTGGCGATAATTGTAATTACAGTTATATGGGAAGTGATACTTTATGTTTACAATAAGAAGGCCAAAAACGCTTCCGTGGATAAAAAGCGAGCAGAAATTCTGAGCAATATAAAGGTTATGAAGATAACGGCGGTGCTTACAACTGCTTCATTTGCAGTTCTGCATTTCTTCAATCTTTTCAAGGCGTACACTGAGGCGGATTCGGGGATAGAGAATCTTGAGCTTGACAGTATAAAAATCGTATGTGTGATTATGGGTATATTATTCATCTTTCTTGGCAATATTCTTCCCAAAACCAAGCTTAACGGAGCTATCGGCCTTAGAATTACATACAGTATGTATAATGATGTAACCTGGAGCAAGAGCAATCGCTTCGGTGGCATTGTATTGATGATTTCGGGCTTACTTACCGTAATTTCCTCGCTTATCTTCAGTTCAACCGTTTCGATTGTTCTCCTGACGGTTTATCTTGTCGGGGCAGTAATTGCATCGGTAATTTACGCAAAAAAGATATATGAAGAAGAAAAAGCAAAAGTAAAATAATTATTTCTCCCTGTCTTTTCAAAACGGCAGGGAGATTTTTCGTTTGCGTAATCAAAACTATGATTATTTGATGAAGGAATTTGTTTTGCGGATTAGTTGTATAATACTTGATTTTCTTTTGTTTTGGGAGTATAATCAGTGTAAAGAAATAATGAAAATAGAGCGGAGGGCTGAAATGGATAGATTAGAAACGCCGCGGCTTATTCTCAGAAGATGGAGAACAACTGATGTCGGTGATTTGTTTGATATTATGAAAAGTCCTACCGTTCTTATGGGCGGCTGGAGACCACATACCCATATGAATATATCTGCTGAAGCTTTGAGTGAATACATAGAAAATGATGAACGCTGGGCAGTTGAATTGAAGAGCAATAGCAAGGTAATCGGCAGTGTAAGAGTATATCCAGATACTAACCGTGGTAAATTTTATGCCAAGTCTATAAACTACGTCTTATCGGAAGAATATCGCGGCAATGGATATATGACAGAGGCGGTAAGGAGGATAATCAAATACCTGTTTGAGGAAAAGAATGTAGATTTGATATCAGCATTTCACTATCCTGATAATATCAAGTCGAAAAAGGTTCTTGAAAACTGTGGATTTGAGTATGAAATTACAATAGAAAACGGCACTCAAAGATATGACGGACAGGTTTTTGATTCGATATGTTATTCTATCCTTAAATCTGATTACGAAAGGGTAAATATATGATAAAAGGAATACACCACGTTTCAATGAAAACCGGAAACGACACCGAATATGAAAGGGTAAAGAAATTCTATTCGGAAATACTCGGTTTAAAAATTATAAAGGAATGCGAAAGCTGTCTTTTGCTCGATACAGGAAACGGCATAGTTGAAATATTCCGTAACGGCACGGAGGAAGCCGCCAGAGGTGTTATCCGTCATTTCGCCTTTGCGGTTGATGATGTAAAAGCCTGTGTTGACGCTGTAAGCGGAGCAGGATATGAAGTGTTTGTGCCCATGAAAGAAGTGGACGTAGGCGGCGATCCGAAGCTTCATGCAACAATAGCATTCTGTAAAGGTCCGCTTGGAGAAGAGATTGAGTTCTTTTCATCGGAATGGTAAAAAGGAATATACTTATACAAAATGAAAATCACGTTTGTAGTGTAATGAATATGAAAAATCAGAATTTAGTGGAGGAGTACAAAAATGGAAAAAAGTGAAATTATTAAAAGGGTTGCACCATGTTCTTTAATGTGCCACACTTGTTCGGCATATAATGATGGTGTAATTTGTACGTCGGCTAAAACATTATTAAAATATTTGGATGGCATAAAAGAATTTTATGAGGTACATATGCCCGACGCCGTAGAAAGCTATAACAACTTTGAGGGACTACTTGACATATATGGTGGTGCTCCCTGTTTAGGCTGTCGCAGTACAGAACACAATGGTTGCAGTATCGAAGGGTGTTTTATACTTGAGTGTACAAAGAATCATGGAGTTGATTTTTGCGGGGAGTGCAATGAGTTCCCGTGTGAAAAAACGCAGGGATTGTTTGAAGAAATAGTATACAGGCAGTGGTTGGAAGGAAATCAGCAAATTAAAGAATACGGTATAGAGGAGTTTTGGAAAAATAATTCCGAAAATCCACATTATAAACCGTATAAAAAGTAATTTATAATCCAATTCACGTAACAGCCTATACCAATCCGCACCTAAAACAACAGGTGCGGTATTGTTTTTTGTTTTTACATGTGATATAATTAGCTTAGTATAAGTAGCTTCCGATGCTATAATTTACAATATATCATGCTTTAAAATACAATTGAATTTAATATTCGCCGCTGATATAATTTAGAAAAAAGTTATTCGGTGTTTGCACATCGAAAAGGGGGATTCATCATGAGTGACAAGCTCTTTGCACCGCAGAATAAAAACGCACAGGACTGCGTTAAAAATGTTATGAAATATCTTTCCGATATTACCTACGAAAAGGTAATCACAGGTCAGCATACCCAGTCCATGGCTCAGGAGGAGCTTCATTATATAGAGGAGGTAACAGGCAAACAGCCTGCGCTTCTCGGCTTTGAGCTGCTCTCATATTCGCCTAATATAAATTACACCGATACCGACGAGGAATGTATGACCGAGGTATCTGAAAATTACGGAACGCTTAAAAGAGCCTGGGAATGGGCGGAGAAAAAGGGGCTTATCACCTTTACATGGCACTGGTTTTCGCCTCTCGGCGGCCGTTCCAAATCCTTTTTCACCTGCAACACGGATTTCGACGCAAGTAAGGCTGTAATTGAGGGTACGCCCGAAAATACCGCTCTTATTTCCGATATGGATATGATGGCAGGTCTGCTCCGTCCCTTCTGTGATAGGCAGATACCGATTTTATGGAGACCTTTCCACGAGGGCGAGGGCGACTGGTTCTGGTGGGGAGCCAGGGGCAAGGATACTCTTAAAAAGCTGTGGCGGATAATGTATGAGCGTTACACTAATGTGCATAAGCTGAATAATCTTATCTGGGTGTGGAATTCTCCTCTTGCCGAAGCTTATCCGGGCGATGATGTGGTGGACATCATTTCAAGGGATATGTATCCGCCTGCACACGAGCATAACAGCAGAAGCGAAATGTATAACGGGCTAATTAAGATAACCGAACAGCCGAAAATCGTACTTATCGGCGAAACAGGCACTATTCCCTCCGCAGAAGCTATCGTAAAGGAAAAAATCGGCTGGGCAAGCTATATGACCTGGTCGCACGAATTCTGTATAGGCGAGGAATATACCACAAAGGAAGCACTGAAGGAAATGTATAACAGCCCTTATGCAGTTACGAAGGAAGCCCTGCCTGAGCTTTATTAACAAATATACAAGCGATGGTGTGTGGTATAATTATGATATTGACGATTTGTGAGGTGTTAAACGTATGGTTTTTGAAAAGGCAGATTTGAATGATTTGTCATCTTTAATCAGTTTACGAATTGCATATTTGCTTGAAGATTATGGAGAATTACCCGAAAATAAGATCAAAGAGATAATCAATAACCTGAACAGTTACTTTCAAAAACATTTAAACAATGATTTACTGGTTTTTGTTTGTAGAGATGTTGACAAAATTGTAGGTTGCTGTTTTTTATGCATTACAGAAAAGCCGTCCAATCCGTCTTTTATAAACGGCAGAACAGGTACAATTCTTAATGTTTATACTTTGCCGGAATATCGAAGAAAAGGAATTGCAGGAAAGCTTATTAAAATGCTGCTTGATGAAGCGGAAACATCAAAACTTGATTTTGTAGAACTCAAAGCCACAGATTCAGGATATTCTTTATACAAATCTCTTGGATTTGAAGATGTACTTTCCAAATATCATAATATGAAATTTAATTTTAATTCAAGCAACAATAAATAATATGACCAGCCGTACCCGAAAACAGGTACGGCTTTTCTCATTATAGTGCATTTCAGACGCCCGAAAGTGTCACTTGCGTCAAAGCGTATTGCAAACCGAAATCAAAATTGCTATAATAAAGACATCTTAAGAAAACAAAGGAAACATAGCTATGAAATACACTATTGAGCAGATCGTGAAAGGCGAGGACGAGCTTATTCTCCGCTATCAGAGGCTTAACAGCGAGGTTGAGGCAGCTCTGCGGTTTATGAACGCACCGCCAAAAAAGCTTATCGGCGAAAAGAACGATACACAGGCTGTTATTGATTTCGCTGACGTCCTGTACGTTGAGACTGTTGACAGAAAAACCTTTATCTACACCGCCGATGATGTTTTCAGGTCGGAGCTTACATTAACACAGCTTGAAGAGATACTGAACACAGTAAATTTTTTCAGGTGCAGTAAGTCGATGATTATCAATATCGACAAGCTTACCACGCTGAAAAGCCTTGCTTCAAACCGAATAGACGCGGCTCTTTTTAACGGCGAGCATATCATTATTTCCCGTACCTATGCCTCGGAATTCAGAAAAATACTGAAAGGAGAAAGCAGTGATGAGTAAAATAAGAAGCTTTATAGAGCGGTTTGTTACCCGAAAAATCGGTGCTGAAATAAAGTGCTGTCTTACGTTTTTTTACATCGTCTGCTTTTACTGGGTGTACAGATGGGCGAACGGACTTACCGAAGCAAGTATTGTTCATATGTTCGGAATGTTATGGGCGGCGTACATTCTTGAATGGGTGCAGGTGCTTATCAACTGCGATTTCTTCGAAATGGACAGACTCGGAAAAAAAGAAGCGGCTGTGATTACTCTCGGCTCCTTGATTTACGCTGTGGCAGGACATTTCCTTAGCTGGTTTGACGGAAATATTGCTGTTGCTTTAGGCTTCTGGGCCTATATGGCATTTGCCTATATCTGCACCTTCGCTGTCTGCAAAACAAAACGTATTATCGACGCAAAACAGCTCAATAGTGACCTTAAAAAATTTCAGGAAAGAAAAAACAAGTAATATCGGAGGACAGACTTATGCTTATTGCGATTGAAGGAATGGTAATGTGTTTTATCCTGCTGCTTATATGTGTAATCGGTAAAGCTAACGGAGCTGTGGGACTGGTTGTATTCTACGAGGATGACGTGAAGAAAAGGGTAGTAGAGCTTGGACTTATAACAGAGGAAAGAATTAAAAGAAATTCTGTGATTACGACGGTTGCATTATTTCTGCCTATGCTAATTCTTGTGCCTGCTATGGTTTATTTTATTAACGGTGCAAGAGAATTTATGGACTTATTCTGGCAGATGACTGTGATTTTAATGATTATGGGATTATTCGACAGATTCTTCATCGACTGGTACTGGGTAGGGCATACAAAGGACTGGATTATTCCCGGAACAGAGGATTTAATGCCTTATATTCCTAAAAAAACAGTTGTACATAAGTGGATAGGAACTGTTGCGGGATATCCGATTATTTCTGCTGTGCTTTCCGCAATTTTATCGGCGATTGTTTAATTTTTGTCCTGACCGTTTTTTCGGTACGATGTGTATATAATAGTCAAAATGAGTTGCGGAGAACGGAAATGTTTACAGTTAATTTACAGCAATTTATTTTGTTATCGTCGTTGCTTGCATAATGTCTGGATTTATCCCAATATTTTTCCCGCAACTGTCGGTGATTGCTTTTACAATTAAATGTTCATATAGCGGTGGGGAAATAAACCGCCGCTATTGCTATTTGCAGAATAATCAACCCAAATATAAAGCAAACGAAGAAATATTCGAATAGCGTTTTAAAAAAAGTAATTAAAATATCTATTCTTTGCTGGGAAATGATTATGAGTAGGATTATTTCAGAAAATGAATCAGCATATTTTATAAAAACCTATTGACAAAAGTATTTGTATATGTTAGAATAACAGTGTTACGTAACAATGTTATGCGAGGTGATATATTATGGCACATGATAAGGAAACCCGTGAATTGCTTTTGGAAAGTGCGAAGGCTGAATTCATGGAAAAAGGCTATAATAAAGCCTCTCTGCGTACAATATGCGCCAATGCGGGAGTAACGACAGGCGCACTTTATTTTTTCTTTAAGGATAAGGCTGATCTTTTCAGAGCGATTGTGGGAAAGCCTGTAGATGGGATTTTTGAAATTATGCAGGCTCATTTTGATGAGGATGAGGATATTGTTGCAAGTGCTGCCGCTGATGCTGATCCTGATGAATATATAGATGACCACAGCGAAATAGCACAGCTTCTCATTCATCATATTTACAGCAATTACGACGCTGCAATACTTGTGCTTACCAAGTCACAGGGCTCGGAATATGAAAATATCGTTGACCGCATAGTTGAAATAACAGAAAATAAAAGTATTGAAATGATGGATAAAATTTCTGCAAAAACAGGCAAGAAGCAAAAGCTCAACAAATATATGCTTCATCTTGTAATTCATATTGTTGTTGATTCTTTTGTACAGCTTGTTATTCATGAAAAAGATGAAAAAAAGGCACTTAAAAGCATAAAAAAGGTATTCAGAATGACTATGCACAACTGGACAGAAACTGTCCTTGACTGATAAAATAAGCCGCATAAAGCGGTTTATTTTCTGAACATAACATAACAGCGTTATGTTATGTATATTTGTAACTATAAGCCGAAAGGCTTTTTTAAATAACAGTTACATAACATCGTTATGTAAATATGGAGGTAATAATATGTATCTTGAAATCAAAAATGTAAAGAAAAGCTACGGAGTGTCCACCCCAGACGGTAATGATTCGAATTACATTCAGGTTCTGAAAGGCGTTACAACAGGACTTGAAAAGGGTCAGATGTGTGTAATTCAGGGCACAAGCGGAAGCGGTAAATCTACTCTTCTCAATTGCATTGGCGGCCTCGATGAAATGGACAGCGGCTCGGTAAAGGTTGACGGAAAGGAAATTTTCGGATTGAAGCCTGACGCACTTTCAGATTACCGCCGTGATAATTTAGGCTTTATTTTTCAGTTCTATAATCTCGTTCCGAATCTGACAGTCCGTGAAAATATCCTTGTGTGTGAGTATCTTGCAGAAAAGCCCCTTGATGTTGACGAACTGCTGGACACTTTAGGTCTTACCGAGCATCAGAACAAATTTCCTTCACAGCTTTCAGGTGGTCAGCAGCAGAGATGTGCAATAGCAAGAGCACTTGTGAAAAATCCGAAGCTGTTACTTTGCGACGAACCCACAGGCGCACTTGACAGCAAGACCTCCCGTGATATTCTTGTACTGCTTGAAAAGATAAATGAAAAATACGGTACAACAATGCTTATCGTAACTCACAACAATTCCATAAAAAATATGGTACATAAGGTTATTATTGTAAAGGACGGACTTGTGAAACAAGAATACATAAATGAAACAAGAGTTCCTGCGGCTCAGTTGGAGGATTTATAATGAACAAGGTTTTAAATAAAAGAATACTCCGTGAACTGAAAGCTAACTTCCCGCGTTATCTTGCGCTGCTGCTTATGATAATTGCAGGAATGTTCATCATTATTGCTGTTGTAGGTGCTGCGGAAACAATTATCACAGGCACAAATGAGCTTGTCATAGAAAACAAGGTTGAAGACGGGCAGTTCAGCGTTTTTCTGCCTTTGACAGCTGAACAGGAAAAAGAGCTTACCGACAGCGGTGCGACAATTGAAAGAATGTTTTCCGCTGATATGAAAATGGCAGATAATTCAACTCTTCGTCTTATGAAAATACGTGAAAAAATCAATCTGATACACCTTGATAGTGGTACTCTGCCTGCAAAAAAAGGCGAAGCTGTAATTGAAAAACGATACAGCGAGGAACACGGAATTACTATTGGCGACAGTCTTGAAATCGGTGGAATAACTCTTACTGTAACAGGTATAGGAACTGTTCCCGAATATGACAGCCCTATGAATAAGCTTTCCGATACGGCGGTCGAAAGCAGTCTTTTCGGTCTTGTATTCGTGACCGCTGAGCAGTATGATGAAATTCTTGAAACAAACCCTGTTGTGGAAGATTACTGCTATGCGTACCGCCTTAATGATCAGCTTACACACGACGAACTGAAAGAGAAAATCAAGGCACTTGAATTTGATTATACCGAGGTTGAGGATAAATATTTCCGTGAAATGCTTGATGAAAAACTTGGAAGAAAGGAGGATTTGCAGGAGGTAATAAATGACCTTTGTGACGGTGCAAAGGAGCTTTCTGAGGGCATTGGAGAGCTTAACAAAAATAACACTGAGCTGAATGATGGCACGGACGAAATTTTCAGTGCATTTCTTGCTCACGCAAATGTAACACTTGCGGCGGCGGGAATGACGGAAACGCTTACCGAAGAAAACTATTCCGAGGTGCTTGACAATTATTATTCACTTACCGGTATAACAGTATTTGCTGACGTAAAAACTTCACTTGACGGAGTAAGGGAATATTCTGACGGCGTAAAGAAGTATACAGACGGTGTAACCAAAGCGTATGATGGCTCTGTTGAATTATATGATGGAACAGCCGAACTTAAGGAAGAAACCAACAAGCTCCTTGACGAATTTTTTGAGGTCGATATTGAC
Organism: Ruminiclostridium sp.; assembly: GCA_045602405.1. Taxonomy (GTDB): domain Bacteria; phylum Bacillota; class Clostridia; order Oscillospirales; family Ruminococcaceae; genus Ruminiclostridium_E. The sequence continues at coordinate 22,475 of JAZSBN010000023.1, forward strand.
AATCTCACTTCATTTCTCAAGGCAGAAGATAACCCTCGTATTCTTGCCGCTGCCATTGACCTTGAAATGAACAAGATTATAGGCCTTGCGGCAGGCGTGATCATAATGATTTTGTTTACATACGTTATTTCCGTTTTTGTAATTCATCAGATTCAGCGTGAAAGCAGTGTTATCGGCGCATTGTACGCATTGGGTGCAAAGAAAAAAGACCTTATCCGCCATTACATAACCCTGCCCACAATTATCTGCTTTATCGGTGGTCTTATCGGCTCGGCAATTGGTTTCAGCGATATAGGTATAGTATGGCAGATGGCAGACAGCTATAGTTATTTCTCTATTCCCGATATACCGCCCTCATATCCGCTTTATCTGATTATTTATGCGGTAGTTATGCCGCCCGTAATTTCGGTAATTGTAAACTATATTGTAATCAGCAAGCGTCTTTCAAGAACAGCCTTATCTCTTATCAGAAATGAGCAGAAGATTTCTCACAGAAGTAAGGTTAACCTTGGCAATATGGGCTTTATCCGTCGCTTTCAGATACGTCAGATGCTTCGTGAAGCAAGAACAGGCGTTACGGTTGTTTTCGGTATGTTTATCTGTCTGCTTATATTCATGCTTGGTATGAACTGCTATGTTCTGTGTCAGAATATAAAAACAGAAAACACAGCAGATACGAAGTTTACATACATGTATAACCTGAAATATCCGGAAGAAACTGCTCCTGAAAATGCTGAAGCCTGCTACATGGAAGCTTTGTCAATAACGGATATGGGATACACCCTTGATGTGAACATAATCGGCATTGACAGTGATAACAGGTATTATTCCGCAAAGCCGCAAAAGGGCAAGAACAGTATTGTTGCCGCATCCTCAACGGTACAGAAATACGGTCTTTCCGTCGGTGATAAGCTTATTCTCAGCGATAGGGCAAACGATATGGATTATGCATTTACAGTTGACGGTATTGCTGATTATTCGGTAGGACTTTCGGTATTTATGGATATCGACAGCATGCGCGAGCTTTTCGGCAAGGATGATGATTACTACAATATGCTCCTTTCTGATGAAAAGCTTGACATTGACGAGGGAAGAGTCTACTCCGTTACAACAAAGGCAGATATAGAAAAATCGGCATCGGTTTTCGTTGACCAGATGAGAGGAATGTTCACGATGATGATAACAATGTCGATTATCATTTTCTGCGTTGTAATGTATCTGATGATGAATGTAATGATTGACCGCGCGTCATTCGGTATATCCCTTGTAAAGATTTTCGGTTTCCGTACAAAAGAAATCCGAAAGCTCTATCTTAACGGAAACGCTCTGACGGTTGCTATCGGTGCGGTTATCACTATCCCACTTTCAAAGCTTATAATGGATACACTATACCCAAGCTTTATAGCACAGAATGCTTGTGGATTGAATCTGCATTTCCCGTGGTATATGTATGCTTTGATTTTTGCAGGAATAATGATTTTCTATTTCGTTGTAAGTACGGTACTTGTAAGAAAAATAAAGAAAATCACACCAGCAGAGGTACTTAAAAACAGAGAATAATATAAAACAAGGAACGCTGCTAAAACACAGCGTTCCTTATTCTATATTATGAACATATTATATATCTTATGTTAGGGTAAGAGTCAAGAGTTTTTAAAAATAAAATTCAGCGTTGTATGAATAATAGTTTATTTTCACTCTTCAATCACCATAACCATAGGCGGTGTACAGTTTTCGTTATAAAAATCACCCTTCTCCATAGCTATTTTCATAACCGCCATAGGGAAGGCATAACAGCTGTACTTTCTGCATTCCGCTATACGGCTTTCAAGATGTTTAGGTACTTTGTATTTCATTTCAGGCATTATTTCACGGAGAAGCGGCTCGAACATATCCGTAAATTCATGGATTTTCTGTATGAGCAGCTTTTCTATCTCGTCATATTTCTGCTTTGAAATAACGGGAATATCAAGCTCGGGAATATTGTTTTCCATACGCAGTATGCCGCATTCCGTAAGATAAGGTATTCTTTCAAGATAAATAGGGTCAAGTCCCGTATAGTTGAAGGGAATACTCTTGTAAATAATGTACAGCATTTTCATAAATATTTCATCACTGAGCAGAGTATCTCCGTGCTGATATTTGTTAAGGTCAGGCTGTGCGTCATAGATATGCAGGTCAACTGACTTTGAACTGAAAAAGTTTTCCTCGTATGAACGTCTTTCTCCACCATAGCAGTATTTTAAAAATCTGTAATTTTCAAAGTCAAAGTCAAGAGGATACCTGTTTCCTGACGCTATCCACTTTCCGCCGTTGGGGCGGAGGGGATATTCTTCCTTTGACGGTACTATACGCTGTACTGCCTGATAGACGCCGTTAGAGAACAGATGCAGTATAAAGAAATATTCCAGCTTACGCTGTTCGCTTTCTCTGAGCTGTAGGTCCTTGATACTTTCTTTTACTTCCGTATTAAATTCAGTTATAAGACCCCATATTGCATTATAATTTTTTTCTGAAAATTCAATCTGCACATCAAGACTTTTTAAAATCTGTTCGGGAGTTGCAATCATAAAATCCGTAAAAATCTTATCTCCCTTTTTCTGCATAAGCTCCGATTTTACAAGGTCGTTGACAGCATTTTCAATATATGCCGTCGGCACACCGAGAGAAAGAGCAATTTCTACACAAGTAACAGGCTTTTCATAGGCTGCAATGAGAATGTTCTGCTTAAGTATATCGCCCTGAACCAGAGAAAAAGGCTCGTTGTTAAGTCCTGCACAGCCGTTTATGGTGACCTGAAGCTGTTCGGGCTGATAGCTTTGTTTTTCGTAACGTTCCATAGAATCAAATCCTTTCCGTATCTGTTCTCTGCCTGTGGACAGCCTTGACAGCACCGTGCCTTTCGGGATACCAAGCTTGGTTGCAATACTCTCAACCTTTTCTCCGTTAAGATAGTGGCGGACAATAACCTCACGATATTTACCCGAAAGATATGCAACCTCACGGCGTATTTCGTCGTCGCTCGGCACATCCGCTTGTTCCTCCATGATATCGGGTATATCCTCTGTAATAAGGTTGATGCTCACCGTAGGGAGCTTATATTTCCGCCTTAGCATATCGTAATACTTGTGGTTAAGTACCCCCGACAGCCACTTTTTTATATCCTTTACTTCCTTTGGATATTTCAAGGGTGCAAGCAGCGTTTCGCTTGTCAGATCCTCTGCGTCCTCAAAGTTTCCGCATTTCTTAAGTGCAGCAGAAAACAGATAATTCATAATGTTTTCGATGTCGTTTATATGCATAGTACACCTCTTTTGAAAGCTTTCACTTATAAGTCGCAGCTTTTGCGGTTTGATTCGATGATTTTATGATAATATTTTTTGAGGGTTGTGTCAAGAAAAA
>JAZSBN010000024.1:0-21497 GCA_045602405.1 Ruminiclostridium sp.
GTTTATCTTTCCGACGGAAATAACGTCAAACCCCTTGCTTTTCAATAGGTCAAGCAGGGTAACACCCGTCGGCTCGAGCGAATAATCGTGCCTTCCGCCCGTGCGGTAAAAATTGCCGCTTTCACCCGAAAAGGGTCTCGCGATAACTCTGCCGACCGAATGCTCGCCTTTTAATATCCTTCTCGCGCTTTCGCAAAGCCTGTAAAGCTCATCGAGAGGGATAACGTCCTCGTGCGCCGCGATCTGAAAAACGCTGTCCGCCGAGGTGTAGACGATAAGAGCGCCTGTTTCAACATGCTCTTCGCCGTAGTCTCTTATAACGTCTGTTCCCGAATATGGCTTGTTACAGATAACCTTTCTTCCCGTCTGAGCTTCAAAGGCAGAAATAACTTCCTCGGGGAAGCCATCTGGATAGGTTGGGAAGGGCTGTTCCGAAACGATTCCCATCATTTCCCAGTGTCCTGTTGTGGTATCCTTGCCTTTTGAAAGCTCCTTCATTCTTGCGTAAGCGGCAACAGGCTCAGCCTCATATCCGCCGTAGCCGTTTCCCTCGATATTGAAAAGCCCCATTTTCTTCATATTGGGAAGCTTAAGCTTTCCCGTATCAAAGCAGGCCTTAAGGGTATTACTGCCCTCGTCGCCGTAAAGGTAAGCGTCGGGCATTTCGCCGATACCTACGCTGTCCAGTACAATAAGAAAAACACGTTCAGTCATAACAGCTCCTTATTCGGTAAGCATTTTAACGGCGGAGCTTGTTCCGATTCTGGAACAGCCCAGCTCTATATACATTTCTAAATCTTCCTTCGATTTTACGCCGCCTGCGGCCTTCATCTTCACATTTTCGCCGATATTTTCCTTAAAAAGCTTTATATCCTCGGGGGTAGCTCCGCCTGTGCCGAAGCCTGTGGAGGTTTTAATATAATCTGCTCCTGCCTCGGTAACGCATTTGCAGAGCTTTATCTTTTCCTCCTCGGTAAGATAACAGGTTTCGATAATTACCTTTAAAAGCTTGCCTCGGCAGGACGCCTTTATTTCCTTGATTTCGTTTGTAACCTCGAAGAACTGACCGTTTTTAACATGACAAAGATTCACCACCATGTCGATTTCGTCAGCACCCTTGGTTACTGCGTCACGGGCTTCAAAGGCCTTAGCTTCGGTAGTCATATAGCCGAGAGGAAAGCCGATAACGGTACATATTTTTACCTCAGGGAAGCTTTCCTTTACCGCCTCGATATAACAGGGCGGTATACATACGGAAGCGGTTTTATACTTTACCGCCTCGGTACAGAGTGCCTTTATTTCCTCCCAGGTTGAAACGGGAGAAAGTCTTGTGTGGTCGATATAGCTGAAAATCTTTTCCTTTTCCATTTTTCACCTCATAAAATAATAAGGCGTTAAAGGCTTTATAAAGCTCAGAAACGCCTTTTTTCTTATTCTTCAAGCTTAGCTATCTTTCCGATACGGGTAGCGTGTCTTCCGCCCTCGAAGCCTGTATGTAAAAATACGTCAAGCATTTCAACGGCAGAGCCTGCGCCTGTTGTTCTTCCGCCCATGCAGATAACATTAGCGTTGTTATGGAGTCTTGTATATTTCGCGGAATACCAGTCGGCACAAAGAGCTGCGCGGATTCCCTTTATCTTGTTGGCGGCCATGGAAATACCGATACCTGTACCGCAGACAAGGATACCCTTGTTTTCCTCCGCTTCAACGACCTTCTTACAAACCGCCTCAGCGATATCAGGGTAGTCTACAGGTTCGCCGTTACAGCCCATATCAGTAAATTCAAAGCCGTTATTTTCAAGATACTTGATAAGCTCAAGCTTTAATTCGTAACCGCCGTGGTCGCAGCCTACATAAATCATTTTTCAGTCCGTCCTTCCTTTTCTTTAGCCAGTCTTTCTCTTTCCGCCTGGGGCAGTCTCAGATACGAGGGCATAAGAGCCGCCGCGTCGATATTTTCATATTCCTCCGAGGCGAAGCATACGCCCGTACCGCTCTGAAATCTGAGCTGGGGAGGGGAGAGTTCAATATTTCCGCCGCCGAATTTGCTGTAAACAAGCTCAGCGCCGTCGCCTGCCAGTATAATACGCTTATCGGCATAATTTTCCGAAAGCTCCTTCTGAAGCTCCTCGGTGAAGAGCGCTCTGTCCTCGGTAAGTCTTATTACCTTTCCGCCCTTTATCTCGAAAAGAGCGTTATATACCTGATTACAGCGTGCGTCCATTACGGAGCAGACAATACAATCGGAAACTGTGAAATTATAAGCCATACCGTGAAGGGTGGATACTGCCCTACAGGGCTTATTAAGACCGTAGGCCATACCCTTTATGGCTGAAACGCCGATACGAAGCCCCGTAAAGGAGCCGGGGCCTACCGAAACCGCAAAAGCGTCAATATCCGAAAGCTCGGTTTTAGAGCTTTTAAGAAGACTTTCTATAAAGGGCATCAGCGTCTGGGAATGGGTAAGCTTAGTATTGATACTTCCCGAGGCGATAACCTTGGGACTTTCTCCGGTTTCGCATATTGCAGCCGAGGCTACATTGGCGGAGGTATCAATTCCGAGAATTTTCATATCCTTGATAATCCTTTCCTTTGGAAAAATCCTACCGTATTTTATCAATAGCTATCTCTCGTGAGGTTTCACCTGTCTTTTCTATAGCAACAACCCACACGCTTTCGAGATTATCTGCCAGTCCGTCGATATTTTCGCTCCATTCAACGGCAAGAACGCCGTCCCTGTCGAAATAATCGAAAAAGCCTATGGCGTATAAATCGTCGTAGGTATTTATTCTGAACAGATCGAAATGGAAAACGCTTACCGGGTCGCCGATATACTCGTTCACAAGGGCAAAGGTAGGGCTTGTAACCCCCTGAGTTATTCCGAAATGCTTAGCGATACCCTTGGTGAAATGGGTTTTTCCCGCACCCATTTCTCCTGTGTAAAGTACCGTATCGCCTGCGTTCAGCTTGCCTGCAAATTCCTCGGCAAGAGCTATCGTTTCTTCTACTGAATTTGTTGTATATTTCATCAGAATAATCCGCTTATAGAGCCGTCGGAGGAAACGTCGATATTGTTAGCGGCAGGAACCTTGGGAAGTCCGGGCATGGTCATGATATCGCCTGTGAGGGCTACCACGAAGCCTGCGCCTGCAGAAAGCTTTACGTCACGAACGGTAATGCTGAAGTTTTCGGGCTTTCCGAGCTTTGTGGGGTCGTCGGAAAGGGAATACTGTGTCTTAGCTACGCAAACAGGAATGTTACCGAAGCCGAGAGCCTCAATATTTGCGATTTCCTTTTCAGCCTTTGCTGTGAAAATTACACCGTCTGCACGATAGATTTCCTTAGCGATTATATTAAGCTTTTCCTTGATAGGAAGCTTTTCGTCATAGATAGGAGCAAAATTGCTTTCGTTCTTTTCGATTGTGTCGATAACGGTTTTAGCGAGCTCAACGCCGCCTTCGCCGCCCTTTAAGAATACATCCGAGAAGGCTACGGGAACGCCCTGCTTTTCGCAGTATTCACGGATAAAGGCGATTTCTGCGTCGGTATCTGTATAGAAATGGTTGATAGCTACGACAACGGGAGTACCGAACTTCTTCATATTTTCGATATGAACGCCTAAGTTAACGATACCCTTTTCAAGGGCAGAAAGATTTTCTGTAGTAAGCTCAGCCTTAGGAATGCCGCCGTTGTACTTGAGGGCTCTTATAGTAGCCACTATAACGGTACAGTCAGGCTTTAAGCCTGCATATCTGCACTTTATATCGAAGAACTTTTCTGCACCCAGGTCTCCGCCGAAGCCTGCTTCTGTAATACAGTAATCGCCAAGCTTTAACGCAAGCTTTGTTGCTCTTACGCTGTTACAGCCGTGAGCGATATTGGCGAAGGGACCGCCATGGATAATAGCGGGATTATTTTCAAGAGTCTGTACAAGGTTAGGATTGATAGCGTCCTTTAAAAGTGCGGTCATTGCACCTGTTGCGTTAAGGTCGCGGGCATATACGGGCTTACCGTCGTATGTATAAGCCACGAGAATTCTTCCTAAACGCTCCTTTAAGTCGTCGAGGTCGTCAGCAAGACATAAAATAGCCATAATTTCGCTTGCTACGGTAATCTGGAAGTGATCCTCACGGGGAACACCGTCAACCTTTGCGCCGAGACCTACGATACAGTTTCTGAGGGCACGGTCGTTCATATCAAGACAACGCTTGAAATGAACCTGGCGCTGGTCAATACCGAGAGCGTTGCCCTGCTGAATGTGGTTATCGAGTAAGGCACAGAGAAGGTTATTAGCCGCTGTAATAGCGTGCATATCGCCTGTAAAGTGAAGGTTGATATCCTCCATAGGTACAACCTGAGAATAACCGCCGCCTGCGGCACCGCCCTTGATACCGAAAACGGGACCGAGAGAGGGCTCTCTTAAGGCTAAAACGGAGTTTATTCCGAGCTTCTGCATACCTTCGGAAAGACCGATACTTGTTGTGGTCTTACCTTCACCTGCAGGAGTAGGGTTGATAGCGGTAACAAGAATAAGCTTTCCGTCGGGCTTATCCTTCTGTCTGTTGATATATTCCTGTGAAATCTTAGCCTTATAGTGGCCGTAGGGGATAAGCTCGTCATCCTCAACGCCGAGCTTTCCTGCAATATCCTTGATTTTGAGCATTTTTGCCTGCTGGGCAATTTCGATATCTGTTAACATATTATTTCATCCTTTCTGATAAAAATAAGCTTAGTTAATTATATCACATAGAATCGGTTATTTCAATATTATTGCAAAATTTATTCAAATTTAAGCTGTCCCAGGTCGAATTTAACCTGTGTTCCCGCTACGGGTATGGTCTTTGTCACAAAGCTTTCCGCATTGTTAATCATACCCTCCTCGAAAATTCTTGCACTTTCAAGCTCAGCCTTTGTAAGCCTTATGACCTGAACGCCCTGAGTATCTCTTGCCGCCTTGGGCAGTACCAGCACGGAGGAGAAGATTATTACCTTTCCTGCAGTAGACTGGAGTATAAAGTCGGCGTCGCCCTCAACCTTATACATAGCCACAAGCTCCGACTTGTCACAGTATGCATTTGCAAGCTTCTTACGCTTCGTTTTCGTTTCGAAGGAGGAAAGCGGAACCTTTGCACACTTACCGTTACGGAAAAAGAGTATGAGATTTTCGCCGTAGCCTTCGGTAGGAATCATGGCTACTATTTTTTCGTCCTGCTCCATTTCAAGCTTGGCAGGGATATAATCGCCCATAAGGCTTGCCTTTGTGTCAACGAAATCGTTGACGCAGGACTTATATACCTGAAACTTATCCGTAAAGAAGAGCAGGTCGGTTTTACCCGATAATTCCTGATGGAAGATAATCTTATCGCCTTCCTTAAGCTTATGCTCTCCGCTCATTCTGAGGGACTGGGCAGTAATACGCTTGAAGTAGCCCTCTTCCGTAAGGAACACATTAACTGTGTAATCGGGAATTTCTTCTTCCTCAACTTCCTCCTCGGCGACAATTTCTGCGAACTTTGTACGTCTGGGCTGGCCGTATTCCTCGGCAACCTCGTTAAGCTCCCTGATAATGAATGCCTTGATTTTTCTGGGACTTTCGAGAGTTTCCTCCATGTCGGCTATTTCGTCACGGAGACTGCCGATTTCGTCGGTACGCTTAAGGATATATTCCTGATTTATATGACGGAGCTTTATTTCCGCTACATATTCGGCCTGTATCTCGTCAATTCCGAAGCCTATCATTAAGTTGGGAACAACCTCGGCTTCTTCCTTTGTCTCACGGATAATTTTTATCGCCTTATCTATATCGAGAAGTATTTTCTGGAGACCGAGAAGGAGATGAAGCTTATCCTTCTTCTTATTGAGGTCGAAGTAAATCATTCTCTTTACGCATTCCACACGGAAGGAAATCCATTCGTTAAGGATTTCATAAACGCCCATAACTCTCGGGTTTCCTGCGATAAGGACGTTGAAATTACAGGAGAAGGTGTCCTGAAGAGGTGTGAGACGGAACATCTTCTGCATGAATACGTCAGGGTCGTTACCCTTCTTTAAGTCGAAGGTAAGCTTTAAGCCCGAAAGGTCGGTTTCGTCACGGATATCGGAGATTTCCTTTACCTTTCCGAGCTTTACAAGCTCAACAACCTTGTCGATAATGGCTTCTACTGTAGTAGTAGGCGGTATCTCGGTGATTTCGATACAGCGTGTATCCTTATCGAAGCTGTACTTTGCCCTTACCTTTACCGAGCCACGGCCTGTACGGTAAATCTTCTGCATTTCATCCTCGTCATACAGGATAAATCCGCCGCCGGGGAAATCGGGACCGAGAAGGGTAGAGGAAACGTCATGCTCTGGATCCTTCATTAAAGCTATCGTAGTTTCACATATTTCCTTTAAATTGAAGGGACAGATATTACTTGCCATGGAAACGGCGATACCAACGTTGCTGTTTACGAGGATAGAGGGGAAGCGTACAGGGAAAAGTGTAGGCTCCGTCATTGTATTATCGTAGTTGGGTACGAAATCTACTGTATCCTTGTCGATATCTCCGAAAATATGGGTACAGATAGGCTCAAGCTTCGCTTCCGTATATCGTGAAGCGGCGAAGGCCATATCACGGGAATAGGCCTTACCGAAGTTTCCCTTGCTGTCAACGTAAGGATGTAAAAGTGCACCGTTACCTCTTGCGAGACGTACCATTGTTTCATAGATAGCCTGATCGCCGTGAGGGTTAAGCTTCATTGTCTGACCCACGATATTTGCGGACTTTGTTCTGCCGCCGTTGAGAAGCCCCATTTTGTACATTGTATAAAGAAGCTTTCTGTGGGAAGGCTTGAAGCCGTCGATTTCGGGTAATGCACGGGAAATAATAACGCTCATGGCGTAGGGCATATAGTTTTCACGGAGAGTATCAACAATATTCTGCTGTTCTATTATACCTGCCCCTTCGATATAGGCGTCTATTTTTTTACTTACGGCAGTATTATTCTGTTTCTTGCTGCTTTTCTTCATATAAAATATTCCTTTACTTCTGCTTATGTTAAATCAAGGTTATCGAGATACTCGCTTCCATGCTCACGGATAAATTCCTTTCTTGCGTCAAGGTTATTTCCGAGAAGCATTTCAAACATCTCCTGAGTAGCGGCAATATCGGTAGGAAGCACCTTTATGAGCCTTCTTGTATCAGGATTCATTGTGGTAAGCGACATCATATCGGGCTCGTTTTCGCCGAGACCCTTTGAACGCTGGATAGTATATTTCTGCTTTCCGATTTCCTCGAGGATTCTTGTCTTTTCGGGCTCGGTATAGGCGAAATATGTTCTGTCCTTTGTGTTTATTTCGTAAAGGGGAGATTCCGCTATATAAACGTAGCCTTCGTTTATAAGGGTAGGCGTAAGCCTGTAAATCATGGTAAGAACGAGAGTTCTTATCTGGAAGCCGTCGTAGTCCGCATCGGTACAGATAACGACCTTGTTCCAGCGGAGGTTATCAAGACTGAAGGTAGCCAGATCCTTATTCTGCTTTGCCGTAACCTCAACGCCGCAGCCCAGCACCTTAAGAAGGTCTGTTATGATTTCGCTCTTGAATATCTTATCATAGCCTGCCTTAAGACAGTTAAGGATCTTACCTCTTATAGGCATTACCGCCTGATATTCCGAGTCGCGGGCGAGCTTTACCGAGCCTAAAGCCGAGTCACCCTCCACTATATAAAGCTCACGCTTTGAAACATCCTTGCTTCGGCAGTCTACGAACTTTTCGACTCTGTTGCTTAAATCGAGGGTACCTGTAAGCTTTTTCTTTGTGTTCTGTCTTATCTTATCGGCGTTTTCGCGGGCACGCTTGTTTATCATTATCTGTTCGCAGATTTTTACTGCCTCATCGGGATTTTCGATAAAATAAACCTCTAAGCTGTGCTTCATCCATTCGGTCATGGCGTCATAGATGAATTTGTTCGTGATAGCCTTCTTGGTCTGGTTTTCATAGCTTGTCTGGGTAGAGAAGTTAGAGGAGATAAATACGAGACATTCCTCTATATCTGCATAGGTTATCTTGGATTCGCCCTTGGTGTACTTGTTATTGTTCTTGAGGTAGGCGTCAATCTGTGAGGTGAGCGCCTGTCTCATAGCCTTATCGGGAGAGCCGCCGTGTTCAAGCCAGCTTGAATTGTGGTAATGCTCAATCATCTTCACCTTGTTGGAGAAGGCGAAGGCTACATGAAGCTTTACCTTGTATTCGTCCTTATCCTCTCTGTCCTTACCTGAACGCTGAGCCTGCCAGTCCTGAGGAGTACCGATAGAGGTTTCGCCGACAATTTCCTTTAAATAGTCGGAAATACCGTTTTCATAGCAGTACTGCTTCTCTTCAAAAGAGCCGTCCTCCTGTTCTGTGCGGTAGATAAAGAGAAGTCCGTCGTTTACGATAGCCTGTCTCCTTAAAATATCGTCAAGATAATCGTCGCCGATATCAATATCTGTAAAAACGTCAAGGTCGGGCTTCCAGCGTATTGTAGTACCGCTTTCACCCTTGGATTTCGAGCGGATAAAGCCCTTTTCATCCTTTTCTGCAGTAACATTGAAGCCCTTTTCGAAGCGGAGGGAATAATGCCATGTGCCGTTATCGGCTTCTACCTCCATGTATTCAGAGGAGAACTGGGTCGCACAGAGGCCGAGACCGTTAAGACCGAGAGCGAAGCTGTAGTTATCGCCGCTGTTGTTGTCGTACTTGCCGCCTGCATAAAGGGTACAGAAGGCAAGCTCCCAGTTATATTTTTCCTCATTTTTATTATAATCTATCGGTATACCTCTTCCTCGGTCGGAGACCTCAATGGAGAAATCGGAATACCTTGTAATAACGATTTTGTTTCCGTAGCCCTCTCTCGCCTCGTCGATTGAGTTTGAGAGAATTTCGAATACAGAATGGCGGCAGCCTTCAACGCCGTCGGAGCCGAATATTACGGCAGGACGCTTTCGTACCTGATCTGGGCCCTTAAGTGAAACAAGGCTGTTATCGTCATAGTTCTTCTTACTCATGTTATCATTCCTTTGAAAATTTTGAAATACTTTAACATTATACCATAATAATCGAAAAAATACAAGTTTTTACAATAAAAAACCGCCCCGAAGCATTTTACTGCACAGGGACGGCTTAAAATATGTTATTTTCCGATGCTGTCTCTTACCTTTGTGTAGAATTCATCCCACATCTCTGTAACGTGCTCCTTGGAGTAGAATTCGTTTCCTCTCCTTGAGTTTTCTACCGCCTTTTCGTAGTATTCCTTATCGTCACGGAGCTTTTTGAGAATCCCGATAAAGCCCTCTACGTTTTCTTCTCTTTCATAGAAATCGAAAAGAATATCGTTATAGATTTCAAGGTCACGGAGAAGAATAGGAGTGTGAGCGCACATGGCTTCAAGAATCGTCATGGGGAAAAGTTCTTCAAAGGAGGGGAGGAACATAACGTCGCCGAGATTATATATCTCGTTCATGTCCTCTCTTTCAATCATACCGAGAAGCTTTAAGTTTTCAGGGGGATTTTCCATTACCTTTGTAATTTCCTTATAGCCGTCGGTAATAGCTCCAAAGGAGAAGCCGCCTGCCCAGGCGAAAACCATATCGGGACATTTCTCGGCAATTTCCTTGAAATCGAAGAAGCCCTTTCTTACCTGAAGCTGTCCTGCACAGACAGCGACAAATTTATCCCTCGGTATACCGTATTTATCACGGAGCTTCATTTTTTCCTCATGGGAAACGGGGTGGAAAAGCTCCGAGGAAACATAGTTCGGGATATATGTAACCTTGTCACGGTTTACTCCGTAATGCTCGAGACGGCCGATAAAATAAGGGTTTACCGTTACGAGGTAATCCATGCTGTCGTAGAACTTTATCATGTATTTGTAGAAAATACTTTTAGCGAAGCGGGGAAGGTTAAGGCTTGTTTCAACCGTTTCGGGCAGCATGTGGACATAACCCACAGATTTTCCGTTTTTTGTTCTTGACTTCTTTCCGAGATAATAGCCTAAATTTATTGTATGATAATGGGTGATATCGGCCTTTATCTTAGCGTTTTCGGTAACCTCGAACTTATGGGAAAGACCTTCCTTTACGAGATTTACCTGTTCGATATAGGCGGAGCCTACGCCCTGACCCTTTACGCTTGTAGCGGCGGACATCATATTAAGAGTAGTTTTCTTATCCACTTTTATCTCCTTTTCTTTTTAATGAAATACAGCTAAATTATACCTTATGTTCCATTTGTTGTCAAGTCCGACAGCTCCCTTACCGTAAGCACGTCCTTCTGAACGGTAAAACGTATGTCGAAGCCTGAAAATTCAACGCCGTAGATTCTTTCGGGGTCGTCTATATAAGAAGGACGAGGGTCGTTTCTCAGAATTCCCTCTACCGCCTTTAGCTTATCATGGGGAATAAGACTTTTTATCTCCTCGGGTATGATAACCGTCAGGGAATGCGTCCTTGTTTCGGCAGTATACCCCTCGGAAGCGTCTGTAATGCAGTCGGCTACAGGAATATAGGGCTTGATATCGAAAACGGGAGTACCGTTCATCATGTCAATGCCCGAAACACGAAGGACTGCACGGTTATTCTCAAAGCTTATTTCCTGGAGTCTTACACAGGACAGACCGAGGCTGTTGGGGCGGAAGGGGGAACGGGTGGCGAAAACTCCCACACGCTTATTTCCGCCCAGACGGGGCGGCCTTACGGTAGGGCTCCAGGCTTCACGCTTCGCCTCGGAAAACTCCCATATCACCCATATATGGGAGAAGCCCTCAAGCTCTCGGAAGGCTTCGGGACGGCTGTATTCGGGAAGAAATACGATTTCTCCCTTAAGCTCGGGAACAAGTCCGCTCTGTCGCGGAAGTCCGAATTTTGTATTGAAGTCGGTTTTTATGTGGGCGATAGGTTTCATGGCTTTTCCTTTTCTTTTGGAGTTAAATATAAATCAGATTTTAAACTTGTTTTCGATAAAATAGCTGTATTCGGGATTCACGACTCCACTTACTTTTCATAATACACAATAGTCATTCTGTCATTGATTGTCTGTTCGTCACCGACTAATCGGAAACCGCATTTTTCGTACAAGTGACAATTTCCTTTTTCCTGTTTTATAGTTGACAAACGCCATTTATTGCCATTTTCATATTTGTTGAAAATCATATTGATAACAGCATATCCGATACCTTTGTTCTGATATTCCGGAATAATAAAAAGCGGACTGATACGATAAATCTGTTCGCCGTTTTCGATACCATCGTTTACGACTCTGACAGCACCAACAGGCTGAGAATTGAAATGAATAATATAATAATCGGTTGCATCGCTTTTTAGCTGAGTTATCACCTTGTTTATCGGCTCTTTTACAGGATTTGTTTCTTCGTCATGATAGCGAGTATATAAAGGCATAAACGAGTTGTATTTCATTGTATGTATCAGATTTTCATCGCCTGTTTTGGCTAAAACTAACTGAATGCTTTTCATCGCTAAACCTCTGTCCATTTTGTTTCCCCACTCCTCAGCCTCCTTCAAAAGAGTTTCAATCATCCCCTTTTTACCCGCTGTGTAAAGCTTACGTTCAAAGGTATATTTTTCTGCAAGCTCCTGTTTCAAATCGTTGTAAAGCTTAGCTTTTGAGGGAAACTCGTTCAGGTAATCTCGAAAATTCACATAATTCCGCCAGTTCACACTATTATGCTTTACAACGTGAATATGATGAGTTTTAATTTTATTTTCAAGGTCTCCCATTAAATACAAAAGCTGTCCCGTTGATTCTTCTTTGCGATAAAATATTCCATTCTTTGAAAGCACATCACTGTATGGAAGTATATCAGCAAGCTCATTGACCGCAACAGCAATATCAATAATCGGTTTGGCACAGATATGCTTTATGGATGTGCTGCCCACGTGCTGAATATCAACGCACACATCACCGAGAATTGTTCTCATAAGTGCAATAGTTTCTTCAGCATTTGTTTCCCATTCGGTCTGGTGAGGAAGTAGTTTTACTACGCCTGTTTTTAATCCGACGTTCATTTCAATATCTCCAAAATATCCTGCAACTTATCAACAGCATAATCCGCCTTCTGAATATCATTCAAAGGCGTCTGGTAAACAGCAAAGCCCTGTTTTACCCATATTGTTTTCATTCCGAGCCTGTTTGCAGGCTCAATATCATTGTCGATTCTGTCGCCAATCATAACAGCATTTTCAGGCAGACATTCCGCACGGCTTAATGCTCTCAGAAAGATTTCCTTGTCAGGCTTTGCGACCCCTTCCTCGGCAGAGGCTACAACAAGCTTTATGTATTTCAAAAGCCCCCAGTCTTCAAGCCGTTTTTCCGTACCCACCGATTGATTTGCGATTATACCGATATTGTATCCTTTATCATAAAGCGTTTTAAGAACGTGTTCAGCTTCTTCATAAGGTATTTCGTCTTCTCTGTGCCATGGTGTTTTTGTGAGACCGAAGAATTTCAGTGCTTCGATATCGCCCTTAAGATTCTGCTTTGCAAAGAAAATACGCTTCTCATTGAACTGCTCAAAGGTAATAGCTGTACCCTCAATAGCGTCTTGTATACGGTGGTTATAGCATTCAGTTTCATCAATAAGCGTTGAGCCTACGTCAAAGAATAGCCAGTTGATATTGTTCATTACTATACCTCTATTTTTTTGGAACACAAAAGATTATTTTATACCAGCCTGAACCTCCACTTACAGCAGCACTCGTTATCCGTAACATCGGGATAACAGCTTACACATTCACAGGTGAAGCGGCTGTCAATAGCTCTGGCAAACTCTGTATATTCGATAATTCCTACGGATTTACAAGGATGAAAGGGCATACCCTTTCTTTCCCTTGCGCGCTGAACACGGCAGTTCACAGAGGTGTATGTAAGGGTATTTCCGTCAATTTCGATTTTGTCCTCGTTTATATTGGCGTAGAAGCGAAGTCTGAGCGCCTTTTCGAGTCCTTCTATACCCGAATTGTCGGGAAGCTTCAGAAACTCCTTGATACGCTTGGCTTCGATAACGGTAAACCGCCGCCATGCCTCTCCGTCGTGGTACATAGCCTCGTCCATTCCAAGCTTCCGCTCAATGGACTGAAACCATACCCCGTCCATAGCCAGCCAGTTCTTCGAATATATCTCAATCAGTTCTATAAGCTCGTCCTTTGAAAGCTTTGATAAGGTTTCGTAGTTGTTCATGATGTGCTCCTTGTTTTTTCTTTCAGTATATCACTACCTTATAGAAAAATCAACCGCCGCAGAAACTTAAAGCTTCTGCGGCGGAAAATCGGGAGCTACTTACTTAGAGGAGTTTTCGTAGCTTTCGATCATCTTCTTAACCATCTGACCACCTACGGAGCCAACCTGCTTTGCAGTAAGGTCACCGTTGTAACCGTTATCCTTAAGAGGCACGCCTACTTCGTTGGCAGCCTGCATCTTGATATTGCTTAAATTAGCGTTCTTGTTATTCTTAGACATAATAATATTTCCTCCGAAATTTTTAACTTTCAGGGACTTTTGTCCCCGCAAGAGTATTATGTCTCGGAGCTTTTTCTATATTACAGGTAAATTTTTTGTAAATTGCATTTGTTTGGGAATGAGGTTATCTGTCTGTATCTTCGTTTTTAATTTCATTCCTTATAAGCTCTGTTATAAATCCGTTAATAGTTTTACCCTTTTTAGCAGCATATTCTTTTATCTTTTGTTTTTCTCCCTTGTAAACCAAAAGTTCAATCCTGTCATAGGTTTTCTTTTTATATTTTTCTATTGCTCTGTATGTTGGATTATCGTTAGGCATTTTAATCCTCCATTTCGCTGAATTCACGCTTTTATCATATCATATTATTTATCAAAAATGTATAAGTCCGTACTTATATATTTGTTGATTTTTACTCTTGATATAAGTACGTACTTATAGTACAATGTTTATTATCGAAAAAAACGAGGTGAAAGCATATGTCCAAAATGATATGTCCAGTTTGCGGTAAGGAATACGATGAAGAAAGTATGACGCTTTTAGAAAACGGAAATCCAGCATGTATTGAATGTGCTGAAAAAGAAGACAAAGATTAAAGGAGAAATTAAAATGAAGAGAGTATTATGTGTATTTTTGGTTGCACTTGTTTGTATTTTGTCAGGATGTGGTGTGGTCGCACAAGAAGAGTTAACTTTGAATTATGCTGATACATATACCATTTCTAATGAAAAACTTACATCATATGCAGATCTTATTTGGGATAGTGGCGACCCTGCCATTGTAAGTGTAAATGCGGGTACGCTTACAGGAATTGGTTGTGGCAATACTATTGTTACTGCGAAAAGTGGGGATAAAATTGTTGCTGAATATAATGTTACGGTAACCATAGTTCCGATTACAAATATTGTGTTTTCAACAAATTCAACTGAGATTGTTGAAGGCGAAGTATTAAAGTTAGATTATACTTTAATTCCTGACAATGCCAGCGATTATGGTATCCAGTGGAAGTCAGCGGATGAATCCATTGTAACGGTTTCACAAAACGGAGAAATCTCAGCGCATAAGGTGGGTCAAACTACTGTAATCGCTTCTACAGAAGATGGCGTTATTGCAATGTGCTCAGTAGACGTGAAGCAGAAACCCGCTTATGACAGACTTGATAATCGTGAAAAAGAATTTGTGGACTATATGTTTAGGCATATTATAAATTTTAAGAACCCGGACTCTGTTGTTATTAACGCAATTGAGTATGACGGAGGCATTTCAGGTGGAGGATGGAATATAAACATATCTGCACAGAATGGCTTTGGTGGTGTGGGTAGTAATAATTATTGGCTTTCATCATTAGGATTGCAGGAATGGCCTGAACCTATTGTACCTGATTATTCTTATGATATTGACCTTATCAATGAAGCAATAGCTGAAAAAAGATAATTTTCATTTGTCTGTCAATCTCCTTGTTAAGCCAACGGCTTTGCCGGTGGCTGTTAGTGCGCCCCCCGTCGCTTTAACTTGCATCAAAATATTAATCTTTGCTTTTATCTCCAAATGGGTTCGGTACTTCCAATAGTTGTATTTACAAATGCGTAAATTTTGTACTTTTTCAATTACATATAACACCTATTCTTTATCCTGTTCACAAATCGCCAGAAACGGCTCAAATTTTGATTTGTTTTCGCTTATCGGGTATTTTGCTATAGTGGCCTTAAATCTAAGAAACTATCGGTTTCTGCGGCGGATAAATTTTTATTACGGCAGTATTTCGGAGTATAACGCCTGTACATAACCAACACAAAAATGAACATAATGCCGTATACGAAAAAATTCTGCAGAATTATTAAAAATTTAACAAAAATTTTTCAGTTACCTATTGAAAAAAGTTATAAAATCTGATACAATATTAGAGGTAAAATATGGCGGGCGGATTACAGGCATCAGTCTGTGCCCCTAAATAAACCGAAAGGAAAGATTTAACATGGCAAAGCTTAACAAAAAGAATGTAGAAGACTTACAGGTCAAGGGCAAGAAGGTTCTCGTAAGAGTTGACTTTAACGTTCCTATGAAGGAAGGCGTTATCACAAACGACAACAGAATCGTTGCTGCTCTCCCCACAATCAACAAGCTCGTTGAAAACGGCGCTAAGATTGTTCTCTGCTCACATCTCGGTAAGCCGAAGAACGGTCCCGAGGACAAGTTCTCCCTTAAGGCAGCTGCTGACAGACTCGCAGAACTCGTAAAGACAAAGGTTGTTTTCGCTAAGGACGATACAGTAGTAGGCGATAACGCTAAGGCTGCTGTTGCAGCAATGAACGAGGGCGAAATCGTAGTTCTCGAAAACACACGTTTCCGCGGTGCAGAAGAAACAAAGAACGGTGAAGACTTTGCTAAGGAACTCGCTGCTCTCGTTGACGGCGAAATGTTCGTTATGGACGCTTTCGGTTCCGCTCACCGTGCTCACGCTTCCACAGCAGGCGTTACAAAGTTCGTTAAGGAAACAGCAGTAGGCTACCTCATGAACAAGGAAATCGAATTCCTCGGAAACGCCGTTGAAGCTCCCGAAAGACCCTTTGTTGCTATCCTCGGCGGTGCTAAGGTTGCTGATAAGCTCAACGTAATCTCCAACCTCCTCGACAAGTGTGATACACTCATCATCGGCGGCGGTATGGCTTACACATTCCTTAAGGCTAAGGGCTACGAAGTAGGTACATCTCTTGTTGATGACGAAAAGATCGACTACTGTAAGGAAATGATCGCTAAGGCTGAAAAGAACGGAAAGAAGCTCCTTCTTCCTATCGATACAACAATCACAAAGTCCTTCCCCGATCCTATCGACGCTGCTGTTGAAGTATCCGTTGTTGATTCCGACAAGATTCCCGCTGACATGATGGGTCTCGATATCGGTACAAAGACAATGGACCTCTTCGCTGCTGAAGCTAAGGCTGCCAAGACAGTTGTTTGGAACGGACCTATGGGCGTATTTGAAAACCCCATCCTCGCTAAGGGTACTATTGCAGTAGCTAAGGGTCTCGCTGAGGCTGAAGCTACAACAATCATCGGCGGCGGCGACTCTGCGGCAGCAGTTGTACAGCTCGGCTTCGCTGATAAGATGAGCCACATCTCCACAGGCGGCGGTGCATCCCTCGAATACCTCGAAGGTAAGGTTCTTCCCGGTATCGATGTAATCCAGGATAAGTAAAATTGATAATGAACCGATTCGAATAGGGCAGAGAAATCTGCCCTATTCTTTGAGATGGATTTACTGTTATGCAGCTGTAATGGAATGGTGGTATGAATTAAAGCCTTAAACAACGTCTGATGACATATAGGAGATTAATAATGAAGAAATGGCTTATATCCTTTTTTCTGATATTAACGGCAGTTGTTCTGATTCCGGCGTTTTGGGTTGATGCACATGCGGCGTCTGGGAAGGTAGCTATTTTTGGAAACAATATCCCTGTGAATACGGAAAAAATCTGCTTTATAGAGTCGGATGATCCTGAGTTTGACTTTTCATTTTTCACGGACGGAAGTTACAAGAAGTATTATACTGTCCCTTCGGGTACAGTAATAGACTGCAAGCAGATAGCGGCTAAGTTCCCGAAGCTTAAAAGGCTTACGGTTATTTACAGTGAAGTTTCAAATGCTTCAAGCCTTTCAAAGCTTGAAAAGTTCAGCAAGCTGGAGCTTTATCACTGTGACGGAACAGAAAATCTTTCGTTTCTTAAAAAGCTGCCTAAGCTTACATTATTTCACTATACAAACTGGGATTGTGAGAGTTTTAAGTACCTTAAATATCTTACAAATCTTACCGACCTGCAGATTTCTGGAGGAAATGAAGTTTTAAACACATTATCACCGATAAAAAATCTCAAGAAGCTTAAAAAGCTGGGCATACGTGCTACCTGTAAAAATCTTGATGAAATTGCAGGTCTTACCTCACTTACTCATTTGAAATTATCTCTTCCCACAGGTGAAGATATTTCCGCAGTAGCTAATTTCAAGAATCTTGTAGAATTTGAATTCGAAACCTGCAACAAGAAAATGGATATTTCCCCTATCGGTGGTCTTAAAAAGCTTAAAAGGGTATATCTGCAGAATGATGTGAAATCCCTCGAACCGCTGAAAAAACTGAAAAATATTGAGAAGCTGGGATTGTACAATTTTTCTCTTACTTACAGTATTTCCGCCTACGAAATCAAAGAAATTGTATCAGGTATGAAAGGTCTTAAGGAACTTACTTTGCTTAACTGCGGAATTAAGGATTGCAAATTTTTATCAGGACTTAAAAAGCTGGAAGTTCTTTATCTTGATATGAATAAAATCAGAAATCTTACGGGACTTGAAGGACTTAAAGAACTCAGGAGCCTCAGTCTTAATTATTATGATCTGGGAACGAACACGCTTGATTTGTCAGCGATTAAGAATCTTACGAAGCTTGAGTCCCTTGGACTTTCAGGTAATACTGTAAAAAGTATTTCACCGCTCAGCAAGCTTGTAAATCTTGAATGGTTGGGTCTCAGTGAAACGGGTACTACTGATCTGGCACCTCTTCTTAAGCTTAAAAATCTTAAAAGGCTTGTAATTTACAATTGTGCTGACCCTGACGGTCTGGAAGCTTTTACAAAAAAGTATCCTGACTGTGAAATAATTGACCGTTAAAAACAAATTAAATTAAATTCAAAGGAGAAATAACAATGAATAAGGCAACAAGAAAAGCAATTATCGCAGGTAACTGGAAAATGAACAAGACCAGACCCGAGGCTAAGGCTCTCCTCGAAGAGCTCAAGGGTATGGTTGCTGATATCAAGACTGTTGAAATCGTGGCTTGTGTACCTTTCACAAACCTTGAAACAGCACTTGCTGCAACAGAAGGCACAAACATCAAGATCGGTGCTGAAAACTGCCACTTTGAAAAGAGCGGCGCTTTCACAGGCGAAATTTCCGCAGACATGCTTGCTGAAATGGGTGTTGAATATGTAGTTCTCGGCCACTCCGAACGTCGTCAGTACTTCGCTGAAACCGACGAGACAGTAAACAAGAGAACAAAGGCTGCTCTTGAAGCAGGCTTAAAGCCTATCGTTTGCGTTGGCGAGCTTCTCTGGGAAAGAGAATGCAACATTACTGAAGAGGTTATCGCTCGTCAGATCAAGCTTGATTTCTTCGGCATTTCCGCTGATGACCTCAAGAAGTGCGTAATCGCTTACGAACCTGTATGGGCTATCGGTACAGGCAAGACTGCTACCGCTGATCAGGCTGAAGAGGTTTGTGCATTTATCCGTGCTACACTCGCTAAGCTTTACGGTGCTGATGTTGCAGAAGCAATCACAATCCAGTACGGTGGCTCCATGAACGCTGCCAACGCTGCTGAGCTCGTTTCCAAGAAGAACGTTGACGGCGGTCTTATCGGCGGCGCTTCCTTAAAGGCAGCAGATTTCACAACAATCATCAAGGCTGCTGAACAGGGCTGATTTACAATCGTATACTTTATAAAGGTTATATCTGATTTATGAAAAAGGTTGTTTTTATCTCTTTAATTCTGATTATTGTATCAGTTGTCGGAGGTTGTTCGGATAAAATCGAAACGGTAGCTCACACTACCCCTGTGGCTTACGATATTTCCGAGGAAAGCTCTGTTGCTGTTACGTCGGAACCCTCTTGCACTACCAATGAAGCAGTTGAATCTGGTACTGTAGAAGTTATGCTCAACAGCGAAGCTTTTTCCGAATTAGGAATGACATATTCACAGTTGACTGATAAGTATGGCGAAGCTACAGGCGGTTGGTATAACGTGCATTGCTTTGAGGATTCATTTGGCGGCGGATACGCTTTTGAATTCAGAAATATGACAGATGAAGAAGACCTTGAAAATATGGGCGGCGTTTTTATGATAGACGGTGTTCAGAAGGAGAAGCTTTTTCAGGGAATAACATTTCCTATGGGCTTTGATGAGCTTGAACAGGCTTATGGAATAGAATGCACTGAATGCCCTGAGGAAAAGGACGGAATGTCCGAGATGTATTACGCCCAATTTATTCACAAGCTGTATCCCGATTGTGAAATTCGGCTTTACACAAATGAAAAAGGGATTATTGATACAGATTCAAGCTGTGTTATGAGAGTAATCGGCGAGGTATAACCGTTGTTTTAGCAATTAACATTATCAAGGAGAAATTAAAAATGGCAAAACCCGTATTATTAGTAGTAATGGACGGTGTAGGCTTCTCTAAGACAGGTCTCGGCGACGCTGTTACCGAAGCAAACACACCTACACTTGACTGGATGATGGAAAACTGCCCCATGGCGAGACTTAAGGCTCACGGCGGTGCAGTAGGCTTACCCTCCGACGACGACATGGGCAACTCCGAGGTTGGTCATAACGCTCTCGGCTGTGGTCAGATTTATTCCCAGGGCGCTAAGCTCGTAAACGAATCTATCGAAAGCGGAAAGATGTATGAATCCTCCGCATGGAAGGAGCTTGCACAGAACGCTAAGGACAAGAACTCCACAATGCACTTTATCGGTCTTCTTTCCGACGGTAACGTTCATTCCAATATCAGCCACCTTATCAACATGGTTAAGCGTGCTAAGGCTGAGGGCGTTTCTAAGGTAAGAGTACACGCTCTTCTCGATGGCCGTGATGTTCCCCCTCTTACAGGCGGTCAGTACATCAAGCAGCTTGAGGATGTTTTCGCTGAGCTTAACGACGCTTCCTTCGACGGAAGAATTGCAAGCGGCGGCGGAAGAATGAAGCTTACAATGGACCGTTATCAGGCTGACTGGCCTATGGTTGAGCTCGGCTGGAACACTCACGTTAAGGGTGAGGGAAGACAGTTCGCTTCCGCTATCGAAGCCTTTGATACACTCTGTGCTGAAACAGGCGTAGGAAGCGACCAGGATTTACCTGCATTCGTTATCGCTGAAAACGGCGAGCCTGTAGGTAAGATTGTTGACGGCGACAGCGTTATCCTCTTCAACTTCAGAGGCGACCGTGCTATCGAAATGTCCATGGCATTCGATATGGATGAATTCAATTACTTCAACCGCGGTAAGAAGCTTGATGTCTGCTATGCAGGTATGCTCCAGTACGACGGAGACTTAAAGCTTCCCGAAAGATATCTCGTTAATCCCCCTGAAATTACAAATACACTTTCCGAAGTATTCGTTAAGGCTGGCTTAAAGCAGTACGCTATTTCCGAAACCCAGAAGTACGGTCATGTAACATATTTCTGGAACGGTAACAAGAGCGGAAAGTTCAGCGAGGAGCTTGAAGAATACGTTGAAATTCCTTCCGATAATGTAAGCTTTGACCAGAGACCCTGGATGAAGTCTGCTGAAATCGTGGACGCTCTTATCGAAGCAATCAAGAGCAAGAAGTACGATTTCCTCCGTTGTAACTTCCCTAACGGCGACATGGTAGGTCATACAGGCAGCATGGCTGCAACAATTATCGGCGTTGAATCCGTTGATATCGGACTTGCAAGACTTAAGGAGGTCTGCGACGAATACGGCGTAACAATGCTCGTAACCGCCGACCACGGTAATGCGGACGAAATGCTCGAAAAGAACAAGAAGGGCGAGGTTAACGTAAGAACAGCTCACTCCTTGAATCCTGTTCCCTTCATCATTTACGATAAGGATGTTAAGTACGCTATCAAGGACGGCGAATACGGCCTTGCCAACGTTGCTCCCACAGTTGTGAAGATGTTCGGTCTCGAAGCTCCTTCCTGCTGGGAAGCTTCCATGATCTGATTATTGCAGTTGATACAAACAAGCCGCCTTTTATAAAAAACAGCTAACCCCGTAGTTGAATAGGCGGTAGCCATAAAGAAGTAACTCCAGAGAAGAAACGTCTTCTCTGGAGTTTATTCTTGTATAACGAAAACCCCCGGCTGTGCCGGGGGTTCAAAAAAGCTTTAGCGATAAATAGAAAAAATAACCTCCTTCTGGTATAATGAGAAGTGCGGTCTGGCAACTGCACAAACACAGAAGGAGGAAGTCAAATGAATGA
>JAZSBN010000025.1:0-63833 GCA_045602405.1 Ruminiclostridium sp.
CCTACGGCAGATTGCACGTTCTGCGAGTTCCCGCTTATTCACCGTATGCCGTAGCGGAGCATACAATGGCACTGCTTCTCACGTCTATCCGACGCATCCATAAGGCGTATATCCGTTCAAGGGATTTCAATTTCAGCCTCAACGGACTTACAGGCTTCGACCTCCACGGCAAGACGGTGGGCGTTATCGGTACGGGACGCATAGGACGTGTGTTTATTGACATCTGCCGAGGCTTCGGAATGAAGGTGCTTGCCTATGATAAATATCCTGCACCAAACCTCGACAACGGTGACACCATAAGATATGTGGGACTGGATGAGCTTTTTGAAAACAGCAACATCATCTCATTGCATTGTCCCTTGACGGACGACACCTATCATATCATCAATGAAGCTTCTCTTGCAAAATGCAGAGATGGAGTCGTTATCCTGAACACCTCCAGAGGTTCTCTGGTGGACGCAGAAGCTCTCCTTGCAGGAATAAAATCCCGTAAGGTGGGAGCCGCCTGCCTTGAC
Source organism: Ruminiclostridium sp. (assembly GCA_045602405.1). Classification (GTDB taxonomy): domain Bacteria; phylum Bacillota; class Clostridia; order Oscillospirales; family Ruminococcaceae; genus Ruminiclostridium_E. Next base: position 516 of record JAZSBN010000025.1, read on the forward strand.
GTATATGAGGAGGAATCGGATTTCTTCTTCGAGGATTATTCAGATCATATCATGGAGGACGATACGCTGGCAAGACTTATTTCCATGCCGAATGTCATTGTATCTTCTCATCAGGCATTCCTGACAGAGGAAGCACTGGAAAATATTGCTGAAACTACCGTGAACAACATAGTTGATATTATTCAGAAAAAGCAATGTGCAAACGAGCTTTGCTATCGCTGCGGCAATACCGAAGACTGCAAGGACGGCAAGTGCTTCTGATAAAGAAATATTTATCTCGGAAAAAATCCGCTATAGCTGTGTTTTTACATCACCACACAAAAACATATCAGAGAAAATCAGAAAAAGCCTTTTCGACAAGCTGTCAGGCTTCGATAGGCACACGCAGACGAGGAAAAAGCCGCTGTAGGCGTACGATTGTACGGTAAGCGGCTTTTGACGAAGTAAGTAAAAATACTTTCGCAGAGCCGTTTGTGCGGCTCTGCGAAATTTATAAATTTTTTCATATTTTTTGTGTCAAACTAAAACAATCCGTATTTTTACGGTGCGTGGGTTTATCGACAGTCTGGAGCCACCGTATCTCCCTTGATACGGTGGTTTCGTCTTTACCCGAAATACAGCTTTCAATTATTTCTCAAATCTGAGCCATACAGAGCTGTCCTTCATAGGCTTTACGCTATTAAGCCTGAACTCACACATATCCGCTTCCATAAACAACGGCTTATCATTTTTATCAGCTATCATGGGGGCAGTCACAAGGCTCAGTTCATCTACCGCTCCTGCACGGAGGAAAGCGCCGTTTATGATACTTCCGCCCTCAAGAAGCAGTTTCTTTATCCCGAAAATGCTATAAAGCTTGTTCAGCGCTGTTTTTATATCGATGCTGTCTGTACCTGCAAAGATATATGAAACGCCGATACTGCGGTAATAAGCCAGCATTTCCTTTGATGTGTTTTCTGTCAGCACTTCAATAATATGGCAGTCGTCGTATCCCTCATCATCATCATGGATTTTTCTGTCTGTCCAGCCTACCCTGCCCTTTGTATCAAAGGAAACAGCGTAGTAATCATGCTTCATCGCGATATAATCGCCCTTCGGAACTTCCGTATTTGTAAACGCCGAAAGGTCAGGTGTAAAGCTGTTTGTAAAGCTGCTCTCCATTGTTACTCTGCCGCAGGCAAATGCGTCACCCTTAAGCTGGCGATTGATTTCGTAGTAGATTTCGCTGACCTCCACACCTTTCTCGCTGTAAAGAAAATCGCCCGTAACCTTACCGTCGATACTGGTAACCATGTGGCAGATTACATAGGGACGGATACCGTTCTTTTCGACATATTTTCTTGCATAGGAACAGCTCGTTCTGATCTCTCCGCCACGCCTGTTTATCTCGTTTATTGCACGACGTACAAGCTGTGCGGCAATACCTCTTCCCTGCATACTTTCATCCACAAAGGTATGGTTTATATCAAATACATTCTCCTCAGTTTCGGGAAAGGTTATTTCAGCAACCTCTTTGTCATTTTCAACACAGATTATTCTGTCGTTTTTTGTTATGAATTCCATGATATCAGCTCCTTTTCTGATAGTATACCACAGATTCTCTGATAAAACAATATCAGATTTTATTATGTGTATCTGCCAAGTGAAAACAGAGAGCAGATTGCAGAAAAATGCACATGGCTTCCTGAGAAGGAAATTTTACTTTCCTGAATAAATGTCTACTGTATCAATATGACTGGTTTTGCATTATATTGATTATTACATCAGATCATCAATAAGGCCGCATACATGGTCATATTGGGAGGAGCTGAGCTCCCCTTCCACATAATACTGATTGCTCTGTCGCTGATTTCTTCAATGCTTAATCCATGATATTCATCATCACAGTTGATATAACTGCCGATAAGCGATTTGATTTCCCTGAACTTTGAACTTCCGATGTGATTGTCGTACATGTTATCTGACCTCCTGTTTTCTTATGTTTTATTGGCGTTTTCTGAGTATCTCTTTGAAAATCTGAACTGTTATTTTATTTGCGACCTTGCCGAAACAATCAATTTTATTGACTATTTCAGGCTCTTCTTTCACGCAATCTTCATACACATACTTCGTTAAATTCTTCATAATCAAAGGATGTTCATCTACGCCCCAATCCTCAGGCAAAATACCTTCATCAACCATTTTTTCAAGTATCTTTTCTACTCTTGCGGTTGTTATAATCGTTTCCGCCAGCATCTCCGATTCTGTCTTATGCTTTGTTTTAAAAGATTCATCCCATTTCGGAATTTTAATTTCGCTGAACTTTTCGTGTACAATTTTAAGATAGAAAATAGTTAAAAAAGAAATATACATCATTTCTTTTCCCTTACAAGTATTATTCTCCACTCTATGGGGGTCACGCCATTTCTTCTGTGCATCATGTGATATCTGTATCCGCTTATTCCTTTATTGTAAAATCTGCTTTCAATATCATCTGCATAGCACAAAGGATAGCACATACTGAATAACACTCTGTCCTTTCCATTTGATAAAGGCTCTAAGTTATACTTGTCATCGGAATAACTCTTAAGTTCTAAATCAATGGTTTCTACGTTATGAAAAAATTCTTTCAGGATTGCTGCATTAACTGTTGATAACTCATTCTCTTCAAGTGCAAAGGACAGCGTCTCGGTAAGAGCTATAAACTTATGCACGACTGGCAGCTGTGATGAGGTTATTACAACTCCGTCATAATCAGTAATTCTTTCCTTTATGACCTCGCAATTTTTACCGTAGATAAGAATGAGCTTTCTTTTCTTAGCCTGCTCTATTATTGATAAAATTTCAAATTCACACAGTCCCTTCATTACTGTATAATTGATATTACTGCATTCACCTGTACTTAGCTATGAAAGCCGACACGATTGTTATGACATAATAAAATCCCCTTGGAGCAAGCTTCTGATTTTTCAGGCCTGCTACAAGGGGATTTTTTCATCAACAAATTATTCTCTGTTCTTAAGCAACTCTACAGGTGTGATTTTCTTTGTCTTTCTTACAAGTACCATGCTTACAACAAAATAGAAAATCATTATTCCAGCAAAAACACAGCATACATATACCATGGAAAATGCAGATTCAACCCTCAGGCATTCTGTGCTATAAAGCTTGGGTACATTACGTCCGTTATAAGCTTTGAAAACGGGATAGTGATAACCGCACCAATAGCAACCGTCAGAGCGTTTCCGTTAAGATAGAGCTTTCGGATTTCTTTCGTACGGAAACCGAAAATCTTTACAAGAGATAAGCCGAATGAGGCACGTTCAATCATTTTCTGTTTTATGTAAGCTATTTTACGATGCTCCTGCGCGCTTTTTTCTCTCCTTCTTTTCGATGTACATAAGATTATCCGCCACGCTTATGGCACCCTGAAGCTCGTATCCGTTTCTTATAATAGCCTCATGCACTCCTATGGAAATATCGAATTTATAAGGACGATTTTTTCGTTTATTGAACTCAGCTACAAACCGACTTCTCGCCTGAATAACATCCCAGGGGCGAAGGGAGGAATCAAGAGGTATTATTGCTGCGAATTCATCACCGCCCATTCTTCCGATAACCGCGTTATCGCCGAGTATCGTATATAAGCATTTTGCCACAAGCTTTATGCAGAAATCGCCTTCCTCGTGACCGAAGGTGTCATTTATGGTTTTCAGGTTATCCATATCGGCATAGCATACAATAAATGAGCTTTCTGTATTCTCACGTAAAAACCGTTCAGCTTCGAGATAGAATCCCCGTCGGTTATACGTCCCTGTCATTTCATCGTTTTTTGACATTTTCTCAAGTGCAAAATTTCTTATATGAAGCTCCGAAAGTAAAGCGGCTTGATTTTTAAGCGCGTCGAGAGTACGGACAGCAGAACTTAACTGATAAGTAACAAGCTCCAGTTCATCAAAGAAATCCTCTCCGTGGGGCTCCAGCAATGCAAGACCATACTGTATTTCGGCGGAATACAGGTCTGCAGCAAGAAGGGTATGTTGTCTGTCATCGGGAAGGCAAATGTTCGTGAATAACTCAGGCGTAGTTATCCTTTGTTCATTCTGTGGCACGGAAAAAAGTGATTTCCCATAGCTGTAGGATTTAAACATCCACGGAAGATTTTTAGGAAATACTTCCCCGTCATTATGAACTACAGGCTTATCATAGATGTATATGTAAGCAGTATCTGCTCCGATACAGCTGAGCTGCTTCATTATCTGTGTATAACCCTTTTCAGGGTCACTTCCGAACATCATTGTATCACGGATAAATATATTTTCCAGATGAGTACGTTCCTCGTATTTTTCTACAGTATATGCTTTCGGAAGCACTTCAGTTTCATGCTTCATATCAGCAGTAGGACAGGAAGCTCGCTGTATAAACTTTGTTTCAATATAATGTCTGTCATCCTTAATACTACTGAGATAATTTACGGCCTTTTCTACCGAAACTGCCCCCAGTTCTGAAGCATCCGCACGGACCGACGATAACGGTGGGGAAAGTCGGGTACAGAAGTCCAGGTCGTCAAAGCCGACTACTGCCACATCAGTTCCGACGGCAATACCTTTTTCAGCAAGCGCCTCGTAAAGCTTCGACGCCACAATATCATTCACACATACAACGGCGTCAATATCGGGATTACGCTCTATAAAGGGACGTGCATCATAAATACTCTCGTGAGCCATATCGCATTCGGTAACAAGAGACTCACGGTATTCTATACCGTTTCTCTCAAGGCTCGCCTTATACTCTTCAAAACGCTGTATACATTCAAAATTATTCAGGTCGCCCGCCATAATGCCAATGCTTTTTCTCCCGTCCTTCACCAGCAGTTCAACAGCCTCCGCAATTCCTGCACGATTGTCGAACTGCAGAAAATCGTAGCCCTCTATCTCGGAGGAAATGCTCAATATCGGCGTATCTCCAAGACTGTCAAGAAAAGCCTTACGCTTAGCGGTGTCATAAGTATAGGCAATAGTACCTACCGCAACTATCAGATAATCAAGCTCCGCTTCGGCGGCAATATCGAAAAGAACGTTATACTGATACTCATATCTGATGTCATACTGCTCGTATTTATTCCGGGCTCCGATATACTTCCCGGGGAAGATTATAAGATTGGCATCCAGCTCCCTTGCACGACGCATTGCGCCTTTGGCAAGACCATTGCTGAACAGGTCGGTAATATTGGCTACCAGCAAGCCTATGTTGTAACGTTCTTTTTTCATTATTTCCACCATCCGATCCCGATTATCTGATATACAATATTATATCATCGCCAGATATCTTTTTCAATAGTCAAAATGACGTATATTTCAAATCATGTCGCAGATATGCACGATGAAATGAGCCTTAACATAAGCCTCTTAAATATGTTTTCAGGCAAGATATCAGGGTACAGTTTGGTTACAGTTTTGCCAAAGCAAGGATTATATTGTAACAATTTACAATTCACCTTACTTTTTATTAAACAATACGCACAAAACCACACCTCGTCGCCTAACTAATAATTTAAGTAAATTTAATTAAGTTTTAACCCTTTGCAATAACAACACATTCCACAAATATCGGCATTTTCATTATATACTTATCACAAAAAACTTTTAAATATTGCGTTTTGTACAAAATGTAGATTGATTATATATTAATTTCATTGTATAATTTAAGCAAGATTTAAGTAAACACATTACGAATTTACTTAAACAAACCCAAACAAAACCAATTAACAGCGAAAGGAAAAACAGTATGAAACTGAAAAAGATTTTATCAGCAGTTCTCACCTCAGCACTTATCCTCTCCATTGCAGGATGTACTCAGTCAGGCTCCACAGCAAGCACTACCGAAAACGGCGGTAACAACGATACTCCTGCCGGAACAACAGCAGGCACAGCCGAAGCTGAACAGGAAACCGAAGCAAGCGGCGAAAAGCTTACCCTTACAGTACTCACTCATCGTACAGACCGCCTCGCTAACGGCGGCGACGGCTCTCTCGAAGAAATGACAAAGGCTTTTGAAGAAGCTAACAACTGTGTAGTAAAGTACCAGGGCTTCACCGATTACGCAGGTGATGTTTCTACCATGATGAGCACCTCCGAATACGGCGATGTACTTATGATTCCCGATACCGTAAAGCTTTCCGACCTTTCCAATTACTTCGAACCCCTCGGCTCCTACGACGAGCTCGACAAGAAGTACAACTGGGCAAACCAGAAGATGTACGACGGCGTTGTTTACGGAATTTCCCACCTCGGCTCCGTAAGCGGAGGTATCTGCTATAACAAGAAGGTATGGGCTGACGCAGGCATCACAACTCTCCCCAAGACTACCGAGGAGTTCCTCAACGACCTCAAGCTTATCCGTGACAACACAGATGCTATCCCCTATTACACTAACTTTGCGGCAGCAGACTGGACTCTTTCACAGTGGAGCTCTCTTGTAATGTCCGCTTCCGGTAAGTCCTCCTACAACAACGACATTCTCATAAACGCTGAAGATGTCTTCGTTCCCGGCGGCGCATACTACGAGGTTTTCAAGCTTATGTATGACGTTCTCTCAGACCCCACACTCATTGAAGAAGACCCCATGACCTCCGACTGGGAAGGCTGTAAGGCTGCTATCAATAACGGCAAGATCGGTACAATGGTAATGGGCTCCTGGGCAGTAAGCCAGTTCATGGAAGCAGGCGAAAACGGCGATGATATCGGTTATATGCCCGCTCCCTTCTCCATAGACGGTCAGCAGTACGCACAGTCCGCTTCCGACTACGCTATGGGCGTAAACAAGAACCGCTCCGACGAAATCAAGGAGCTCGGTAAGAAGTATATCACATGGTTCGTTGAAGAATCCGGCTTCGCAAAGAAGGAAGGTGCTATTCCTACACTTAAGGGTGGCGAAATGCCTGACTACCTTGAAGCCTTCAGCGATTGTATCCTTTTCACTGAGGACACAGCTCCCGACGGACTTGTAGGCGTATGGAACGCTATCGACAACGATTCTCAGGTAGGTATCTGGGCAGGCGACGCCGCTAACTTCAAGATTCAGATTGCCGAAGCCGCTCTCGCAGGCAATGATTTCAGCACAGTTGAAGGCATTTACGCTGACTGCAACAGCAGATGGGCAGCAACAAGAGACGCTAATGCAGAATATATCGCATATAAGGGCTGATATTAAATTGTATCTGTAAATTTTTCTTCATACCTCCATCATTCTTTACTTTATTATGCAGGTCCGGCTGCGGAAACCGGGCCTGCAGATATTTTGAAGAAGCGTGTAGCTGCGCTTTTTCAAAATGTCCGTTACAATACAAGCGACGAAAGGAAAAACACTTATGGCTGCACCCGTACACCCCCAGAAAAGAAGCTTTTTTGACTGGCTTCGCGGATATACCGGTCAGAAATATACCACAACGCTGCTGTTTCTGCTGATACCGATAATACTTATGGTGTTATTCACTGTAATTCCTGCCGTAAATATGTTTACATTCAGCTTTCAGGAGCGTGACCAGTTCGGTGTTGACCCTCAGTGGGTCGGCTTTGATAACTATGAGACCCTGTTTACCGATTCAAGCTATCTCTCCACCTTCCGCAACTCCCTTTATTATCTCGCAGGCTCCTTCGCACAGCAGGCGATAGCTCTGTTTATTGCAGTTCTGCTCTGCTCGAAAATAAAGTTCGCCAATCTGTTCAAGGGCGTCATCTTCTTCCCCTATATGATGAACGGCGTAGCGGTATCCCTCATCTTCCGCCGCTTTTTCCAGAAGGGCGACGGTATAACGAATACCGAGGGTACGCTTAACAGCATAATCGAGATGTTCGGCGGAGAGCCTGTAAAATGGCTGTCCAACCCCGATATTGTAAACTGGTGTCTTGTATTTGCGTCTATATGGCGTTATATCGGCTTCGATATCATAATGTACATAGGTGCTATACAGTCCATTTCTCCCGATATTTACGAGGCCGCCGATCTTGACGGAGCCAATATATGGCAAAGATTCTGGCACATCATATTCCCCAGCATCCGCCCTATAGTAGCATTACAGCTTATTCTTGCAATAAAGGGAGCGGTTTCCGTATTTGAAATCCCTTACATCATCACAGGCGGTAAGGTAGGAACAAGTACCTTCGTAATCAAAACGATAGACACCGCCTTCACCTACCAACACGTCGGGCTTGCGTCGGCTATGGCAGTGGTACTGCTGGCGATAATACTTGTAGTCACGGCGATACAAAAGGCATTCTTCAAGGAGGATAAGTAACATGAGCGATAATAATACTCCCGTTCTTGAGACAGCGGCCGAAACGCCGAATCAGCTTGAAGAATACCGCAGAAGAAAAGAATCCTACAAATTCAGGGAAACCCCGAAGGCTGTGAGAACATTGTTCTCGGTACTGAAATATATTATCCTTATTGCGGCCTGTCTGCTGGTAATCCTGCCCCTTCTGGTAGTTCTTATCGGAGCCTTCAAGACCCACGATGAATACATCACAACCAACGTTTTCGCTCTTCCCTCCGTTCCGCAGTTCGACAACTTTGTAACCGCGTTCATCGACGGCGATGTTATGAGGGGACTGCTCAATACGGTAATAATACTTGTGATTTCCTGTGCAGGCACTATCATCACCGGTACAATGACTGCATTCGTGCTCCAGCGCTTCAACTCCCTGTTCACAAGAGCCGTCAAGGCAGTATTCCTTGTAGCCGCACTTCTCCCGAATATTTCAATGCAGGTTACGGTCTTTCAGGTTATCAATTCACTGGGACTCTATAACTCGATATGGGCTCCCTGTATACTTTACATAGGTACGGATATAGTTTCGATATATATTTTCATTCAGTTCCTCAACAATATCTCCCGTTCACTTGACGAGAGTGCATTCCTTGACGGGGCAAGCTATTTCCGCATTTACTGGAGCATTATACTGCCTATGCTCCGCCCTGCTATTGCCACAGTTCTCGTTATCAAGTTCGTAGGTATCTACAACGACTTCTATACTGCCAACCTGTATATGCCCTCTAAGGAGCTCGGCGTAGTATCAACAGCTCTGTACCGCTTTATCGGCCCCTACGGTGCAAAGTGGGAGATAATCTTCGCAGGTATCATAATCTGTATGATACCGTCATTGATAATCTTCATCACATTGCAGAAATTCATTTATTCAAATCTCGTTGCAGGCTCAGTAAAGGAATAAAACACAACACCAATCTTCTTCATCATTATCCGACATACAGGTGCCTCCTGCCAATATGGCAGGAGGCATCTGTCGTAATAAAGTAAACGAAAGGAACAAACAAATGAACAGCGAATTTACAGAAAACCTCAGAAAATCCACAGAGCTTTACGAGGCTCTTATCGCAAGAAAAAATTCCCCTACAGACGGCTATAACGGCATCTATCAGAGATACGTCAATCCCGTACTTACGGCGGAGCATGCACCCCTTTTCTGGAGATACGACATGAATCCTGACACCAACCCCTTCTTTATGGAGCGTCTCGGCATCAACGCCGTACTGAACAGCGGCGCTTTATATATGAACGGAAAATATTACCTCATCGCCCGTGTAGAAGGAAACGACCGCAAGTCCTTCTTCGCTGTAGCGGAAAGCGAAAGTCCCGTGGACGGCTTCCGTTTTCATGATTATCCCGTAAGACTTCCCGATACCTGTCCCGAGGAAACAAACGTGTATGACATGAGACTTACGAAGCATGAGGACGGCTGGATCTACGGCGTATTCTGCTCAGAGAGCAAGGATACTGTCTCAGGAGACCTTTCCGCCGCAATAGCACAGGCAGGTATCGTCCGCACAAAAGACCTCGAAACATGGGAAAGGCTTCCTAATCTTAAATCAAAATCTCCCCAGCAGAGAAATGTAGTCCTTCATCCCGAATTTATCGACGGAAAATACGCTTTCTATACCCGTCCTCAGGATGATTTTATCACCACAGGCTCAGGGGGCGGCGTATGCATCGGACTTGTGGAGGATATCACAAATCCTGTAATTTGTACCAAAGAAAAGGTTATCTCGCCGCGACGCTACCACACGATAACAGAAGTAAAGAACGGCGCAGGCGCTGTTCCGATAAAGACTCCCAAGGGCTGGATACACATTGCTCACGGCGTAAGAAATACTGCCGCAGGGCTTAGATATGTACTGTACGTTTTCGCCACCGACCTTAATGACCCCTCTAAGCTTATCGCTGAACCTTCGGGGCTTTTTATGGCGCCCCACGGCAGAGAACGTGTCGGAGATGTATCCAATGTAGTCTTCACCAACGGTGCGGTCGTAAATGAAAAGAATGAGGTATATATCTACTACGCCTCCTCGGACACGAGACTTCATGTGGCATCAACCACTATTGACAGACTTATGGATTTCACCTTCAGCACACCAACCGACCCTCTGAGAAGCGTGGACTGCGTAAAGCAGAGATGCGAGCTGATAGAACGTAACCTTCAGTATCTTAACGCCAATCATTGAAGAATGTTATGACCGAAAACTTACATAGCATCCGTTATCTGTCCATATAGCCTATAAATTATAATAGTTCCTCTTTCACACTTTATTTTTATGGTAATTTTATGTAACCTTAAAATCACTATTGACAAATCCTGAAAATCTGATATAATAAACATACACATTACACGAACATTTCGGGTGTTATATTTATTCAATCACGAACAGGGGTGCTATATAATGACGGAAAAAGAACGCTCATATATTGCAATAGATTTAAAGTCATTCTACGCATCTGTGGAGTGTATGGAGCGAGGACTTGACCCACTTACCACAAACCTCGTGGTTGCCGACAGTAAAAGGACTGAGAAAACAATATGCCTGGCAGTCTCTCCCTCTTTAAAGGTCTACGGAATAGGCGGAAGAGCCAGACTTTTCGAGGTTGTCCAGAAAATCGGGCAGGTAAACGCACAGCGCAGATATAAAGCCCCGGGACGAACACTTACAGGTAAAAGCTATAATGCTCCCGAGCTGAACAGCAACCCTTCCCTTTCTGTTGATTATATAGTTGCTCCGCCTCAGATGGCAAGATACATGGAGGTCAGCACCCGTATTTATCAGATATACCTGAAATATATTGCTCCCGAGGATATTCATGTGTATTCCATTGACGAGGTTTTTATCGACGCAACCGCCTACCTGAAAACCTACGGGCTGACAGCTCATGAGCTGGCTGTAAAAATGATACGGGATGTACTGAAGCAGACTGGAATCACCGCCACCGCAGGAATCGGAACAAATATGTATCTCGCTAAAATTGCCATGGATATCGTGGCGAAGAAAATGCCCGCCGATAAGGACGGAGTGAGAATTGCGGAGCTTGATGAAATGTCTTATCGCAGGCAGCTATGGAACCACAGACCGCTTACAAGCTTCTGGCGCGTCGGGCGCGGCTATGCCGATAAGCTGGAGGAAAAAGGGCTGTACACGATGGGAGATATTGCGCGTTGTTCTCTTGGCGGAAAGCATGACTTCTACAACGAAAACCTGCTTTATAAAATGTTCGGTGTAAATGCAGAACTGCTGATAGACCACGCCTGGGGCTGGGAGCCCTGCACTATTGCAGATGTAAAGGCTTATCGCCCCGAGAGCAGCAGTATAAGCTCGGGACAGGTGCTTCAGAATCCATACAATTTTGAAAAAGCAAGGCTGATTGTTCGGGAAATGACAGATCTGCTGACCCTTGACCTTGTGGAGAAAAGATTGGTTACAGACCAGATGGTTCTTACAGTAGGATATGACATTGAAAATCTCGCCGATAATTTCAAAAGAATGCAGTACGGCGGTCAGGTTACAACAGACCCCTACGGAAGACAGATTCCCAAATCCGCACACGGCTCGATAAATTTAGGACAGTATACAGCTTCAACGAAAATTATCACCGAAAAGGTTATGGAGCTCTACGACAGAATCGTTGACCCAAAGCTGACAGTACGAAGAATGTACGTTGTGGCAAATCATGTTATAAATGAAAACAGTATCGAAGAAGAACCGCCTGAACAGCTTGATTTTTACACAGATTATGAGGCTCTCGAACAGGAAAAAGCAGAAGAAGAAAAGTGGCTTTTCAGAGAAAAGAATGTACAGAGAGCGCTTATCGGCATAAAGAAAAAATACGGAAAAAACGCCGTGCTTAAGGGCATGAACTTAGAGGAAGGCGCAACCACTATTGAAAGAAACGGTCAGGTGGGCGGCCACAAGGCGTAAAGGAGAAAAAATGAACACGGAAAATCGATATGATGATATAATAAATCTGGGACATTACTGCTCTCACGTCCGTCCACGGATGTCAAGGCTGAACCGTGCCGTACAGTTTGCCCCCTTTGCGGCACTTACGGGATATGACGCTGCTGTGGCCGAAACGGCAAGGCTTACGGATAAAAGACACGAGCTCACCGAGGATGAAAAAATAATGCTCAGCGAAAAAATCAGTATATTATCAGAGTATATACATGTCAGACCGTTAGTCAGATTAACTTATTTTTTGCCTGACAGCAGAAAAAACGGCGGCTCTTATGAAGAAATAATCGGTGCTGTAAGGCGGATTGACGAAGGAGAAAGGAAGGTTATTTTTACTGACGGTACAAGAATTGATATTACCGATATATACGATATCGAAGGAGAGATTTTTGAGCACATCATTTAAGAAAAACGGCTTTCCTTGAAGGGAGCCCCTTCGGGCAATTCCCGCCTTTTATAAAAAACAGCTAACCCCGCAGTTGCAAAACGGCGGGGTTAAAAACTTCTATATGACACCCACACTAAAAGAAATCCGTCACTTGTTTTATTCATCAGCTATCTGTACTGTATAATATTTGAAAGAGGTCAGTAACACAAACGGCAACTCAGTCACCGAAAACGGCAGGTCGCGTAACACCCTGTTGCAAAAGGAATGTGCTTGTGTTAATATGTAGTCAGAGAGGTGATACGGTGAAAATTTCAATAAACATAAACGAAAACATTTCCGATACGGAAATAGTTATAAACAGCAGTAGTCTTACTCCCGAAATAGAAAAGATAATTGCTACTCTCCGTATTCTTGACCAGCAGATTATGGCGGTCAGAAACGATGAAGCATACATACTGGATGTGGCGAAAATTGTCTATATCGAATCAGTGGACAGAAAGACCTTTGTTTATACTAAGGAGGATTGCTTCGAGTCAAAGCTTAAGCTTTACGAAATTGAACAACAGCTTTGTCAGGCCGGCTTTCTCCGTGTAAGTAAATCCTGTCTCGTTCAGCTTAAATTCATACGCTCTTTAAAATCGGAGCTTGACCGTAAGATAAGACTTACGCTCGAAAACGGCGAACAGATAATCGTATCAAGGCAGTATGCCGACGAACTGAAGCACAGACTGGGGGTAAAGTAAATGGATAATAAAAAGGGAATACTCGGATACCTTTCAGAGGTATTCATGATTTACGGAATTACAGTATTACTGCTTAATATTTTCTGTATGATTTTCGGACAGGACGCAAAGGAGCTTTCCACTATTTTTGCCCTCGGAAGTAACGGGCTCAGCGTATCTACATTACTGCAGTTTCTGCTGGCGATAGCTCTTGTTGTAACGCTCCGTTTTATATTTATGACGGATTTTATAATCAAGAAAATGCCTCTTGCGGTAAGAATTGTGCTTATGTTTGCAGGTGCGTTGGCAATCACCCTTACTTTTGTTTTCTTATGCGGTTGGTTTCCTGTCGGCAAGCCCTGGGCTTGGATAATGTTTGTGATATGCTTTATCTTAAGCGCAGTAATAAGCACCTTTATTTCAGTTCTTTCTGAAAAACAGGAGAATAAAAAGCTTGAAGAAGCACTCAGGCGTTTTAAGGAGGAGCAGTAATGGAAAATGCTATTGCTGTAAGCAGTATTACAAAAATCTTCGGAGAAAAAACAGTTCTTGATAACATCAGCCTTGAAATCGGAAAGGGCGAAATTTTCGGGCTTCTCGGCCCTTCGGGAGCGGGTAAAACAACTCTTATAAAAATCCTTACGGGACAGCTCAAGGCGGAAAAGGGAAGCTCCGTTATCAACGGTAGCGATTCTCAGAAGCTTACAGGAAAGGATTACAGCCGCTTTGGAATTATGATGGACAATTTCGGCGTGTATGACAGGCTGAGCTGTTTCGAAAACCTCAGAATATTCGCAAGAATATACGATATCGGAAATGACAGGATAAACAAAGCCCTTGAAGCGGTAGGCTTATCGGAGGCTAAAAAAACTCCTGCCCGTAACCTTTCAAAGGGAATGAAAAGCAGGCTGAGACTTGCAAGAGTCTTTATGATTGATCCTGATATACTTTTCCTTGACGAACCTACAAGCGGACTCGACCCTGCTACTGCAGACGAAATTCAGAAAATGATACTCGCTGAAAAGGCAAAGGGCAAGACGATTTTTCTTACGACCCACACAATGACCGAGGCGGAAAAGCTCTGCGACAATATTGCTCTTTTAAACGAGGGTAAAATTGTAGAATACGGAAGTCCCGACGAAATCTGCCGCAGATATAATCATCAGAAGCGTATAAAAATACATCTCACAGACGGAACCGAAAGAGAAATTTCTCATGATAAAAATGCAGCGGAAATCATTTCGAAACTCCTCAGGAACGGTACAGCGGAAACTATCCATACAACCGAACCCGACCTTGAAACGGTATTCATGGAGCTTACGGGAAAGGAGCTTACAGCATGAAAAATATAGACGCGGTTTTTCTGAAACAGATTAAAGAAACCTTCAAAAACAAAACTATCCTTATTCAGTTTCTTATGATGCCCATACTTGCGGTTGTTATGGAGAATACTATTACTCTTGATGATATGCCCGAGCATTTCTTTGTAAAAATGTTTTCGGTAATGTTTGTAGGAATGGCGCCGCTTACCTGTATGTCTTCCATAATCTCCGAGGAAAAGGAAAATAATACTCTCCGTGCTCTTATGATGAGTAACGTGAAGCCCTTTGAATATCTTATGGGAGTGGGTCTGTATGTGTGGCTCATGTGTATGGCAGGTGCCGTGGTTTTCGCAGTATGCGGCGGCTACACAGGTATTGATTTCTGTGTATTCATGCTTATAATGTCTACGGGAATTTTACTTTCAGAGCTCACAGGTGCCGCAATCGGGATATTCAGCAAGAATCAGATGTCGGCGACTTCGGTAACTGTTCCCGTTATGATGATTTTCTCCTTTCTTCCCATGCTTTCCATGTTCAACGAGAGCATTGAAAAGGTAGCAAGGATAACCTATTCCCAGCAGATGAGCAATCTTATAAACGGTCTCGGAACTGCTGAAATAAAAGCGGAAAGTGCTGTTGTAATTGCAGTAAATTTTGTTATTATGGCATTACTGTTTGCGGTCGCTTTCAGGAAAAAGGGACTTGAATAGCAAAAAAGCAGGATGATTAAACATCCTGCTTTTTCTGTTATATCATTCCCAGTATTTCAGCCGCATTTGTATCAGGCTTCACCTTCGGCATAACCCTTTCGATAATGCCGTTTTCGTCAATTATAAAGGTGGTACGGACTACGCCCATGCTTACCTTTCCGTAAAGCTTCTTTTCCTGCCATACGCCGTAGGACTGAATAGCTGTAAGCTCGGGGTCGGAAAGAAGAATAAAGCTAAGGTTATGCTTTTCGGCAAATTTCGCATGAGACGCGGTGCTGTCCTTGCTGATTCCGATTACTTCTATTCCTCGCTTCTGAAATTCGCCGTATAAGCCTGAAAATGCGCAGGCCTGTCTTGTACAGCCGGGGGTATTATCTCTGGGATAAAAATACAGCACTACCTTTTTACCTCTGAAATCTGAAAGGGATACATCATTACCGTTCTTATCCTTCAGCGTAAAATCGGGAGCCTTCTGCCCTGCTTCAAGCATAATCGTTCCTCCTTAAGATTTTTTCAATCAGATATCCGCCTTCCAGAGACCGTGGAGGTTGCAGTATGCATATACAGCAACAGGCTTTTCTTCTGCAAGTGCAAAGGTTACGACAGGTGCAGAGCCTACTTCAAGAGCCTTACGCTGTCCGCCTCGGTCAGTCTGAAGATATACCCAGAGAATGCTGTGTTCTGCTGCCATAGGATGTGCAACAGAGCCGATTTCCACCTTGACTGTATTCCCTTCGACTGTTACAACGGGAATATGCTTTTCACGGCTTGCTTCAACAGTGCCGGGTATGAGCTCAGTCATCTTCTGACCGCAGCACATCATAGGCACCCCTGAATCATTTATCATTCCGATTAAGTTTCCGCAATGTTCGCAAATGTAAAATCTATTGTTCATAATTCTGTCCTCCGTTTTTGTTTTTTTAATAATAACATAATCTGTAAATAATTTCCGTGACTTCGTCACAAAACTATTTTCCCCCGAGATATTCTTCGGCGTAATGTGCAGCTACTGCTCCGTCTGCCGCCGCTGTGACCACCTGTCTCAGAACCTTTGTGCGGATATCTCCTGCCGCAAAAACTCCCTTCACGCTTGTACGGGTACTTTCGTCAGCAACTATATATCCCTTTTCATCAAGCTGAAGCTTTCCCTTTAAAAAGTCTGTTGCAGGACTTCTTCCTATACTTACAAAAACACCGTCGCAGGAAATTTCAGTCAGGTCGTTTGTTTTTACATTCTTCACTTTTATTCCCGTTACCCTCATATCGGCTATAAATTCAGACACCGTGCTGTCCCAAAGGAACTCCACATTTTCCGCCTTCAAAAGAGGCTCATGATATATTTTTTCCGCTCTCAGAGTATCACGCCTGTGAACGAGATAAACCTTTTTCACAAGCCTTGAAAGATACAAGGCGTCGGCAACTGCGGAATTACCTCCGCCGATTACTGCAACTGTCTTATCCTTATAGAATCTGCCGTCACAGTGGGCACAGTAATGGACGCCCTTTCCGATAAATTCCTGTTCGCCCTCTATACCAAGCTTACGGGGATTTGCCCCCGCCGCAATTATTACGGTTTTTGAAAGGAAATTGCCGCTTTCGGTTCCGACACGCTTTATATCCTCTGAAAAATCAACAGAGCGTACTTCGGCATATTCCGTTTTCGCTCCGAAGCGTTCCGCACCCTTCTGCATCTTCATACCGAGGGTAAAACCGTCTATCCCCTCATCAAAGCCGGGGTAATTATCTATGTCGCCTGTGAGAGTCATCTGTCCTCCAACTGACATACGCTCCAGGAGGAGCGTATCAAGTCCGCCTCTTGCCGCATACAGGGCGGCAGTATAACCTGCGGGGCCTCCGCCGATTATTATAGTATCATAAATATGCTCCATAAATTTTACCATTCCTTATCTCTGTTTTATTATTGACATACCCCTGAAACGATAGTAAAATATAATTGTAATAAATTGATATTTTCTTCTGAAAGGAGCTATATAATGGCACGGGCAATGTTTGAACCAATATACAGTGAAATTTTTCCCTTCTGGAATAAAATTACCGAGGAAGAACGCAGTTTGATCTGCGACAATTCTGTTGCACTGTCATATCCGAAGGGTACTACCATACATGATGGAACGGAATGTGCAGGCGTATTCTTTGTACGCTCGGGCTGTCTCAGAGTATACATCATGTCCGACGAGGGAAAGGCCGTAACCCTTTACAGACTGCACGAGGGCGATATGTGTATGCTTGCCGCCTCCTGTGTACTGCAGTCTATAACCTTCGACGTATTCATTGACGCCGAAGAAAACAGCGAATGCTATATCGTGAACGGTCCTGCCTTCGCAGAAATTTCGGAAAATAATCCCGATATAAAGATTTTCGCTCTTGAAATTGCAGTAAGCCGTTTTTCCGACGTAATGTGGGTAATGCAGCAGATACTTTTCATGAGTATGGATAAAAGACTGGCTGTATTTCTCTGGGACGAGTCTGCGAGAACATGCACCGATACAATAAATTTAACCCACGATCAGATTGCGAAATATATAGTTTCTGCCCGCGAGGTCGTTTCTCGTATTCTTAAATATTTCTCAAGCGAGGGAATTGTAGAAGTTTCCCGAAAGGGTATAAAAATTCTCGATAAGAAGCGTCTTAAGGAATTAACCCTCTAACATGGCAAGAATCTGCGCCTTTGGTCTTGCACCTGCCGACTGGTTTACAACCTCGCCGTTTTTCATTACTGCGAGAGTGGGAATGCTGGAAATGCCGAACTGCTGTGAGAGCTCCATCTCCTCGTCAACATTTATTTTTCCCACAAGATACTGAGGATTTTCTTCAGCAATTTCATCGACTATCGGTGATACCATACTGCAGGGGCCGCACCAATCTGCGTAGAAGTCCAGAAGGACTGTCTTTTCGCTTTTTCTGATTTCTTCGATATTATCTATGCTTACTTTAACAACTGACATATAAAACATCCTTTCTATGATTATGTTACAAGCCTTCCTTGTACAACTATATTGTACCCTGTTTCCGTAAAAATTTCCGTGACAAAGTCACAAAATTGTTTTAGTTTATTTTACTGCATAACAGTAAAAAATATAAGTAATTTTTCATATTTATATTACCTGTCGCCCGTCTTCGGAACACCGAAGGCACAGATAATACAAGAATAGATTTTTACAATTTTCCTATAATCTTATTATAGAATATTTTTCTGTAAAATAATATAATTTAAACTAAAGAATACTGAATAAAGGAGTTTCAGGTATGAATAATTTCAATTTTTACAGTCCCACCGAATTCGTTTTCGGAAAAGGTACCGAGGAGAAGTGCGGAGAGCTTGTCAAAAAGCACGGCGGCACAAGAATCCTCGTTCATTACGGCTCAGGCTCGGTGGTAAAGTCAGGGCTTCTCGGAAGAGTAACCCGTTCCCTCGAGGATGCAGGTCTCGCTCATTTCGAGCTTGGCGGCGTTGTACCCAATCCCCGTGATACAAAGGTGTATGAAGGTATAGAGCTTTGCCGCAAGGAAAATATAGATTTTATCTTATCGGTAGGCGGCGGCTCAACAATCGACAGCAGTAAGGCTATCGCCGCAGGCACCTGCTACGACGGCGACTTCTGGGACTTTTACTGCGGAAAAGCTCAGATAAAGAAGGCTCTCCCTGTAGGAACGGTTCTTACAATCGCCGCCGCAGGAAGCGAAGGCTCACCAAGCTCCGTTATAACCAAGGAGGAGGGCATGGAGAAGCGTGGTACAGGCTCCGACCTTATCCGTCCCAAGTTCTCTGTCCTCAACCCTGAGCTTACCTTTACCCTCCCGAAGTATCAGACAGGCTGTGGTGCGACAGACATTATAGCTCACGTTTTTGAGCGTTATTTTACAACCACAAAGGAAGTAGAGATAACCGACCGTCTCTGTGAAGCGGTAATCCTTACCATGATTAAGGAAACTCCCCGTGTTATCGCGGACCCCTGTAACTATGACGCAAGAGCAAATATTATGTGGGCAGGAATGGTGGCCCATAACGATATCGTCGGCGTAGGAAGAGCACAGGACTGGAACAGCCACGGCCTTGAACATGAGCTTTCAGGCTTGTATGACTGCGCTCACGGTGCAGGTCTTGCAGTAATCATGCCTGCATGGATGGAATATGTAATGGATACCGACGTAATGCGTTTCGCACAGATGGCTACAAGAATTTTCGGAGTTCAGATGGATTTCGAAAATCCGAGAAGTACTGCACTCAAGGGTATCCGCGCATTCCGTTCCTTCCTTCGTGATATCGGCATGCCTATCAATTTCAGGGAGCTCGGCGCAAAGGAAGAGGATATTCCCTTATTGATTGAAAAGCTGGGAATCGGCGACGGAGTACGCCACGGCTTCAGACAGCTTGACAAAAATGACGTAGAGGCAATTTATAAGCTTGCGGCAAACGCAGAGCTTTAATGGATAAGGAGAAAATATGAAGGCTTTATTCATCGGCGGTACAGGTACAATCAGCATGGCTATCACGAGGCAGTTAGCCGAAAATCCCGACTGGGAGCTTTATCTTTTAAACCGTGGCAGCAGGACAAAGGAGCTGCCTGAAAACGTCCGCATAATAAACGGCGATATAAATAACGAGGCTGAAATAAGCGAAAAGCTGGGAGATATGACCTTTGACACAGTCTGCGATTTTATAGGCTTCGTCCCCTCACAGCTTGAACGTGACTACCGCCTGTTCAGAAACAGAACCAGACAGTTCATGTATATAAGCTCGGCTTCCGCCTATCAGAAGCCTCTCAGCAATTATAAAATAACCGAGGCTACCCCTCTCGCCAACCCCTACTGGGAGTATTCGAGAAATAAAATCGCCTGCGAGGAATACCTGATGAAAATGTATCGGGAGGAGGGCTTCCCGATAACCATAATCCGCCCCAGTCACACCTATGATGAACGCTCGGTACCTCTGGGCGTACACGGCGACAAGGGAAGCTGGCAGGTGGTAAAGCGTATGCTCCAAGGCAAGCCCGTTATCATTCACGGCGACGGCACATCTCTCTGGACAATGACCCATAACAGCGATTTCGCAAAGGCTTTTATCGGCCTCATGGGAAATATCCACGCAATCGGCGAAAGCTATCAGATTACTTCCGACGAAAGTCTTACCTGGAATCAGATCTATAAGGCTATCGCTGACGCTCTCGGAGTTGAGCTTAAGCCTTATTATGTTCCTTCCGATTTTCTGCATGAAGTAGGACATTACGACTTCTGCGGCTCCCTTATCGGAGATAAGGCCAATTCCGTTGTATTCGATAACGCTAAGCTGAAACAGGCTGTTCCCTCCTTTACGGCATCAGTCCGCTTTGATGAAGGCGTCCGCCGTACGATAGAATATGTTCTTTCTCATGAGGAGCTCCAGCAGGAGGATAAGGAATTCGACGAATGGTGCGACAGGATAATTTCCGCCCTCGAAGCGGCTAAAAAGGCTATAACGGAATAATGCCCTTTATATAACATTCCTGTATAACAAAAATATCCCCTTTTGCCACCGCATTGTGTGACAAAAGGGGATTATTTTATAAATTATTCAGTAATAAGAGAACGATATTCATCGAGGGAAGCTTCGATTGTATTATAGTACTCAGCCATAAGCTGTGCATAGCTGGGATCGTTTTCGTCCTTGATAGGACCGTCGAATACATCAAAGATGCTCTGCTTGATGTCTGCGCCGAAGCCACGGTGACAGTCAAATACGAAGGAGAACTTGGAGGTATCGAGCATGTCATCAAATACCTGCATCTGTTCTTCAGAGTAAACCATCTTGAACTTTTCTTTTCTGGGAGTGTTACATTCAGGGCAAACTGCGTCTTCAGCATCACGTTCGCTTTCGAACTTGAACTTACATTCGGGACACTTGATATAGAAGTAACCGCCGTCATACATCTTTTCTTCACGGTCAGCAGCTACTACATCGGGGTCGGTAGCCCAGATTCTGGAAGCGAGAATGTAGGATGCAGCACCCTGTACGTTATCAGAGCCTGCGGGAACGAGGTAACCGGATGTACCGCCGTATAAGTAGTACTTGTCGGAGTTGGGGTCGCGAGGCATGGGAACTGTCTTGATTTCGCCTTCAAGGTTGTTCTTGAAGAAGAGTTCCTGACCACAGGGAAGAGCCCAGTCAGCAGGCATTACAAAGAAGAGACCGCCAAGCCAGGAATCGAGAGCGTCGGGACCGTGCCAGCCATCCCAGAAGCATTCTTCACGCTTGAGTTTTTCAATTAACTCCATAGTTCTGGTGATGTTATGCTCCTTCATGTTGTTCTTGATTTCGGAGCCTGTAAATTCGATTACGGGAATACCTGTTGTAGCGGCAAGCTGAATAGCACCGGTTTCAGGCCATGAAATAGGATACTTATCGGGATTGCTTTCCTTCCACTGGAGACAGAGCTGTTCAAACTTATCCCATGTCCACTGACCTGCAAAGTAAAGCTCCATAGGATCTTCAGCGCCGATTTCTTCCAGTTCAAGAGAATTGTATGTAACGCCGTAAGCGGTAGCAGTCATGCCGTAGGGATAATAGAAATGCTCGCCATTGTAGCTGAACTGCTCAATAACATCCTTCATACCTGCCCATGTGGGAGAATCTATGTCAAGATAACCGTCAAGACTCTCAAATCTGTTCTGGATGAAGAAGCTGGGGAAGTATTCTTCGCCTGCACGCATAAGGTCGGGAGACTGACCTGCCGCCATAAGCACGCCAAGACGGTTGCTTACTTCGGTGGAGCCTACTACTTCTGTTTCAACAGTACCGCCGAAGCGTTCTGCGAAAAGCTCGGCAATATCCTTTTCGGGAGCAATATCATAGAAATCGAAGAAGCTTAATACGTGAACTGTGCCTGCAGTCTGACCTGCTACCCAGAGTTCACCTGTACCTGCTTCGTTGCTTTCATCAACGGCTTCGATGTTCGCCATTTCATCATAGTCAACTTCAATGTCAATTTCCTTGTTGGGGTCCTCTGTGGTTGTCTGTGCCGCTACAGGTGCGTCTGTGCTCTGCTGTTCAGCTCTGCCGCCGCCTGAATTACAGGAGGTAGCGCCAAGAACTGTGATTAAAGAGAGAACACCTGCAATTATACGCTTATGAATTCTCATATCCTTCTTTCCTTTCAAAAAAGCTTTAAATTATTTCGATA
The DNA here is from genome assembly GCA_045602405.1 of Ruminiclostridium sp. Taxonomy (GTDB): domain Bacteria; phylum Bacillota; class Clostridia; order Oscillospirales; family Ruminococcaceae; genus Ruminiclostridium_E. The sequence goes on from JAZSBN010000025.1 coordinate 23,109, forward strand.
CCCTGCGATTATATAACATTCCGCCAGGATAACGGATTATATCGGCGGAAACGTTTACAAACAACGCAATACCGACACCATGAATATATTGTATCACATTATATAACAAAAATCAATCCCCCGTTGATAAATTTTGTTGATTTTGTAACTTTCAGAGAGTCGTATTAGTATATATCGTACAATAATTCAGCCGACAAAGGATATAAGCCTCCCCTATATCTTAATATACAGAAAAGCTATCATGAATTTAAACAGAAAATTTTTGAAAACCACTTGACAACATCGGTTTAAAGTGATATAATGCTAAAAAATGAATATTGAAAAAGCTATGACGAAGACGGAAGCTGCAACGAATTTCCCAGAGAGCCGGGGATGGTGTGATCCCGGTAAAGGACTGTAGATTTCTTATCCCTTCCGAGCCGGAAGCCCCAAAGGTTAACACCCAGTAGGCGTTTCCCGTGAATGCTGCGTTAATGCATAGAGGTTGATTGACTTCGAAGAGGTGGCGGATTCTTTATCCGCAATTTGAGTGGTACCGCGAGTGATAAATAAGAAATTTTCACCCGTCTCAAAGCAAAAGCTTTGGGGCGGTTTTTATTTTGCCTCAGAGCACATAAACATTATTCAGAAAATGAAAGGCGGAATGAAAAATGTTATCTCTTGACAAGGTGTTCAATGCACAGACTGTACTCAAAAGTATTATCCGTGAAACGGATATGGTGAGAGCCTACGGAATCGCTCCCGACTGCGAGCTTTATCTTAAGCCCGAAAATCTTCAGATTACAGGCTCATTTAAAGTAAGAGGCTCAGCCTATAAAATTGCCATGCTGTCCGACGAGGAGAAGGAAAAGGGCGTCATCGCCTGCTCCGCAGGAAACCACGCTCAGGGCGTTGCTCTCGCCGCAACAAAGAACGGAATCAAATCCCTTATCTGCCTGCCCGATACAGCGCCTATCTCAAAAGTAGAAGCGACAAAGGGCTTCGGGGCTGAGGTTTGTCTCGTAGAAGGCTGTTACGACGACGCATATAAAAAGGCGCTCGAGCTTAAGGAAAGCGAGGGTTATACCTTCGTTCATCCCTTCGATGACGAGAATGTAATTGCGGGTCAGGGCACGATTGCTCTCGAAGTGCTGGGCGAGCTTGACGATATTGACGCAGTAGTCGTCCCCGTAGGCGGCGGCGGACTTATATCAGGTATCGCTTACACAGTAAAGCATATCCGCCCTACCGTAAAGGTCTACGGCGTTCAGGTAAAGGGCGCTCCCAGTATGTATAATTCTGTGAAAAACGGCTCTATCCAGTGTCTCGATTCCGTTTCTACCATCGCTGACGGTATTGCAGTAAAACAGCCCGGCGAAAACACATATTCCCTCGTAAGCAAGTATGTTGATGAAATTGCTCTTGTAAGCGACGACGAGGTAGCAAGCGCAATCCTCGCACTTATCGAAAAGCAGAAAATGATTGCCGAGGGCGCAGGTGCGGCAGCAGTTGCCGCAGTAATGTTCGATAAATTCAACCTTAAGGGCAAGAAGGTTGCCGCTATAGTTTCAGGCGGAAATATCGACGTTACAAGCCTTTCAAGAGTTATCGACCGAGGCCTCAGAAATTCGGGACGTTCCTCAAGCCTTTTAATCGAGCTTATCGATAAGCCCGGTCAGCTTAAGGATATTTCCCGTATTATCGCTGACTGCGGCGGTAATGTTACAGGCGTTCACTATGAAAAAGGAAATACCAAGAGCGTAAACGGCTGTTTCCTCCGTATTGATATGGAAACAAGAGATTTCGACCACGTTAATCTTATTACAAAGTCCTTACGCAAGGAAGGCTTCAGAATAGTATAAAAAGGAGTAAAATCATGAGTAAAAAAGTTCAGACTAATAATGCACCTGCCGCAATCGGTCCCTATTCACAGGCTATCGTCACAGGAAATCTTATCTTCACCTCGGGACAGATTCCCCTTAATCCCGAAACAGGCGTTCTTGAAGGGGAAAACATCACCGAACAGACCCACCGTGTATGTAAGAATCTGGAGGCTGTGCTTACTGCAGCAGGCGGCTCATTAAAATCCGCAGTCAAGACAGTATGCTTTTTAAGCAATATGTCGGATTTCGCCGCCTTCAACGAGGTGTACGCACAGTATTTCACCGAAAAGCCCGCCCGCTCCTGTGTTGCAGTAAAGGAGCTTCCAAAAGGAGCTCTTGTAGAAGTGGAAGTAATAGCCGAAAAGGAAAATTGACCAGTACGGAAAGGAGTGACAGCTATGCTTCTCAGCGGAGCTGATATACTTGTTAAAACCCTGATTGAACAGGGCTGTGATACGGTTTTCGGATACCCGGGAGGACAGATTCTCAACGTATATGACAGTTTATATACCCATAGGGAAGAAATATATCATGTTCTGACCGCCCATGAACAGGGTGCCGCTCACGCCGCCGACGGATATGCAAGAACTACGGGAAAGGTGGGCGTTGTAATTTCCACCTCAGGCCCCGGAGCTACAAACCTTGTAACGGGAATTGCTACCGCTTATCTTGATTCAATCCCTATGGTGGCTATCTGCGGAAATGTTCCCACAACCCAGATAGGCTCCGACAGCTTTCAGGAAATAGATATTACAGGCGTAACCCTCCCCATAACAAAGCATAACTTTTTCGTAAGCTCGGTTGACGAGCTTGCCGATACAATAAGAGAGGCCTTCAGGCTTGCAAAATCGGGACGACCGGGACCTGTACTTATTGATGTGCCGAAGGATGTTCAGATTGCAAAATGTGAATATGAACAGAAGGCTCCTGCTGAAAAGGAAGCTCCCTCAGCCGCCAAGGATATCCGTATCGAAGAGGCGGCTAAGCTTATAAATTTTGCGGAACGCCCCTTCGTTTATTTCGGAGGAGGTCTTATAACCGCCGAGGCTCAGGAGGAAATGCTTGCTCTTGCGGAAACGATCGACGCACCTATAGGCTGTTCCCTTATGGGGCTTTCGGCTATTCCTACAGACCACCCGAGATTTCTCGGTATGCAGGGTATGCACGGTCATTACGCTTCATCAATGGCAATGCATAATGCAGACCTTATTATTTCCCTCGGCGTTCGCTTCAACGACCGTGTTACGGGCAACAGAGCGAAATTCGCCACAAAGGCGAATATCATTCACATTGATGTGGACGGCTCCGAGCTTGGAAAAACAGTAAATGCCGCCTGCGGACTACGGGGAGACGTAAAGCTTACTCTGCAAAAGCTTATCCCCCTTCTCGATAAGGGCAGTAAGCCCCAGTGGGCAGAAACAGTCAGCTGTTTCAGAAGTGAGGAAAATGATTATCTTGATAACCGCGAAGGCATGACCCCGAGAAGAGCGATTCTCACTCTCAATAAATTTCTGGGCGAAAACACTGCCGTATGTACCGACGTGGGACAGCATCAGATGTGGTCGGCACAGAATCTTTTCTTCAGAACTCCCAGAAGATTTGTTTCAAGCGGCGGTCTCGGAACTATGGGCTTCGGTCTCGGTGCCGCTATCGGTGCCGCCTGTGGAACGGGAGAAAGAGGCGTCCTTGTTACAGGAGACGGAAGCTTCGGAATGTGTCTTAACGAGCTGGCTACTGCCGTAACCTACAACATCCCGATTGTAATTCTCATTATAAATAACGGCGTGTTAGGTATGGTAAGACAATGGCAGACCCTTTTCTACAACAAGCACTATTCAAACAGTATTCTTGACCGTAAGACAGATTTTCCTGCTCTGGCAAGAGCCTTCGGAGCTGACGGCGAAACGGTTATAACTCCAGAGGCTCTTGAAAAAGCTCTCGGCAGGGCTTTCAAGGCTGACGGTCCTTATGTGATAGACTGCAGGATAGATAAGGATGAATTTGTACTTCCCATGCTTCCGCCCGGCGGCAGTATGGATGACATTATAACAAGGCTGGAGGTAAAGTAATGAACAGATATAACGTTGCAGTTATGGTTCACAACCAGTTCGGAGTTCTGAACCGACTTACAAGCATGTTCCGAAGACGGCAGTTCAATATCAGTTCAATTACCGCAAGCGAAACGGAATCGGGCGAATATTCCAGAATAACCTTCAGCTTTGACGGTGAAGAAGAGAACAAACAGCAGCTTATAAACCAGCTTTACAAGCTTCCTGATGTCTGCTCGATACGGGAGCTTACGAGAGAAAATTCCGTAAGCTGTGAGCTTATGCTGATTAAGATGAAAAACGACTCCGCTGTGCGCGGTGATATCTATGCGGCGGCGGAAGCTTTCGGCGCGGAAACCATTGATTATTCCCGTGACTCCTTCGTGCTCCGTCTTATCGGCGACAGCACAAAAATGGATGATTTTATAATGCTTATGAAGGACTTTACCATTCTGGAAATCTGCCGTACGGGAACAGCCTCCCTCGAAAAGGGCAGTGCTACTCTAAGACAAGCGATGAATCTTTAAAATGCAATCGGGATAGTGAAAAGGATATAAAAATGAATTACAATATAAGAAAAATCCGTGAGGATGAATATAAGGTTTTAGACGATTTCATATACGAGGCGATCTTCATTCCCGAAGGCGTAGAGCCTCCTCCGAAATCTATCATAAATCAGCCCGACCTACAGGTATATATCGAAAATTTCGGAAAGAAAAAGGACGATATATGCTTTGTGGCAGAAGCAGACGGCAAGGTAGTCGGCGCTGTATGGGTACGGGATATGAAGGACTACGGACATATAGCCGACGGCGTTCCCTCCTTCGCTATATCGCTTTATAAGGAATACCGCCATTTCGGAATCGGTACAGAGCTTATGAAAACAATGCTTTCCGAGCTTAAAAGCAGAGGCTGTGAAAAAGCTTCTCTTGCTGTTCAGAAGGCGAATTACGCAGTAAGAATGTATAAGAAGGTCGGCTTCGAAATAATCGACGAAAATGACGAAGAGTACATAATGGTATGTAAGCTCAGTAATATATAAAATAACCGCTGTTTTAAGGAGCCTGCCCTGAAACAGCGGTTTTCTTATTTTAACTTATTCGTCGGCGCACAGCCGAAATACTTCGTATACGCCCTGTAAAAGCTTGAATAATCTCCGAAGCCGCAATGTTCCGACGCCTTCTGTGCGGAAGAGCCGCTTCCTATCATTTCCTTAGCGGCGGTAAGACGTTTTCTCGTTATATAATCCCAGGGAGAAGCGCCTGTTGCCTGTCTGAACACACGGCTGAACTGGGAGGGGCTGAGATAAAAATGTTTCGCCAGCTTCGGTACGGATATATCCTCGAAAAGATGATTGTTTACATATACGACTATACGTTCGGCGGCGCTTACAGACTTATGCCCCACGCTTTTACGCTCCGTAAATGCACGATTTATCATATCCAGCAGAATAAACAGATGAGTCCTGATTGTAAGCTGTCTGTTATAGTCTGTATCCGTACTGCACATTTCCGAAAACAGCTTACCCACAAGCTTCATATCCATTTCTGCCGAGGTAAACATATTGCCCTTTCCGAGAGGGCGGCTTATAAAGGCTTTTGTAAGACTTCCCTCAGGGTCTGTAGCTTCCGTAAAGGCAAGGGGAAAATTTACTGCATAACGTTCGTAACGCACACTTTCCGAAATCCTCGCTTTGTGGGATTCCGAGGGACGCATTATCATAAGACTGTTTTCGTCAAGGGGATATTTCGAGCCCTCAACAAGATATTCCACACCGCCCGAAACGAAGAAATATATCTCACACTGCTCATGTATGTGCATTGTGAAATCCCTGTCGTCAGGGCTGTCGTCTATGGCGTGGCGTATGTAGATGTTCTGAAAGCTGTATTCGTTAAGCATTCAATCTCCCCCTTTCTTTAAATGATTATAACATTTTATGCGTGAATTTGCAATATATAAAGCTTAAATTGACAATGGAAATGCAAATTTATTCATGATAGAATGTAATCAGAAAAGAAACGGAGGTATCAGTATGAATTTTAGATTAGCGGCCTTCGCCGATGAGGCAGACGGCAGAATTTCCGAACAGATAAAGGCTATGAAGCGTAACGGCATAGACCTTCTTGAAATAAGAGGTGTTGACGGTGAAAACATCTCGGATATTTCAAAGGAAAAAGCGAAGGAAGTCCGTAAACAGCTTGACGATGCAGGCATTTCGGTATGGTCATTAGGCTCGCCCTACGGAAAAATCGGAATATGCGACGATTTCGCTCCCCACCTCGATAAATTCAGATATGGTCTTGAGGTGGCTGAAATCCTCGGAGCCAAGCGCATCAGAATGTTCAGCTTCTATGTTCACTCGGGAGACGAGGAGCGTTACAAGGACGAGGTAATGAGCCGACTCGGACAGTTTGTTTCAGCGGCAGAAGGAAGCGGTATCATCCTTTGCCACGAAAACGAAAAGGGAATCTATGGCGACGTAGCTTCAAGATGTCTTGAAATACATAAGGAATACCCGTCGCTGAAGGCTGTTTTCGACCCCGCCAACTTTATTCAGTGCGGACAGGACACGAAAGAAGCGTGGAAGCTTCTTTCGCCTTATGTCGAATATATGCACATCAAGGACGCTATGGCTGACGGGGCTGTGGTTCCTGCAGGAAAGGGCATCGGAAATCTCCCTTATCTTATCAATAATTACAACGGCAACGTTCTGACCCTTGAGCCTCATTTATCTGTATTCGACGGCTTTGATAAGCTGGAGGGTGAAGAAAAAACGAAAATGGGCTATTGCTACCCTACGTCAAATGAAGCCTTTGACGCGGCAGTAAATGCACTTAAGGAATTATTATAAAGGAGAAGCATTATGAATAAATTAAGACTCGGTATCGTAGGACTCGGAAACATGGGAAGCGGTCATTTCTATAACGTTTTCGGCGGAAAATGTCCGTCGGTTGAAATTACTGCAGTATGCGACATCAATCCCGAAAAGCTTGAAAAAGCCAAGGCTTATCCTTCGGTAAAATGCTTTACAGACAGCAGCGAAATGCTTGACAGCGGTCTTGTGGACGCTGTACTTATCGCCGTTCCCCATTATGACCACCCGACTATCGCGATAGAGGCCTTCAAGCGTAAAATTCACGTTCTTACCGAAAAGCCCGCAGGCGTTTATGCGAGACAGGTCCGTGAAATGAACGAGGCGGCGGAAAAATCGGGAGTAAAGTTCGGCATCATGTTCAATCAGCGTACAAATCCCATGTTCGCCAAAGCCCGTGAAATCGTTCAGAGCGGAGAGCTTGGCGAGCTTAAGAGAATGGTATGGATTATTACCAACTGGTACAGGACTCAGGCCTACTATAACTCGGGAAGCTGGCGTGCAACCTGGAGCGGCGAGGGCGGCGGCGTACTGCTTAATCAGGCTCCACACAATCTTGACCTGTGGCAGTGGATTTTCGGAATGCCGAAAAGAGTAAGGGCATTCTGTGAATTCGGTAAGTACCACAATATTGGTGTTGAAGATGATGTTACGATTTTCGGCGAATACGAAAACGGTGCAACAGCAACCTTTATCACCACAACAGGCGACGCCTGCGGCACAAACAGACTTGAAATCACAGGCGACAAGGGCAAGATTGTGGTTGAACACGGGAAGCTTTGCTGGTGGAAATTATCTGTTCCTGAGCGTGAATTCTGCTTTACCTCGAAGGAAGGCTTTGCCGTTCCCGAAAGCTCATACGAGGAATTTACCGCCCCCGAGCCCGAGGGACACCCCGAGGTACTGGAGGCCTTCGCTCAGGCTGTTCTTAACGGTACGGAGATGATAGCAAGAGGCGAAGAGGGACTTAATTCCCTTTCAATTTCAAATGCCGCTTATCTTTCCGCATGGACTGACGACTGGGCGGAGATACCCACCGACGAAGTTTTATTCGAAAAATATCTTGACGAGCATTGCAGAAACGAGAAAGCGTCAAAAAAATAAAAACCGCTCACGTTGAAGCCATTGAAACACTTCGTGAGCGGTGGAAGGTAAGATGGTAATGGATGCTGTATTCCTTATGCTGGCGGTTACCGCCTGCTACACAATATCCTCCCTGAGTGATAAATATGCTGTCTCGGAGGCGAAATTCACAGGGGATGAATTCACATTTCTCATGTGCTCCTCCATGTCGGTTTTTCTCGCAGTTACACTGCCCTTTCAGCAGATTGAATTTACTCTGTCGTGGCAGAGCTTCGCCGCAATACTGCTGATTGCATTATGCAAGCTACTTGAATTTCAGATGAGCGCTCTTGTGCTTAAACAGCTTTCAGCCTTCGAGCTTAAGGCATGGCTTGGAGTTACCCTGTTCGTATCCTATGCTACGGATATTTTCTTCGGTGCAGATATTCAAATTCTTAAAATATTATGCATAATTATAACTGCTGTGGGGCTTATTTTCATAGCAAGGTCAGGCAGAGAGGGGAAAATCGAATATAAAAAAATCATTATTCCCCTCATACTGTATCTTGCCGCAAAATACGGCTACGGGCTTGTAATTAAAGCCTTTACCCCATATATCTCCCCTGCTCTTCAGCTTCTTCCCGCATTGGCGATAATTGCAATAGTAATGCTGTTCAGGATAAAGCCGTCGGAAATACTTAAAAAGAATAAACAAGGCGCAGTCAAGGTAATTCTTGCAAGAATACCCAATACGGCAGGTATGCTTCTTGAAAACGCGGTAATAGCAATAAGTCTTTCAAATTATTCCTTTATCCAGCCAATGATACTTGTGACGCTGTTCCTTATCGGACTTATCCGAAGGGAACGCCATTCAAGGCTGAATTTAATCGGAAGTATTGTTTCTGTGGCAGGAGTAGTTCTTTTCCAGATTTTCTGAATGGCTGATATTATTTCGGTAGAAATCCCACAGTCCGGCTGACTGTGGGATTACTTGACATACAGTAAAAAGCGGAGTAAAATGTAATTACCGATATATAAAACACGCAACAAGGAGGATTTATCATGAGCAAGAAGCTTACAGCATATTTTTCCGCAAGCGGAGTAACCGCAAAGGCGGCAAAGGCACTTTCCGAGGCGGCAGGAACAGACCTTTTCGAGATTAAGCCTGCTGTTCCCTATACCGACGCTGACCTTAACTGGCAGGATAAAAATTCAAGAAGCTCCGTAGAGATGAACGACCTTTCCTTCCGTCCCGAAATTGCCGAAAAGCTTTCTGATATGGAGGAATACGACACGATTTTTCTCGGCTTCCCTATCTGGTGGTACATCGCTCCTACAATTATCAACACATTCCTTGAAAGCTATGATTTTTCGGGAAAGAAGATCGTTCTTTTCGCAACCTCAGGCGGAAGCGGCTTCGGTAAGACTGCCGAAAATCTGGCTGACAGCTGTAAGGGCGCAACGCTTATTACAGGAAGGCTCATAAAGGGAAGTCCCGACATGAAGGAGCTAAAAAAATGGGCTGAGGAATTCTGAAAAGGTGATAATATGGCAATTACCGTAAACATTTATTATAGCGGCGAAAATGGCAACGCAAGAAAATTCGCCGAGGAAATGACAAGCAGAGGTATCGTTGACAAGATCCGTGCCGAGGAAGGAAATCTCAGGTATGAATATTTTCTTCCCCTTAACGATACGGAAACGGTACTGCTTATTGACAGCTGGAAGAATCAGGAGGCGCTCGACAGACACCATGCCACAGAAATGATGAACAGTATAACCGAACTAAGGGAAAATTACAATCTCACCATGAAGGTAGAGCGTTATGTTGATGACGAAAAGGGAATTCCCGAAGCCGATAAGAAGTTTATTAAAAAATAAATAATTAAAGGTCACTGTACTGACAGTGACCTTTAATCTTTTTTCTCAGAAATCAATCTTCATTTCAAAGGGAGCGAGCGTTATTTCCTCGCCCTTAAGGCTGAATTTCTGCTCCTTACTCGTGTTGTTGAAAATGAAGCGTGCTGTTATTTTTTCATTACTGCGTGTTGTAATTTCCACGTTGTCGGGAATACCGTCATAATGAGGCACACAGGCTTTAGAAAGTATATCCTTGACAATTCTGTTATACAGGCTTTTTTCGCAGACTGTACCAAAATAATATGCAGTACCCTTACCGTAATTATTTCTGGTTATGGCAGTCCTGCCCTTATAGAATTCGCTTCCGTATACCGCAAGGGTTTCAGCAGTTTCGGGACAGATTACATCGCACCACTGGCGGCAACTGTAGCTTTCCCCGTCGCTGAATTCAAGCCTTGCGCTATCCCAGCCCATAGGGTCGTATTCCTCAATATAAGCGCCCGTAAGCTCACGGTATACTGTGGGAAGCTGTGCCATAATGCACTTGTTGAATTCATCCTTTACGCCGCTTCGGTTGGTAAGAACTACAGTACCGCCATTTTCGGCGAAGGCATACAGATTTTTCACAACCCGTTCATCCGTCACATACATTTCGGGAGCAACCACAATCTTATAGCCTGAAATATCCGCTTTCTGACTTATTATATCCACGTTCACGCCGTATTTCGTAAAAGCGGAATGGAAAAGCATGGGCTGCTCCATGTAATACATATTTCCCGTCTGGGGCTGGATTTTGAAAGCGTATTCATCCTCGGGAGAATACAGAATCGCCACATCCGATTTAATCTGTGTATCACGCAGTTCGGATATTTTTTCAGCCTCGGCACAAAGCTCGGAAAACTCCCTGAAGCGTCTGCCCGGAACATTTGAATGGTCGATAAGACCGTGCCAGTGCATTTCTGCTCCGCCCGTTGCATTACGCCACCTGAAATGAACAACGGTATCCGCTCCGTGGGCGAAGGCCTGAAGCGAATAGCCCTTTATCATGCCTGGAGAAGGTGTTCTACCCATAGGTGCCCAGCAGCCGAGACCGCCGCTTAACTGCTCCATTATCCAGAATTTATCCTGTTTCACACCCCTCATAAGGTCAAGATGGAAGGCGTGGGAATAGTTTTCCTCGGGGTTATCGGGAAGTCTTGTTGTGGGGTAATTGTCATAGGAAATAAAATCGAGCTTCTCAAATTCGTCATAGAAATTCGGCATATTTTTGCAGAACCATACGTTTGTGGTAAGCCTTGCGTCGGGACAGAATTTTCTTATAATTCCTGCCTGCCAGTTGATGTGCTCAACTACGCTGTCCGAGGCGAAGCGGTTGTAATCCAGCATATACGAGGGATTGAGCCAGGGGTCGGGATAACTGCCAAAGGGCGGCTTTATCTGTTCCCAGGAGGAATATTCTCCGCTCCACATAGCGTTTCCGTAGGCTTCGTTTACTGCTTCAACCGTGGAATACTTATTCTTCATCCATTCACGGTATTTCCCTATACAGGTTTCACAGAAGCAGAAATTCGCTTCAAGCTCGTTATCTATCTGCCATGCTATGATGTTGTCATTGTCAGCGTAACGCTGCGTCATCATGCTTATTATACGTTCGGCATAAAAGAGAAAATCGGAATTGTTGATACACCTGTGACCTCTGATTCCCGTACAGGTTTTTCTTCCGTCCTTTTCCGTCTGGACAGCCTCAGGATATTTTTCATAAAACCACAAGGGCGGACAATTCGTAGGGGTACAGAGAACAATTTTCATTCCTCGCTCTGTAAGCATATCAATTATTTCATCAAGCCAGTCGAAGCGGAATTCTCCTTCTCTCGGCTCAAGTCTGCACCATGCGAATTCTGCAAGACGGACGATTTTCACGCCTGCCTGCTTCATTAAATCTGCGTCAGCCTTCCATAAGGCTTTGTCCCAGTGCTCGGGATAGTAGTCAACTCCTATTATCATAAAACAGCCTCCTTGTTATACTTATTGCATATACATTATCTGAAAAGCATTTTCAGGAAATTATAAAGATGGGGCTTTACGCTTGTGTGGTCATGGCCTGTACATTCCATAACATGACTGAGATATCCGACTCCGTTTTCGGTCATTATCTTACGATAGCTGTCAGGACTGGAGCTTACAACATCGTCGCACTTAGAAGAGCTTATCAGAATAACATAGGGGCTATTCTCGTTAAAACGCATTTCCTCCTCCGACATCTGTCCGGGATGAAGGGGCGAACCGGGGATTTCCACAAGTCCCGGTGCCGCACATACAGAACCGATATATCCGAACAGGTCGGGACGCTTAAAGCCAATGAAAAGTGCTTCCCTACCACCCATGGAGAAGCCTGTTATTGCGGTATTTTTTCTACCCTTAGCCACAGAAAATGTATTTTCGATAAAGGGCATCAGATCGGTGGTTAAATCATTTATAAAATTATCGTAGGCAAGACAGCTGGCTAAATCCATTCCCGTACATCGGGGCATATTCCTGTCACAGAACATATAGGGCAGAACAATTATAATTTCCTCGGCCTCGCCCTTCGCAAGAAGATTTCCATAAAGGATATCAAGATTTACTTCCCTCGTCGCCATCCAGGTTTCATCACAATGAAAACCATGCAGAATATAAAGCACGGGATATTCCTTTTCTTCGGAATAATGCGGAGGAAGCATTACCATCACATTTGTGTCACGCTGAGCCGTGGAAGAATAGTAGGTATATTTTCTGAATCGGGAATAGCCGACAGCTTCGTTTATTTTATCATAACTATCAGGCATAAGCTCCGTAATTAAAGCTCTGAATTTTTCCATATATGAATCTCCTGTACTTTCAGCATTTTGTATTCTTAAATAAAATCGTAATCATATTTACATTATACAATAATGCTATATCTTTTTCAATGATATTTCATACTTTGTTTGTGCTTTTTTCTTGCTTTTTGAATAATACTTCCCCATTTTTATCTTAATGCAACCTTATTGTTACTTTCGCTACGCATAATTACCAATTTTGACGATATAATTCTGAAAAACATTTTTTCTCAAAAACACCCAGAATCTTGAATATAAAGCAGAAATATGGTATAATTTCTATAATTGCAGGAATAGCATCTTCCTGTATTTTAAAGAAAACGATAACATAAACATAGATATAATATCCTGAAAGGAATAAGTAAATGAAAACGTTAAGTAAGCGATGGTATACTCTGGCATTATTCAGCATCATAATCGCATTATTCTTTATGGTAGCCTATAACCATATTATTTTCAGCTCCAGCATGGAAGCTACCATGGAGGATATCGGAGCCAGCAATATATCACAGATTGCGGAAGAGCTGAGCGCATATCTCGACAGCGGTAAAAGCGTTGTACAGACTACTGCAGTATCCGTTGAATACATGATGAACAATAATGCGGCTTCTGAAGAAATAGAAAATATCCTCACCTTTCAGTCTGAACGATATAAGGAAGAAATCGACCCGAATTTCACAGGAGTCTATGGACTCTTCGACGGTACATATATCGACGGTATAGGCTGGGTTCCCGACGAAGGCTATGACCCGAAAACCAGAGACTGGTACATTGCCGCTATGGAAGCTGACGGCGCAACCGCTATTGTCTCCCCCTATCTGGACGCTCAGACAAATACCATTATGATTTCAGTAAGTCAGCTGCTTTCTGACGGAGAAAGCGTTATATCTATGGATATCGGAATGGAACGGATTCAGGAGATAACGGAGGGTATTCACCTCGATAATATCGGGTATGGCTTTGTAATTGATAAGAACGGTCTTGTAATCGCCCATAAAGATGCAGAAGAAAAGGGAAAGAATTATCTTGACGAAGCTTCGGAGATGAAGCTTCTTACAGAAAAAGTTTATAATAACAGCAGGGATTGCTTTGAAACTGAATTGAGGGGCGAAACAGTAACAGTATTCACCAAGACGGTTATGAATGACTGGGATGTTGTGATGGTTGTGAATAACAATGCGCTTTTCGCCGATTCACGGAACACCCTCACAAACAACATCGTTGTCTGCATTATTATTTCACTTATCATAATCGTGTTCTTTGTTATTACGTTTATCAGAACAAACAATTCAATGAAGCTGGAAAAAGAAATCAACAGGCAGATGGATGATATGAACAAGAAAATCATCCGTGCACTTGTAAGAACCATTGACGCCAAGGACCGTTACACAAACGGTCACTCCGCCCGTGTTGCGGAGTATTCCAGAGAAATTGCGCGACGTATGAACAAAAGCGAAAAGGAACAGGAAGATATCTATTATGCAGGTCTGCTCCACGATGTGGGCAAAATCCGTGTCCCCGCCGCAGTTATCAACAAACCCGGCAAGCTTACAGACGAGGAATACGAGAAAATCAAGATACACCCCGTCACAAGCTATCATATTCTTAAGGATATCTACGACGATAAAACTATCGCTCTCGGAGCGAAGTTCCATCATGAACGATACGACGGAAATGGTTATCCCAACGGCCTGGAGGGAGAAAACATTCCCGAAATCGCAAGAATCATAAGCGTAGCCGACACCTACGACGCTATGGCAAGCAACAGAAGCTACCGAAAGGCTCTTCCCCAGGATGTAGTACGTTCCGAAATCGAAAAAGGAAGAGGAACACAGTTCGACCCTCATATTGCCGATATTATGTTGGGAATGATAGACGAGGATACATCCTATCTGCTCAGAGAGCCGAAAACGATACATAAATCCGTGCTTGTTGTTGACGACGAGCCAATGAATATAAAAATGATCGAGCACATCATGAAGGACGAGCCGATGTTCAGAATTACAGGAGCAAGCAGCGGTGCTGAGGCTCTTAAGCTTCTTGAGGAACAGAAATTCAATCTTATTCTTCTGGACGTTATCATGCCTGAAATGGACGGCTTCCAGACGCTTTCTCGCATCAAGGAAAAATACGACGTACCTGTCGTATTCATGACGGGAGACAAGAATCTCGAAACTATAAAGAAAGCCGCCAAGCACGGAGTCGAGGACTATCTGACCAAGCCCTTCCCGCCGCTGGCTCTTAAGGAAATCATGCACAATATCGCAAACTGACAATATATCAAAGGAGAATAATATGGGACAACTGATAAACGGCAGCCTTCTCATTTTAGGTACGCTTGCATTATCCACAGGCTTATCCTTTTTCCTTAGAGAAAAGAAGGCGGGAATTATCCGGATTTATCTTCTGGTATCAGGCTGTTTTGCCGCCCTGTGGTGCTTCGGCTACGGCTTTATGGGTATGTCTACCGACATGAACGCTATTTTTGCAGGACGTTTATGCGGGCTTATTGCCATTGACGGATATCTGCTGACCATGATGATACTGATAGCTACCCTTATACATTTCAAAAAGCATTTTACCTTCGCCTTTATTATCATATATTCGATACTGGCTGTGGGAGATATAGTGCTGTTCTCCCCTCTTGATTATTATGACTTTATTGAAATTGACGGACGCACCTCCTTTATCGCAGAATCCTGGTTCGGCAGCACCTATCACAAGGTTTTTCTTGCCGTTGCGGTATCTATGCTTTTTCTTGTGGGTTTTACATGGCTCTTCAGCCGTAAAACTACCCAGAACAGAAAACTCGTACTCGTGATGGTTTGCGCTCATCTCTGCCTGCTGGTTTCCATGATTCCCGATACAATTCTTACGATGTTCGGAATCCCTTATTTCCCCTCTACCTGCTACGGCGTTATGGTTTCCTATTTTATTACCTGGTATAACTGCGTACATAACAACGCCCTTACTATAACGCTCCAGAATGTCAGCTCCTATGTCTATCAGGGTACAAACGTAAATATCCTGGTTTTTGACATGGCGAAGAAATATTATATGAGCAACAGTTCTGCAAACAAATTTCTTGAAATTGAAGAGGGTGCAGACCTGAGGCTGTCCGACATTTTCAATATATCCCCCGAAGAGGCAGAAAAATGTCTTGATGATGTTGTTGCAGGAAAGCTTCGCGAAATAAAGCTTCATACAATAAAGGGAAACAAAAGCTGCAATCTTCAGTTTACGGTAGGCCGTGACAAAAAGAACACCGCATACTGTGTCGTTGTCTTTGTATACGACCTGACGAAGGACGAAGAAATGATGGAAAGTCTCAGAATGGCCAACGAAGCCAAAAGCGACTTTTTATCCAATATGTCTCATGAAATCCGCACGCCTATCAATGCCATTATCGGCATGAATGAGATGATTCTGAGAGAAACCACAGATGAAAAAATCACAGAATATGCCACAACAATCCGTTCATCCTCTCACTCTCTTCTCTCAATAATAAACGACGTTCTCGATATATCTAAAATTGAATCGGGGAAAATGGAAATTGTGGAATCCAATTATGAATTATCCTCTCTCGTTGTTGACTGCTATAATATGATTATTGAGAGAGCGAGAGCAAAGAATCTGACGCTTCATGTCGCTTGCGATGAAGAATGTCCCAATTCCCTCTATGGCGATATGTCGCACATCCGTCAGGTGACTCTCAACCTTCTTACAAATGCAGTAAAATATACGCAGAAGGGCGATATTTATTTCCGTATTACGGGAGATAACCGTAACGGACAATGGCTCCTTGTAATCACAGTTGAAGACTCGGGAATAGGAATAAAGGAAGAAAATCTTCATAAGCTTTTCGATAAATTTGAACGTTTCGACCTTCAGAAAAACCGCAATGTCGAGGGTACCGGTCTGGGTCTCAATATCGTAAAGAGCTTTGTTGAGCTTATGGGCGGTACAATATCGGTAGAAAGCGAATACGGCCGCGGCTCCGCCTTTACTGTATGTATTCCTCAGGAGGTTACCAATCCTGCGCCTATAGGAAAGCTCGACATAGGCTCAATAGTATCCGCTACTAGCGCTTATAAGCATAAATGCGATTATACCGCGCCTGAAGCGAAAATTCTTGTTGTTGATGACGTAGCTGTAAATCTGAATGTATTCGTAAATCTTATCAAGGATTTCAGGATGAAGGTTGACACAGCGTCAAGCGGACAGGAATGTCTTGATCTTACCAAGAACAAGAAATACGATATCATTTTCATGGATCACATGATGCCTGAAATGGACGGTATCGAAACTCTCGGAAGGATAAAGGCTGATTCCGACAACCTCAACAACAATACTACCGTTATCATGCTTACTGCCAACGCCCTTATCGGCATGAAGGAAATGTATCTTGACAAGGGCTTCACCGATTATTTATCAAAGCCTATAGTTCCCGATAAGCTTGAAAAGATAATAGAAGCCTACCTGCCAGAAGAGAAGAAGGTTTATGACCCAGAAGAATCCGACAGCAAGACTGAAAAGGAAGTTCCCGAAGAATCTTCTTCATCGGATACAGACGAAAACAGATTTGGAAATATACAGAATCCTCTTGAAAAAATCAAAGCTCTCATACCCGATGTAAATCATAAAATGGCAATGCTTTACTGCTCGGGAAGCGAAGAAATGTACATTGAATTTTTACAGGACTTCGCAGGAAGCAACAGAGATAAAATTATCGAGGAAGCATATCTTAACATGGATATGAAGCGATATACAATAGAGGTTCATACGCTTAAGAGTACGTCAAAAACCCTTGGCTTCGATAATTTATCAAAAATGGCAGAGGTTCTTCAGTTCGCCGCAGGCAAAAACGACGTTGACTTCGTTAAAAACAATCACGGAGAAATGATAAAGCTTTACAGGGATATACTCCTTAAGCTTCAGAGCATTCTCTAAACCAACCTGAATAACATGAAAGCACGCTTTACTTCGCTGTAAAGCGCGCTTTTCGTTTTTAATTTTTAACTGCATACTCCTTCACTTTTAAAGTCCATTTAATTCAGGGGGTATATAATTTATGTGAAAATTCTCCGAAAAGGATGATTTTTTCTGAAATTTGTGATACAATTACGTTATCAGGGGTGATGAGATGAGAATTTTAATTGCCGAGGATGAAAAAGCTCTTGCTAAAGTGATAGTTAAAATCCTCGAAAAGAATAATTATTCTGCCGACGCTGTATATAACGGACAGGACGCTCTGGATTATCTCGAAAGCGGAAACTACGACGCCGCCGTTTTTGATGTGATGATGCCTGTAATGGACGGAATTACCGCTCTGAAAAAGCTTCGTTCTTCTGGAAATCAGATTCCCGTACTTATTCTTTCCGCCAAGTCGCAGGTAGACGACAGGATTCAGGGTCTGGACAGCGGCGCAAACTATTATCTCACAAAGCCCTTTAACCCTCAGGAGCTTCTTGCTACAATACGGGCTATCACACGATCGCAGGCTGAGGTTGACACAAAGCTTAAAATGGGTAACATCACTCTGGACAGGGCAACCTTTGAGCTTTCATCCCCTACGGGAAGTTTCCGTCTCGCAAACAAGGAATACCAGATGATTGAAATGCTTATGTCTAATCCGAGACATATAATACCTGCCGAGCGGTTTATGGAAAAGATATGGGGCTTTGACAACGAGGCGGAAATAAACGTTATATGGGTGTATATTTCCTATATTCGGAAAAAGCTTCAGGCTCTTGACGCAGATATATGCATAAAAGCCTCACGAAATGCAGGCTATTCATTGGAGGAAACCGATGATAAAAAAGCTTAAACTCAGATTCATTGTGCTGGCTATGATTTCGCTTTTTGTGCTACTGTCCGTAATTGTAGCAGGCATGAATATCATAAATTACAGCACAGTCGTAGCCGAAGCAGATGAGATACTTTCATTGCTTTCGGAAAATAACGGTGCCTTTCCCGACAGGTTTATAAAGCCGCCGCCTAACCATGATATGCCGAAGCATTTTTCTCCCGAAACTCCCTATGAATCCCGTTATTTTTCCGTTCTCATAAGCGACACGGGAGAAATCATAAAGGCGGAAACCGAGCGTATTATATCGGTAGACGAAGAAACTGCAAAAAGCTACGCAAAGGCGGTAATCGCAAACGGAAATGCTTCAGGTTTTACGGACGACTACCGCTATAACGTCATAAATGCACGAAACGGCAAGAGGATAACCTTTCTGGACTGCGGAAGAAAGCTTCAGGCCTTCAATAGCTTTATGCTGGCAAGCATTTTCATGTCGGCAGTTGGATTTATAGCGGTATCGGCAGTTATCATCATCCTCTCGGGAAAAATAATAAAGCCTGTTGCGGAAAGCTATGAAAAGCAGAAGCGTTTCATTACCGACGCAGGACATGAGCTTAAAACACCCCTTACCATAATAAACGCCAATGTGGCTCTGCTTGAAGCCGACCCCGAGGACACCGACTGTCTCTGTGATATAAAACAGCAGTCAGAACGTCTCGCCGCCCTCACAAACAATCTTGTATATCTGGCTAAGCTTGACGAAAAGGAAAATGCTATCGAAAAAGTAGAGCTCCCCTTTTCGGATATTATAAGCGAAACCGTTTCATCCTTCAGGGCTATTGCCCAGGCTCAGAATAAGGAGCTTGTATGCAACATTCAGCCCCTTCTCTCCATAAAAGGAAATCATATTGCATTACAACAGCTTGTCACAATACTTGCGGATAACGCGCTTAAATATTCTCCCGAAAACAGCAGTATAGAAATCGCCCTTAAAAAGCGTAACAGAAATATAGAGCTTACCGTTTCCAACACTTCTGTTTCACCTGTAAAAAAGGAAAATCTCCCGCATATTTTCGACCGCTTCTATCGGACAGACAGCTCAAGAAATTCCGAAACAGGCGGACACGGAATAGGTCTTTCGGTAGCTCAGAAAATAGTAGAAGTCCATAACGGAAAAATCTCCGCTGCTACAACGGAGGGCTCGGATTTCATTATTACCTGCACATTCCGCTCCGCATAATGCTGATAAATATAAATTATGAAAAGGTATAACGGTACTTTTTACCGATATACCTTTATTTTGTTAAGAAAATCCTATAAATTCAGGTATTTTAATTGACAGTTCAATGATAATAATATATAATTTATTATGTATAGTTTTATATTTAATAAGGTGGATAAGATGAAAAATAACAAAACGAAATTAAACAGCGGTTATCGCACCGCCCTGATAATTCTTATACTTATTCTGGCAGGCATAATCATGCTTAACGCTGTGCTAATACAGCGTACCGAAGCAGACAGAATCGAAGCTCAGGGACAGATGCGTCTGAGCAGTATAGCAGGCCGTGTCGATAACAGCCTTTATCGCTCGGAATGTCTTCTGGACAGCGTAGGCATGCAGATAGAACAGATAATCTCCGCAGAGGAGCCCGAAACACAGCTTACTGCATTTTTTTCTCCCAGAACTATCGAAGATATAAAGGGAAAATCCGAAGGAAGCTGTTTCAGCGCCTATGCCGCATATAACGGAAAGCTGTATATAAATGACTTTGTGCCCGATGAAAGCTTCGTGCTGGATGAGCGTTCCTGGTATATCGGCGCTAAAAAGCGCATGGGTGCAGTTCATGTAACTGAGCCTTATATAGACGCAAGCACAGGAGAAATGTGCTATTCCATTTCCAAGCTTCTTCCCGACGGCTCTACCGTTGTAGGTCTCGATTTCAATCTGAGCGAAATCCAGAACTATATTGAGGAAATGAATTCTTCCGCCACGGGTTCAAGCCTTATCGTCAACGATAACGGAACTATAGTAGGCCATTCCACCCCTGAATATGTAGGAAGAAACTATAAGGAGCTTCCGTTCTATAACGAGCTTGTAAACAAGGTATTCATGCTTTACGGAGATTCCTTTGACTACAGGGCGGAAGGCGTAAAATACGATATTTTCTCCGACAGGACCAATTATGACTGGTATCTTGTCGTCTGTGTGGAAAGCAGTCTCGCAACCGCGGGAATAAGCAGCAATTCAATATATCTGGTTGCGCTGATGCTGATTTTCGCAACAGCGGTTATCGTGTTCTTTATACATACCTGCCGCAGTAAGCTTGAAGCGGAAAAAGCCTTATCCGTCAAGGATAAATTCCTTGAAAGCATGAGCTATGAGCTTAAACGTCCTCTTTCAAGAATAATGAGCCGTGCCGACATGCTGGGAAGCAATACAGGAAGCGAAATAGGCGATTCAGCTAAGGAGCTGAACCAGATGCTGGATAACCTTATTTCCATGTCCAACATAAATAATTTCAGCCAAAGTACCGAAAAAAAGAAAAAAAGCATTAAAAATAAGGTAAACCATAAATTCCAGATTACTCTTATCTCAATTGTACTTTTCGTAACAAGTGCCTTTGCGGTTTTCCTCAACACTGATACACAGGTAAACTGGGGCAATACAAAAATGCAGAAGGAGACAGAGCTTTATCTCTATCAGGTACAGGAATGGGTTACGGGCAACAGGGCAGTGCTTGACGTTATTTCTGACAGTATCGCCGCACAGCCTGATTTTGCCGCTGATTATGATACTGCAATAGCTTATCTCAATGATATTGTTTCGAAATATGACGATATCTCAGTAGCTTATCTCTGTAACCCCGAATGGGAGCATACCGTTCTTATGAATAACGGCTGGGAGCCTGAGGATAACTGGCATGTTGAAGAGAGACAGTGGTATATTGATACTCTCGTTTCCGAAAATAATTTCAATATTTCAGCTCCCTATCTCGACGAACAGACAGGGCTCTACTGTACTACCCTCAGTAAGGTAGTATACGACCCGAAGGGTAACTTCATCGGACTTCTCGGTATCGACTATTACCTTGATAAGCTGGTAGGGATCCTCGGCGAAAGCTATACGGATTCGGGCTACGCCTTCCTTACCGATATCGACGGTAACATTCTCAATCATCCCTTCAATGAATATCAGATGCAGCCCGGCTATTCCGTGAATGCCGCTGACCTTTGCTACAGAAGCGCTCTTACCGAAAACAAATCTGTGATAATCGACGATTACGACGGAAACAAGAGAGTTTGTCTTTCTATGACAGAGCAGGTTTCAGGCTTCAAGGTTATCGTTGTGAGAAACTTCGGCGAAATCTACGGAAATGCGATTACATCGGATATTGTCTATATCTGTGTATTCCTTCTTTGTATCATCGTGGTAAATGTTATCATGCGCCGCCTTACATTATGGCAGGAAAAGGTGAATACTGAGCTTAAGGAAGCCGCAGAAAATGCAATAAACGCAGGTAAGGCGAAAAATAACTTCCTGGCAAACATGAGCCACGAAATAAGAACGCCTATAAACGCAGTCCTCGGTCTTAACGAAATGATAATGAGAGAATCAAGCGAGGAACAGGTAGTAGAATATGCGGCAAATATTCAGAGTGCGGGAAGAACTCTTCTCTCAGTAATAAACGATATCCTCGACTTCTCTAAAATCGAATCGGGTAAGATGGAAATCGTTCCCGTCGAATATGATACCGCTACTCTTGTTAACGATATTCTTAACATGATTAAGTCGAGAGCGGAAAAGAAAAAGCTTAAGTTCATCTCGGAAATTGACGAAAGTATACCTTCCACGCTTTACGGCGATGATGTAAGATTAAGACAGATTATCATCAATCTCCTTACCAATGCAGTAAAATACACTCCCGCAGGACATGTGCGCCTTAAGATAAAGCCCTTAGAAATCCGTGATAAAAAGATAAAGCTTGAGGTTGCTGTTTCTGATACGGGAATAGGTATAAAGGAAGAAGACCTCGATAAGCTTTTCACCTCCTTCCAGCGTCTCGACCAGGAAAAGAACCGTAATATCGAAGGAACAGGTCTCGGTATAACTATCGTTCAGAGACTTCTCAACATGATGGACAGCGAGCTTAACGTTTCCAGCGTTTACGGCGTAGGCTCCACCTTCTCCTTCATTATCGAGCAGGATATCATCAATTCCGAGCCTATCAGAAATCTGGAGCAGAAGCTTAAAAATACCGTGGAAACAGCCTCGGCGGAAGCGGTAAGGACTGCACCTGACGCCCGTGTTCTCGTAGTAGACGACAACGAGACAAACCTTCTTGTGGCGAAGAGTCTCCTTAAGCGTACTCTCGTAAAGGTTGAAACCGCCGCAAGCGGTATGGAATGTATCGAAATGCTTGAAAAGGGCGTCTACGATATAGTATTCCTCGACCACATGATGCCTGAAATGGACGGTATCGAGACACTACATAAAATCAAGGAGGAACAGCTTGCTGCAGGAACTGTATTCATCGCCCTCACAGCCAACGCTATTCAGGGCGTAAGACAGACCTATCTTGACGCAGGCTTTGATGACTATCTCTCCAAGCCCTTCACAGGTCAGGATATTGAAAAGTGTCTCTTCGGACACCTGAACAAGGATATTGTGAAGCAGCATGAAGCTATCCCGAAAATTGAGGCGGAAAACGATAAAAAACATAAAACAGAAAAGATTGAAACAGGCTCAAGACTCGATATTGAAAAGGGTCTTGAATCGGTGGAAAACAATACTGCCGCATATATGGAAGCAGTTTACGACTTCTGTGACAACAGCAGATGCAACGACCTGGAATTTGATTTTTCCGTAAAGGATTATAACAGCTATCGCCGCAATCTTGAAATTGCGAAAACTGCTGCGGAAAGAACAGGACTTACTGAGCTTTACGAGACTGCCCTGAAGCTCATTGATGCAACGGACAATAACGATACTGATTATATAACCGATAATCACAAGACCTTTATCGGAATGTACCGTATGGCGGCGGACAATCTCGAAGACGCCGTTACAGAGTACTTTTCGGATAATTCCTGAGTTGGGAGGGAAATCAAATGAGCAGACTCATGAAAGACCTTAAATTCGACGCAAAGGATATAAACGGAAAAAGCATAATTATGAGCAAGATTATGCTGGCTACCGTCTGTCTTATCATGTGCGTCATGAATATTATTTCAAATCAGGTCGTTACGGCAGTTATAACAGGTGGGCTTTCCCTCCTATGTATAGCTAATGCGATTATGTATAAGAAATTTCATAGCCTTAATGTAACGAGTATACTTACTCTCGGCCTTATAGGAATTATTCTTATGCATGCGGTAATATCCGGAGGAACCGACGGCTTCAGTATTGTATGGATGCTTATGGTACCGCCTCTGGCTATATTCTTCTATAAGCTTCTTTATGGCGGCGGCTTCAGTATACTTCTCGGTATAGCTCTGGCGATATATTTATGGACACCCCTGGGCGATCTGGGGTACGTTTATCCCGAGGTATATCAGATACGCTTCCCTATCGTTTATTTCTTTGATACTGCAATATCAATCTTTATAAATTATAACATTCTTCAGTATAAAAAGAAGCAGGTTGCTCTTCTTGAAATGGCCAAACAGGCAAGTGATACAAAAAGCGACTTTCTCGCCAATATGAGCCACGAGATAAGAACCCCTCTCAATGCAGTAATGGGAATGTGTGAGCTTATTCTCCGGGAAAATGATTTAAGCAGTACCGTGAGAGAATACTGCTTCAATATCCAGAATTCGGGAAGAAGTCTGCTTGCCATTATAAACGATATCCTGGACTTCTCAAAAATAGAGGCGGGAAAAATGGAGCTTATCAATGAGGAATTCAACATCTCCTCCACCATAAACGACGTAATAAACACAGCTATGGCACGAAAGGGAGATAAGCCTCTTGAGTTTATTGTGAGATGCGACCCTGATATTCCCGTGGGGCTGGTGGGCGACGAGGTCCGTATCCAGCAGGTAATCATAAACCTGGTTACGAATGCGATAAAGTTTACTAATTCAGGCTGTATTGTGTTGCGTTTCAGCCAGTCAAAGCATGATTACGGAATAAATCTTACGGTATCAATATCCGATACGGGAATAGGTATCTCCCCCGAGAATGTTGAAAAGCTCTTCAACAGCTTTTCACAGGTTGATACAAAGAAAAACCGCAGCGTTGAAGGTACGGGACTGGGTCTTGCGATATCCCAGAAGTTCATCACCCGTATGGGCGGCTTTATCAGCGTATCCAGCACCTACGGCGCAGGCTCAGAATTCAAATTTGTAATTCCTCTTAAGGTTTCCGACCCCAAGCCCTTTATTTCCGTCAAGGATTCAAAGAAAATAAAAGCGGCATGCTTTATCGATATGTCTAAATTTGAAATGCCGAGAGTGGCGAAGGAGTATACCTCTCTGATTTCAGAACTCTCGGTTACCCTCGATTCCGAGCTTAAAATGTTCAACACCTTCGATGAGCTTAAGGAATCCGAGCCTGAAAAGAATTTCACTCATATCTTTATTGCCAGAGAAGAATATCTTGAAAACCGTGAATTCTTCCTGAAGGCCTCTGAACAGACAGAAATAATTCTTGTTCAGGACAGAACCGACGAAATTGCAGTTCCATCCAGAATAAAATGTATCTATAAGCCCTTCTATGCTATGGCTATTGCATCGGTACTCAACAACGAGAACATTCTCGACAGCATAAACGACCGCAGAAATACCGCCGTGCGCTTTACTGCTCCAAAAGCAAAAGTACTTATCGTTGATGATAATATAATAAATCTTAAGGTAGCAGTAGGTCTCATGCGCCCCTACCGTATGCAGGTCCTTACAGCCGACAGCGGTCCCGCCGCAATAGAAATGCTTAAATCAAAGGACTTCGATATAGTGTTCATGGACCACATGATGCCCGAAATGGACGGTGTTGAAGCAACTCACGCTATAAGAAACATGGAAGGCTCATACTTCAAGAACCTCCCGATAATAGCCCTTACTGCCAACGCCGTAAACGGTGTAAGGGATATGTATATCGAGGAAGGCCTCAACGACTTTATTGCGAAGCCTGTTGATGTTTCAAACCTTAACCGCGTTCTTAAGACCTGGCTTCCGAGAGAACTCATAAAGGTATCTTCGAGAGATACGAATTTACCTGAAATAAGCCGCAAAAAGCCTGAGCCTGCACCGACTGCACCTGTTGAAAAGGCGTCTGGGGAAACAGAACTTTTCAACAGTGAAACAGGCGCATTCTATACAGGCGGAGATACCGACGCCTACAACGATATACTGAACACTTATGTCAGCAAGGCGCAGGAAAAGCACGACTATATAAAGAAGCTTTTCGAGGAAAAATCCTGGAAGAACTATATCATTGAAGTTCATGCTCTTAAGAGCTCATCGCTTACAATCGGATCTAAGCCTCTTTCTGAGCTTGCGAAGGAACTGGAATTCGCCGGCAAGGAGAAAAACTACAGCCTCATCGAAGAGAAGAACGACGCTATGCTTGAAATGTACATGAAGGTTACAGAGCTTGGCAGGAAGTATCTTGAACCCTTCGGTATCATGGAGGAAGCTTCGGCAAAAAGTAAGACAGAAACAGCAGAGACAAAACCTCTTACCGAAATATCAAAGGAACAAGTCACAGAGCTTATAGAAAAAATAAAGGCGGCCTGTGAAGCCTTTGATGGTGACGAGGTTTCCGCAATATGCGATGAAGCTTCGGAATATGCATTCGATGGAACAGCACTGAAGCCTCTCTTTGATAAGATAAAGGCTGCCGCAGATGATTTTGAATATGATACTGCCGCAGAAAAAACCGCCGAGGCACAGGAAACGCTGGGACTCTGAACACTGTATGAGTTACAGAAAGGATTAAAGGAATAGTTATGAATAAGAAAAAAGTAGGAATTATCGCTGAATGTACCTGCGACCTGCCTAGAAGCACCTTTGAAAAATATGGTATCGATGTGCTTTATTTTCTGATCGAAACGGAAAGCGGAATTTTTACCGATACCGATGAAATCACGGCTCAGAACATTCTTATGCACATGGAATCGGGCGGAAAAAGGTCCAAGCCCTATCCGCCCACAGCCGAGGTTTATAAGAAGGCCTTTGAGAAAAACCTCGCAAAATATGATGAAGTTATTCTCGTTTCAATAAGCTCATCTGTAAGCCACTCAGTTGATCAGGCAAAAAAATCCGCCGCCCTTATAGAAAACGGAGAAGGCAGGATACATATCTTTGACACGGGACATTTGTCCTCAGGGCTGGGATTTATGGTAATGAAGGCGGCAGAAATGGCAAACGACGGATGTTCCGCCGAAAAGATTTTATCGGAGCTTGAGCTGCTTAAAGCAAGGATTTCCACCACCTTTATCATAAGAAACACCAACTATCTCTACAGAAACGGACTTATCAAGCGCTGGCTGGACAGAATCTGTACTATTTTCAATATTCACCCCATACTGGAAATGAAAAACGGAAAGCTCGGACCGAAATCCTTCATTATCGGAAATTATTCCTATGCTTACAGGAAATATGTCAGAAAAGTGCTTAAAAGAAACTATACTATCGATAAAAAACAGGTATTTATCGCTTATGCAGGCTGCAGCGTAAAAATGCTACGGACAATAACAAGAGAGATAGAGAAGCAGTGCCACTTTGAAGAGGTTACTCCTGTAAGCGCTTCGGCTACAATATCCTGTAACTGCGGACCTGAAACCTTCGGAGTTATGTTTGTAAGAAATCAATGAAATAAAAAAATGCAGTGAGAAAGGTAAAAATGGAAAAGAAAAATCTTATTGAAAAAGGACTTACATCTATAGGAATTGAATTCGGCTCCACAAGAATAAAAGCCGTACTTCTGGGAGACGATTTCTCTATCCTGGCAACAGGAGTTCATGACTGGGAAAATAAGCTTGAAAACGGAGTATGGACATATTCAGAGGAAGCGATAAAGGAAGGTCTTTCCGACTGCTTCACTGACCTTATGAAAAATGTCCGTGAAAAATATGATACTGAGCTTCGTACCACAGGCTCTATGGGTATTTCAGCAATGATGCACGGATATCTCGCTTTTGATAAGGAAGACAGGCTCCTCGTCCCCTTCCGTACATGGCGCAACACCATAACCGCAGAGGCTGCCGAAAAGCTAAGCGACGCCTTCGGCTTCAACATTCCCCAGCGATGGAGCGTGGCTCATCTTTATCAGGCAATACTGAATAATGAGCCTCATGTATCGGAAATAAAGTTTATAACCACGCTGGCAGGATATGTGCATTTTCTTCTTACCGGAAAAAAAGTTATCGGCACAGGCGATGGCTCGGGTATGTTCCCTGTTTCCGCCGACGGCAGATACAACGAAACCATGCTGAAAAAGTTCGGTAATCTTACCGAGGGAACAGACTTCAAGGAAAACCTCGAAGATATTCTTCCTGAAATTGTCTCTGTGGGAGACACTTCAGGAACTCTTACGGAAGAAGGCGCAAGACTTCTCGATAAAACAGGTGTTTTCGGCGGAGCGATAAGCTTCTGTCCGCCTGAGGGCGACGCACAGACAGGCATGGTAGCCACCAACAGCATTGCTCCCAGAACAGGAAATGTTTCCGCAGGTACATCAATATTCGGAATGGTAGTTCTCGAAAAGGAGCTTTCCGAAAGATATGAACAGATCGATATAGTGGCAACTCCCGAGGGAAATCCTGTAGCCATGGTACACTGCAACAACTGCACAACAGATCTTAACTGCTGGGTAAGACTCTTCGGCGGAGTTCTTGAGCTTTTAGGGGCAGGCGTACCGAAGGATGAGCTTTATAACAAGCTTTTCGCCGCTTCCCTTTCCGCCGCAGGAGATATGGGCGGTCTTGTAAGCTGTAATTATCATTCAGGGGAACATGTTACAGGCTTCACCGAGGGACGCCCCCTTCTTATCCGTACTCCCGATTCGGATTTTTCTGTGGGCAATCTGATGAAATGCCTGATTTTTTCCGCAATGTCAACTCTTAAAACAGGCATGGATATTCTCATAAAACAGGAAAAAATATCTCTCGAAAAAATCTATGCCCACGGCGGACTTTTCAAGTCCCCTGTTGCAGGACAGCGCTTCCTTGCGGCGGCTCTCAACGTTCCCGTAGAGCTTCTCGAATCCGCAGGAGAAGGCGGAGCCTGGGGAATTGCTATTCTTGCGGCTTACATAAGACGTGAAAATAAGGCTATGACCCTTACGGAATACCTTTCCGAAAATGTATTCGGTGATATGAAGGGTACGGTTATGGAGCCTTCTGAGGCTGACGTTTCCGACTTCAATGATTACGCTGTAAAATTCGGCAGAATGCTTTCCGCAGAGGAAGCCGCAATAAAGGCGATATAACTAAAATTAACCGCTGACTGTACTGAGTACAATCAGCGGTTTTCTTTCTTTATACAAGCTTAAAATCTATTATAACGGTATCTCCCGAAACAACAAGGAATATATCATGGATTCCCGAGGCCTTTTTAAGGGGAGCGGATACTGTCACGAAATCCTCAAGCGCCATGGTATGGGGTATTTCAAGCTTTCCCAGTTCCTTTCCGTCGGGGCTGTCAAGTCTCACGCTTATACTTCCCTTCTGAGCGAAGGCGGCGGACGCTCTCGCCTGAATGACAGTCGGTTTATCAAGACGGACATTATTGAATCTGAGATTCCCGCCCCAGCCCGAAAGCTTCATGAAATGCTTCTGCTCCGATTTCGCCCAGAGCATTTCCATTCCATGACATTCGTCATAGGCTATTGCCTTTGTGATGTTCCTGAGATTTCTCGGCGGAATTTTTTCGCCCTTTATCCTTATGGGACAGGTAAGCCTTATGTCGGCGGAGGAGGCTCCTGCCATAATAAGATAATCGCCGCCTTCGAGGACAAATCTTTCACGGGACACATCATAGAATTCAAGCTCCGATTTCGGTATATCAATAGAAACCTTTACGGTTTCGCCTGCCTTCATGGGAACTCGCTCAAAGCCGCAAAGCTTCTTAAGAGGACGCTTTACCGAGGGATTTTCCGCCCTGTAGTAAAGCTGGGGAACTTCCTCACCGTCCCTTTCGGAAATATTTCTGATATTTAATGTGGCAGTAAGCTTATCGCCCTTGTCAGACACAGAAAGGTCGCTGTATTCAAATTCAGAATAGGAAAGACCGTGACCGAAGGGGAAGCACACCTCGCCCTTGAAATACTGATAGGTCATATCGTTTCCGATAATGTCATAGTCGAACATCGAAGGAAGGTCAAGAACCGAGCGGTACCACGTCATAGGCGTTCTTCCTGCAGGATTATATTCGCCCGTCAGTACAGCCGCAACGGCGTTACCAAGCTCGGGACCTGCGTGAGAGGTGTAGACTATCGCAGGAAGCTTTTCCTTTTCGAAATTTACTGCGAAGGGATAGCTTGAAACGATAAGCTCAAGTGTATTCTTATTGGCGGAAAATGCCGCTTTTACGAGCTCCGTCTGCTTACTGGGTAAAGTTATGTCGGGACGGTCATAGCATTCTCTCGCAACCTGCATGGGATGATTTCCCACGCATACAACAGCGTAGTCGCACTTTTCCGCAAGCTCTGCCGCTCTCTTTGCACCCTCGGAAATAACGGTTACTTCGAAGAGCCTGTCTCTTAAATCGGAATTCTTGCTTATTACGAATTCCCCGTCCTCGCCGACGCTTATTTTATCGTGCATTCTGTTCTCAAGGGTTATGTATCCCTCGTATTCACGACTGTGAAGGGTCTCCCATGTAAACCAGGAGAAAACCTCCTCCTCTCCGAGAGTACAGTCCCCCTGAAAACGAAGGAACTTATTCTCGGAAACCGAGAACAGATTTATTACATCAAAATCCCAGTCGTGGAGCTCGAAGTGTTCTCTTTTTCCGATTTTATCAGAGGAAAAGCTTATTTTACCGCTCTTGTCTACAGAAAGATACTTTCCGTTCTTAACTGATTTAATCGCTATAACATCATAACCGTTATCGTAGAAAATCTTTTTACTGCCGAGTTTATTTACAAGCCCCTTTCTGACCGAAACGAGATAGTCGGAATAACCCGTATACCAGTCACGGAGATTTTTGTCCCCTATCGGCCCGATTAAGGCTACTGTCTTATTCTTTTCTAAGGGCAGTATTCCATCATTTTTGAGAAGGGTTACCCCTTCCTTTGCCGCAAGAAGATTAACCTTTTTATATTCATCACAGTTGACGCAATCGGTAGTGATACTGTCGTAAACTGTACCGCCGTCAAATTCTCCGAGGCGAAGTCTTCCCATAAGGGAATTACCTATCGCCATATCAATATCAGCTTCGTTGATAAG
Source organism: Ruminiclostridium sp. (assembly GCA_045602405.1). Lineage (GTDB taxonomy): Bacteria > Bacillota > Clostridia > Oscillospirales > Ruminococcaceae > Ruminiclostridium_E. The sequence goes on from JAZSBN010000025.1 coordinate 53,869, forward strand.
CCCAAGCTTAAGAGCCTCATAGGCCGCCGCATGGACAAGCTCCTCATTGTCCGTCATTACGTCACAGCCTGCCTTTATAGAAAGGGCAAGGGATTCAGCATGGGATTCAACAAATTTATGAGCGGTTACGTTCTGGGAGAAATCTCCGCCATCGGAAACCACGAAGCCTAAGCCCCATTCATCCTTCACAACGGAACGAAGCTCGGGATTAAGTATAGCGGGAACTCCCGAAAGCTCATTGTACGCCGCCATCATGGAGTAGGCTCCGCCCTTTACGATAGAGGGCTTAAAAGCGGCATAATAGTACTCGTGCTTTGTTCTGAGGCTTAGATTGGCGGAACAGGAGCCTCTATCCTTCTCGTTGTTATCCGCACAGAAATGCTTAAGGGTCGGAACTGTCTTCATTACCTTATCCTCGCCCCTGAGGCCGAGGGTATAGGCGGAGGACATTTCACCTGTAAGGAATGGATCCTCGCCGTAGGCTTCTTCTGTTCTACCCCAGCGCGGATCTCTCTCCATATCTACCGTAGGTCCCCATATCATAAGACCTCCGCCGCCGTTTTTGTTGTAATAGGCTCTGAATTCGTCGGAGGCTATCTCGCCTATACGCTTCATGAGCTTTTTATCAAACATTGACGCCATGCCGATAGGCTGAGGGAAAACGGTAGAGGGCTTTTCGTTATCATGAGTAACATACCCTCTCGCACACTCAGTACCTATGTACCAGCTTTTGATTCCGAGCCTCGGTACTGCATTATGATGGGTAGAGAGCATTTTTATTTTTTCATCAAGAGTAAGTCTCGAAAGAAGGTCACTGAGCCTTTCCCCGTAGGAAAGCTCTTTATTCTGAAAGGGGTATACCGCATTTTTAACAGCCATTTTATGCTCCTTTTCACATTATTTTTTTAAGCTCTGTGTAGTCAAGAACGCTGTAGCCCTGCTTCTTATAAAGGGCAATAGCGTGTTCGTTATCGGGAGAGGCTTCAAGGCGGAAAATAGCCTCGGGATAGAGCTTTTCGATATAATCGAAGAACTTACCGCCTATTCCCTTCCCTCTGAATTCCTCTTTAAGATAGATATCCTCTATCCAGATACAGCTTCTTCCGAATTCGGTAGAAAAGCTTTTAGCCAGCATTCCGTAGCCTGCAATTTTTTCCTCCTGCAGTATCATATAGCCCTCGGCGTAAGGACTTTCACCTGTACAGGCTTCAATATCATTTCTGAAGATTTCCTCGGAGCCGTTTGTGCTTACTGCAGGAGATGAGTAAAAATCCCTCATCATGGAAATTACGGCTTCTTCGTCGGTCTTCTCCATTTTTCTTATAACAATTTCCATTTTAAGCCCTTCCGTTCTCCTCGTACCACTTAAGAACAGCGGAAAGATTTTCCTCGCTTACATAGTCCCCTTCGTGAGTAACGAGATAACACATTCTTTCATCCTGTTCGGTTTTATCTTCCTTGGCGGAAAGAGTCTTTCCGAGAGCTTTTATTATAAGCTTGTTTATGCCCTTGAGCTTTGACATATCAAGACCGCCCTGAAGAGTGAAAAGGGGGATATTATCCGGAATTTTTGTAGCCCTTCTTGTTTCCTCGAGAAGCGTTCCCGTGTCACAAAGTCCTACAGCGCATACTGCGGAAAGCAGGAAGGAGCCTGCCGCCTTTTCGTATCCGCTTATATGACCTGCCATAAGCCAGCCGAGATATATAACCGCCGTACCCTTCGTAAGTACGCCCGATTCCTTCATGGAATATACGGGAAGACCTGTTTTCTCTCCGAGAAGTCTTGCATACTTTTCGGTAAAGCCTGTTTTTGATGTAAAAATTATTGCTTCGGGTTTCATTTCTGCTCCTTATTATAATTTATTATTATTTCGTTCAGCTTTTTATAGAAAAGGGGCGGAATATTGTGTGCCGCCTTCTCCCATACCTCATAGGTGCAGTTTTTATTCATTTCCGCTAAAGCCTTTATGCTGTCGGTTACTACTTCCGGCTCCTTACCGCCGCAAAGAGCAAGAATCGGTATATCCGCATCCTTGAAGCCCTCCTCGGAGCTAAGCGTAATTCCGTTATCTACGGATTTTCTTAAGGTTTCTATGGTCACTTTCTGCATTTGCTCTACAAATTCGGCGTTTTCCTTTTTTGGAAGCCCGTTCATCATACCGATAAAGCGGCATAGCCATTTTTTCTTGAAGCTCATGAACTGCTTTTCATTTTCCGCCATTATCTTACTTAAAAGAGGCTCCTCCTTTATAAGCCAGGGGCTTATGAGTATCGCTCCGTTAAGGTACTGATACGCCCTCGATACTATGGAGTAGGCAAGCTGTGAGCCGAGGGAAAAGCCTATAAGAAGGACCTTTTTATCAAGCCCCCTGATAAACTCAATAAGCTCCTCTGTACAGGTCTCTGCGTCGAAATTTCTGCCTGTCTCCTTACCGTAGCCCATAAGATGCGGTACCAATATATGAAAACGGTCAGCAAGGCAGTACTGCCGTCCGAAGGAATGAACAAAATTCGCTCCGTGGAGAAAAACTATCGTGGGATTATTTTTATTCCCGTATTCATCAAAATACATGACTTTCCCTCCTTATAAAATCCAATTATAAGGCTATTATATCATCACTGATATAATAAATCAAGCGGCATATTGTCCTATTTTACAGCATATTATTTAACCAAATAAACGAAAGGACACCGCTATGAAAAAACCAAGTATAACCTCTCTTCTTATCTATGTCGTAACAGCCGAGCTTGTGGGCGCTCTATCCGCACTTATAACGGGAAGCTTCGGAGACCTGTTCGGGACCTATACCCCTCCGCCTCTTCTTCCGCCTGCCTGGCTTTTTCCTGTTGTATGGGTAATTCTTTACGCGCTTATGGGTATCTCAGCTTATCTTGTCTCACGAAGCGGCGGCGAGGAGGATGAAATCAGAAAAGCACTTACAATCTACTGGCTTCAGCTTGCCTTTAACTTCTCCTGGAGTATCGTATTCTTCCGCTTTGAACAGTTTGTGGCTGCGGCTGTGATAATAATGATACTGCTGGCTCTCATTATACTTATGACGGTGAAATTCTATAAGCTCCGCCCTCTTGCAGGACTGCTCAATATCCCCTATATTATCTGGGTAGCCTTCGCTTCCTATCTGAACATAGCCACAGCAATTATAAATCAATAACAATGAAAAGGCGGCTGCCGTTTGTTACGGTGCCGCCTTTGCTGCGTTTTCAAGATATTGAACAAACTGTTCCTGTGGAACAGGCTTCGAGAAATGGTAGCCCTGCATAAAATCACAGCCCATTTCTTCGAGAATTCTTACCATCTCTTCATTTTCTACGCCTTCTACTACGATTTTCTTATTGAGCTCCTTAAGCATCTGTACCGTATTCCTGAGGATTGTGAAGGCCTCCTCGTTTTCCATGGCGGACCAGAGAATACTCTTATCAATCTTAACTATTCTTAAAGGAAGGCTTATAAGATATGTAGCGGTAGAAAATCCCGTTCCATAATCGTCCATGGAGAAGGTAGCACCGCTGTCAAGAAGCCGTTTCATATTTCTTCGGAGAGTATCGTCGTTTACCGAGCCTGCTGTCTCGGTAATTTCGAAGTTGAAGCACCTGGGAATGACGTCATATTCCTCCATAATGGAAAGCATTTTTACAGCAAGATTATCCTGTACACACTGTACCGTTGAGAGATTTACCTCGAAATACTTTATACCCATGGCACGGGGAATACCTGTACTTATAAACTCGCATACCTTACGAAGAACGATTTCTCCGATTTCGGTAATCATACCGTTTCGCTCGGCAAGAGGAATAAATTCATCGGGACCCACGAAGCCAAGCTCGGTATTTTTCAGTCTTATAAGAGCCTCTGCGGTAGTACAGGCCTTATCCTTGACGCTGTATATAGGCTGATAATAAACATCGAAGCCGTCGTCTCTTATCGCCTTCTTTAAAATATGCATGAGTTCACTTTCACGCCTTCTCGATCTCAGTGACTCCGCAGAAGCAAACATTACGCTTTTCTCTCTGTTCCTCGACATTTCATGGAAGGAATAGGTGATAGCGTCCATAACATCGTCAGGACTCTTTATAAAGCCCGGATATGATACAATACAGGAAAATACAGAAAGAGTAACCTCAACATTTCCTGCGTTAAAGGGGCGGCTGAATAATTCCTTTATATCCTTGACTATATCACCGCACTTGTTATCATCCGCTATAACGGCGAAGCGGCAGGCGGAAAGATGATATACATTCCTGAAGCCGTATCTTCTCTTGACATGGTCGCCTATAGTGGCTATAAGAAGGTCTCCCACCTTAGCGCCGAGAACCTGATTTATATAGATAAAATCTTCAGACATGAAGGAGATTACCGAAAATCTCTGCTTCTTATTTATCATCATTTCGATGCTCTTGGAAAATGCGTCGGTATTATAGCATTCGGAATGCTTATCGATAAAATCGTCTGGATTCTGAAGCGATACATAAAGAAGCGCAAGGAATACTGAAATAACGAAATTACTTATCAGGAATTCGGGATGGAATAACTGAACAAGAGCAGAAATAATACTTGCTATACTGATAAAATAGATAGAAAGATTCTGCTGTTTTGATAAAACACGGCGGTTTTTTACGGCAACCACTGTAATTCCCAGTATCGTTCCTATGGAAATTACATAGAGAAGATAGAAGGCAGGACCGTGACAATAATTGCCGTTCTCGTCAAAATACAGCACAAGTCTGGTCCAGGGCGTTGTATAGATAAAGAGCGATTCTACCGCAAAAATTCCGAGACACAGGCCCTTATGTTTCCTTGAAACATTTCCGTTTCTCGTAACAACCAGAATATAGAACAGATACGTTATCGCCATACCCGAATAGGATGACATATAAATCGTATTTATAACATAATTAAGCCATACGGGTACCTCTGAATAGTACCGTAGGGTGAAAACGCTTATCATATCCGCAAGAGATGAGACCATAGAAACCGATATCATGAGAAGATATGCTTTATTGGCGGCAGTAGGATAGTTACGTCTTATTATATACAAGGCTAAGAGCAGAACTTCAATGAACAACGCCGCAATATCATAATGAGGGATATAATACATGTCACACCTCCTTCTCATATTATCACTTCAATTTTACCATAAACAGGCTTTTATGTCAATGTTACATAACAAAATATACAGAATATTCAGAAAATTTATGTATATTCCATGCTTATAGTACGACAGAATTTGACATAATATAATAATACTGCTATAATAATAGAAGTGTATTGAAAAGGAAGTATCAAAATGACTGAAGAAAAAACAAATCCTCTCGGAACCGAGTCTGTGGGAAAGCTTGTGGCGAAATTCGCCATACCAAGTATTATCGCCATGCTCGTAGGCTCGCTCTATAACATTGTTGACCAGCTTTTTATCGGACAGGATATAGGCGCGCTGGGAAATGCGGCTACCAACATAGCCTTCCCCTTTACCACCTCCTGTATCGCTTTTTCCCTCCTCTTCGGAATAGGAGGGGCAAGCTGTTATAACCTCACCATGGGACAGGGCGATACAAAAAAAGCCCCCTATTTTATAGGAAACTCCCTTTCGCTTCTCATGCTCTGCGGTATAGTTATTACTGCAATAACGGAAATTTTCCTTACGCCGCTTCTTAACCTCTTCGGCTCCCCTGCCGATGTACTGCCCTACGCCGAGGAATATGTAAGCATAACCGCTGTCGGTTTCCCGTTCCTTATTCTTACTACCGGCGGCTGTCACCTTATAAGAGCCGACGGAAGCCCCAATATGGCTATGTTCTGTAATGTTGTAGGCGCAGTAATAAACACAGGGCTGGACGCTCTCTTTATCTTTGGCTTCGGTATGGGCATGTCAGGTGCCGCTCTCGCTACCGTAATAGGACAGGTAATTTCCGCTGTTATCGTTATTGTATACATGATAAAGTTCAAGAAGGTGAAGCTTAACAAGTCTCATTTTCTTATCAAGCCGAAAATTATGGGCAGGATTTCCGCCATTGGTATGGCGTCCTTTATAAATCAGCTTGCTATCATGCTGGTACAGGTTGTAATGAACAATACTCTCCGCCATTACGGCGCATTATCCTCCTACGGCGAAACTATTCCGATAGCCGTTTCGGGAATTGTTATGAAAGTAAACCAGATTGTATTCTCTATAGTAATTGGTCTCAGCCAGGGGGCACAGCCTATCGAAAGCTATAATTACGGTGCAAGAAACTACGACAGGGTAAGAAAGGCCTTCCGTATAGCGATTCTTATAGGCGGCGGAGTTTCGCTTGCCGCTTTCGCCGCATTTCAGCTATTCCCCCGCCCTCTCATCTCGATTTTCGGTACAGGAACGGAAAGCTACTTTGTATTCGGAGAAAGCTTCTTCCGTATATTCCTGTTCTTTACATGGCTGAACTGTCTCCAGCCTATTATTTCCACCTTCTTTACCTCTATAGGAAAGCCCGTGAACGGTATTTTCCTCTCTCTTACGAGACAGTTTCTCTTCTTCCTTCCGCCCCTTCTTATACTCCCTCTTTTCTTCGGAATTGACGGTATTCTTTTCGCAGGACCTATCGCCGACCTTTGTTCGGGTATAGTAGCTATAGTTATGGCGGCTTACCAGTTCAGAAAGATACGAAAAGCGGAAGAAGAAGGTAAATAAAACTTATACCGCATACTGTAAAACTGCAGTATGCGGTTCGTTAATTAAATTTCAGTAAGGAGAAAGCTTATGGAAACCCGTGTTGCACTTATAGGAATTATTGTTGAAAAGGAGGAAGCTGCCGAAGAGCTTAACAGCCTTCTCCACGCTTATGGAAAATACATAATCGGACGTATGGGAATACCCTACCGACACAAAAATATAAACATAATAAGCGTAGCCATCGACGCTCCTCAGGACGTAATTTCAACTGTCACAGGGAAAATAGGAAAGATAGACGGAATAAGCGTAAAGACCGCTTACTCCAACGTAATTACGAAAACAGAAGAATAATGTTACCGTATTTTAACATTGGATGTAAAAAATAATTGCTTGTATTAACATTTCTCCGATGTTATAATTAAGTCAGTAAGAAAAAGGAAGTTGATTTATGAACACATCAAGTCTTAAAAAGCTGAGAAAGTCAGCCAAGCTTACCCAGGAACAGGTTGCCGAAGCCCTCAACGTATCACGTCAGACGGTGGCAAAATGGGAATCAGGGGACGCTCTTCCCGATATTGATAACTGCATAGCGCTGGCGAAGCTTTATAAAGTTACCCTCGACGACCTTGTAACCTACGCGAAGGAGCCGAATAACAGCAACGCACCGAAGGGAAAGCACATCTTCGGCGTAGTAAAAATCGACTCAAAGTGTCAGATTGTTATCCCTGAAAAGGCTCTGGAGATTTTCGGCCTCGAAAAGGGCGATAAGCTTCTAATTATGGGAGACGAGGCTCAGGGTATGGCTATGGTGAAGCTTAACAGCTTTCTTGCCGCAACGGCGGAAATAATGAAAATCATCAAAGAAACTGATACTGACGAGGAGAACTGATATGAACGCAGCAGAACTTATTTCTCTCAGGAAGGAATACAAGAAGCTTACAGCAGTAAAGGACGTTTCCTTCGAGATAAAGGACGGGGAGGTTTTTTCCCTTCTCGGTATGAACGGTGCAGGAAAAACAACCATTCTTAAAATGCTGTCCTGCCTTACTAAGCCTACCTCGGGCGACGCTCTCGTATACGGAAAAAGTATAACAAAGGAGCCTGATAAGGTTAAGGAGCTTATAGGAATTTCTCCTCAGGAGAATTCCTTCGCCAAGAAGCTCACAGTAGAAGAAAATCTCCGCTTTATGTGCGGAATTTACGGAATGGATAAGAAAAAGACCAACGAAAATACCGAAAGAATTATAAAGGAATTTTCTCTTGAGGATGTCCGCGGTCAGATGGCGGAAAAGCTTTCAGGCGGCTGGCAGAAGCGTCTCAGTATAGCTATGGCGCTTATAACCGAGCCCAAGCTTTTATTCCTTGACGAGCCTACTCTCGGTCTTGACGTTATGGCGAGACGTGAGCTCTGGAAAATTATTGAAAGCCTTAAGGGAAAAATGAGTATCATTATTACAACCCATTACCTTGAGGAAAGCGAGCATTTAGCTGACCGTATAGCTATCGTTAAGGAAGGAAGCCTTAAGGCTATCGGAACTCTCGATGAGCTCAGAAGCCTCACGGGAGAAGAAAAGCTGGAAGAAATCTTCCTTAAGATATCGGAATAATTCAGAAAGGACTATTTAAAATGAAAGCGTTGACCTTTGCCAAAAGAAATATAAAAGAGCTTTTAAGAGATCCTATAAGCTGGATTTTCTGTGTGGGCTTTCCTATTGTTATGCTTGTACTTATGTCGGTTATAAACGAGAGTATTCCCCCTGAAGCGAATATGACCATATTCTCGGTAGAAAACCTTTCTCCCGGCATAATGATTTTCGGCTTTACCTTTGTTATGCTCTTTGCGGCGCTCCTTGTGTCGGGCGACAGAAGCGAAGCCTTCCTCTTAAGAGTATTCACCTCTCCTCTTAAGCCTGTACATTACATAGCAGGCTATATTCTCCCCCTTATTCTCCTTGCAGTATTACAGTCCCTCGTAAATATGATAGCTTCCCTCGTAACAGGAGCTATTTTCGGTGTAAGCCTTGATATCGGAATGATGCTTCTTGCAGTAGTTGCCGCAATTCCTGCTATTGTTATGTTTGTATCCTTCGGTATCCTTTTCGGTACAGCCTTCAACAAGAACGCCGCTCCCGGACTTTGTTCAATTATTATCTGCCTTTCAGGTATGCTGGGCGGAATATGGATGGATGTTGAGACTATCGGCGGCGCTATCTTCGATATCTGTAACGCTCTCCCCTTCTACCACTGTGTAAAATCCGCAAGACTTATCTTTAACGGCGATATCACAGGCGGCTTTACCGAATCGGGAATCGTTCTTATCTGGGCGGCTGTTGTAGCTGTTTTTGCAGTAATACTCTTCAGAAAAAAGATAAGATTTTAGAGATTTTAACGATTGAAAACTACTGCATAATGTGGTAAAATATACTGGTAAAAAATATATAAGCAACGACACATGTATTACTTCGGTATGTAAATCTGATCACGGAACAGCTTTACGCCGAGGTATACCTGTGTTTTTTTGTTGCGCAAAAGAAAGGAACGGTATATTTTATGCCACAGAATCAGTTTCAGCGAATGATGTTCGCACTTATGACTGTTATAATAACAGTCCACGCTTACGTTTTTTACAGCCTTTATGTAATCAACGGAAACGACTTTATCACATGGGCCAACACAAAGATTGCCTTTGTTGAGGGGGGCGAGTCAGTAAACCACGTTTTAGACGCTATAAATACCCTCGGCGGTGTTGAGGTACTTGGTATGACAATGCCTATCTGGGCGGTAGTTGTTATTGAGTTTATTCTTGCCTACTGCCTTGAAATTTTCCTTGGAAGCCCTCTCTCCTTTAAGCTTGCATGCAGAGTTTTCGACCCTCAGAAAACTCACCCTGTTCTCTTTGAGACTGCGATAATATGCGCTACGGTAGGAATTATGTGTCCTGCTATGAGCTTTATCGCCGCATTCCTCTATTATCCCTACAACACCATGGATTTCAACATGCTGACGCTTATCGCCAACTGGCTGAAGCTTGTATGTTATAATCTTCCCTTCGCCTTCTTCTCACAGCTTTTATTTATCCAGCCTCTTATCCGTACACTTTTCAAGCTTATTTTCGTAAGAAAGCAGAAGGAAACACCTGTTACAGCACAAATGTAGTATAAGTAAAGATCCACCGGCGTAGCCGGTGGCTTTTCTTTTGCGGGCAAAGCCCTATGCTACCTGCAACGTCTGAAGACGTCAAGGGGCGGTCTGACACTTGCAAGCCTACTTCCTGCTATTTTGGAATGGATCTTCTAATTC
>JAZSBN010000026.1:0-1913 GCA_045602405.1 Ruminiclostridium sp.
CGTCGCTGGGTCAGGCTTTCGCCCATTGCCCAATATTCCCCACTGCTGCCTCCCGTAGGAGTCTGGACCGTATCTCAGTTCCAATGTGGCCGTTCAACCTCTCAGTCCGGCTACCGATCGTTGACTTGGTGGGCCGTTACCCCGCCAACTATCTAATCGGACGCAAGCTCATCTTCCAGCAGCAAGCCTTTGATGGTTGTACCATGCGGTACTGCCATTTCATACGGTATTAGCAACTGTTTCCGGTTGTTATTCCGTACTGGAAGGTAGATTGCTCACGCGTTACTCACCCGTCCGCCACTAACGTATTGCTACGTTCGTTCGACTTGAATGTGTTAAGCACGCCGCCAGCGTTCATCCTGAGCCAGGATCAAACTCTCTAAAAAATTCTATATTAAACTGCACAAGGCAGCTCAACATCACTTTTTAGATCAGTCTTTCTGACTTCTCTTACTTTTTGAGTTTCTTATTTTCAAAGTGTTTTGACAAGATCTCTGCACTATTTTTGTTCAGTGCTCGAAATTTCATGTTGTTCAATTTTCAATGAGCAAGTGCTTAACTTCAGCCGTTAAGCTTTTATATTCTATCACACACTTTTTCAAAAGTCAATACTTTTTTTCAATTTTTTTGAATTATTTTTTGTTTTTTTCAAGATAATTTCGGTGTTCGAGAATATTCTTACATATTTTACCACAAAACACCCGTTTTAAATCATTTTTTGCTTATTTTTGGGAGAAAAATTATGGCAACTATTCTTATCCGTACCGTTATTATATACTTTTTTCTCGCACTTTCGCTCAAAATTATGGGAAAAAGGCAGATTGGAGAGTTTGAGGTCGGGGAGCTTGTTTCCACTCTTCTTATTTCCGAGATAGCCTCGATACCTATTTGCGATACCTCGGTGCCGCTGCTTCACGCGATTATTCCCGTCATTTTTATACTCTGTATTGAGATAATCACCTCGGCGCTGAAAAATAAGCTACCAAAGCTAAAGCGCGTGGTTGAGGGCACACCCGTATATATAATATATAAAGGAAAGCTTCGTCAGGGAGCTCTTCGCGATAACCGCGTTTCGATAAACGAAATTTTATCCGAGCTTCGCACTCAGGGAATCGGCGATATTTCCGACGTCGAATACGGAATACTTGAGCAAAACGGTAAGGTTGCCGTTATCAAAAAGACCGACGGGGGTATTGCTCACAATATAATAGTAGACGGTGAGGTGAGCTATATTACCCTCAAGGCGCTTGGATATAATGAGGAGTGGCTTAAAAAAAGGCTTTCGGAGCAAGGAGTTAAGCCCGAGGAAATTTTTCTTATGACGGTACACGACTCTGGGGAAATAAATATTATAAAGCGCGATATACGACGGTAAAATAAGTATAGCTAAAAAAGCGCAGGCGTTTGCGGTATTATATTAACGGGAGCGCGGCGTGGGCGGTAAAACAAAAAACGTAAGGAGGAGAAAAAATGAAAAGTGCGGTTATATCCGCGATAATCGTAATTCTTATATTCGTGCTCGTCGGTATAAATACTGCGGTGGTCGACGGTATGATAGAGAGAACGTTAGAGGAAGTTGAGCCACTTAAGACGGCGGAGGAATTTTTCGCACTGAGCGAAAGCTACGAGAGTCGGGCGAAATATATAAACCTCACGGTAAGTCACGTTATGATGTCCGAGGTGGAGGAGGCGTTTGCCGAGCTTGAGGGAGCTTTTTTATCGGGTGACGAGGCCGGGATAACGGAAGCGAAAAGCCGCCTTGCCGACGCACTCGGTCAGCTAAAGCGGCTCGCGGGGTTAAGTTTTGACAGTATTATCTGAAATCGCTCATATCCTCAAGATACGCCGCTCTGCGAAGAACGGTATATTTTTCGGCAAGAAGATTTCCACCGAATATATCGGTATACTCCTTT
>JAZSBN010000027.1:0-11637 GCA_045602405.1 Ruminiclostridium sp.
AACAGATAATTCATAATGTTTTCGATGTCGTTTATATGCATAGTACACCTCTTTTGAAAGCTTTCACTTATAAGTCGCAGCTTTTGCGGTTTGATTCGATGATTTTATGATAATATTTTTTGAGGGTTGTGTCAAGAAAAACGCACGTCAGATTATTATTGTAAATTTTGAAAAAAATATTGACAAACATTTAAACGTGTGTTAAAATGTTCTTAACAATTAAACGTTTGTTTAAATATTGAAATGAATTACTGAGGAGAAAATATAATGGAAAGAAAAGCTTTACCCCATAATCATAGTCATAATGAAGAAAAGGTTCTTGAAAACCTGCCCACCATTGATGAATGCAGAATGGTTGCGGAGATATTCAAGCAGATAAGCGACGGCACAAGACTTCGTATTCTTTGGTTTTTGTGCCACTGTGAAGAATGTGTAAGCAATATTGCAGCTGCAATGGAAATGAGCGACCCTCTGGTTTCACATCATCTCAGAACCCTGAAAAATACAGGCCTTATCGTCAGCAGGCGAGACGGCAAGGAAATTTACTACAAGCTTGCGGATACTCAGGTAGCGGATTATGTACATCGTATCTGCGAAGAGATATTCCATATCACTTGTCCCTTGGAATAAGAGGGTAGGTGCGGTATGGTTTTTCAGATAATCGCTGTTTTGATATTGATAATATTTTATAGATTCCATATTCACAGCATGTTCGGCACGGAATATGATGAGTATAAAAAGCACACAATGATATACCTTGGAAGGAGCTAAAACATGAAAACCGAAAAGAACATTTTAATCGCATTTATACTGAATCTTACATTCTCAATTTTTGAGTTTATAGGCGGTACGATTACAAACAGTGTAGCTATCGTTTCTGACTCGATTCACGACATAGGCGACGCTATAAGCATTGGTATTTCTTATTTTCTTGAAAAGAAAAGCAAGAAACAGCCTGACGCAACCTACACCTACGGCTATGCGAGATATTCTGTAATCGGCAGTGTCATCACCACGTTGATTCTGCTGGTGGGCTCTGTTATGGTTATTTTCAATTCCATCAGTCGAATCATCAACCCTGTGGAAATCAACTATGACGGCATGATTATTTTTGCGGTATTCGGTGTAGTTGTAAATTTTGTAGCCGCGTATTTTACCAGAGAGGGTGACTCTCTTAATCAGAAAGCTGTTAATCTTCACATGCTTGAAGATGTTCTTGGCTGGGTAGTTGTTCTGATTGGTGCGGTGGTTATGCGTTTTACAGACATTTCCATTATCGACCCTATAATGTCGATTGCGGTTGCAGTATTCATTCTTGTAAATGCAATCAAAAACCTTAAGGAAGTACTGGATTTATTCCTTGAAAAAGCTCCCCACGACATTTCGGTCGAAGAAATCAAAGCTCATGTATCTGAAATCGAAGGCGTTTTGGATGTTCACCATATTCATATATGGAGTATGGACGGACACAATAATTATGCAACAATGCACATAGTTACAGAGGCTGAGCCTCACGGTATAAAGCATAAAATCAGGGATGAGCTTAAAGAACACGGCATTTCCCACGCAACCTTAGAGCTTGAAGGTAAGGACGAGGGCTGTCACGAAGAGCATTGTCATGTGGAGTTTGAAGCGTCTGCAGGACATCATCACCATCACCATCATCATCATTGATATATAAGTATTTTACGGAGGATTCTATGAATAAAGAATGGTCGGAAATGAATAAAACTATGCAGTTTCAGATTAAGAAAAAAGAGACCTTTTTATCAGGTATAGATACATTGCTTAAGCTCCGTGAAGAGCTTATGAAACAGATTCTTAGGCTTAAGACGGAAATGTCATCTGACGACTTTTGTGCTATGCCTTATATGAACGCAAAAGGGTATCATAGCAAGACGATTGCTTATTCACTATGGCATATTTTCCGCATTGAGGATATTGTTGCACATACGCTTATTGCAGATGATGAACAGGTATTTTTTAAAGGAGACTATCAAAAACGCATAAATTCTCCGATTATTACAACCGGAAACGAGCTTGTAAAAGAAGAGATAAGTGAGTTTTCAAAGAAGCTGTCTGTTGAAGAATTATACAGTTACATAACTGATGTTGATACATCTACAACACAGGTTTTAAAAGCGCTTACATACAGCGATATCAGGGAGAAAATTACTGCCGAAAAAAGAAAGCGGTTGGAGATGTTAAATGTAGTGAGCGATGATGAAAACGCATATTGGTTAATTGATTACTGGTGTGGGAAAGATGTAAAGGGATTGATACAAATGCCCTTTTCGAGACATTGGATCATGCATATTGAGGCGTGCTTAAGGATAAGAGATAAACTGTTATCTGTTAAGTGAATTTCAGATCAGGGAGTAAGCTTATGAAGAAAAAAAGAATAGAAATTGACAGTATTCCTGCACTTGTGTGGGGAGAGAAATCAGACAAGGTGTACTTATGTGTTCACGGAAAAATGTCCTCAAAGGAATCTGCCGAAGGAATTGCATATATAGCAGAGCAAAGAGGATATCAGACAATAAGCTTTGATTTACCTCAGCATGGTGAGCGAAGGAATGAGGGTAAGCGATGTGATATATGGAATGGAATACATGACCTTAACATAATAGGGGATTATGTGTTTTCGAACTGGAAAGAAGTATCGCTGTATGCTTGCAGCTTAGGCGCATTTTTTAGTTTGAATGCATATAATACACGAAAACTAAAGAAATGTCTTTTTCAATCTCCTATTCTGGATATGGAGTATCTGATCAAGCAGATGATGGTATGGTTTGATATATCGGAAGAGCGTCTCGAAAGAGAAAAGGAGATTGATACGCCTATTGATATCATGACCTGGAATTATTATCAGTATGTGAAAGAGCATCCTGTGCTTAAGTGGAATATCGAGACCCATATTCTTTTTGCAGGAAGAGATAATTTACATTCATTGAAAATTATGAAGGATTTTACTGATAACTTTAACTGTGTGCTAACGGTATCGGAAAATAGCGAGCATCCTTTTATGAGCGAGGAAGATGGGCCGATAGTGGAGCAATGGCTGAAGGATAATTTGTAATATAATTATAGTTTCCGAATAAGTTTAACCGCACCCGAGAGGGTGCGGTTAGTTTTACAGTATTGATTTTTAGATATATTCATAGTATAATAGAATCAATCAAAAATAAGAATTTTTTATTGGCAAAAAGTTGAGGATAAATCTATGGCAAAATATAAAATAAGTAAAGAATTCTTTCCGTTTTCCCATTTCAGAGCTCCCATAAGCGAAGGATTTCTTAAAATAGCAGTCCCTTTTATGAAGCCGCCGAAATACATATACCGTGACAAGGAGCTTGACGTTTCATGCGTTGAAATCACAAGCTATGACGGCGAGAAAATCGAATGCTTTATGATGTCGCCGAAGTCCTTGTCGGGTGATTCGCCATGCCTTATCTATATTCACGGAGGCGGTTTTGTTCTTGCGGCGGCAGGATGCCACTACAAAAACGCAATGTACTACGCAAAGGAAGTAGGCTGTAGGGTGCTGTTCGTAAATTACAGACTTGCACCGAAGTATAAACATCCCGTATTCTTCGAGGACTGCTATGCCGCAATGTGCTGGGTATACGAAAACGCAGAGAAGCTTGGTGTTGATATATCTGAAATCGGTATTGGCGGTGACAGTGCAGGCTCAACTCTTTCGGTAGGCGTATGCATGATGGCGAGGGAAAGAAACCACCCCATAAGATTTGCCTTTCAGATGCTTCCGTATCCCTTCCTTGATGCAAGAAACAACAGCGAGTCTGCAAAGAAATTTACAGATACACCCATGTGGAATTCCAGGCTTACTGACCGCATTACTCCGATGACGAGGGCAGACAGAAGCCGTCCCGACTATGTATGGTATTCGCCTGTGGAAGCCGAGAGCTTCCAGGAGCTTCCTCCTGCCTATATTGAAACGGCAGAGTTCGACTGCCTGCACGATGACGGTATTCTCTATGCGGAAAAGCTTAAGGAAGCGGGTATAGAGTTCGAATTCAACCACACAAAAGGCACTATGCACGGCTTTGATATTGTGCAGAAGGCAAAAACCACAAAACAGGCTCTTGCGGCAAGAGTCAGGTTTATGAAAAAGTATTTTAAATCTGATAGATAACATTTTTTGTATTTGTATAGTATAATATGTTCATAGATAAATAAAAAGGGCGGAGGATATTATGATTACGGATTGTTATGACGTTAAGACAGAACCCATTGTGAGCCTCAAGGATTTTTATGGTGAACCAAAACATATTGTAGATATATGCCTGATTATCTTTTCGAAAGATATACATAATCATTTGCTCGATACTTATGAATGTGAAAAAATAGGGGCATTGTCTACTTGTAACGGAGATATCACTATCTATAAAATGAATTATAAAGGCAGGGATATTGCTTTTTACTTGACAGGTATAGGCTCCGCCCTTGCATCAAGTATGTGCTACGAAACCCATTGGCTGACAGGTGCTACAAAGTTTATTATGTTCGGTTCCTGCGGAAGTCTTGACAGAGAAAAAACAGAGGGAAGATTTATTATCCCCACAGAAAGCTATCGTGGAGAGGGCAGCTCCTATTATTATGCTGAACCTGCTGACTATATTGAGATAAAAAACAGCAAAAAGCTTTCCGCTATATTTGAAAAGCTGAACATACCTTATGTATCGGGTAGGGTATGGACAACAGATTCTATGTTAAGAGAAACGGTAGGACTTGTTGAAAAGCGAAGAGCGGAAGGGTGTATTGCGGTTGAAATGGAATTGGCAGGAGTTCAGGCTGTGTGCGATTTCTACGGCCTGGAGCTTTATGACTTTCTTGAAGCAGGCGATGTGCTGGAAGCGAGCGGTTATGATATCGAAGGACTGCACGACGCAAACCACGACCTCGGCAAATTATATATTGCACTTAATACAGCATTACTTATATAAATTTACATAATAGTTTAATCCGCACCCGAAAGGGTGCGGATTTTCTTATGTAAAAAAACACTTGACGAATTGAACATTGTTCAGTATAATATAATTGAACATTGTTCAAGGAGGGCTTATGAAAGACAAGGAAAAAGTAAAAGAAACCATTATAAATGCCACTACAGAGCTTATTGAGCAGTCGGGCGGCGAGGTGAAAAACATAACCGCCCGTGCTATAGCCGATAAAAGCGGAGTAGCATTAGGTCTTATAAATTATCATTTTGAAAGCAAGGAAAATCTTATTGCTATATGTGTTCAGAGAATTATCAATAAAGTTTTAATGAGCCTTGCACCCGATAAAAAGGATTATAGTACGGATGACGGCTTAACCGACAAACAGCGTCTCACATCCTTTGCACAGCAGACCTTTGACTTTTTGTTTGATAACTACGCCATAATCAAAATTTCTATTCTGTCGGATTTCAGGGACTATCAGCCTGTCTGTAATTCCGTCTATACTCAGATTGGTTTCCGTTATGCGATAAGAGGGAAGATGCCTGAAAATAAAAAACAGCTTATTGCGTTTTCTCTTGCATCAACAATGCAGACTGCATTTCTTACAGGCGAAAACTCAAAGCAGATTACAGGCTATAATCTTTTCGATAAAACGGAACGTGACCTTTTTATTTCAGACACGGTATCAATGCTTATGGAGGGAATAAATGAATAAAAAGCTACCTTTTTTACTGCCTTTTCGGTGCATAATTTTTGTGGTGATATTTATAATCGGCTCGATTATTACGTGTAAAAAGCTTGGCGAAATCAGCAGTATATGGTCAATAGCCGCAAGTGCTGTAAATATCGTAACTATACTTCTGCTTATGCTTTTAACAAAGAAGAACGGCGGATACGGAAAGCTTATCAACTACGAAAAGGGAAAGACAAAACCAAAGCAGATTGTGGGAATGATTTTTCTTGTTTTGCTTGTGGGAATGGGCGGAATGTATCTTGCAGGCTTTATCTGTTACGGGGTTATTCCTTATGCCGCACCTATGATGATTGCACCCATACCCTTATGGCTTGCCATTATAAACCTGCCTCTGCTTCCTGTTACGACTGCTCTTGCCGAGGAGGGTCTGTATCTTGGCTGTGGAGTAAATCAGATAAAGAACAAATATGCGGCGATTCTGGTTCCTGCATTTTTCTTCGCCCTACAGCACAGCTTTATCCCCACCTTGTTTGATTTCAGGTACATAATCTACCGCTTTTTATCATTTCTGCCTCTTACGATAATTCTGTGCCACAATTATTATAAAAAGAGAAATCCTCTGCCTATTATGATAGGTCATGGGGTTATAGATGTGGCAACCGTAGCACAGATTCTTATGACCTCGGCAGTACCGGGCTTTTACGAGATGATGTGTGCATAATAAATACTCTGTAATGATAATTTAATAAAAATAGCCGCCGTACAGTCAGGGTGTAAATCACTTGCTGATGTACGGCGGTTATTTTATTCCTTTAATCTGCCTTTAACATACTTAAAGCTGTTTATATATTCCTCATCAGTTGTGAGGTGCTCAATAATCATGGGCATATCGGGGTTTTCAAGGGTAGCAAGCTGGGCGAAAAGCTCTACGTCAAGTGTTCCGTCACCTACAGCACATTCCTGCAACTGGAATGTGAATTCTTCCTTTAAATAAATGTCTTTAAGGTGACAGCTGCATATACGGCCTTTCAGAATTTCAAAGCATTCTCTGATAAATTCGTCATTGAAAAAGTATTTTCGGGGCGAGGTTATCATATTCACAAGGTCAAGGTGTGCACCGAAACGAGGATGATTAACAGCCTTTATAAGCTTAAGGTATTCCTCAGGACTTGAGGGTATCATCCAGGGCATTGACTCAATGCTGAAAAAGGTGTTTTTCACATTCGCCTGCTTTAAGATATACTGTATCGTTTCTACCGTAAGGTCAAAGGTTTCTGGAGAGAAGTTTTCACGGTAGCCGCCATCCCATCTGGGTCCGTGAGGTGTGCCTGCAATATTCACAGCACAAACGGCACCGATTTCGTCGGCGAGAATAAGCTGTCTTATGTTGTAGTCGATGTTAGCCTTTCTCTTTTCGGGGTCAGCGTCAAGCATATTGTTCCAGATTCCTACTTCCGCAATAGTGAGGTCATTCTCCCTTGCGGCATTTACATAAGCGTCTATTCTATCCTTGCTGTCGTTGCAGTTAAGAGGGAAAACCACGCATCTGCAACCGAGATTTTTAAGCTGCTCAGCCCACTGTTCGGGGCTTTCGTGATAAAGTGCTGATGCTATACCGAGTCTCATATTACGTCCTCCTGTAATGAATAACGCTTGAATCAATTTCACTTAAAGTATGGAAGCCTGTTCTTGCCATAACGGTAGAAAGCTCGGTGTTAAGCTGGTTTATACGCTCGGTAACACCCTTGTTGCCGTTCTTTAAAGGATCCATGAGATTACGTCCTACACATACGCAGTCCGCACCAAGAGCAAGAGCCTTGAAAACATCCATACCGCTTTCAATTCCACAGTCAACAATAATTTTCATCTTACCGCCCACTGCCTTTACAATATCGGGCAGTATCTGTAATGGTGGAACTGCATAGTTCATAATTCCGTGATGATGTGACACAACAATTCCCGATACGCCTGCCTCTGCACATTTGAGTGCGTCGCTGACGCTTAACACACCCTTGATGATAAAGGGGACTTTTGCCGCCTCTACAAACATTTTTATTTCGTTAAAAGTTTTGGGTTTCATGGGAAGTCCAAGCACATTGTCATATCCGCCGTTCCAGGCGAAAGCGTGGTCAATGTCAATACCCACAGCGAATGCACCGTGAGATACTGCGTGTTCGATTCGCCATAAAACATCCTTGTTGTCGGCATGAGGCTTTATTATGCGGATTGTTCTTGCACCTGTTGCAAAAATTTCTTCCATTTCTTCAGGCTCGCCCATTCCTACCCAGTGCACAGCGCCTGCATTTTTAGCGCTAATAGCAATTTCGGTCATTGCGTTATCGCAGATTTTATGTAGGTGTGAGAGTGCGGCGGTCATAACGGGAGTGCTGAATTTTTCGCCGAACAGCTCAAAGGAAATGTCGGGTAAATCAGCGTCGATATATCTGCTTTCAAGCAGTATTGAATCAAAATAATCACGGGTGATGATGTTGGAATCTGCTGTCATAAATGCTCCTTTCGGCGTTGAATGATTTCTTGCTTACATCATAACATAAATGTTGACATCAGGCAATACAGAAAAGCGATTTATATAATTATTTTTAGCTTTTTTCTATAGGTAATTCTTGAATATTTGTATTGTGTTATGTGATCTGGATGAGATTGTAAGGTATTTTTTGGAGAGCAATATTGGTGAAAAAGAATACTACTATATTTTTATAAACAAAATCTCTTTTTCCTCTTGATTTTTATAGAATTATAGGGTATAATAATATTAAATCACGATTTACTAAATCACGATTAGATAAACGAGGTGAGATATATGTTCATAGGAAGAGAAGCTGAATTACAATTTCTGAATGACCGTTACAACAGCAACAAGGGCGAGCTTATAGTTCTTTACGGTCGCAGACGTGTGGGCAAAACTGAAACATTGCGACAGTTCTGCAAGGGTAAGCCGCATCTTTTTTTCTCCTGTCGTGAATGTACTGACAAGCTCCAGCTTAAAACATTCTCCGAAAAACTCTTAAGGGAAAATATCCCTGCAAGTGCATATATATCGGAGTTTTCCGACTGGGATAAGGCAATCCGCAGTATAACTGAACTGCCCTACGGCGACAAGAAAAAGCTTGTTGTTATTGATGAATTTCCCTATATGTGCAAGGGCAACGAAAGCATTCCCTCAATTCTTCAAAACCTGTGGGACGAAATCCTCAAAGACGAAAATATAATGCTTGTTCTCTGTGGTAGTGCTATGAGCTTTATCGAAAAGGAACTGCTTGCCGAGAAAAATCCCCTTTACGGACGTGCGACAGGCATATACAAGATGACTGAAATGGGATTTTACGACGCAGTAAAATTCTTCCCCGACTACTCCGCAAGAGATAAGGTCATCGCATATTCCGTTCTTGGTGGTATTCCCCATTATCTGCAACAATTTGATAACAGCAGAACGTTTGAAGAAAATATCAAGAAAAGCATTCTCACAAAAGGTAGTGCCCTGTACAGCGAGGTTGAGTTTTTGTTGCGACAGGAACTGCGTGAAACTCCCGTTTACAACTCCATTATTGAGGCGGTTGCGCTCGGAAACACAAAGCTGAATGATATAAGCGTAAAATCGCTTATTGATGACACATCGAAAACCAGCGTGTATCTGAAAAATCTCATTGAGCTGGGAATAGTCGAGCGTGAATTTTCCGTATCGGAAAGCACAAAGGAGAAAGCCAACACAAACAGAGGCTTGTACCGCATTACCGATAATTTCTTCCGTTTCTGGTATGCCTTTGTGTTCACAAATATATCCGAGCTTGAAGGCGGCGATGTTAACGGCGTTTATAAGTATTCCGTTGAACCGTTGCTCCACGAATTTGCGGCAATGTCCTTTGAAGATGTCTGCCGTGAATTTGTGAGAGAATTACAGAAAGCAGGCGAACTGCCGTTCAGATACTCGAAGATGGGCAGATGGTGGGGCAAGACAACTGTACGAAGAAAGGAAAATCAGACCGAGCTTGCCGACACCGAGATTGACCTGCTGGCGATTTCAAAGCAGTCCGACAAATATCTTGTGGGCGAATGTAAGTTCAAGGGCAAGCCGTTCAGATATTCCGAATATCTTGATACCGCCGCAAAACTGTCATCGTACAAGGATAAGGCGGAGTTTTACTACTACCTGTTCTCCGAAAGCGGTTTTGACGAGAATATAATCAAAGAGGCGGAAAGTGACAGACGTATTGTGCTATGTGATTTGGAGAGAATAGTGGGGTATAAATAAAATTACAGGGATAACGTGGCGGTTATCCCTGTTTTGCTATAGAATGTATCTGTCAGTGAAAACAGAGAAATTTTCAAGATACAGAATCTCCAAACCCTTGAACATACACAAATGATATGCTATAATCAAACCAGGAAAAAATTTTCATAAACCTGTCTTATTTTTATAGCTTTATCAGTTATATTTTATGAAAGATAAAATTTCCGGGGAATTTATTAGTGAATGGAGTGTCAGGATGCTTTCATTATATCTTTCAATGGTTGAAACGGACGAGGAACGAGACCTTGTCACAAGTCTTTTTAATCTTTACGAGCGAAAAATGTATGTAATCGCCTACGGTATCCTGAATAATAAACAGGACGCAGAAGACGCTGTTTCGGAATCCTTTATAAAGCTTATAAATAATCTTGATAAAATATCGGATATCGAAAGCCCGAAATGCAAAGGCTTTATTACCATTGTTGTGAAGAATACTGCCATAGATGTTTACAATAAGCGTAAAAAGCACATACATTCGGATATAGACGAAGCCTATGATTTAAGCGGCGGCGACGTTGAAGAGGATTTCCTCAGAGACTTCGACTACGAATCGATACGTAGGGCAGTAGGCTTGCTGAAGGAGGAGTACAGACAAGCGTTGACGCTGAAATATTTCTATGAAATGAAAATTGAGGATATTGCGAAAATTATCGGAATAACCTATGACGGTGCACGCAAACGTATAAGCAGGGCAGAACAAGGCTTATGCAAAATGCTTTCGGAGGTGAACTATGAACAATAATCTATATCAGGCGCTGGAGGGATATGTGGCCGAAGCTGCCGGAATTCTTGATAATACAGCCGATTCTGCAGTACATTTCTCGCCGCAGTACAGGCGAAAAAGAAAAGCCATGATTACCGCTTACAAAAAGAAAAGGCGATATATTCCTTTTAACAGAAAGCTTAAAATCGCACTTATAGCGGCTATTTTAGCGATTATATTCACAGGGGCGGCTTTCGGAGTATATACGGTATGGGACAAATATCGGATAAAGGATTACGGCCTTTATTCAATGCTCTATATTTCAGAACCGCAGGGTGTACCGAGGATTCTGGAGGAAAAATATGAAATAGGTTTGGATTTGAATGAATATCAGGAAATTATTCATTCAGATTTGGAAATAGATTTTTTAGCAGAATATAGAAGTTTAAAAAATGATACTGTAATTGTATATTCTCAATCCACCTATGAGGTAGGTGAACAAACCTTTATAAATACGGAAAATGCCTTAGTTATGCCTTGTGAAATAACGATTAACGGGTATGAGGGTATATATTTTGAAACCTATTATGGCGGAAAGTGTATAATATGGTGCACAGAAGACTATGTATTTTCCGTCCTTGGTGGTCACATTAGTAAAGAAGAACTAATTTCTGTTGCTGAATCTGTAAAAAAAGTAGAATAAATAAGATGTTTGAAAATCATGCCACTTTTTTGAAAAAGCATTGTTTTGCTTATAGAGGGAAATCTCAAAAAGGTGCGTCAAGCCAAGGAGAATAATATGTTCAAAAAATACAAAAAGCTTTTGATAGTGGTTTTATCGCTTGTTATCGTTGCCGCCCTGTTGTTCATAGGCTTTCAGGCGTTTATACATACCGTTTATTTTGAATATGACGATATAAGAGGAATCGGAAGCTGGTCAGATGACGAAGGATATGCCGAATATGAA
>JAZSBN010000028.1:0-206932 GCA_045602405.1 Ruminiclostridium sp.
TTCTTACGTTAACTGCAAGTGTCCTAAGTGCGGACATGATGCAAAGCGTGAAACAGATACAATGCCCCAGTGGGCAGGTTCATCCTGGTATTTCTTACGCTATTGCGACCCCAACAATGACGGCGCATTAGCTTCTAAGGAAGCACTTGATTACTGGATGCCTGTTGACTGGTACAACGGCGGCATGGAGCACGTAACCCGCCACCTTATCTACTCACGTTTCTGGCATAAGTTCCTTTACGACATCGGTGCTGTAACAACCTCCGAGCCTTATGCAAAGAGAACAGCACAGGGTCTTATCTTAGGTCCCGACGGCGTAAAGATGAGTAAGTCCAGAGGAAATGTTGTAGACCCTAACGATGTAGTAGACGAATACGGCGCAGACGTACTCAGAGTTTACGTTCTCTTTATGGGCGACTATGAGCAGGCGGCACCCTGGAGCGAAAGCAGCCTGAAGGGCTGTAAGCGTTTCCTTGACAGAATCTGGAACTTACAGGATATTCTTGTTGAGGGCGACGGCTTCAGCAAGGAGCTTTCCGCAGCCTTCCACAGAACAATCAAGAAGGTTTCCGCAGATATCGAGGGACTTAAGTTCAATACTGCGATTGCCGCTATGATGACCCTTCTTAACAATATCTATGATAAGGGCAGTATCACAAAGGGCGAATTAAAGGCTCTTATTACGATACTTAACCCCTTCGCTCCCCATATTACCGAGGAAATGTACAACAACGTATTCGGCGGTATCCTTTCACAGCAGAAGTGGGCTGAATATGACGAGGCTCTCTGTATCGAAGAGAACGTTGAAATCGTAGTACAGATTAACGGTAAGGTAAGAGCAAAGATGAGCATTCCTGCTGAAATGTCTCAGGAGGATATGATAAAGGCTGCCTTCGAAAATGAGACTGTAAAGCCTTTAGTAGAGGGTAAGACCGTGGTTAAGCAGATTGCTGTACCGAAAAAGCTCGTAAATATAGTAGTCAAGTAATTGTTATAACGCAGTACCCTGTATATCGGATACTGCGTTATTGTTTAAGGAGAAACGAATTATGTCCGATTCAATTTTATGGTATAACGCTCCTGCAGGAGACTGGAACTCCGCACTTCCCGTAGGAAACGGCCGTCTCGGTGCGATGGTTTTCGGCGATGTCTGTGCCGAACAGCTTCAGCTTAACGAGGACAGTATCTGGTCAGGCGGAAGAAGAGAGCGTAACAATAAGGCGGCACTTAAAAACCTTCCTCTCTTAAGAAAGCTTATAGCGGAAAACAGGATTTCCGAGGCGGAGGAGCTTGAACGCCGTGCCTTTTTCGGTACTCGTGTTCAGCAGAGGCATTACCAGCCCTTAGGCGTTCTCAATATATGGTCGGGGCATGATGATATTACCGATTATAAGAGATTTCTTGACCTCGATAATTCCGTGGCGGTTACAGAGTGGAAAAGCGGCGGAGTAAGCTTTAAGCGTGAGGTGATAGCCTCTAATCCCGATAACGTTATTGCTGTTCATTTTACCGCAGACAAGGGCGGAAGAATAAGCTTTACTGCGGCGATAGACGGAAGAGACGACGATTATGACGAGAATACCGATTATGACGGAAATACCATTATATACTGCGGCTCAACAGGCTCAAAAAAGGGCGTAGGCTATTATACCGCAATTTCCGCTTCCTCCGTAGGCGGACGGGTTTTCGCCGAAGGCTCGAGGCTCTTTGCGGAAGGCTGTGACGAGGTAACGCTTGTAATATCCTGCCGTACCGATTTCTACAGAGCGGATTATGAGAGAGCCGCCCTTAACGACGTGAGAAAGGCTCTGAGAAAGGGGTATACTGCCCTTAAAAAATCCCACGAGGAGGATTACCACAGGCTTTATAACCGCTCCTCCCTTACTCTTTCGGGCAAGGATTTTTCGGACATTCCCACCGACGAGCGTATAAAGAATTATAACGGCGAGGATAAGGCGTTAGCGGCATTATACTGGAGCTTCGCGAAATATCTTCTTATTTCGGGAAGCCGTGAGGGCACGCTCCCTCTTAACCTTCAGGGTATATGGAATAAGGATATGTGGCCTGCATGGGGCTGTAAGTACACCATAAACATAAATACGGAAATGAACTACTGGGGTACTGAGGCAGTAAACCTCCCTGAATGTCACCTTCCGCTTTTTGACCATCTCGACAGAATGAGAGAAAACGGAAGAGAAACTGCCAGAATTATGTATAACTGCGGCGGCTTCATGTGTCACCACAACACCGATATCTGGGGCGATACCGCTCCTCAGGACGAATGGCTTCCTGCTACGATATGGCCTATGGGGGCGGCGTGGCTTTGCCTCCATATCTACGAGCATTATCGCTTTACCAAGGATATCGCCTTCCTTTCCGAGCAGTACGACGTAATGAAGGAAGCGGCGGAATTTTTCGTTGATTTCCTTATTGAAAATGAAAAAGGCGAGCTTGTAACAAGCCCCTCCACCTCTCCCGAAAATACATATATTGCGGAAAACGGCGAGCAGGGAAGCGTATGTATGGGCCCCACAATGGATACCCAGATTCTGAGAGAGCTGTTTACAGCTATAATAGAAAGCGGAAAAATCTTAGGTATAGATAAAGAATTCGGAGAAAAGCTCAGCGTAATCATGAGCCGACTTCCTGAGAATAAAATCGGTAAATACGGTCAGATTATGGAATGGGCTGTGGATTACGACGAGGCTGAGCCGGGACACAGACATATTTCCCAGCTTTTCGGGCTTTATCCTGCCGACCAGATCACAAGACGCTTTACCCCCGAGCTTGCCGACGCGGCGAAGGCTACTATCGACAGGCGTTTATCCTACGGCGGCGGTCATACAGGCTGGTCGAGAGCGTGGATTATAAATATGTGGGCGAGACTTCTTGACGGAGAGAAGGTTTCCGAAAATGTAAGACTTCTTCTTACTCATTCCACAAATCCCAATATGTTCGACAGCCACCCTCCCTTCCAGATTGACGGCAACTTCGGCGGCGCGGCAGGTATCACCGAGGCTCTTCTCCAGAGCCATAGCGGAGAAATACGTTTTCTTCCCGCACTCCCCTTCGAATGGAGCGAGGGCGAGGCGAAGGGCTTAAGAGCCAGAGGCGGCTTTACCACGGACTTTTCATGGAAAAACGGAAAACTCGAAAAGGCGAGGGTTATTTCCGATAATGGCGGAGAGTGCCGTATCTACAGCGACATTCCCCTTAAGATAGAGGGTGCCGAAGCGAAATCCGAGAACGGTCTCTATATCTTCAGCATGGAAAAGGGCGGAAGTGTTACTGTAAGTAATAATGAATAACGAATAGTGAATAATGAATAATTGAGGTGTCCGCCTGCGGCGGACGGATTTAAATTGGCAGGGCAAATAATTCATTGCTCGTGCCTGATATTCGTTGAAAAAGGACTATAAAAGAGTAATTCCACTGTGAAAAACACGGTGGAATTCTTTTTTTAGAAAAATATTTAAAAAAACTTGCAATACAGTTAGTTTTGTAGTATAATAGATTGGATAATAGGGTTATTGTCCGAAAAAATCGGAGAGATAACCCCCTAAAGCTTCACAGAAAGGGTAGAAAATAATGGATATCGCTACACTCGAACATCTCTGTCGCCTCTCTAAGCTTAACTACAGCGGTGAGGAACAGGAAAAGGTTATCTCCGAAATGTCCGATATTATAAATTTAATGGACACTATAAAGGAATACGATATATCCTACGACGATACCAAGGATCATAACGAAATTGCATACAAGGATTTAAGAGAGGACGTTTCCGCTCCCTCTTTCCCTACGGAAAAGCTTCAGCAGAATACTCAGCCCAGAGACGACTGCTATGTTGTTCCGAAAATGATGGAATAAGGAGGGGAACGGAAAATGGATTTAAAGAATGTCACTGTGGCAGGGCTTCGTAAGGCTCTCGACAATAAGGAAATCGGTGCAGTAGAATTAACAGGCGAATTTTTAGCTGAAATAAAGAAGAACGACGATAAGATTCAGTCCTTTATTACCGTAACAGAGGATACTGCCCTCGAAAACGCAAAGGCGGCTCAGGCAGTAATCGACAGCGGAAAGGCTTCTCCTCTTACAGGTATTCCTTTAGCGATAAAGGATAACATGTGTACCGAGGGAATCAGAACAACCTGTGCTTCTAAAATGCTTGGCGACTTCGTTCCGCCCTATACCGCTACTGCAGTAGAAAAGCTCATGGCGGAAAATTATGTTCTTTTAGGTAAGGTTTCCATGGACGAGTTCGCTATGGGCGGCTCAACACAGACCTCCGCTTTCGCAAAGACAAAAAATCCTTATGATACAGAATGTGTTCCCGGAGGCTCCTCCGGCGGCTCCGCCGCTTCCGTTGCGGCAGGCTTCTGTGCCGCTTCTCTCGGAAGCGATACAGGCGGCTCTATCCGTCAGCCTGCGTCCTTCTGCGGCGTTACAGGCTTAAAGCCTACCTACGGAAGAGTTTCCCGTTACGGACTTGTTGCCTTCGGAAGCTCTCTCGACCAGATAGGGCCCTTAGCGAGAACAGCAGAGGACTGCGGTATTATTCTTAATACTATTGCAGGACGCGACCCTCACGACGCTACCTCGAAGGACGTTCCCACAGGTAATTTCAACGAAAAAATCGGCTCGGGCGTAAAGGGCATGAAGATTGCTATTCCCCGTGAGTTCTACAATGATTCCGTAGACGAGGAAGTAAAGAATGCAGTAATGAACGCCGCTAAGGAATACGAAAAAATGGGTGCAGAGCTTATCGACTGCTCAATCAGTACTCTTAAATATGCAGTTCCTGCATACTATCTCATTTCTTCCGCAGAAGCGGCCTCCAACCTTTCCCGTTATGACGGTATCAAGTACGGCTTAAGAGGCGAGGGAAAGACCTACGAGGAAATGATAAGAGACAGCCGTAACAAGGGCTTCGGCGAGGAAGTAAAGCGCCGTATCCTTCTCGGCAACTACGCTCTTTCAAGCGGCTACTATGACGCTTATTACCGTAAGGCCTTAGCCTTAAAGCAGGAAATCATCAAGGAATATAACGATGTATTCGAAAAGGCTGACGTTATTTTAACTCCTACAGCTCCCAGTGTTGCATATAAAATCGGCGTACAGGATAACGACCCTGTAAAGATGTATACTGCCGATATCTGTACAGTAACCGTAAATATCGCAGGACTTCCCGCTATAAATACAACCTGCGGATATACAGGCGGCGGAATGCCGATAGGAATGTCCATCGTCGGAAAACGCTTCGACGAGGCTACCATTATCGGTGCGGCGGACGCTTTTGAAAAGACCTTCAGCCCCGTACGCTGCAGCTTATAAGGAAAGGAGTTTAAAATGGCAAGATTATATCCTACAATAGGACTTGAAATCCACGCAGAGCTCCTTACCAAGTCGAAGGTGTTCTGTACCTGCTCCGCCGAATTCGGCGGCGACCCCAATTCCCGTTGCTGCCCCGTATGCTCGGGACTTCCGGGAACTCTCCCGATTCTTAATCATACTGCCGTAGAATATATCGTTAAGGCAGGCTATGTAATGAACTGTGAAATCTCCCGTTTCACAAAGTGGGACAGAAAGAATTATTTCTACCCCGACCTTCCCAAAGCTTATCAGATTTCCCAGATGCCCAGACCCGTTTGTCTCGACGGACACGTTGATATAATGGTGGGCGATACCGAAAAGCGTATAAGAATAAACCGTATCCACCTCGAAGAGGACGCAGGAAAGCTTGTCCATGACGAGGCTACAAAGAGCAGTCTTGCAGACTATAACCGCTGTGGCATTCCTCTTATCGAGATAGTTACCGAGCCTGATTTCCACAGCGCCGAGGATGTTGTGGCCTTCGTGGACAAGATAAGACTTCTCTTAAAGTACGCAGGCGTATGCGACTGTAAGATGGAGCAGGGCTCTTTAAGATGCGACGTTAATATTTCCCTTGCGGAAAAGGGCTCCGATAAGCTCGGAACAAGAGCCGAGATAAAGAATCTTAACTCCGTTAAGGCGATAGCGAGAGCCATTGATTACGAAATCTACCGCCAGACTGAAATTTTAGAGGCAGGCGGCGAGGTATATCAGGAAACAAGACGTTTCTCCGACAGTACAGGCGAGACCTCGACTCTCCGTTCCAAGGAGGACGCACACGATTACCGTTATTTCCCTGACCCCGATATTCCGCCCATTATCTTTACCGAGGAAGAGCTTCAGGCTATAAAGGACAGCATTCCCGAAATGCCCGACAGTATCAAGAAGAGATATATGGAGCAGTATGGTATGAACGAGGCTGACGCAGATAATCTTATAAGCGACAAGGATATCTGTGATTTCTATGAGGCGGCTTTAAAGGAATATGATAACCCCAAGACCGTTCTCAACTTCATGCTGGGCGAATTCATGAGAAGAATAAATCTCGGCGAATTAAGCATGAGCAGTCTTAAGTTCGGACCTAAAGAGCTCGCTACCCTCATAAAGCTCGGCGACACAGACAAGGTTAACAAGAGCAACTATAAGACCATTTTCGTTGAAATGATTGAAACAGGTAAGACTCCTGAGGAAATATGCGACGAAAAGGATTTATGGATAAAGGAAGATACAGGCGCTATAGAAGCTGTTATCGACAAGCTTATTGCCGATAATCCCAAGCCTGTTGAACAGTACCGTGCAGGAGAAATGAAAGTATTCGGCTTCTTCATGGGTCAGGCAAACAAGGCCTTAAAGGGCCAGGCTACTCCTAACGCAATAAAGGAAATGCTCGAAAAGAAATTAAAGGGATAAAGAAAGGCAGACAAAATGTTTTTAGAGAACAAGTATCGCGATCATAACACATCAATGATTTCCGAAGGCGATATCGGAAAGACCGTCCGTGTATCGGGTTGGGTTGAGAACATCCGCGACCACGGCGGTATCAAGTTTATTGACCTTCGTGACCATTACGGAATTTTACAGGTTACCTTCCAGAACAACGAACAGCTTCTCGAGGGTATAAACAAGGAATGTGCAGTATCCATAAGCGGCGAGATTTTAAAGCGTGACGAAAGCACCTTCAACAGCAAGATTGCTACAGGTACAGTTGAGCTTTCCGCTCAGTCCGTAAATATTCTCGGTAAGGTTTCCACCTTACTCCCCTTCGAGGTACCCTCCTCCACAGAAAGCGGCGAGGATATCCGTCTTAAGTACCGCTTCCTCGACATGAGAAACAAGAAGGTTCACGATAATATCGTGTTCCGTTCCAAGGTTATGTCCTTCATGAGAGAAAGAATGACAGAAATGAACTTCCTGGAGCTTCAGACTCCCATTCTTTCCACATCCTCTCCCGAGGGCGCAAGAGACTACCTTATCCCCAGCAGAAAGCACCACGGAAAGTTCTATGCTCTTCCCCAGGCTCCCCAGATCTTCAAGCAGCTCTACATGGTATCAGGCTTCGACAGATATTTCCAGCTTGCACCCTGTTTCCGTGACGAGGACGCAAGAGCAGACAGAACTCCCGGCGAATTCTATCAGCTTGACCTTGAAATGAGCTTCGCTACACAGGAAGATGTTTTTGCTGTTGCCGAAAACATTTTCCCTGCTATTCTCGAAAAGTTCGGAAAGAAGAAGTTCACTAAGGCGCCCTTCCCCAGAATTACCTTTGAAGAGGCTATGCTTAAGTACGGCTCCGATAAGCCTGACCTCAGAAACCCCTTATTTATAATCGATGTTTCAGACTTATTCGTAGACAGTGCCTTCAAGCCCTTCGCAAATAAGACTGTAAGAGCTATCCGTGTTCCTAAGATGGCTGAAAAGTCCAAGACCTTCTTCAAGAGCATGGAAGAATATGCACTTTCTATCGGCATGAAGGGTCTCGGCTACTTCAAGGTTGAAGAGGACATGAGCTTTAACGGACCTATCGACAAGTTCCTCCGCGAAGGCGACAGAGAAGAGCTTATCAGCCGTGCCGCTCTCGAAAGCGGAGACGTTCTCTACTTTATCGCTGATACAAAGAAGAACGCAGAAAAGTTCGCAGGTCTTATCAGAACTGAGGTTGCTAACCGTATGGAGCTTATCGACAACGACAGCTTTGAGATCTGCTGGATAGTTGACTTCCCCATGTACGAAGAAGACGAAGAAACAGGAAAGCCTATCTTCACACATAACCCCTTCTCTATGCCTCAGGGTGAGCTTGAAGCTCTTAACACAAAGAATCCCTGCGACGTTCTCGCTTACCAGTACGACGTTGTATGTAACGGTGTTGAGCTTGCTTCGGGTGCAGTCCGTAACCACGATATCGACGTAATGGTTAAGGCCTTTGAAATCGCAGGCTATACAGAAGAAGACGTAGCCGCCAAGTTCGGCGCACTTTACAGCGCATTCAAGTTCGGCGCTCCGCCTCATGCAGGTATGGCATTCGGTATCGACCGTATGATTATGCTTCTTCTTGACGAGGAAAGCATCAGAGAGGTTATCGCATTCCCCCTCAACTCCAACGCACAGGATTTACTCCTCGGTGCGCCCACAGAGGTTACCGAGCAGCAGCTTCGTGACGTTCATATCAAGGTTCGCCAGCGTCCCCAGGACTTAAAGAAGGCTATGGAAGAATAAAGGGTACCCCTTTGGCAATTCCTGCCTTTAATAAAAAATCAAATCCTGCAGTATCAGCTACTGCAGGATTTTTTTGAGCCTATTTCTACCCATGAAGGCTTAAAACCGCTTTTAATGGCGATATTCCAGGAATGATAATTGGAAAGGCTTGTGCCGTAGAAGGGAATATCTCCGTTTTCGAGAATCTTATTTTTAAGAAGGGTAACCAGATATGTGCCGACGCCCCTTGAACGGTATTCGGGCATTACATCTATGCCTATCTGCTGCCAATGGGGTGCGTCCTCGGAACAGCCCGCCATACCCATAATTTTATCGCCGTCATAGGCTATTACAACTATTTTATCGGGGCGGAGAGGGTTAAACTCCGAGCATATTGCGTTCGGAAAGCGTTGGTCTCCGTAAAAACGGTGAAATTCCTTATCGTAAAGCCACTCGGTCTTTATATCTCTTTCTGTTGTAACATTTTCAGAAGGGAGAAACATATGGTATGTCTGGGTAAGGGAATGACCGAAGCGGTTAAGCTCCTTTTCAAGAGAACGAAGATTCGGATATTCAAAGAGCCAGTGTCCCGGCGTTGTCTTTATAAATTCAGAAAGGAAGGGATGAAGCTTTTCGTCGGCGGTCACGACAGCATTATTGCCCGTAGTAACCATGTGGAAAAAGTACCTTTCGGGACTGTAAAAACGTCGTCCCTCGTGTATTTCTGAGCCTGTAAGAAGATTTTCATCTCTGCAGAAGGATTCTGCGTCACAGTTAAATTCAAGAGCCAATAAATCATAAAGTCTTTCTCGGTACATTTACATCATCTCCTTTCCGAAAATTATACTACTTAAGGAAGATAATGTCAACAGAGCGGTATACTGCAGGATTTTTATATATCAGTGAAAAATATTGGTAATTCCCAAATTATATTGACATTTCGGCACAATTATGAGAAAATAAGGTATAGATAAATTTACCCCGAAAGGAAAAAGATATGAAGAAGTATAAAACTCTACTTAAAGCGGCAGTGACTGCTCTTATTATGGGTGTTATGTTTGTCGCTTTCGGAATTATAGCCTCGGCGGAGGTTATAGAATGGGACGGAAAAACTCCCATGGAGGCCAACAGCTCCTATAAAATAACCGGGACTGTTAAAATCACGAAACCTGTTACCGTTCCCGAAGGAACAAAGCTCAGCGTTAAAACCGATGGTCATATTAAGATTTATAAGGGCGGCTCGCTTAATGTTTTTGGCGAGCTTTCTGTAGCAAGACTCGGCAAGGTCACAAACAGCGGCAATATTTCCATAAAGCCTGATGCTGACCTCAATCTTTACGGAACGCTCCAGTCTTCGGTAAGCGGTACTCTCAATATAAGCGGTACTGCCACAATTTATAATCAGGGCGTTTTACAGACTTCTTCGGAAACCATTGTTTATAAATCGGCTTACATATTAAATAAGGGCGAACTTTCATTCTTCAAAAGCTCCGACACTACCATAAGCGGAAAAATAGTAACCAATGAAAACAGCCTGCTTCAGTTAAAAAGCTCAATGCGCATTACAAAAAGCGGTACAATTACTGTAAACGGTCACCTTGTAGTAAGCAGCAAGTCTGATGTAAAGTGCAGCGGTGTTATAACCCTTGCTGAAACCTCAAGCTTTACAAGATTCAAGATTATTACAGTAACAAAGGGCGGCTCCTTTATCGATAACCGAGCTGAATATGAATATAAGGATATGACAGTTGATATTCTTTTTGACGCTCCCGTTGTAAAGAGGAAGGGTATCGACGTTTCCTATGCACAGGGCGATATCGACTGGAAAAAGGTTGCGGATTCGGGCGTTGAGTTCGCTATTATCCGTGCGGCGAGAGGCCGTGCAGGCAAGAATAATCAGATGAAGGAAGATGATTATTTCAAGCAGAATATCAAGGGTGCACAGGAAAACGGTATCGACGTAGGCGTATATTTCTACAGCTACGCAACCTCCGTATCCGAAATTATCGAGGAAGCGGAATTCTTCGTCGACGTAATTGACGGCTATAAGATTCAGTACCCCGTAATCCTCGACCTTGAAGAAGAGTTCCAGGGCAAAATAGGCAAGAAGAAGCTTACAAAAATGATAGAAGCCTTCTTTGAGGTGCTTATGGAGAATAAATACTACCCCATGCTTTATTCCTATAAGAACTGGATTGAAACCTATCTGGACATGACCGAAATAGATAAATTCTCCTTATGGCTGGCTCAGGTAAGCGATAAGGTTACCTATGACGGCGGCTACTATATCTGGCAGTATTCCTTCACAGGAAAGGTAAAGGGAATCAAGGGAAATGTAGACCTTGATATAAGCTACAGAGACTTCCCGACAATCTTCAAAAAACACGGACTGAACAATTTATAATGAAACACCCGTTGTATTGCAGTATGCCTTACAACGGGTATTCTATTGCCATTTAATCGTATTTTTTCTATAATTATAAGCTTTAACTGTTGAATTTCACTATTTTTCGGGATGGGGGTTAAAAGCCCCCGAAAAACGCTTGACGATAAATGGATTTTGCGGTATCATTAGTATGAGTAATTTTCGGTATCTGAAAGCCTTATACCGAAAAGGAAAGAGGTAAACTTATGCCCGAAATAAAAATATCCGCTTCGATTTTAAACTCCGACCTTGGAGATTTAAAGGGAATGGCGAAGAAAATAGACGATAATAACATCGAATACCTTCATTATGACGTAATGGACGGGGAATTCGTTGAAAATATAACCTACGGAAGCTCGGTACAGGCGGCTGTAAAGCCTTTTTCCCGTGCTGTTATGGATACTCATCTTATGGTGCTTCATCCCCAGCGCCAGATTAAGCTTTTCGCCGACGCAGGAAGCGATATCATAACCTTCCATGCGGAAAGTGACTGTGATATTTCCTTGGTAATAGAGGAGATAAAGTCCTGTGGCGTTAAGGCGGGACTGGCGATAAAGCCGAATACTCCCGTAGAAACAGTTTTCCCTTATCTCGATAAGGTAGATATGATACTTGTGATGACTGTTGAGCCCGGTTACGGCGGACAGGGCTTCATAAAAGAAACCCTCGGAAAAATTTCCGAGGTAAGAAAAAGAGCTCCTATGCTGGATATACAGGTCGACGGCGGAATAAACGCCGAAACCGCAAGGCTCGTAAGGGAAGCGGGCGCAAACATTCTCGTTTCGGGAACCTATCTTTTCCGTGCTGAGAATATGGCAAAGGCCGCCGACCTTTTAAGAAGCTAAGAAAGCTTTAAAAGCTTACGGAGGGTATCGGAGTCCGAAAGAAGCTGTCCGTGCTCCTCGGTATAGGCGATTTCGGCGGAGCTTACCGACAGTTCGCCGTATTCGGAAATAACATAAGACAGCTTTTCCGCTTTCAGCCTTGTGGCAGGTATCACAAGCATAAAGCTGCTGCCCATATAATAAAGCATAAGCTCAGCCTCGGGAGCAATTCCCGACAGTACTCTTGAAAAGGCGATAAGGTCGGAAGCGTTATCGGTAACAAGCATAAGTTTATTGCCGGGAAGAGCAGGTATATAATGACGCTCTACGGGAGTATTGTTTATCCCGAGGGTAGATACATAGAGGATACAGCCCCCGTCGGCACGGGGAAAGGCTTCGAGAAAGAGCCTGTCTGTTTCGTATTCAGGGAATACGGGATTGGAGCTTTTTATACGGTTGATAAAGCCTGTAAGAGCACGCTTTGTTTCTGTATTGTGCTTGGATATATCCTCGGTACGGAGAGAATATCGTCTCATATCCTCCTCGGTAAGTGTGATTTTAACGGTATTTCTGCTTAGTGTATCGTATTTCATAACTATCCTTTCAGAAAATAAAAATTCAAGATATGTTCCCCGCATATCGGAAATAAATCCAAGGGGAAAGGAACGTATAGATGCGTGAAGATAAAACAGAGCTTCTCGACATGTTTGACGGAGAAGTAAGGACCTACGGCGAAGCCCCGAAGAAAAAGGTCCGTAAGCAAAAATCAATATATGGCGACCAGCTTATATGTCTCACCGCCCTTTTCGGGCTAAGCGTATGGCAGTACGGTCTGCGCGCCCTTTTAATCGGTATTTTTTCTGTTATGGCATGTATGCTGAGCGACGCATTATTCTGCCGTATGACGAAAAAGACCTATAACCCGAAGGACCTTTCAACCATCGCAACAGGTCTTTGTATCTCGCTTATGATGCCTGCGTCGGTGAATTATGCCCTTGTTATCGGTGGAGCAATTCTCGCTATATCAGTAAAGCATATTTTCGGCGGTAAGGACAATTACATATTCAATCCCACCTGTGTAGCGATAGCCTTTCTGATAATATGCTATCCTACCGACATGCTCCTTTATCCTGAGGCAGGAACAAGTCCTGCCGCCTTCGGCGATATAGGCGTAAATCTCGTCCCGGGTATAGAAAGCTATCTCCTTAAAATAGGAACTGCGCCTACGGTGTCCTTCCTTAACATGCTTATCGGTAATTTTGCAGGACCTATGGGCACCACTCATTTTCTTGTGCTTGCGGTATGCGGCGTATGCCTTTTATGCAGGCGTTCACTCTCCCTTACCGTAATACTTTTCGGTCTTGGTTCATACTGCGGCTTAACGGCGCTTTTCCCAGTATATTCGGGAATAGGCGAAACCCTCACCTTAGAGCTTATCGGCGGATATCTTATATTCGGCTTTGTATTCCTCGCCGCCGACCCACAGACTGTTCCGAAAACCCTTTCGGGCAAGATAGCTTACGGTCTTATTATAGGTGTACTGGGCTGTCTTTTCAGACATTTCGGAAAGGTAGAAGGCTCCTTTATTTTCGTAATTCTTATTGCTAACGCCCTGTCTCTCAGACTGGACGAAATCTGTGCCGCTATAGGACAGAGTCTTAAGAAGGCGGCTCTTTATCTCCATAAGGACATGGGAAGATATGAGAGACTGAGCCGTGACGCAAGAGGCGAGGAGGAGTCAAAAAGAATTTCCGATACTATGGAAATTATTGTACCCCCGACTAATTATAATATGCCTCCTATAGATAATAAGGTTACTAAAATCAACCGCAAAAAAACCAATATTGTTACAAGATATGTGAGCGAGCTTAAGCTTAAGCGGAAAAAGGATGAGCTTATCCGTAAGAAGCAGGAAAAGGAAGCCAACGATTATATGAAGGCTATGAGGGAGATGAACAGAAATGCGTCTCCGAGGGATCAGGAGGGAAAGCCCTCGTCTCCCAAGTCGAAAATACTGCACATAATAAAACAGCCTAAGCAGAAATCACAGCAGAAAAATAATAAACAGGGTACTAAATAAATGGAAAATAAGATAAGTCTTAAGGACGGCTTTATAAAACAGAATATGGTGTTCATGAGCGGTATTCTTATCGCTCCCGTAATCGCCTGTGCCTCCACCTTCATGAAAAGCCTTGCTATATGCTTCGTATTTTCATTGGTGACCTTTCTGGCGATACTTCTGTGCCGTTTTATTCCCCGTACAATCGTATATACTATAAGAGTTATACTTTACTGTATAGCCGCCGCCGCACTTTATATTCCGACAGTTCTTCTTGCGGAACAGCTTTTCGGCGAAACGCTTCTTACTTCAGTAGGGGTATATCTACCGATACTTGTTACGAATTCTCTCCTTCTTTCAAAGACCGAGACCCGTTTCTATCACGAGTCAATAAAGAGAATGATTCCCGATGTGCTGGTATTTATCGGGGGCTTTGACGCGGCATGTATTATTACGGGCTTTATCCGTGAGCTTCTTTCGGAAAGCAGAGTTTTCGGCTCAGAGGTATATATGCCCTTTACAATTCCTGCTCTCGAAACTACCTTCGGCGGCTTCCTTTTTGTAGGTATAGGTGCAGGCGTATGCCGCGCCGTATACAACTACCGAAAGAACAAGGCGGAAACCGAAGAAGAGAGTCCCGAGGAATCCCTTATCGAATATGCGGAGGATATGGGTGAATTCCTGGTAGGAAAGAAGCACAGCGAAAAGGAAAAAATCAGGATTTATAAATCTGCCGCTAAAAAAGCCAAGGCGGAAAACAATCTTCTTGAAATGGAATTTTTAAGCAACAAGGATATTCTTGCCGAATTTGAAGAAATCGTAGCTCTCGGACAGGATATTGCTCCCGAGGGGCCGAAAAGCGAAGAGGTGAAGGAAGATAAATGAACATCTTTTTAAATATACTTTCAGCGGCAATAATCGCAGTTTTTGTCCAGAACTCTATTCTTGAAAGAGCTCTCGGCGCCAATGTTCTTATTTACGCTTCCCGTAAAAAGGAGCATGTATCTGGCTTCTTCGCCGCTATTACCTATATAACCACAATTTCCGCTCCCTTTGTATGGATCCTCGATAATTTCCTGGGTCAGAACGAGTGGTATGATCTCGTTATGCCGCTTCTTTATATACTTTTAATCGGCATAATATATATTGTAACCCTTATAATAATCTGGAGATTTTCTCCCAGGCTTTTCAAGAGCCTTAAAAAGTATGTTCACCTGTCGGTATTCAACTGCTCCGTGGTAGGCGCTCTTTTCCTCTGTTCACAGCAGGGAAGCGATATATTCACATATATCGGCTATGGCTTCGGTACGGGAATAGGCTTCCTTTTAGCCTCTTATCTTCTCTATATTGCAGGAGAACGTCTTAATTCTCCTCTTGTTCCCGCTGCCTTCAGAGGCTTTCCTATCATGCTGGTTTATGTAGGAATACTTTCTCTGGCTCTCTATGCATTCACAGGGTATACGACCTCTGCATTTTAGTTTACATATACATTAAAAGGAGATAGTCTTGAAAAAAAGAAAAAATTTCGGAACAAAGATAAAGCATACAAGAAATTTATATCGTCCGAAAAAAACAAAAGCACAGAAAATTATAAGTACAGTTCTGCTTATAATTGGTCTTGCGGCACTTGCCTTTGTAGGCTTTTGTCTCGGGAAGCCGATCCTCGACTTTTTCGGTCGTGATAACGGCGACAATGAAATAAAGTGGACGCCTTCGGCGACAGTGACCGAAGTCCCCGAAGCTTCAGAAACGGAAGCGGTCACCGAAGCGCCTGAAACAGAGCCTGTTACCGAGGCTGTAACAGAGGCGGTTACTACGCCTGTTACAGAGGAAACGGTTATAGAAGAGCCTGTTATAATCGACGGGTTTAAGGCCTACAGCTTACCCAGTGGCGCATTGTCCAACAAAGCCAGCCTTTCCTCTGCTCTTGCAGGAGCCAGAGATTCGGGCTATAATTCCGCAGTAATACTCTTAAAGGATAAAAACGGATATTTCCACTATAAGTCGGAAATAGAAGGCGTAGAGGAGCATGAGCTTATCAAGGGCGGTATGACTCTTTCCGAGATAACAGAGGTATTCAAGGAAAACGGAATTATTCCGATAGCGGAAATTTCCGTGCTTAAGGATAACGCAGGAGCCGCCGCATTCCCCGAAATAAGCTATAAATGCTATGGCGAGGATGTTTCATGGCTTGACTATAAGAGTGGCGATGAGCCTGTAAGATGGATAAGGCCCGACAGTGAGGAGTCGGTTTCATATATCGGAAAAATATATGATGAAATTACCGCTTCGGGAATTACCGAAATAATATACAGCGAGCTTGTTTTTCCACCCATTCAGGGCTATGACAGGGAATATTTAAGTCCCGATTATTTTGGAAGCAAGCGCTTCACCATGTTACACGGTTTCTTAAAGCCGGGTATTCTTGTAGAAATAAGGGCTGAGGATATCGTTTCTGAGAAATACGGACGTACTGCGGAAATTCTTGGGGATATATCGGCGCTGTCGGATGTTAAAATTGCTCTCGTTATTGACAGGGAAAGCTTTCCTACCGAGGAAGGATTTCCTGCCGCATATAACAATCTTATAGAGGACGCTACAGCTTATATTACCTCGAAAATCGGCGGAAATATTCCGATCGTCCCCGTTATAAACAGCTCCTATGTTGCCGAGGCAGAGGAAATTCTCGGAATAAAGGGATATAAGGATTATATTGTAAGATAAAAGGTGGTAAAAGTTAAAATTTATCTTGCATTTAATGGAAAAATATAGTATAATATAATTTGTATTTCAGCACACAAAAGAAAGGAATTTTGAAATGGAAATTTTAAAGCTTTTAACTCCTGCAGCAGCCGACACAGCGGCACAGGGCGGAATGGATTTAATGACTATGCTTACTGCGATAGTTCCCTTTATACTCATGATCGTTGTTTTCTACTTCCTTC
This sequence comes from Ruminiclostridium sp., assembly GCA_045602405.1. Classification (GTDB taxonomy): domain Bacteria; phylum Bacillota; class Clostridia; order Oscillospirales; family Ruminococcaceae; genus Ruminiclostridium_E. Next base: position 16,816 of record JAZSBN010000028.1, read on the forward strand.
TTATAAGACCCGAGAAGAAGAGAGCAAAGAGAGATAAGGAAATGCGTGAGAACTTACAGGTTGCCGACGAGGTTGTAACAACAGGCGGTATCGTAGGAAGAGTTTTAAGCGTTAAGGAGGATACTGTTCTTATCGAAACAGGAAGCGACAGAACAAAGATTCGTATTCTTAAAACTTCTATCGCAGAAAACAGAACAACTCACGACGATGTTGAAACAGTAACAATTAAAAAGTAAATCAAAGAGCCTGAGTAATCAGGCTCTTATTCTTTAGATAAATTAAATGAATATTGAATATTTAATAGTGAATAATTTTGGTGTCCGTCTGCGACGGACGGATTTAAAATATTGATGTTTATATTGTTTGTTTTTCGCTTACTGAAAAAAGTTTATATAAGAAAAAGTCCGCTTCTCTTTCGAGAAACGGACTTGTTTTTATTATAATTACTTTCTTACGCCGAATTCATAAACGGTAGTAAAGTTATATTCCTCGCCCTTTCTTAATATAGGAGAGGGGAAGTTGGGCTGGTTGGGGGAGTCGGGGGAATACTGGCTTTCGAGACAGAGAGCTGTCTGAATATTCATGTACTTTCCGTCCTTACCGATTTCGCCGTTGAGGCCTATTGCAGTATAAAGCTGAATAGCGGGCTTATCTGTGTAGCAGGTCATTTCTCTTCCGCTCTTGGGGTCGAATACTACTGCGGCCTTTCTCATAACGTGAGGCTCGCCGAGAACGAAGTTATGGTCATAGCCGATGATTCCCTCGTCGGCTAAATCACGGCAGATAGGCTTAGCCTCTCTGAAGTCGAAGCCTGTGCCTTCTACGGAGCGAAGCTCGCCTGTAGGGATAAGCTGGCTGTTCACGGGAGTATAGTAGTCGGCAAAGATCTGGAGCTCATTGTCCAGGATAGAACCGCTGTGGATACCGCCGAGGTTGAAGTAGGAATGGTTTGTAAGGTTTACGACTGTATCCTTGTCGCATACGCCCTTATATTCAAGCTTAAGCTCGTTGTTGTCAGTTAATGTGTACTTGCAGGTTACCTTTAAGTTTCCGGGGAAGTTTTCTTCTCCGTCAGGGCTGTAGTAGCCGAAGGTTACGCTGTTGTCGGTTTCCTCATCTACTGTCCATACACGCTTGTTGAAGCCAATCACTCCGCCGTGGAGAGTATTTACGTTTTCGTTTATAAAGAGCTTATATTCGTTATCGTCAATTTTGAAGGTGCCGCCGCCGATACGGTTAGCGTATCTTCCTACGAGTGCGCCCTGTGAAGATGTGCCGTTTACATAGCCCTCGAGGTCGTCATAGCCGAGAACTACGTCCTCCATATTTCCGTCTCTGTCGGGGACGAAAATGCTCACGATAGCGCCGCTATAGTTGGTAAGAGTTACACTCATTCCGTTTTTATTCGTAAGAGTGAATAAAAACACCTTATAGCCGTTGGTAAAGCCGAAATCTTTCTTTTCCATAGTTTTTTCCTTTCAAACGGTTTATTTTAAGCTTTTTAAAAGCTCCAGTACAGGAAGGGGTTGTTGGTGTTGTTTACGAGAAGAATACTGCACACAACAAGAATAGCGATATTTGAAACTATTGTAGCAATTCCGATAGCGTTCTGTCCCGATTCGGTTTTCTGAAGCAGGAGTCTCAGCTTCGGGATAACGGGCATACTCACGAGAACTGCAAAAAGAATCAGGAAAATATTGTTCATGAAGGAGCTCTGAACGTTGATATCGATAAATGCGTTTCCGTTCAGACCGATAAGGTTTCCGAAGAACTGACCGAGACGGTTAAGGTCGGTAAAGTAGAAAATACCAAAGCCGATTATTATGACAAGCTTACTGTAAATATGAGTTAAAGGGGCAGGAATTTTCTTGAGACGCTTTGTTCCTAAAAGACGCTCGAAAAGGATAAAGAGTCCGAAGTAAAGTCCCCAGATTATATAGTTCCAGCTTGCTCCGTGCCAGAAGCCTGTACTGAACCATACAATGAAAAGGCTTACATACTGTCTTCTCTTACCGAAAACAGGAATATAGAGAAGATAGTCGCGAAAGAAGGAGCCAAGGGAGATGTGCCACCTCTGCCAGAATTCGGTAATATTTTTTGAGATAAAGGGATAGTTGAAGTTTTCATTGAAATGGAAGCCGAAAATTCTTCCGAGACCGATAGCCATATCCGAGTAGCCCGAAAAATCGAAGTAAACATATAATGCGTAAAGAATTACGCCGTACCAGGTTCCCACAACCGAAAGGTCGGTTATATTTCCGCCGAAGAATTTTTCCACGACCTCATAAAGTCCGTTGGCAAGTATCGCTTTTTTACCGAGACCTACCATAAAGCGTGAGATACCCTCGCTTATGTCGGCGGCGGTAGAGGTACGGTTGTCAATTTCATTTTCCACCACGCTGTAGCGGACGATAGGACCTGCCACAAGCTGAGGGAAAAGGGAGATATACATAAGAAGCTTTCCGTAATTTTTCTGGACCTTTACCTTACCCCAGTAGCAGTCCATAATGTAGGAAATAATCTGGAAGGTATAAAAGCTTATACCTATCGGCAGGGCGATTTCCGTAAGCGGAATCGAAAGCCCGAACCAGCTATTTATATTCTCGATAAAAAAGTCGGTATACTTGAAAACGAAAAGCATTCCCAGACTCAGCACAAGGGAACAGGCGACGCCTATTTTTGCCTTCGGCGTATCCCGCCACTTATCTATCAGGAGGGCGAAGAAATAGTTGCCCGTTACGCTTATGAGAAGAAGAATGAGCCATTCGGGTCTGCTCCATGCATAGAATATAAGAGAAAAGGCAACCAGCACAGCATTCCTGTACACGGTCTTTTTACTTATAAAATATATCGGAATACAAAGAGCAATGAATATATATAAAAAGAATAAATCCGCAAAAATCATCTTATCAAACCTTATTTCACATCTGTATATTGAGCGATAAACGCCATAAAATAATTATACTATAATATATGTGAATTTGCAACAGTTTTTTGGACAAGTAGGAAAACTTTAGCCGATTTTTGTTTTTCACGCTCTTTTTATGTGAAAATTACAATGACTGTATTTTTCACATAAGGGCGGAATTATCTTTACAAACGGCTTTGTTAAGGGATTTCTTTGTGAAAAATAAAACGACCTTATTTTTCACAATTCTGCGTCTTGCCGTGCAGTAGGGTTAAGAAACAGGCGGACCTGTCGAAGCAGGTCGATTAGGGTCGAGGGGAGGGGAAGAAAAAGCTTGTGCGCTTTATTGTTTTAGCGAGAGAAAGCACATGATTTTATGACCTCTACCCTTAACTTGTGTTGAAAAAGAGTGAATTTTATCATGGCGGAAATGTGCTTGTTGAAAAATACCAAAAGCTGTTGAAAAATGCCGGTTCACTATGCAGAATCCACCCTTTTTGGGGGCGAAAACCGAAAAGGATAATGTTCATATTTTTGAAAAAAATGAAATGACCAGGCCTGAAATTTTTAAAGGCGAAGAAGGCTGATGACGAGGAATTTCTGTCGATGAAGCGGATTTTTTTAAAAAATATGATAATTAAAGTATGAATTTCAAAGGTTTTGTTTAATTTTTGAAGAAAAAACAGAAAAATTGAAAATTCAGCCGAGGCGATTTTTTTGTCAAAAATAAATCAAATGACCTGAATTTTAGCGTATTTGACGAAAAAATGAAGAAATATTCTGAAAAAAGTAATATTTTAAGGTCGTATTTATCCAGAAAAATGTTGATTTTCTGCTGCTCCCGACAACAGGAAGCAGATGTAATCCGCAAAATTTTATCCTGATTATAAAGTATTATTATACTGCCTACAGGAGAAAAAAGAAAAAATTACCGTAAAAATATCAGCAGGTTTTATATCAGCGAATATTTCCGTTTTCACGAGGAACAATACTATTTGCAGAAATGCAAAAAACTTGAAAGGAAATGGATATGAAAATCAGAATTGCATTATCCGCTGTTCTTATGTCGGCGGTCTTCGCCTTAGCGGGCTGCAGCTGTGCAGGCGGAGTGAATGAAGAGGTTGCGGATACAACCCCCATGATGACAGGTGAAACAGAAATAAACGAAAATAACGGCGACTATGACGTTGAAGATGACGGGGCAGTTACGGAAGAAATTCCCGAAACCGAAGTTTTCCCCGAGGAAAACAAGGACGGCGTGAACGAGCCTGAGGTTACGGACGACGGAATTGTCGACGGCGATGAGCCCGTAAATTCCAGCGTTACAGACGAGGTGGCTTACGCCTCGTCCTACATTGACAATGAGAAAATATGCTGGGGTCTGGGAAAGGAGCATGACGAGCTCAACAGGCCCCTTGACGCAGTAAATGCCGAGGAAAAGTATAAGGCTATTGGGGGAAGGTTTCTGCCTGAGGGGAAGAAAATCTGTCTTACCTTCGACGAGGGCTATGAAAACGGGTACACCTCGGAAATTCTCGACACTCTGAAAAGTAAGGGAGTGAAGGCAGTATTTTTCGTGACCTATGATTACTGCGTATCTTCTCCTGAGCTTGTAAAAAGAATGATCGAGGAAGGGCACACCGTAGGAAATCATAGCTGTACCCACCCATCATTCCCTGACTGTACTGATGAGCAGTTGGAAAAAGAGGTAGTAAATCTTCATAATTATGTCAAGGAAAATTTCGGATATGAGATGACACTTTTCAGATTTCCGAAAGGTGAATTTACCCCGAAGAATATCAAGACTCTCAGTGAGCTGGGGTATACCAGCGTTTTCTGGTCCTTCGCTTATGCTGACTGGGACCCCGAAAAACAGCCCGATAAGGCGGAGGCCTACGCCCGTATAACTGAATCCACCCACAGCGGAGTTTATCTGCTCCATGCCGTTTCTTCCACAAATTCAGCCGTTTTAGGCTCGGTAATAGATTTCTGGAAGGAAAAGGGCTATCAGGTAGGCTCTGATTTATAATATAAAAACACTCCCATGATTTAATATCATAGGAGTGTTTTGCTGTATTCATCCTCTGAGAGCTCTTAGCTTTTCTACCGTTTCGGGTAGAATTCTCAGGAATTCATCAATTTCTTCAGAAGTAGTATATTCCGACATGGAAATTCTTATTGAGCCTTTTGCTCTTAATTTATCAAGACCTGTCGCAGTAAGCACATGAGAGGGCTCTATCGCTCCCGAGGCACAGGCGGAGCCGCCCGAAACGGCGATACCCTTTAAGTCAAGCTGGAGAATAAGAGCTTCGCTTTCTATATCCTCGAAGGAGACGTTCAGTATATTATTTACGCAGTTTTCGCCGCCGTTAATATATGTCCCCGATATTTTTCCAAGATTTTCCTTTAATGTGTTACGGAGAAGGAAAAGCCTTCTGGTTTTTTCGGGGAGATTTTCAACGGCGTTTCTGAGGGCAACGGACAAGCCGACAATCCCCGGGACATTTTCGGTTCCCGCACGTTTACCCAGCTCCTGCTTCCCGCCCTCAATAAAAGAAGGGAGAGAAAGCTTTTTATTTATATAAATAAGACCCGTACCCTTAAGCCCGTGTATTTTATGTCCCGAAATAGTAAGAAGATCTACGTTTAACGCCTTTACGTCAACAGGAACATTTCCTACAGCCTGAACAGCGTCGGTATGGAAAATTATACCTTCCCGATGACAGATTACACCTATTTCGGAAACAGGTTCTATTGTACCCAGCTCGTTATTTACATACATGACCGATACAAGACCTGTTTCGGGAGTTATAGCCGATTTCAGCTTTTCCACGCTTACAATTCCGTTTTTGTCCACAGGGAGACGGGTTATTCTGAAGCCTTCTTTTTCCAGACGCTTCAGACATTCCAGCACGGAAGGGTGTTCTATCTGAGTGGAAATTATATGATTTTTGCCATTATTTTTCATAAAACTGGCAGACTGCTTTAATGCAAAATTATTCCCCTCTGTTCCGCCGCTTGTAAAAATAATTTCGGAGGCCTCGGCACCGAGAAGCTTACTGCATTCCGTTCGGGCGTTACTCAGGGCCATAGCGCTTTTTCTTCCGAGGGTATATATAGAAGAAGCGTTTCCGTAGCCGTCACGAAGCCAGGGAATTACCGCTTCGAGAACCTCGTCGCTCACCTTAGTTGTTGCGGAATTGTCGAGATATATTCTTGTTTCCATTTTATCAGTCCTTTCGGGGCTATTACAATATATTATACAACAGCTTCTTACAGTTATCAAGTATAAAAATACGGAAAAGCTGTCACCTTTCGCCGCCCTGCTTCGTTATATATTATGAAGGCAGTTTACTGCATACAGAAAGGAAGGTAATATTATGAAGGGATTAAAAATTCTCTCTGCGGCAACAGCCGCTTTTATGGCAGTTACTTCTTTAGTTGCGTCCGTTTCGGCACAGGCGAAGGATTATTTCAGTTATGTGGATGAATTATCGGGTATAAGCTTTACTGATATAACGGCTTATGAATTATTCCTCGGAGAATTTACCGAGGAGGACAGAAGCCTTTTCGATAAGGATTTAAGAATAGACGATACTATTTATATCTTAAAGGGTTACGAAGATAAAATGAAGGGGATTATAATTACCCCTACCTACGTTTCTACAGGTTTTTCCGTTGACGATAATTACTGCCGCCTTTTATGCTATAACAGCAAGGAGGCCTATGAAATAGCTGCTGCATCAGATGATGATAATTCGGCAGAGTACGAGGGTATAAGCATATACTGGAACAGCTATCCTACGGGAACTGATTATTTCTGGAAGCAGGGCGGTGAATATTTCTGCCTTAAAACATCGGTAACCGAAGGGGCAGATAATTATCTCTATCTTTGTAATGCTGAAGAGTATCCTGTTGAGGACGGAGAGTATCTCGACGAGCGAGAGGGGCTTATCTGGGACGAAGGAAAGCTTTATTATTATAACGAGGACGGCACCTTCCACACAGGCTGGAAAACCGTAAAGGGAAACCGCTATTTCTTTAAGAAAAGCGGCGAGGCGGCGCTTAAGTCTACTGTTATAAGCGGAGTAAGATACCGCTTCGGCTCAGACGGAATCTGTAAGGGGAAATATACAGGCTGGACAACAAGCACCAAGGGAAGAAAATATTTCAAGAACGGCGTAATGTATAAAAATAAGTGGGTGAAAACGAAAAGCGGAACAAGATATTATCTTACCTCAACAGGCTACTCCGACGAATGGGGCCTTTCCATGAAGGTGAAAAACGTTACCGATAAGGGGCTTGAGGTCGTATTCAGGCAGTACGACGGAAGCTACAGAGGAAGTCTTGAAACGGGAGCACACTTCTATGTGGAAAAGAAGACCTCTTCGGGAAGCTGGAAGGAGCTTGAATGCGTATACGACGGAATGGTATTTACTGACGAGGCTTATATGATAGCCCAGGACGGAGAAACCTCCATGAAGCAGAACTGGGAGAATTTCTACGGCAAGCTTTCAAAGGGTACATATCGCATTGTAAAGCCTGTTATGGATTTTGTAGGAACAGGAGTCTGGACTGAAAGGGAATATTCCGCGGAATTTACTATAAAATAATATAAAATGAAATCAGCCGTAGGGAAGTACTCCTTACGGCTGATGTTATTATTTTTCAGTAATGAAAGATGTTGTTATTTCTTCGCCGCCGCCGCGGATTTTAATCGGATGATCGCCTGCCTTTGTTCTTGTGCCGACTTTCCAAGTCCAGGTTACATAACCGTTTCTGTCGCTTTTAGCGTCACCTAATCCCTCGGCTTCGCTAAATTTAGAAGAATATCTAACCTGACAGTTGTAAATTGTATTAGGTTGACCTTTAATTTTCAGAGTTGCGAAATCATTGTTTTTAACCGTACCCGGAGAAGAAATTATTTTAATTTTGGAACTGCCTTTTGTTTTTTCATCAAAAGCGGTTGTAACCGTTACAAGCTTGCTGTAATTGCTTGTAACGGTTTTTCCGTTTATTTTAGCGGAAGCTTTGATACGAAAATAATATTTTGAACCGGATTCAAGATTTTTTACTGTTGCGGTGGTTTTTGTTGTTGTACCGTATTTTTTATATCCCTTTGTCTTATATTCGGAGAAATAAATTATATATTTTGTTGCGTTATTTGTTTTTGACCAAGAAAGTTTTACGGTTGTATCTGTTTTAGATTTTACTTTTACATTAGAGGGTGCTGATATTTTTGTTTCTGCGGCAGATACCGATGTTGATATAGCTCCAAAACTAAAAAACACAATCAGAATAGTGGTTAATATTTTTTTCATTATTCTTATCCTCTTAATATTTTATTTCGCCTTTAAATATCCCCTGTAATCCCACATATAGGTAGCGCCTGAGATTACTGTAAGGGCGGTACATATATATATGAGAATATCGCCTATAAGGGCTGTGGGGAGCTCGGTAAGAACTCCGAAATCGGAATTAAGCATACGGAGAACGATAATCACGCAGATAGCCACCATAGTAGACGCAGTTTTAAGCTTTCCCCATATATTCGCCGCAATCACTACCTTATCCTTACTGCCTGAGGCAACAAGTCTTACGCCCGAAACCATGAACTCACGGGCGATTATGAGCCATACTGCCCAGGAGGAAGCCCAGTGAAGCTCCGCCATACAGATTAAGGCGGCGGCTACCAGAACCTTGTCCGCAAGAGGATCCAGGAATTTTCCGAAATCGGTTATCATGTTGTATTTTCTTGCAATTTTTCCGTCAAGCATGTCGGTAAGACTTGCCAGAGCAAAAATTATAACAGCTATAAGAAGATTGCAGGGAAGCGCCTCTATCATAAGTGCCGCAATGAAAAACGGCACCAGAATAACACGGAAAAGCGTAAGCTTGTTTGCTAAATTCATGTCATAAATTCCTTTTCTTAAATCATTTCTCCGATAAGATTGTTGTCCAGGTTATCGGTAATTTTTACCTTTACGAAATCTCCGATATAGAGCTTTTTACTGCTCTTGAAATAAAGCATACCGTCAATTTCGGGAGCGAAGGAGGCGTCTCGGCCGAAGTACATTTCGAAAAGTCGGTCATAACCCTCGGTAACTACCTCGGTAATTTCGCCCTCCTTAGCGGTATAATAGTCGGAAATACGGATTTCCTGCTGTTCGGTTATAATTTCGGCACGGTGTTCCTTTTCACGGTCGTCAACCTGATTCGGGAATTCGGCGGCAGGAGTACCGTCCTCCTGAGAATAAGCGAAGCAGCCCAGTCTCTCGAACTTTATGTCGTTGGCGAATTCCGCAAGCTCGGTAAACTGTTCCTCGGTTTCGCCCGGGAAGCCTGTAATAAAGGTTGTACGGAGAGTAATTCCGGGGATTTCTCTTCTGAGCTTTTCTATAAGCGCAGTAAGACTCTCTCTGTCGCCGCTTCTGTTCATGCTCTTTAAGATTTCGCCGTCACAGTGCTGGAGAGGAAGGTCGATATACTTGACTATCTTTTCCTCCTCGGCGATAGTCTTTATAAGCTCGTCGGTCATTCTTTCAGGATAGCAGTATAAAAGTCTTATCCACTTTACGTCAAGAGTACAGAGCTTTTTAAGAAGCTCGGGAAGCATAAGCTTTCCGTAAAGGTCTTCACCGTAGCGTGTAGTATCCTGCGCCACGAGGATAAGCTCCTTAACGCCGTTCTTAACGAGACCCTCGGCTTCTGCGAAGATGTTTTCCATTGTACGGCTTCTGAAACGGCCTCTTATCTGAGGGATAGCACAGTAGGTACAGCAGTTGTCACAGCCGTCGGCAATACGGAGATAAGCGTAATGGGGGAGAGTGGACTGTAGGCGGCTACCGTCCATGTTATGGTTTTCGATACTGCCGAAATCAATAACTCTTTCGCCCTTCATGACGCGTTCGATAGTTTCGATTATTGCGTCGTTACGGCCGAGACCTAAAACGCCGTCGATTTCGGGGAATTCCTCGTCCATCTGCTCCTGATATCTCTGGGCGAGACAGCCTGTAACGATAATCTTCTTGTTTATACCGTCGTTTTTACGGCTAATAGCCTCCATTATTTCTTCAATGGCTTCTTCCTTTGCACTCTGGATAAAGCCGCAGGTATTTATTACCACCACGTCGGCAAGTCCTGCCTCGGGAACAAGCTTATAGCCTGCGTCATTTATTTTCGCCAGCATAAGCTCGGCGTCACACTGGTTTTTAGGGCAGCCTAATGAAACTACGCCTACCTTTATTTCAGACATAACTACACACCTTTCGGGTTTTATTCTTCGTATTCGTCCTCGATTATATATAAGGCCGATTTAATATCGCTATAGCTGTAGCCCCGCCTTGCCAACGCGGCTACAACCTTCTGAGCTTCCTTTTTTCCCTCTAAGCCTTCGATAAAAAGCCTGTCCATATACTTTTTACGGATAAGCTCTGCGATTTCCGAAACGAGATTCTCGCTGTCATAAAAATCGAGAGCGTCTTTTATCGTTTCGGGGTCGAGTCCCTTCTGTCTCATCATAAGAGAGGCACGGCTCTTTCCGTATTTTCTTGTTTCGATATAAAGCTTAGCCAGCTTTTTGGCGTACCGCTCATCGTCTATGTAGCCGTACTCAGCCATAAGGCTTACTACCGTAAGACAGGTTTTCTCGCTGTAATTTTTTCTCAGCTTATCGAGAAGCTCTTTTTCGCCGTAGTCCCTTGCACCAAGCAGGTGCATGGCACGGCGTTTTGCAATTTCAAGCTCTTCCATTTATGCAGCTTATTCGGAGATTTCGTCGATGGAGAATTCTTCAAAGTCATCATCCGCCGCAACTACAATGCTGCTCTTCTTCGCCTTCGATTTCTTGGGAGCAGGAGCTTCTTCCTCGGCAGGAGCGGCTGTTTCATGAGTCTCTGCTGTTGTTTCGGCTTCTGTTTCCTCAGCTTCAGCATAATCAAGCTGCTGTGCGTTAGCCATGATTTTTTCCTCAAGCTCCAGTCTGATATCCTCGTTATCCTCGATAAACTTCTTTGCGTTTTCACGACCCTGACCGATTCTCATGTCGTTGTAGCTGAACCATGCACCGGACTTTTTAACATAGCCCAGCTCGATAGCGTAGTCGAGAATTTCGCCTGTACGGGAGATACCGTGGCCGAAGATCATGTCGAATTCACAGCTCTTGAAGGGAGGAGCCACCTTATTTTTAATAACCTTACATTTGGTTCTGTTACCTACGGTGTCGGCACCCTCCTTGATAGCCTCGCCCTTTCTTACCTCGATTCTCACAGAGGAGTAGAACTTAAGAGCGCGTCCGCCGGGGGTGGTTTCGGGGTTACCGAACATGATACCGATTTTTTCTCTTATCTGGTTGATGAAGATAGCTACGGTATTGGATTTTGAGATTACTGCAGTAAGCTTCTTCATAGCCGCCGACATAAGTCTCGCCTGTACGCCTACATGCATATCGCCCATATCGCCGTCAATTTCCGCCTTTGTTACCATAGCGGCAACAGAGTCAAGAACGATAATGTCGATAGCGCCGGAACGAACGAGGGCTTCCATGATATCGAGAGCCTGTTCGCCTGTATCAGGCTGAGAAACGATAAGCTGGTCGATATCTACGCCGAGAGCCTTTGCATAAACGGGGTCGAGAGCGTGTTCAACGTCCACGAAGGCGGCGATACCGCCTCTTTTCTGAGCCTCTGCGATAGCGTGGAGGGTAACGGTAGTTTTACCGCCCGATTCGGGCCCGAAGATTTCTACGATTCTTCCCTTGGGAAGTCCGCCTATACCAAGAGCCATATCGAGACCGATAGAGCCTGTAGGAATAGCTTCCACATTAAGGGTCGTCTTTTCGCCCATTCTCATAACCGAGCCTGTACCGAACTGTTTTTCAATCTGTGCTATTGCGGCGTCGAGAGCCTTTCTCTTTTCGTCGGCAGTAACAGGTTTTTCAAGCATTTTCTTAGGAGTTGCAGCTTTTGCCATATTCATTACTTCCTTTCTTTCCGGTGTAACTCAATAATATCACAATTTCTGTACTCTTTTCAGGACAGAACCGCAAATTTCAAAAATAATACAAATCCTTATAGATTATAGCATAAAACCTCAGAAATTACAAGCCTAAAATGAAAACTACACGAACAAAATTTTCGGATGTTCGTGTAGTGCGTAATTTTATACCCTGAAACGGTGTCCGCAGTTCTGACAGACTGCCTCGCTATGGGTTTTTGATTTGGTTTTTGTATTGGTTATGGCTGGGATAATAAGTATCAGGCCGCAGGTGCATATTGCCAGTAAAATCCAGCAGGCCCAGCCGAAGCAGCCTCTGTGCTTGGTTTTTGTCTCTGTGACAGCCTGTATATTTACGTTACTGCTGCCGCATTTCTTACAAATCATAATAATTCCTCTTTGTGTTTTTAGAGCACAGGCTCGTTTCCTTCGTTTCTTACCTCCTTGGCGGAAATAGCGAAAAGGGTAACGAAATAAAGTATAGCCGAAAGAACTACCGTGACTCCGAGGCTTACGCTTAAGTTAAGCACATCGAAAGAAGCGGAGAAATCTCCCCCTGCCATGACGGAATTACTTATAATGTTGGGAAGGGCGAAGGGGTTGAAGCGGTCAACTCTGTAGGAAGCGAGAAGCGTGGGCAGTATATTTACCATAACGAGAACAAGAATAACGGATACGCCCGGCTTTGCGGTACAGATTCCGAGGGTAAGCATAAGAATCATCACGAAAGCGAGATAAACTCCCAGGCAAAGTCCCGAAACAAGAAGATTCGTGAAGGGAACGCTTCCCTCAAAGAGGAGAGCCGCCATTCCGCCTGCGATAAATACTGCCGCAAAGGCGAGAACGAATATAATAGCGGGATAAAGTATAAATTTCGGCATTATATACATCTTAGGGGTAAGTCCCGCACAACGGGGGATAACTACCGAACGCTTCTTCTGTTCGCCGCCGCAGGCAGACTTTATCACAAGAAGCGCTATAAGCATACCGGCACCTGAAATGTCGAGAATAGAGGATGCCGTTACATAGGGGGCGTCCATATTCTTATATTCTTCTGAGATAGTGCTCATGCTTGAAGCAAGCTTGTTGAAATCAGCGGCATCCTCCGAGTCGTCCTCGATAGTTTCTGCTTGCTGTTCCATGGCAGTTGCCATATCGTCCATGAGCATTGTTGTACCTTTAAGTGCGAGTCCGTCACAGAGAGCGAAAACCAGCATGGCGATAATTACGCCCACAAGCTTTCCTGTACGGCTCAGGTACATAAATTCTTTTCTTAAACCTGTTTTAAGCATTTTTATCCTCCTTTAAAAGCCCGATACGAGATCGATATAAACCTGCTCGAGGGTGGGGCGAGAGGTGTTAAGGCTCTTTACAGCAATATTATTATCGGCAAGATACTTTATAAGCTCTCTCATGCCTGTTTCTATATCCTCGGTATCGATAATGAACTTACCCGAACGGTCATAATAGTTCACGCTTTTCGCAAAGGGGATATTCCGGATAAGATTGAGAGCGGCGGCGTCTTCGGTCATGGGTACAAGCTCTATGGAGTTGGTTCTGTACTTGTCGAGAATGCTTTCGATACTGCCCTCGGCGGCAAGACTGCCGTTTCTCATTATACCTACCCTGTTGGCTACTCTTTCTACGTCGGTAAGAATATGGGTACAGAGGATAATTGTACAGCCCGTAGCGGTAAGATTGTTTATGATTCCCATGACCTCGGCTCTTCCCTCGGGGTCAAGGGCGGAGGTAGGCTCGTCAAGGATAACAAGGTCGGGATTGTTGAAGATAGTAGCGGCAATACCAAGTCTCTGGGTCATGCCTCTTGAATAACCCTTTATACGGCGTTTTCCGCCCTCGGTCATTCCCGTAATATCGAGACATTCCGCTATACGCTTATCTGTATCACCCTGATATTTTGCACAAGCGGCAATATAATGAAGATATTCATAGCCGTTCATGTATTCGAAAAGTGCGGGGGTTTCGGGGAGATAGCCTATCTTTACAGCTTCGCCCTCGGAGGAGCCAAGCTTTACCTCGCCCTCGTCCTTAGGGATAATATTACAGATTATATTCATAGTTGTGGTTTTACCGCAGCCGTTCTTTCCCAGGAAGCCGTATACGTCTCCCTTTCTTACGTTCATATCCAGCCCGTTAAGAACCTTAAAGCCCTTATAGCTTTTATGGAGGCCTTTTATTTCAACCATTCCGTTCATTCCTTTCGCTAAGTAAACAATATTTACTTTTAATATACACTATATTATACACCTGTTTCCTTATATTGTCAATAGCCGAGGGGGAGTAATACTGCAGAGAAAAGTAAAAGATATTTACTTTCGCCCGAAAAGGGCATATAATGGCTGGAAAGGGCGAAAATACTGCACAAGGGGAAAGGCGGAAAACAGCCTCGTTTTGTGAAATAAATTGTTTGCAATATTCTTTTATATATGTTATACTTTAAGATAGTTTGCAATGCTTAAAGAAAGAGGAAACGAATATGATTACAGTATCAAATGTAAGCCTTCAGTTCGGCGGTTCGACCCTTTTCAAGGATGTTGACCTTTTATTTACCCCCGGAAACTGTTACGGCGTTATCGGCGCAAACGGCGCAGGTAAATCCACATTCTTAAAAATTCTTAACGGAGAGCTTGAACCCACAACAGGTAACGTTACTATTCCGAAGGATCTCCGTATGTCTGTTTTAAAGCAGGATCACTTCGCTTATGACGAATTTACCGTACAGGATACGGTTATTATGGGTAATAAGCGTCTTTACGATATCATGAAGGAGAAGGACGAGCTTTACGCTAAGGAGGATTTCTCCGAGGAGGACGGAAACCGTGCTTCCGAGCTTGAAGCGGAATTCGCCGAGCTTAACGGCTGGGAGGCTGAAAGCGACGCCTCCAAGCTTGTACAGGGTCTCGGTCTTGACGAAAGCATCATGTACAGCCAGATGTCCAGTCTTTCAGGTAACGAAAAGGTCAAGGTGCTTTTAGCTCAGGCGCTTTTCGGTAACCCCGATATTATCCTCATGGACGAGCCTACAAACCATCTCGATATTGACGCGGTAGCATGGCTTGAGGACTTTCTTGCGGAATATTTCGGTACCGTTATCGTAGTATCCCATGACCGTCACTTCCTCAATAACGTTTGTACCCATACAGTAGATATCGACTACGGAAAGATAAAGATGTATGTTGGTAACTATGAATTCTGGTATGAATCCTCACAGCTTATCCAGCGTATGATAAAGCAGCAGAACAAGAAGAACGAGGAAAAGATCAAGGAATTACAGACCTTTATCCAGCGTTTCTCCGCCAACAAGTCGAAGTCCAAGCAGGCTACCTCAAGACGTAAGCTTCTGGATAAGCTTACTGTGGAAGAAATGCCTGCGTCAAGCAGAAGATATCCCTTCATCGGCTTCGATATGGAAAGAGAGCCCGGCAAGGATATTCTTCAGGTTTCGGGACTTTCCAAAACCGTTGACGGCGTAAAGGTTCTCGACGACGTTTCCTTCACAATCGGCAGAGAGGATAAGGTAGCCTTTCTTGGCGAAAGTGAAATTGCGATTACGACCCTTTTCAAGATCATTATGGGCGAAATGGAGCCTGACGAGGGTAGCTATAAGTGGGGCAGTACCATCACAACCAGTTATTTCCCGATAGATTCTGACCACTTCTTCGAGGGCTGTACAATGTCCATCCTCGACTGGATAAGACAGTACAGCAACGACGTTACCGAGACCTATTTAAGAGGCTTCTTAGGAAGAATGCTCTTCTCGGGCGACGATATCTTCAAGGCAGTAAACGTTCTTTCGGGCGGCGAAAAGGTAAGATGTATGTTCTCAAGAATGATGCTCTTCCAGTCCAATGCGCTTGTTCTTGACCGTCCTACGAACCACCTTGACCTTGAAAGTATTACTGCAGTAAATAACGGCTTAAGAGACTTCAAGGGCGTAGTTCTTTTCGCTTCTCACGACCACGAAATCGTTCAGACCGTAGCCAACAGAATTATCGAAATCAAGGATAAGGGCTGCTGGGATAAGCTCGGCACCTATGAGGATTACGTTGAATGGCGTAAGGCTCAGACAGGCGGAACATTTACGCTTTAATCGGGAATCAGAACATTATAATAGCTATAAAAAGTTAATCCGGAGAAGATTCAGTTCCTTCTCCGGATTTTGTTTGTTTAATTGATAAGTTGGGATTTACTTATTCTTTTATTGTAGTTAATTCAGCCAACTTTTTTATAATATAAAATTTATGAGTTGTTTTATCATATAAACCAACAACATTTTTGCCGTGATAATCTTCAGGTTTGAAATTAGCCATCAAATTATTAGAAAAATAAGGATTTGTATCAACGTCTATAGTTCTACCATCTTCGACTATTTTTATAGTGTAATATACGGCATCCCTATACATATAAGAGATTGAAAATTTATCCAAACAAGTCTCGTGAATAGTGAAATTGGTATGGTTTTTAATTATATATTTAATCTTAGAAAGATTAAATATTGACACACTGCCAAAAACTAAACCCCAAAAGGGAATTGATATCAGCCAAGCACCAGATATATCTTCAGAATCGTATAGTGAAAATATAAATGAAATGAATAATGATACGCAAGCAATTATTAACCACACTACTAATGATGCCTTTATTTGTGATTTTCTCCATTGTACCTCAATGCTATTTTTTACATCTTCTTTTGTCAATGTATTATTCATATATTAAACTTACCTCCTTCTTTCTTTTGTTTGATAGCTCAACTAAATTAAATTCTGATTTATCGCTGAACTGATTATAACAAACATATTATAAAAAATCAATGAAAATGTTGATATAAAAAATACAGAAGTTTAGGTCAAGCCTTTTCAAAGGCTTGCGGGGTAAGGGGCAGAGCCCCTGTCTCTCAAAAAATCTCTCAAAAAAGTCTCTCTCAAAACCAGTCCAAAAAAATTACCGTGCCTTAACAGCACGGTAATTTCATTTTACTTATTGTCCTCGAACCACTTAGCGGCGAGAAGGGGAGAAAGAATGATATCAAGCTCGCCCTTTTCGGAATCGAACATAACCTCTCCCGGAGCGGAGCTGTTACCGCCGAGAATATCGTTGGTGAACTGTGTTCTGTAGGTGATATGACAGTACAGGAACTCAGGGGGGATATTGTCGGCCTTTTCTACGGATTCAAGCCACTGGATAGGCGACATTCCGCCGATGCTGATATTGCTGATTAACCAGCCTCCTGCAATAGCGGCGTCGTTGGCACAAAGATAAAGGGAGAAGCGGAAGCTCTTTTCGCTGTCCTCGGTAAGAACCTCTACCTCGAAATCCTTTAGAGTGAAGCTGTTTACAGCCTTGGACTCGAAGCCGCATACAGGACACGCAGTTCCATAGCCGAAAAGCTTTCCGTTAATATCCTTAGCGAAGTAGTTACGGTAATTTCCGCTTTCCTTGAACTTTTCGATTTCCCTGCACTTTTCACGGAGATAGTCGAATTCTTCCTTTGTGATAGTGGGAAGGGGCTTGAGATAATAAGGAATCTGGTCGGGGATAACCTTGTTGGGCTCTTCGGCAGTAAGATAATGCTTGCTTAAAAGCTTGTTATCCTGACCTGTTATAACGAATTCCGCAACATCGGCAAATTCGGGCTTTGTATAGTCGCTTCTGAGGGCGATATACTTCTGAGCCTTTTCACGGAGCTCCTGAGGAATTTCCGCACCGATTTCGATAATCTTTATAATCTTATCCTCGTCGCCTATGATAGCAACTCTGTCTATCTTAAGGTCACAGGTATAGAGTCTTGCGGCTCTTTCGTTGATAACGGTATCGGTAAGCTCGTCGGTAGCGAACATCTTGGAGAGAAGTCCGCTGTCGAAGCCGAAACGGCTCTTTGAGTAGGGGAAGTCGAATATTCTTCCGTCAAGCATACCGCACTTGATGAGCATGCCTGCGTCGCCTAAGATTTCCACCATGTCGGCGTTGGAAACCGAGGGAGGAATCATGAACTGCTTGTTGTATGCACAGAAGCGGTAACGCTTGTTGATATCAAGCTGGAGAGTAATTTTACCGCCCTGTTCCTTAATTTCCTTAAGGAAGGTGAGAGTATCCTTACCCTGAGTGAAGCTGTTCATTATCATGGAAACAACTTCGTTATAGTTCTGGTGTGTATCGAAACGATGCTGACGCTTAGCTATCGCACGCATAGCGTTATCGATATTGCGGATATCCATTTTGGATACCTCGTAGCGCTGCTGTTCCTCGCCGTGAGAGATGTAGAACTGATAGTATTTCATTACTATCTTATAGTCCTCATGATAAATCTCGTCGTACATAGCAAGCAGACGCTCTAATTCATCATCGTTATGAACGATATTATCCTTTAAGAATTCTCCCGCCATTCTTTCCGCAACGGATGTAAAGCCGTAATAAAGCTTATTGTCTGAACGGTTGGGAGTAACCTTTGAGTCAACAAAGAAGGTTTTTCCGTTGTGGAGGAATTCATAGAGATATTCTCTTCCCTTACGGTTGGATTCTTCGTTTTCCCATTCATAGCCGACGTAAATGATACGGTCGTCAAGGTCGGCTAATTTTTCGTGCATGTTCTTAAGGGCGTCGGTTACATATTTCTGATATGCAGTACCGTTGGTATGCTCAAGCTGGGAAATGTGTTCAGCCTGGTCAACATAACCGATTTCCTTAAGCTTTTCATAGTTCACAGGCTCACTCTCGCCGGGATAGATAAGGGAGAGGCTGTTCTGGAACTTTGACTCGATCTTGGCACCGAATTTACTTGTTTTTATGAAGTTCTTGAAGAACTCGAAGGCGTAGGACTTGGGATAGAAGAAATATCTGTCTTCCTTTTCGGGAACAGCCTGCATATCCAGCACGAAATACTGCTTATAAGCGGAAACCATTTCCTGAAGATCCTTTTCGAGATGAGTGGTTACCTCAGATTCGCTGTCGTGTCTTATACCTGTTCTGTGGGGAGTGATATACTTGTTGGGGACGCTGATGAAGAAGGCGGAAAGATGTTCTTCAATAAACGCCTCGTTGTCCTCCTTATAAAGACCTGTAAGCTCATAGGTGGAGAAGTAGTTATACTTCTGTACAAGAAGCTTTACAAGCTCGGCTCTCTTTGCATTTGCCACCGCATAGGGGATAAGGTAGGAGAAGCCATCGTTTTCATAGCAGAGGAAGTCGATGATACTCTTGTTATTCTGGAGGAAGCGGATTGTGGGATTTTCGTCCCCTTCCTTCTGATACTGCATTATCTTATAGACAGTCTTAAGCTCGTCGTTTACCTTTACTGCGATATTGAAGGTACGATCCTTGCTTTCCTCAAGCTTTCTTACGTCACGGATATCGAGAACCTTCTTACGGTTGAAGGCGAAACAGAGCTCGGTAAGGTTCATGTAATCGCCCTTCTTATCCGTAAGGGTAAGGAAGTTATCCATTATGGCGTTGAATTCGTCGCCTCTTACCTTGAATACGATCTCGGTACCTACGAACTGTGAGCCGAAAAGGTCAAGCTCGAGAATCTTGAGGTTTCCGTTATCATTCTTTATCTTGAAGCTGAAATTATTGGACTTTAAGGAGAGCCATTCTACGTTAAGGAATACGCTCTTGGCACCCACACCGAAACGGCCTTCACGGGTCTGGGACTGGTCGATTTCGCTTCTGCCGAAGCTTAAGTAGTAAAGGATCTGTTCCATGGTAAAGCCCACTTCGTTATAGGAAAGGCTTACCTGATGGGTTGAGGTATGGAAGTTAAGGAGAACCTTGATATCCTTTGTCTCGTAGGAACAGCCGAAGGTGTTCTGGAGAAGCTCACGGAGAATACTTTCCTTCGGATAGTCGTTGATGCTTAAAAGGGTATTGAAGGCAGTTCTTCCGCTGAAGGCCTCGTTAAAGTAATCCTTGAAGGGCTCGCTGTCGGAGGAGCCTGTAAAGAGGGCGGTCTGTACTTTTTTAAGCGCAGCGTCTCTCTTTTCGATATCCTTGGCGGCATGACCCTCATAGAAGTCGCCTATATGCTGTTTAAGAGCCTTGGCTAACTCTTCTCTTGCCTTATTTTCTTCGTAACCCATCTCAGATCACCCCCTTATTATAGGCTTCGATAAATTTATCATAGGAACCGCCGATACCCAGCGTTTTATGCCAGTAATACCATGCGTTATAAAGTACGGCAGGCTTTAAGGTGTCGGAAACCTCAGCTATCGCATCCTTTATCTGACCGAAGGAGTTATTTTCTCCCACGGACTTCTTAAGGCTATCCTTAGCGGCGGAAAGACCGAGGTTTATGGGGTTTCCGTCGAGATAGCTTGCGAACTGCTTGAATTCCGCCGTATGAGCGGCATTTCTCGGAACTGTACGGATATTCATGTTTTCGTCGTAATAAGCGTAGCCCTCACGGATTTCCTTTACCTTAGCAGAAATAGCTTCGGAAAGAGCCGCCTTGTTTATTGTTTTTTCAGCAATAAGTTCCTTTACTCCGAGGATTGAAGCGAGAACATCAAGCTTTCTCTTTGAATACTCGTGAGTTTTTGCCGCAGTGGTAAGATTACGGCTTGAAGGTATATTGTATTCATTCTTGAAGCGGGAAATAACGTCGAAGCTTGAGCCTACTTCGCCTGTATAATCGGCGATATACTTGATATCACAAATCATATCAGCGAGAATATCTTCGATTCCGTCCACATACATAAGGATATTTTCCGAAGGAATATTTCTGCGGAAGGCCTTATAGAGATTTCCTGCAAGAGCCTTATCGAGAATACGGCTGTCGAAAAGTCTGTTTTCATCTCTGAAAATGATGAATTCGGGAGTATTTTCGGAAGCGGAGCCGCGGCGCATATATCTCTGGTGAAGGATAACGGGGTTATCGGGAAGCTCATAGTTGATAATATGAGTTACCTTGCCGATTACGCCGCTTGATTCTCCCAGCTTATCGGTAGTAAGGATTACACGGAGAGGCTGTTCCGAAACAGCTTCATAAATCTGCTTGAGGCGTCTGATGTCGAAGCGTGTCTTGTAATAATACGCCATGTTATCAAGCTTGTCAAAATACACAGCGGAAAGAATCTTTTCGATGTAGCTTACGGTAGCCTCGGATTCAAAGTAAACGAGAGCCAGCTTATCCTCGGAATTGATGATTCCGTCGATGATTTCCAGGAACTTCTGAAGCTTCTTGTCCTTATTCTTAAGGGTTTCAGCCTCGCTTCTTGTATAAACGGGCTTTAAATATATCTTACGTTCTTCAAGGTTATATTCCTCGAAGATATTTCCGCCGTGGGAATAGCGTTCGCCGCTCTGGAGCTCCTCGATATGTAAATTCTGGGGAATATCCTTTTCGTCGAAGGCGTATTCTACTGCAGTAACCTTATTTTCGCCCTTGTTTTCCTTAGGATAATTAACGAAGGGAGAATCCATGGTGAAGCTCATTACGCTTTTGTCGATAGCGTAGGAGTCTATACCGTCAGCCATAGCGGAGCTTCCGAGGATTTCCTTAACCACAGCCTTTATGCCGTCGGGGCTTTCGGTGTATTCCGAAGCGTAGGGAGCGAACATAAGAAGCTTGTCGGTCTTCATTCCGATATTTTCGGTGTAAACGGAAGGATCTATTCCGTCGAGGGAGCCTGAGGCGTCGATTATAACGAGATCCCATACCAGACCGCTCTTCTTTATATCGCCATAGACGCAGTTTTCCCCGTCCTTAAGAACCTCTTCATCCATAATAAGGAGATTTGACATTTCGGGAGCAAAGAACATTATAGTATCGCGTCCGCCGTTTATGAATTTAAAATCCAGTCCGAGACCGGTAAGGAGAGCGCTGTACCAGCTCTGCTTGCTTCCTGAGGGACAGATTATGAGGATATTGGGCTTTTCCTTCTTATGAGCAATATCGAAAATAGAAAGCTGAGCTTTATCGAGCTTTCCCTCTCCGTAACCGCTGAAATCAATACAGTAACCGAATTTATCGAGCTTTTCGGGGATACTGAAATAAAAAGGGTTAAGCTCAAGGCTGTTAGCCGTTATCCATTTGATTTCGTTTCCTTTCATAAGGCCTTCCTTTCCGTCACGTTCCTGGGTAATACTGCACAAAAATATTATCCTGAAAAACTGACGTATATAATATATCAACCTACATTATACTACATTTCTGTGAGTAATGCAACCGTTTTCAGCCCCTTAAAAGCGAAATAAACGTTTTCACCAAAATTCCCTGCCCTTTTTTGTTCAAGTGTTCTTCATTTCTTCCCGATACCTTTAATAATATAAAGAGAGAAGGTGCAGTATAAAATACCGCACCTTCTGATAGAATTATTATGGAATTAAATTGAAGAATGAGTCTTGATGTAGTCAACAACCTCGTCAACTGTACAGAATGCCATGGATACGCATGTATCGGCACAGCCGTAGTAGATTGCGATTCTGCCTGTATCAACGTCACAGAGAGCTGCGCAGGGGAAGGTAACGTTCTGAACGTCGCCGACGCATTCGTAGTATTCTCTGGGGTTAAGGAGATATTCGCCGCAGCGGTACTTAACGATCCAGGGCTTATCGATATCGAGGATGCATGCGCCGAAGCTGTAAACGAAACCGTTGCAGCTTTCGAGAACGCCGTGATAGAATACGAGCCAGCCTTCGCTTGTTTCGATCGGGATAGGACCTGCGCCGATCTTCTTGGATTCCCAGCCCTTCATGGGAGCCATAACGTGTCTGTGCTTGCCCCAGTAGGTCATGTCCTTGGAGTGAGAGAGATACATATCGCCGAAGGGTGTATGACCGCTGTCAGAAGGACGGGAGAACATTACATATTCGCCGTTTATCTTTCTGGGGAAGAGAACGCCGTTTCTGTTGAAGGGGAGGAATGCGTTTTCACACTGGTGGAATTCCTTGAAATCCTTTGTCCAGCCCACGCCGATTGTAGGCTTCCAGCCGTAAGCGTTACACCATGTGATCCAGAAACGGTCTTCGATCCATACACATCTGGGGTCGTAGCCGTACTGCCAGGGATTAGCTTCAGCAGCGGAAGGATCGTCGTTTATCCAGTCAACTCTCTTTTCGTTGATATCCCAGTGGATACCGTCCTTGGAGAAGCCTGCGTGGATAGCCATATTTCTTTCCTTATCGTCAACTCTGAACACGCCTGCGAACTTATAGTCGCCGTTCTCGAAGGGAACTACTGCGCTGTTGAAGATGGAGTTGCTTGTGGGGAGAAGGTCTCTCGGAATTACAGGGTTAGCGTCATAGCGCCAGATAACATCCTTACAGCCTGCGGGCTTGTCCTGCCAGGGGATGTTGGGGAGAGAGGGCTGATTAAAAATTTTAACGTTCATGATAAGTACCTCTTTCTGTTTATTATTCGGTGCGTAAAGCTCCGCGCACCGTTTCTTACTGTAGCTTAATTATATAATACGAAAGGCTCTTCTGTCAATGTACTTAATGACGAATTTACGGGTTGTTTTTAGGTAAACATTAACAATGAGTTACTTAAATTAAGTTAATATTTACTTAAATTGTTTGCAGTATGCGTTATTTGCGGATTTGACTGAAAAATGTTGTTTTCGGGCATTAAATTTGTCACGAGTAACCGAAGTGTAACTATGGAAAGGTAAATCTTGCTTTTTACACAAATTACAAATTAAAATTTTGTAACTCTATACTATTGTGGTGTAACTTGTTTTATGATATAATTTACTGTGTGACTATGCATATTATTATACTGAATGGAGGGTATACATGGCATATTTTACGTACGTGGCTACCGATGTTAACGGCGGTAAGGTAAAGGGTAAGGAATACGCCGACGATTATCTTGACTTAGCGGCTAAGTTAAGAGAAAAGGGCTTATTCTGTACACAGTACACCGAAATCGTCGAAAAACAGGAGCAGGCCAAATTCAAGTTCAAGACTGCTGACTTAGCGTTCTTCTGCCGTCAGCTGTCGTCAATGCTTACTGCCGGTATCAGTCTGGTAAGAGGTCTTCACATTCTTTATTCACAGGAAGAAAAGAAAAAGGCCAAGGCAGCATTGCGCGAAATCTATGAGGACGTTCAGAAGGGACGTTCGTTCTCTGAGGCTATCCAGTCCCGACCCGGCGTTTTCCCCGAGCTTTTCATAAGCATGGTTGCTGCCGGTGAAGCTTCCGGTAACCTTGATGTCATCATGGTCCGTGTAGCTGACTTCTATCTCAATCAGAACAAGACAAACAATAAGATCAAGAGTGCGATGATTTATCCTCTCGTACTTCTCGGTATGCTGGTTGCCGTATTCTTCGGCTTATTTATCTTCATCATGCCTACGTTCCGTGAGCTTGCGGGTGAGGATATACCGCCGCTGTCACAGGCCATGTTCGATATAAGTGACTTCCTTATCGATAGATGGTGGGTGCTTCTTATAATCATTGCGGCGCTTGTATTTGTCATAAGACTTCTTGTTATTATGCCTAAGTCGAGACTTAAGATTGACGAAATCCTTCTTAAGGTTCCTAAGGTAGGACCCCTTCTCGGAGTTATCTATACAGGCCGTTTCGCAAGAACAATGGCTAACCTTTACGCTTCCGGTCTTCAGATGGTTGACTGTATCGAAAAGTCCGCCGGAACCCTCGGTAACTCTTACATATCCAAGGTGTTCAAGACTAATGTTGTTGAAGACGTAAAGCATGGTGAAGCGTTATCTACTGCAGTAACCAAGACAGGCGTATTCCCCGGCGTATTTACCTCTATTATCATGGTCGGTGAAGAATCCGGTGCGCTTGACGATATCCTTAACAGATCTGCCGATTATTACGAAGATGAATCAGAAACAGCTATTGCAAAGCTTGTGGGTCTTATGGAGCCTGCCATGATCATCTTACTCGGTCTTATGATCGGTTTAATCTTAGCCGGTATCTTCCCGATTCTCTACGGTGGTATGGGCAACGTTGGTTAATAAGAAAAACAAAAATAAATTTTAAAGAGGTGCTATATGTTATCTATTGATATTACCGACAAGCAGGTTAAGCTTGTCCGTGGTGCGCTTAACGGAAATAAAATCCGTGTTCTCGAGGTTGAAACAAGAGATCTTACCTTAGGCTGTATCAGTAACGGTTATATTACCGATATCCCTATGGTAGCAGGTGAAATCACCGATATTATCGCTTCCAAGAACATCAAGGACAAGGACGCTATTGTATGTATCAACTCCGGTTCTATCCTTTATAAGGAACTCGTAGTTCCGAAGCCCAAGAAGATTTCCAATTCTGCGGCTATCGAATCCATGATTATCAACACCATGGGTATCACAAACGAATATAATATCTCCTACTCCATCATCGGTGAAGATAAGGACGAAAACGATGTTCCCACATTAAAGATCATTGCTACAGCCTGCCCCCAGAGAATGGTTGACGGCTATATCAGACTTTTCACACAGCTTGGTATCAGCTTAAAGCAGATCAACGTTTCCAACAACTGTATCACAAGACTTATTCTCAATACTCCCAAGCTTGAAAGCTCAATGCCTTTAATGCTCGTTCAGATTGATAACGACTTCCTTAATATCAACCTCTACGAGGATGGTCAGGTAACACTTTCACGTTATGTAAGAATTGACCCCTACGATTATAACAATGACGAAGACTATGTAAACCAGGCTGTTTACGACAACTTATTCCGTACAATCCAGTTTACAGGCCAGCGTCCCGGCGCAAAGCCCCTCAAGGAGATCATGTTCTATGGTCAGGTAAGAGACTTCATTTCTCTTTCCAACTCCGTAGCTTCCTTCAATGTTCCCGCTCACATCTTAAGCATCCCCAACAGCGTTGTTACCTTCTGTGACTTCGACTTCGCAGAATATGCAAACGCTATCGGTGCATTCTTCAAGGTAAGAAAGGATTATGACCACGTTAACTTACTTGACGCGGCTGCAGTAAAGGAAAAGAAGGGTGCAAACAAGTATGTAATCGGCCTCGGTCTCGGCGCACTCGCTTCCGCTGCCGTTGTTGCAGGTGCAATGTTCGTATTCGACGGTATTGCAGCAGGCAAGAATGCTCAGGCTGACGCTCTCGATAAGGAAATCCACAGCGACGAAATCAATCAGAGAATTGCTACTCTTGATTCCAAGATCGCAGTATATGACGGTATCAATCTCTATCAGAACAACTTAGTTGAAGCGGATACACTTTTCGATTATTCTCCTAAGGCTATCACGACTGTAAGAACTAAGCTCATGGAAGCTACTCAGGGTCTTGAGGACACCTTCCTTATGGGTGACATCAATGTAAACGGCTATGACGTTACAATGGAAATCCGTTGTTACGACAAGAACATCCCCACTAAGTACGTAAGAAACCTCATCGAGCAGGATTATTTCGAAGGAATTTCCTTCACAGGCTTCGATGGCGAAGAAATTGAAGAGGACGCTGACAACCTTAACATCAAGGAAAAGGCCGGCGACCACAGATATTCTTTCGGACTTAGCATGAAAATAAGAGGAGGAAACGGCTGTGAACTTAGGTAAGATTGAAAAAACAATAATTGCGGTGCTTGTTATAGGCGCCATTATAGGCTTCGGAATTTTCCTTTTCGTTGTTCCGAGCTTCCAGAAGATCGAAAAGGCTGATAAGAGATATGACAGCCTTTTAGCAGAACAGCAGACAATTTATGAAAAGCTCGAGCGTGAAAATACGATCGACGACGAGATCAAGACTGCCAAGAAGGAATCCGAAGAGCTTGAAGGCTCCTTCTATCCCGATCTCACTACTTATGAAGCAACAGAAGCTACACTTGCATACCTTAAGGCATGCAATCTCGATACCCACAGCATCAGCGTAAGCGAAATGGAAACCTATGAGCTTATGCTTGAAAGCTATGAGGATGTTATCGTTGAATATCAGTTAAAGACTTATTCCGAGGACGCAAGAGGTATCGATGAGAACGCCCTTACAGAGGGCCAGTTCAGGGATGGCAACAAGGTTTACACAGTAACCTACAGCGGCATTTCCGATATTCAGATTACCGACGAAGAGGGTAATGTTATCGAAAAGTCCAAGTATACCGACACTATGGTTAAGGTTTACAACAAGTCCCTTTGTCGTGCAGCTCAGGCTAACGAAACAAAGCAGGTTGTAGGCGCTATCACCTTAGAATTCGAGGTAGACGGCTTATACAAGGATTACCTTAAGTTCCTTGACTATGTAAACGACATTGAAAGAGCTTCTATCCTTGAAGATGTAACAATTCCCATGACAGTAGAAATCAACGAAAGCAAGGATTCCGAGAATCTTTATGTTGATGAATCGGGAGCAGTTCTTACAGGAAGTGAGGCTAACGGCGGAGAGGTTGTTTGTGAAGACGATACTATGTTAAAGGATGTCGAAGTTAAGCTTACATTCTACTGCGTAGAGCCTATGGAGGATCTCGCTACAATCGACGCTGCTGACGAAAAGATCGTTGTTAACCAGTAATTCCGCTCCCTGACATTAAAGAGGAGATATAACGATGATACTAACAAAATTATACAGACTGCAGAAGAAAAAAGGCGCAGTTCTGTTCGTTGTAATAGCTATGATGACGTTACTCGTCATCATGGCAACAACAGCTTATATGACTGCACGAAGCTCCTATAAGACGGTAATCAACAACTACGATTTTTCACAGCTTTATCTCTCCGCAGTATCCATTTCGGATATGATGGTGGGCGCTGTGACAAACGATACTGTCGATGTGGGTACGGGTGCGAAGAATAACTTTTCTGAGCTTAAGGAAGCTGTTCTCGACCTGTCCTTGGGTGAAACACTGAAGGCTAAATCGAGCAACATTACCTCCGATATGGACAGCGTAGAAAAGATTCTTTCAGGAACTGCCAATAATCCTGTTGAGAGTGGTGTTCTTGACGCAGTAGAGGTTTCCATCCAGAAGGAATCCTCTAAATCCAAGGATAAGATTACAGGCGACCCCGACGATAAGGGCATAACCTATGATTACTATCTTTTTACTACAACTGCATACTACAGAAGCAATACTGTAAGCATTCAGGACAGAATCATCCGTGAATCGGGTGAAAAGAGCAACACTCTCTTTGATACCTTCTTTACCGCTACAGGTAAAAAGCTTAACGGCGACCAGGCGGAGGATGACGCTTCGAGATGTGCTGTTATCGATACCCATGACATTTCAGACGACTCCTTCTTTGAAAACGAATATACCGTATTCAAGGACGCTACCACAATGAATACCTTCCACGGCGGTATCACCTCTGCGGGAAGCGTATGGCTTGAACAGTTCCAGTGTGATATCAGCGACCCTACGGGAACAGTTCCTCCCGAAAGCGAATGGGGTACAGAGGATGAGAACGGTAAGAAGAAGCATACAAAGGTTCCCGGTACAAGAAACGACTGGTTTATCGGCGGCTCTCTTGTTTTCGGCGGTAATGCACAGTCCTGGGATATCGGAAATAACAACCTTTATGTAGATGGCGATCTTATTCTTACCAAGAATATGAACACCTTCAAGGCTAAGAACATCTATGTAACAGGTAACGTTATCGACTTAAGCGGTTCTGCCTCTTCTTCTGCCAACGCTAACTTCTATGTAGGCGGAACGGTACTTACAAATCTCAATCTTGAGACGCTGTCTGCCCGTGAGCTTGCTGACGAGGGTACACTTAGTCCACCCCTTAGTGCAGCCGAGAAGGCAGAAAAGGAAAGAAAGTTAAGACACAATGCGATGAAGCAGAATGCTCTTGACACAATGAGCAATATCAATAACGCTTGTAAGTCTACTCTTACTGCTGCAGGCTCATCCTCCGTTGGTAACCTAAGCGGTTACGGCTCCACAGGTGGGGCTACATCCGGTCTTAACATATCAGGTAACCTCTATGTCAATAACACCACAGACCTGGCTCCTCAGTTCCTGGCTCAGGTTGACGGAAGCTGGGACGCTAACGGAATTATCGTTCCTGTAGGTTATCAGGAGCCTGACAGCAGCCAGTATAACAAGTATGTAAACTATAGTAAGAATGTTGAACAGGCTGTAAGCGGCGAAACTGACAGAAATGATTATCTCAGCTATTCCGCAAGTTCAGATACCATGGCTAATACGCTTACTATAGATTTCAGCCAGACTACTCTTCAGGCAGTTAAAGATAAAAACGGTAATCCTACAGGTGAGTATACAGGTGATTTCTACATTAACGGTAACACCTCACAGCCTAAGGCTACCGTATATATCAACTCATCCGGCAACGGTAGTGCCAAGGTAACGCTTCCTTATGTTGAAAAGGGCTATGTTCTTGACTTAAGATTCGACAACAGTCCCAACCATAAGGCTATCGAATATACCATCGACAGCGGCATCTCCAATGAAACTGTGCTTCCTATCGTATTAAAGGCGAATTTTGACGATGGCTTAGGTCAGGCAGGCGACAGCGACGGAGATAATTCCTTCGCATGGAATGTTGACGGTTCAGGCAATCGTATAGATGGTGACAGCTCTAGCTTTGCCAAGGTTCAGATTTCCGGTGCGGGCGACGTTTTCTTTGAACTCGGAAATTACAATTCAAGCGGAGACTATAAGAGCTTTAAGGCGGGTACGGGACTTAATACCGCAACCTACTATACTACAGAGTTCAGTCAGATAGGAACAGTTAATCAGCTTGGAACAGTAAGTGCTGCCAACAAGGATAAGGCGGCTCTCGAAAATCTTCTTCAGTCGGGAACATCAAATCCCCAGACTAATTATGATAATCAGGTTATGATTATTTCCAACAAGAGCGGCGGCGTGGCATACAATAACAACAGAATGAATGCTACCTGCTTCGGTTACCTCTACGCTCCCTTCTCTGATTACTCCAACTGGAATACATCCAAGAGTGCACCCTTCTTCGGCGGCATGATCGTTTCCAACTATTCAATTCAGCAGTCTGAATATGTATATGCGGAACCCGATCCCCAGCTTATCAAGAATCTTGAAACAGCTCTTCCCGAAAAGGATGATCTTTCAGACGAAGAAGAAGATAAGTGGTACACCAATGATTCCGCATTAGGTGCGGGCTCTAACTTCTTAGGCTAATTTATACGGCTTTTTCTGTCCCCCGAAAAGGGGGATGGAATACCGGGAAAGGATATTACAATGAAGAGTTTATTTAAGCGCTTAAAAGAGCGCAAGGGTTTTACTCTGGTTGAATGTATCGTTGCCATAGCCGTTTTTGCTGCCTTCTGTCTCATGGTCATGATGATTATTGCAGGAGCACAGCGAGAGTCTAAGTCGGCGTATGATACGGAGGAGGAGCTTAATACTCTTATTGACAACGTTATGGATGACGATGTCAACAGAAGATATAACAGCACCTCTACAAATACAAAAACCCTTAGTATGAAATTAAGCGACGCCGCTACAGGCGATTTCGCTATCACTTATGATGTAATAGACGGCCACAAGAATTATCTTGTGTGCGATAGCTGCGGTTATTTTGCTCCTAATGCAGAATTCTGTCCCAGCGGCCAGACTGAATTATTCTCGCCTGCAGGTATGAATTATGTGTGTCCTGTGTGCAGTCACCAGCCCGTAGCTGTTACTCTTGAATGTGCTGACTGCGGTGTTTCGGGAAGCTATAGCAACGCAACCTTATTCACCTATGAAAAGGCAAGCGGCAATTATGTCTGCAAGACCTGCGGCGGCGCAAGCGTAAGCAGTCAGGAAATTGAAGCTGAATTATTCGAAAACTCCAAGGTTTCTGTAAGCGGTATGGCTCCTAACGCTATCCGTTACGGTACCGTAAAGAAGCCGGCTTATAATACGGCAGTTTCCGTTACCGACGATTCCGGTGTAGTTAACGATGATTCCAAGGCGAATGTTACCGTAAAGTATGTGCCTATGGTACCTACAAGCAATCCTACACTCCCCGGAACCTATTCTGTTTCTATCGGTAGTGTAACTAAACCCGCTCAGCTTCCTGACGGTACAAAGCCCCAGACCAAGGTTGCTATTGCACTTCCTGCAGGATATTATGTTGAGGATTTCAAGGTTAACGGAAATAGCTATGATTCCACAACCCATACAAACGTAATCCTCGTTCAGCCGGGATATGATGATGATAAGAAGGGCTCCATTACCTGGACTTCTACAGATTCAAGCATGTCGGCTACCTTCTCCTTCAAGCTCAGGAATTATAAGACAGGCTTCAGCTTCGATTATGATTATCAGCAGGTTCCCAAATATGATAGCAGCGGTAACATAACAGGCTATGAGTCGGGCGGTCTTGCCAAGCACTGGTTCAGTCTTACAAATGACGGCGGCTCCGCACAGTGGCCTCGCGAAGAGCCTAAAAAATCATAAGGAGGAGAAGAGATGATTAAATTAAGAAATCTGAAGCGTAAAAAAGGCTTTACTCTCTCCGAGCTTATAGTTGTTCTCGCTCTTATAGGTATTCTCCTTGGTGCAGTGGCTGCATTCGGCGAACCGGTTAATTCAATGGTCAAGGATACAAATGCACGAAGCGATACCATAAATATCACAAAGATTATGGGCGATTATATCGAAAGAAGACTCGCTTTTGCCAAGTCTATCGACATAGTAACAGAGGTTAGCGCCGATACCAGCGATACCGATGTGGAGAAGCTTTATAATGATAAGTATCAGAAGCTTGTAAACGATAAGACAAAGGTAGGTATGCTTATCTTCAAGTATGAAGAAAATGC
This sequence comes from Ruminiclostridium sp., assembly GCA_045602405.1. Classification (GTDB taxonomy): domain Bacteria; phylum Bacillota; class Clostridia; order Oscillospirales; family Ruminococcaceae; genus Ruminiclostridium_E. The sequence goes on from JAZSBN010000028.1 coordinate 48,405, forward strand.
GGACGATCCCGCAAGATCTACCTATAAGCTTTATGATGTTCCGATTACTGACACATCCACTTATGCAGGAAGCTACAGCAGCACATCCCCTAAGAATCCTGTTTTTGCTGACGCATTCTACGGCAATTATGAATATTTCATAACTGTTGAGCCTTATATAACAGGCGGAACTGAGCCTTTTGCCGAAGCGGTAAAGATCAATAAGCTTAAGGATCAGGCGTACCTTAACTTCAGCATCAGAGCTTATGATTTTAAGGACACCACCACCTATATGAAGGGTACCGATAACGTCCTCGCCAAGTATCTCGACAGCTACAGAAATCCTTCTACAAATACAGATAACGGTATAGACAGCTACAGCATGAGCCGTACTGCTTTCGAAGAGGTTTCCTTTGCTCTTGAGAATGTAAAGGTGAGCCGTGACGCTACAGGAGCTCCTGTTCAGAGCGGTGCTTTCTATAGCCTCTGTACACAGTCGGGAAGTGACACAATCATTTTCTACGCTGTACAGAACTATTCAAATGGTTAAAAATCACATAAAAACACCCGACGTAAGCTTACGTCGGGTGTGAATAGTGATTAGCATATACAAGCTGTATGTTAATCACTGTTTCTTACATAAATCCGAGATACCAGTCGATTATCATTCTTCCGAACATATAGCCAATCGCTATACCTACGGAAAGATAAGGTCCGAAGACTATCTGCTTCTTGCAGGATATCGTTTTCACGCCGTCCTTATCCAGAACGATCGATATTCCGTATTTCGAGATTTCACCAAGTTCATTATCCAGCATTTCATTAAGCTCCTTTATATCAGGAGTACCTGTCCAGAGCTTGGGATCCATACAGTCGGTTTCGATATCGGATTTTCCGTTGAAGATACTGCCGTAGAGGGCGTCGGTTTTTCCTTCTATAACCGAAATTCCGTTTTCCTTCTGTTTTTCGTACCATTCACGGGCTATTTCCTCGGATTTTTCCTTAACAAGCTTCTTTGTTCCCTTAGGTACAGAGAGAAGACTGATTGAGCCGCCGATTCCGCCAAGGACGATTCCGATTGCCGCGGCAGGAACAATATCCCAGCCGAGAAGAAGTCCCGCAGCCGCCATAAGCTGTACATCGCCGCCGCCCATAGCGCCGAACAAAGCGAGTACTGCGAAGGGAACTGCGATAACTACTGCGCCGATAAGGTGGTCGTACCAAGGCATGTCTCCCGTGAAAACGGAAATTACGGTAGCCGCAACGCCGAGAATGGCAATGAGGAGGCTTGAACCGTAGGGAATTTCCATCCGGTCAACATCGATTCCCGAAGCAACCACAAGGGCGGCGATAAGAACGAATGCAAATAAAAGCTTATAGCTTATTCCGAAGGCGATAACCGCAAGGGTAAACATTATTGCCGTAGTAAGCTCAACTATCCAGTAGCGGGGAGAAATACGGGTCTTACAGTACCTGCATTTTCCGCCTAAGAATATGTAGCTGAAGATAGGGAAGAGGTCGAAGAAGCCAAGCTTATGATTACAGGTCATACAGTGGCTTCCGCCGTCGTTGTTTCCTATTATGGATTCCTTTCTCGGAACTCTAATGATAACTACGTTAAGGAAGCTTCCTATAACCGCTCCGAGGATAAATGCGAGAGCTATAAAAACAACTGTGAAGTGGGTGGGTAGAGAAAATATATCGTTAAGATTCATCTTCCTTACTCCTTTCATTTCTTTTTACACTATTTTAACATAAAACCATTTCAATATCAACTATTTTCTGTTATTATTTTAATCATTATGCCAATTCCGCCGCAATATGCCGTTATGTGCAGTATTTCGCTTCGGAAGGTAACAGCGAAGCGGCGTTTTTGATAAATCGGGCGATGCCCGTAAAACGGAGGTTCACGAATGAAAAATGTACCAATAGGACAAATTCTCCTCGAAAGCGGCTATATTACCAAGCAGCACCTCGAGGATGCGCTCGTTAAGCAGAAGGAAACAGGCAAAAAGCTTGGTGACATGCTCCTCGAGCTTGGCTTCGTTTCGGAGACACAGCTTGCGCAGGCTCTCTCTCAGCGTTTAAAGGTTCCTTATATCGACCTTACTACAACAAAGATTGAGGCTGAAGCGGTTAAGAAGATTCCTGAAGCTATCGCTAAGAAGAATACCGTTATCGCATTCAAGATCAACAACGGACGTCTTTATGTAGCTACAAACGACCCCGTAAACTTCTATATATTCGAAGAGCTTAAGATTCAGACAGGTATGGAAATCCATGCCATGCTGGCTACAAAGTCCTCGATTATCGACGCTATCGGTAAGGTTTATACCGCTTCTAACGTTTCTAACGTTATGAACGATATCGATAAGGAATACGACGCTAACGAGGCTCTTATGGAGGAAGTAAACGACTCCGAAGAGCGTATCGATAACGCTCCTGTAGTTAAGCTCGTTAATACTATTATCGAGTCTGCCTACAGAGACGGAGCGTCGGATATTCATATCGAGCCCTTCAAGGACAGAACCCGTATCCGTTACCGTATCGATGGCGAGTGTGTGGAGAAGATGGCAACCAAGCCCGCAGTTCACAACTCTATCATCACCCGTATCAAGATTTTAGGCGGTATGAATATCGCTGAAAGACGTATCCCTCTTGACGGCCGTTCTTCGGCAGTTATCGACGGCGTTACACAGGACCTTCGTATTTCTACAATTCCTACCGTTTACGGCGAAAAGTGCGTTATCCGTCTTTTAGCTACAGGTGACGAAAAGGCAAGAAAGATTACCGAGCTCGGTATGACCGACTATAACTACGAAATGTTCAAGCAGATCATCCGCTGTCCTAACGGCGTTATGCTTGTAACAGGACCTACAGGTTCGGGTAAATCCACAACCCTTTATGCTACTCTCGGTGAGCTTTCCAAGCCTAACGTAAATATCGTAACAGCAGAAGACCCTGTCGAAAAGAAAATCGACGGCGTTAACCAGTGTCAGATGAACGAAAAGGCAGGTATGACCTTCGCCGCAGCCCTCCGTTCTATCTTACGTCAGGACCCTGACATCGTAATGGTCGGAGAAATCCGTGACGGCGAAACAGCCGATATCGCTATTCGTGCAGCTATCACAGGACACTTGGTTCTTTCCACACTCCATACAAACGACGCGGCTTCCACAATCCTCCGTCTCGTAGACATGGGCGTAGCACCCTACATGGTTGCTTCCTCTCTCGTAGGCGTTATCGCACAGCGACTTGTTAAGCTTCTCTGTCCCGACTGCCGTGAAAAGATTCTTCTTACCGACCCTGCCGACTTACGTCTCGTAGGTAAGACTGAACCTGTTGAAATTTACCAGCATCATATCGGCGGCTGTCCCTCCTGCCATAACTCAGGCTATAAGGGAAGAACCGCTATTCATGAAATCATCGTTTCTACAAATGATATCAAGGAGCTTATCTCTCAGAATGCTACTGCCGAGGAAATCGGTAAGCAGGCTACCAAGAACGGTACAAAGCTTCTTCGTGACAACGTTACCGACATGGTTCTCGACGGACGTACAACTATGGACGAGCTCGTTAAGGCTACATACACCGTTTAACAGGAAAGGAAAAGCATATTATGACAAATGCAATTGATATTAACCAGATTCTTGACGAAGTAAGAGCCTTAGGAGCTTCGGACTTACATTTTACTGCAGGACTTCCCCCCATTATCCGTTTACACGGTAATATCAAGAAGGTTTCGGGCTACCCCGACTGTACAGAGCCGATTATCGTTAACGTAATCAACCAGATTACCTCTATCAAGCATAAGCAGACCATTCAGAAGGGTCTCGACGCCGACTTCTCATACGTTTCCGCTTCGGGTCACAGACACCGTGTCAACGTATACAGACAGCGTGGATATCATGCGGTAGCTATGCGTCTTTTAAGAAACGATATTCCTACCTTAAAGGACTTATTCTTACCCCCTATTCTCGGCGACTTCGCTTTAAAGCCCCGTGGACTTGTTCTTGTAACAGGACCTACAGGTTCGGGTAAGTCTACTACTCTTGCGGCTATGATTGACCACATCAACCGTCAGAAGAACTGTCATATCATCACAATCGAAGACCCTATAGAATACCTTCATAACCATAAGCAGTCCATGCTTAACCAGCGTGAAGTAGGCGTAGACGTTGACAGCTTCGCAGGCGCGTTAAGAGCTGCGCTCCGTGAAGACCCTGACGTTATCCTCGTAGGTGAAATGCGTGACTTCGAAACTATCAATGCTGCGGTAACTGCGGCTGAAACGGGTCACTTGGTGCTTTCGACACTTCATACAACAGGTGCGGCTGAAACCCTCGACCGTATTATCGACGTTTATCCCCCTCACTCACAGGGTCAGATTCGTTCACAGCTTGCTAACTCCATGGTTGGTGTAATTTCCCAGACCCTTTGTGCTACCACAGACGGTAAGGGACGAGTAGCAGCTCTCGAAATCATGGCGGCTACCGACCCGATCAGAGCGATGATCCGTGAAGGTAAGATCTTCCAGATTCCCAGTGCTATCGCTACAGGTAAGAGAGACGGAATGTTCTCTCTCGACCAGGATCTTGCACGACTTGTTCGTAACGGTAAGATCAGCGAGGAGCTCGCTTACTCCCGTTGTCAGGACCCCGCAGAATTCAAGAGATTCCTTTCCCTTGCATAATAATTATGCCGTGTACCTCAGTCGTACACGGCATTTTTGTATATTCGCGAAATGATTATACCAAATGTATAGAAAATTCGGATAAATAAAGCAGGTTTTGTTCACAAAGGGACAAAACCTGCTCATTTTATTATCAGTCGTTCTTGATATGAACGTCAAGCTGGTTAAAGGGAACAGCAATTTTATCAGCGATGAACTGCTCGCGGATACGGCAGATTGTGCCGAAATAAGCGTCCCAGTACTTATCGGTTTCACACCATGCTCTTACGATAATATCGATACCGCTGTCGCCCTGGCCGCCCATAAGAACTACGGGAGCCATTTCGCCCTCGGTAACGAGAAGTTTTTCAGCAGAAAGCGCCTTAAGGATAGCTTCCTTAGCCTTTTCAAAGCTTTCTTCGTAGGAGATAGAAAGTGTATGCTCAATACGGCGGTGGTTAAGCTCTGTGAAGTTTACACATACTGCATTAGCCGCCATACCGTTAGGTACATAAATCACCTTATTGTCGGGGGTAATAAGCTTTGTGTAAAGAATGTTGATACAGTCAACTGTACCTTCCTCGCCGTTGGTTTTAATGTAACTTCCTACCTTAAAGGGCTTGGAGAAGAGAATGAGAAAGCCGCCTGCGAGATTGGAAAGGCTGTCCTGAAGGGCGAGGCCTACCGCTACGCCTGCAGTACCTATAACTGTGATAATCGAGGTTGTAGGTACGCCTAAAATAGATAAAACTACGGTAAGTAAGAGAACGTAGAGAACTATTTTTAATGCGGATTTCAGGAATTTTGTAATGGTAAGGTCAAGCTTTGTACGCTCAAAAGCCTTGGTCATAAGCTTTATAGCAAGCTTAGAGAGTAAAAAGCCTGCAACAAGTACTACCAGAGCGAAAAGTATTGTGGGGAGAACGTTTAAGAAGCCTGCCCATATACCTATGAAAAAGTTTGAAATGTCTGTAAAGGCTTTAAATGGTTCCATATTAACCTCCTGATATGTTCATAAAATTCTTTGCAGCGAACAAATATTACTGCAAAAAGATTACAAATTGTATAATACTATTAAGATTATACGAATAAGTATGCAAAAATTGCCCGAAGAAGAATTTCCTCGGGCAATCTGTAATTAAGAAACTATATTATACACAACCCTGAGCCTTCATAGCTTCAGCAACCTTTAAGAAGCCTGCGATATTAGCGCCTGCTACGAGGTCGTCGCCGAGACCGTATGTACGAGCAGCATCAACGGAAGCGTCGAAGATGTTCTTCATGATAGTCTTGAGCTTAGCGTCAACTTCTTCAGCTGTCCAGCCATAACGCATGGAGTTCTGGGACATTTCGAGACCGGAAACTGCTACGCCGCCTGCGTTAACTGCCTTGGAAGGAGCAACGATAACGCCCTTGCTCTTGAGGAGAGCTACTGCTTCGTTTGTTGTAGGCATGTTGGAAACTTCAACATAGTACTTAACGCCGTTAGCGATAATCTGTTCAGCTTCAGCGATATCTACTTCGTTCTGTGTAGCACAAGGCATGATAATGTCAGCCTTAACGCCCCAGGGCTTCTTACCTGCAACGAATTCAACACCGAACTTATCAGCGTAATCCTGAACTCTGTTACGGCAGGAAGCACGCATTTCAAGCATATAGTCGATCTTTTCGGGAGTATTGATACCGTCGGGATCGTATACATAACCGTCAGGACCGGAGATTGTAACAACCTTACCGCCGAGCTCTGTAACCTTAAGAGCAACGCCCCATGCAACGTTACCGAAGCCGGAGATAGCAACTGTCTTACCCTTGATATCGTCGCCGAAGTGCTTTAACATTTCTACTGTGTAGTATACTGCACCGTAACCTGTAGCTTCGGGACGGATAAGAGAACCGCCGTAGGGGATACCCTTACCTGTAAGAACGCCTGTGAATTCATTCTTGAGTCTCTTGTACTGACCGAACATGTAGCCGATTTCTCTTGCGCCTACGCCGATATCGCCTGCGGGAACGTCTAAGTCAGCGCCGATGTGTCTGTAGAGTTCTGTCATGAAGCTCTGGCAGAAACGCATTACTTCTCCGTCAGACTTACCCTGAGGGTCGAAGTCGGAGCCGCCCTTACCGCCGCCCATAGGAAGGGAGGTAAGAGAGTTCTTGAAGGTCTGTTCAAAACCGAGGAACTTGATGATTCCGAGGTATACGGAAGGATGGAAGCGTAAGCCGCCCTTGTAAGGACCGATAGCGGAGTTGAACTGTACACGGAAACCTCTGTTTACCTGTGTCTTACCGTTATCGTCTACCCACGGTACGCGGAAAACGATCTGTCTTTCGGGTTCAACGATTCTTTCGAGAACGCCGCTTTCGATAAAGTCGGGACGCTGTTCAACTACAGGCTGGAGAGTTTCTAAAACTTCTGTTACAGTCTGGATGAATTCGGGCTCGCCCGCATTTCTTTTCTTAACAGTCTCAAGAAGGTTCTTGAGATATTCGTTTGTGATTGCCATTGGAATGTCCTCCTGTTATAATTTTATGTAGGTTTCGCAGGAATTTCTGCTCCCTACGACTTTACTCTACTATAATAGCATAGTTTGACATTTTTTGCAACTGTTTTACAGAAAAAAATCATATTTTTTTACATTTAAGGGGAAATAGTGAAATTTTTATCAAAAATAAGCAAGTTTTCAATTTCGATATTTCACTTTTCTGAAAAATATATGGGTTAAACATAAAAAATATAACCAAAGGTGAAAAATTCTGCAGGAAAAGCGATTTTGTACTTAATATACAATTATTGCCGCAAAAAATAATATACATTTGTACACATAGTACCTTGCAAAGCATAGTAGCTTGTGATATAATATGAGCATGCAAGGTACTTGGCGATACAAAGTACCTTGCAGAAAATAAAACTGAAGGAGGAGAAGGAATGCAGTCCCAGCTTAAACGAGGAACTCTTGAGCTTTGTGTCTTATCCCTTCTGGGTCGGGGAGATTGCTACGGCTATGAGATAGTAAATAAGATCTCCGATTGTATGCAGGTTACGGAAGGTACGATATACCCCTTACTTAAAAGGCTTAAGGATAACGGAAATATAGATTCCTACATTGTGGAATCACAGGAGGGTCCGCCCCGTAAATACTACAATATAACCGACAAGGGCAGAGAAATAGAAAAACAACAGGAAGAGGAATGGCGAAGATTTTCCACCGCGATAAATAAACTGCTTGACGGCGAGGAAGGGAAGGAAACAGTATGAAATATAGTACAAAATCAGAATTTATAAGCGGACTCCGCGAGGCGCTCTATAAAAACGGCGTATCCGATACAAGAGATATACTCCTGGATTTCGACCAGCACTTCGACGACGGTGCGGCGGCAGGAGAAACGGAAGCAGAGGTTTGTGAAAAGCTCGGTGATGTAGAAGAAATCGCCAAGCAGTACATCTCCGACGAGGTAGACGTTGAGCCCGTCAAGGAAACAGCCTCCGAAAATAAAGCAGAAGCTTCAGGCTTCGACAACAACACCTACAGCCAGCCTGCAATGAATACTGCACAGCCTTCAGCTTCGGCAGCTCCGAATCAGGGCGGATTTACTCCTGACGGCGGCGCTATCGCCGGAAGAATATGCGTTGACGTTTTTGTTTTCAGCTGGGCGATACCCGCATTATTCAGCGTAATCTTAGGCTTCTATTCTGCGGTAGTTTCAATAGGCTTCGCAGGACTCGGCGTAATGATAGGCGGTATAGGAATGAACTTTATGGATGTTTCGGGACTTATCCAGTCTCCATTCTCCTCCATTTCTACAATTCTTTTAGGCCTTATGCTTATGGCTCTTTGCGGTCTTTTGGTTTCATTATGCTTTGTTATCGGAAGAGGCTTTGTTGATATAATAAAAAGTATCATCAACTGGCACAGCAGAGCCTTTGTGGGTAGAAATGTAGTTAAGACAACAGCCATGCGCAAGGCTGAAAAACAGAATCCTGCGCCTATGGAACTTGATTTAGGAGGTGTAAGCTTATGAAAAAATTCACTATAATCTGTGCTATCCTGTTCGCTGTTTTTGCTGTAGCCTTCGGTATTTCCGTAGCGGCAACAGGCGTAAATGCAGGCGGAATGTCCCTTTCCTTTAGTCCTGTTATTAGATTAGGCGGCTTTGGCGGCGGAATTGAATTCAACGATAACGGAACAGAAACAACATATAAGACAGAAGCAGGCACCTTCAGCTATGATTTCAAGGGCGATGTCTATGATATCGATGTTGCGGCGGTAACTGCGGAGACCGTTATCAGGTACGGCGATACAACCAAGGTAGAAATCGACTATAATGTAAAGAATCCTACAGGTCTTTCCTTCTCAGCAGAGGTAAAGGACGGAAGGCTTACTGTGGAAGAGAAGGTTTTCTCCTTCTTTACCTTCAATATGAGTAAATCGGAAAATACTCTTGAAATTACTCTTCCCCGTAAAACCTATAATGACGTAGAGGTAGTAAACGTTTCGGGCAGGAACGAAATCCTGGGACTTGAATGTATGAATTTCACAGGCACTCTCACAAGCGGAACAGGCGATTATGATTTATACGCTCAGAACATCGAGCTTAATACAGTTTCGGGTAATCTTACACTCACTAACCGCACAGATATGAGAGCCCACAGCATCGTTCTCAACAACACCTCGGGAAATCATAAAATAAGCGGTTTCCTTGCTGATACTATAGAAATAAATACTGTAAGCGGCGATATTACTGCCGAAAAGATTTCGGGCAGAACTACCGTTAATTCCACTTCGGGAACAGTAAACCTCGACTATAAGGAATGGACTAACGATCTTGAAATCAACCTTGTAAGCGGCGATTGTAACGTTAAGCTTCCCAAGGGCTCAGGTGTTGCTCTCGATTTCGACAGAATGTCAGGCGATGTTGAAATAGATCTTGACGGAACAAAGACCAAGATAAGCAGCAGCTCAGAGGCTATATACGGCGGCTCTATCGTTCACGCCGTTGAGGCAAACGTTATGTCGGGCGATATCGAAATTTCCGATTAAGTAATTATAAACGGCTGATAGTATTACTGTAATTCGCAAGCTATGGCAATACGACAGCATTATAAAAAACTCCGCCGTCCTTCATTACGAGGGGCGGCGGAGTTTTGCTGTGTATTAAGAAGAAAGTATGGAATGAGCTTGGTTAATCAGGCTCGCCAAAGCCAGAGATTATATTTATCAAATGCTCCTTGCGCGGGGGAGAAGTTGCAGAAGCAGTAAATTAACTGCGGAATTGCCCGAGGCGGCTCGTCAGGGGTAAAGTTCACATTGAACAAGTGCTCCTTGCGCGGGAACAAATTGAGAAATAAAACATAAATATGTGCGGAATTGCCCGAGGCGGCTCGCCTCATACTAACATTTCACGAAGGCCTGAAAGAATTTTCTTTTCCCGCCTTGAAACCTGTACCTGAGTCATATTCATGAGCCTTCCCGTTTCGCTCTGGGTCTTGCCTGTCCAGTAGCGGAGGTAGATAAGCTGTCTGTCCTCGGAGGAAAGGGCGGTAAGGCATTGCTTAAGAGCGATAAGCTCGGTAGCCTTAATCTGTGGTGCTTCTACGGGTATATCGAATTCGCTTCCGTTTTCATCGGTTTCGGTAAGAGAAATAGCGGGCTGTGAAGCGGCTACTGCTTCTATCACATTTTCGGTGCTTTCTCCGAAATATTCGGCTATTTCGCTTATAGAGGGCTCTCGTCCGTCCTTGTTACAGCTTTCCTTATATCTGGTGATTTTAAGAGAAAGCTCCTTAAGCCCACGGCTTACCTTTACGGTACCGCCGTCACGGAACAGCCGCTTTATTTCCCCTAAAATAACAGGTACCGCATAGGTAGAGAAGCATAGTCCACGTTCATCGTCGAAGCCCTTAGCCGCCTTTACGAGACCCATACAGCCTGCAGAGAAAAGCTCCTCGTATTCTATCCCTCTGCCCCTGAAGCGGTTGGCGAGAGAATGAACGAGCCCCATGTTATTCTCTATAAATTCGTCAGTCAGTCTGTTCATGGCGTCCGTTAAGCCTCTTTAAAAGCGTTACCGAGGTGCCCTTTCCGACCCTGCTTGTAACGCGGATTTTATCGGTAAAGCTTTCCATAACCGCAAAGCCGAGGCCTGCTCTTTCGCCCTCGGGACTGGTGGTAAAAAGCGGCTCCATAGCCTTTTTTATGTCGGGAATACCGATACCCTTATCGGAAATTTTTATGTAAAGGGTATCACTTCCCAGTATTCTGAGAAGAATAGTAATATCGCCTATTTTATTGCAGTAACCGTGGACTATTGAATTTGTTACCGCTTCGGAGACTGCCGCCTTTATATCGTTTATTTCCTCGATAGTAGGGTCAAGCTGTGAAGCGAAGGAGGACACGAACATTCGTGCCAGACCTTCATTTTTTGAGTAGGCGGGTATAACGATTTTTGAGTAATTTGTAATATCCTGCATTATCTTATTTTCCTTCCGTTTTTTTAATCATACCTTCAAGGCCCGAAAGCCTTAGAATTTTTCTTACCTGGTCGGAGGGTGAGGTGATTACTACCTTCCCGTTCCAGCCCGAGGCCTTTCTTGCTCTTCCGAGAATAAGTCCTATCCCCGAGCTGTCCATAAAGCCCACCTCGCTGAAATCCAGAGTAAGGAGAGAGGGCATAGTCCGCTCCAGCTCTCCGTCTATCTGTATCCTCATTTCAGCCGCACCGTGGTGGTCGATATCGCCCTTCAAGGCGGCAATAAGCCTGTTATTATCATAGCTGAATTGAACTGACATTTTAATATCCTTTCCTTTATGCTTCTTTTTTATCATTATACTACCCCTATGCTGTGAAACCTGTCGAAACAGGGAGGGGAATAAAAAAATTCCGACATGCATGAATAGCATGTCGGAATCCTGTTCAATTATACTGAAAATCAAGCCTTTTTAGCCTTGTGGAATACCTTCTTACCCTTCTTGATGATTACGAAATCATCGAGGGTAATCATTTCGTTTACGTCAGTAATCTTAACCTCGCTTACGCTTACGCCGCCGCCTGTTATAAGGTTACGGGCTTCTCTCTTGGAGGGAGCAAGCTTACAAGCAACAAGAAGGTCAACAACACCGATTTTTCCGTCGGCAAGAAGCTCTGCACCAATTTCGGTTGTAGGCATATCGTCGGAGTTTCCGCCGCCGCCGAATACGTTCTTAGCCGCATTGAGAGCCTTTTCAGCTTCTTCTTCGCCGTGAACCATTTTTGTAAGTTCGTAAGCAAGAAGCTCCTTAGCCTTATTGAAGGCAGCGCCTTCCATCTTAGCTTCCATATCTTCGATTTCTTCAATCGGAACAAAGGTGAGAAGCTTAAGGCACTTGATAACGTCAGAGTCGGCAACATTTCTCCAGTACTGGAAGAAATCGTAGGGGGAAGTTTTAGCGGCGTCAAGCCATACTGCGCCCTTTTCGGTCTTACCCATCTTCTTACCCTCAGAGTTAAGGAGAAGGGTGATAGTCATAGCGTGAGCGTCCTTACCAAGCTTCTTACGGATAAGCTCGGTACCGCCAAGCATGTTAGCCCACTGGTCGTCGCCGCCGAACTGCATGTTACAGCCGTATTTCTGGAAAAGCTGGTAGAAGTCGTAGCTCTGCATGATCATGTAGTTGAATTCAAGGAAGGTAAGACCTCTTTCCATTCTCTGCTTATAGCATTCGAAGGTAAGCATCTTGTTAACGCTGAAGCATGCGCCTACCTCTCTTAAAACGTCAACATAATTGAGCTTTAAGAGCCAGTCTGCGTTATTTACCATAACAGCCTTACCCTCGGAGAAGTCGATGAAACGGCTCATCTGCTTTTTGAAGCATTCGCAGTTATGGTCGATATCTTCCTTAGTAAGCATTTTTCTCATATCGGTCTTACCTGAAGGGTCACCGATCATACCGGTACCGCCACCTACTAAGGCTATAGGCTTATTTCCTGCCATCTGCATACGCTTCATAAGGCAGAGCGCCATGAAGTGGCCTACATGAAGGCTGTCAGCGGTGGGGTCAAAGCCGATATAGAAGGTAGCCTTTCCGTTATTTATCATTTCGGAGATTTCCTTCTCGTCGGTTACCTGGGCGATAAGGCCTCTGCGCTGTAATTCTTCGTAAAGTGTCATTTTAATCTTCCTTTCTTCGGGCTCTCCGATATATCAGCCGAGCCGCCCGAACCCTCATGAAACGCAAGCGTTTCATGGGCCCGTGCCGCCGCCTTTGAGCGGAGAACAGAGCAATATTGATGATTTATTGTGTGCATAAAACGTCGTTGGTGGTGGGAGAAGCGGCGGTCCGGGGAAGGGCGCATGCCCTTCGGTTCGGGCGGCGTTCTTCCGTGGGAGCAGGGACTTGCATTAAAAAAGCCCCCGAACTGCCTAACAGTCCGAGGGCGTGTTACCGCTGTACCACCTCAGTTTATCGGAAAAATCCGACCTTTAAAAAGCTGTAACGGGCTTACCCGTACCGCCTAATTGCTTACGCTTTCAGCAGGTCACTCAGGGATGTATTCGGTTCGGCTCTCCGCCTGCTCACACCTGCCGCAGGCTCTCTGAAGAAGAGTATCGGACGTACTGGTTCCCGTCAACGCTTTATTATTTAACTGCATTTTAACATATTACAGGCTTTTTGTCAAGCCGTAAATATCGGTACGGCAGGTTTCTGCTTGCAATTTATTCTGATTTATGATATACTGAACGTATATATCAAAAAATAGGAAATTTTTTCAAGGAGGTAAGATATGGCTTCACATTACGAATTTTCAAAAGTAACGCCGCAGATAGAGGAGCTGGCGTCATATTGCACAGGAAACAGCAATATCGCCCCCGAGCTTTATCTTGAACACAATGTATACTGCGGTCTTCGCGACCTTAACGGAAAGGGCGTTTTAACGGGACTTACCGAGATATCGGAGATAGTCTCGAAGAAAAAGAACGCCGAGGGAATAGAGGAGCCCTGTGAGGGTGAGCTTTATTATCGCGGAATAAATGTAAAGGATATAATAAAGGGCTTCATGAAGGATAACCGTTTCGGCTTCGAGGAAACCACATATCTTTTATTATTCGGAAAGCTCCCCGATAAGAAGCAGCTTGACAGCTTCGTAAGAATGATAGGGAATTTCAGACAGCTTCCCTCCTCCTTCGTAAGGGATATCGTTCTTAAATCCCCCAGCGAGGATATTATGAATACTCTTGCACGAAGTGTTCTTACCCTTTACGCTTATGACGATAACCCCAACGATTTATCAATACCCAACGTTTTAAGGCAGTCCCTTGAGCTTATCGCACTTTTCCCCATGCTGGCAGTATACAGCTATCAGGCGAAGCGTTATAATATCGACGGCGAGGGACTTGTTATCCACCGTCCTCATAAGAGCCTTTCAATAGCGGAAAATATACTGCACCTTTTAAGAGAGGACAGCAGGTATACCGCCCTTGAAGCAAGAGTTCTCGACCTTTCCCTTGTTCTTCACGCAGAGCACGGCGGCGGTAACAATTCCACCTTTACCACCCATGTTGTTACATCCTCGGGTACGGATACCTATTCCGCTATTACGGCGGCACTTTCCTCCCTTAAGGGACCCAAGCACGGCGGTGCAAACCTTAAGGTTGTGGATATGTTCGACGAGCTTAAGAGAGAGGTAAAGGACTGGGAGGACGAGGCGGAGGTGAGCGCTTATCTCGAGAAGCTTCTTAATAAGGAGGCCTTCGACAGAAGCGGTCTTATCTACGGTATGGGTCATGCGGTTTATTCCGTTTCTGACCCGAGAGCCCAGGTCTTTAAGGGCTATGTGGAAAAGCTCGCTAAGGAAAAGGGCATGGAAAAGGAATTCAACCTTTATGCGAGCGTAGAACGCCTTGCGGCTGAGCTTATCGCCAAGAAGAGACGTATCTATAAGGGTGTAAGTGCAAACATCGACTTCTACAGCGGCTTCTGTTACTCCATGCTTGGTCTTCCTATGGAGCTTTATACTCCTTTATTTGCAGTAGCCCGTATTTCAGGCTGGTCTGCTCACAGAATAGAGGAGCTTATTAACGGAAAGAAGATTATCCGTCCCGCATATATGAATGTTCAGCCCAGAACAGAATATGTGGAGCTCGATAAGCGATAAAATTAAAATAAAATGCCTCAGGCGGTTCTTGATGAACTGCCCGAGGCTTTTTCATTTATCAGTTTCTGCGTTCAAAGAGATAGATTTCGTCAACTCCGTTGGAGCTGTCTGTCAGCGTGTCGGTATTCTCGTCGTAGTTTAAATCCCACATGGTATAGTTTATGTTTTCAAGGCCAATCTTGAAGCCCGAATATGTGGGGACTGCCACATAGCCGTCCTGACCGCATATCTTTATTGTTCCGTCGGGGTTTATTGTTATTGTGTATTCCGAAGCGGAAACGTTGCTTTCGCTTGCGGGAACGCCTCCTATTGTGGTAAGAAGCCATTCGCCGCTGAGGGAAGCTATATCGAAATCGCCCTCAGGTCTGAGAGAGCCTGTTTCGATAAAGTTATAGCCCTCGGTAAATTCAAAGTAGGCAACAGTTCTTCCGTCAAGCAAATCTCCGTAGGTTAAGGTGCGCTTTGTGGCATCAACGGTAAAATCTGCGAAGCGCATTTCGTCGTAATGGAGACGGAAGCCGTAAGCTTCGTTGGTTATCGGATAGATTTTATATCCGTCCTTATCTTCTACTTCAATTTCGCCGTCCATTATAACGAGATTTTTCTGAAGCTCGGAAAGCTTATAGCCGTTTTCCTCGGCGTACTGTTCAAGGGGAACGCCGTCTATCGCAGTAAGCGTCCATACCCCGTTGATACCGAAGGGGTCGGTCTTTGTGTAGTTATAGGTGCTTACAATGTCCTTTCCGAGAACATAGTCGCCGGGGAGGAAGCTGTCGGGAGCGAGAGGACCACCCGTAGCGGAGCAGTATGTACCCAGAGGGAATATAACTCCCTTGGCTCCGAGATAATATCCGCTTTCTGCACCTTCCCAGAGGAATTCCTTTCCTGTCCAGCCGAAATAGCCCGAGATGTAATTATCACACTGAGGCTTTCCGTAGGTTGAGAAATTGTCGTTATCCTTTATATAGTTTACGGTTACGCCTGTCATAACGGGCTTTTTAGCCGTATCGTCCTGAAGGTTATCGAAGAATACTTCTACTCTTACGTCTCCGCTTACGGAGCTTACTGCAGTATTGCCGTTCAGGGCGTCAAGATAGAGAGCCACGAAGCTCGGGTCGAATACCTCGTCAACGGTATATTCCCAGATTCCCATGTAAGCACTCTGTGCCTGCCAGCCTGCTGTGGACTTTTCGAGAACGAGGGAGATATAGTCCTTATTTTCGGAAATCGTATAATCTCTCGGTTTAAGGTAGTTTTCGGTAAAGCGGCCTATCGTTTTAGCGTATTCCTCAAGCTTCGCTATGTCGGAATCAAGGTTTACTGCATTAACATCAGCGGTAGGAGTACCTTCCTTAAGACGCGGATAGGTTCCTGCCACAAAGTAGCCCATGTAGCCTTCCTTATCCGTCCAGTCGTAAAGACCGTCCTGATAATTATACCATTTCGGAGCGTTTTCAAGCTCAGGTAAGGCAGAATCGGTCAATACCGCCGTTACGCCCATACCTGAAATATGCTTCCAGTCGAGAGTAATTTCCGCATAGCAGCTATTCGCACGGTTGTCAAGAAGGTGGTTGAAGTCGGTTTTTGAGAAGCCTGCGTCATCAATAACGCTTACTGTACCCTCCTTGTCGAAGTAAAGCTTTATTACTCCGCCGCCCTCGGCGTTATTTTCAAAGAGTATATCGGTAAGGGAAGCGTCAACCTTTTCGTATATGGCAGAAGCGTAATTATTGGCGAGATTAAGGCTTGAATATTCGGAATAATTGGAATAGTTCTCCTTAAAGAGCTTTTCCTCTTCCGCTTCCTTGATGAGGTCGTTTATATCATTTACATTGATTACCTTACCGAAGGCTTCGTTTTCGGCGGAAAGCTTTTTAATGTAATTCAGGAAATCCATTCCCAGCTCATACTCGGCTTCATCGTCTTCAGGGTCAATAGCGTTGGTTAAATCGGGCATTTTCACGTCCTTCATAAATACGGACATAACTGCGTCAGCCTCATAGCTCATAAGCTTACCCATAGAAACCTTATAGCTTATGTTAAGGTTTTCCGCTTCCTTTTTACAGGTATAGGTAATCTCTGTATCAGCGAGGGATTTCAGCATTTCTATCGCCTTTTCCTCTGAGGAATCGGTTTCGATTTTCGGAGCGTCGCTTCCGCCGATTATGGAGTCCTCATTTACTGCCATAAGGTCGAGAGAGAGCTGTTCGTCAGCGTCGGCTTCATTTCCGTAATCGTCGGCAATACTGCCCAGAGAGGATAAAAGCTCGATAGAGCCTCTTATAAGAGTATCATCCTCCGCCAGCTTTACGGTAACGGTTCCTGTAGGAATCATATTTCCGAAATATTCGGTCTTTTCATAGTCGGAATATATGATATCGATACTTACTGCCTGAGCGGAAAGAAGGGCAGTAGTACCTCCGAGGGAGAATTTGAAGTTGAACACACCGTTCCTATCGTCGGTTCTTGTGTTCTTAACGGCAAGCTTCGAGCCGTCAGAATCCATGAAGAATACGGACTCGTTTTCTTCGTTCAGATATTCGAGGATAAGGGCAGATTCTTCATTATCGTCATAGAATTCAACCTTCTTACCGATAACGTTGTTGTGCTTATCAACGAGATTTATCGAAACATATCTTCCGTTTATCTTTTTCTCGGGGCTGTCGCTGAAGAAAAGGGCGAAATCCTCCTGCTTCATGCCGAGAGTGCCTGTAAAATAGCCCTTAACGTATGTATCGTTACAGAGAAAATCGTTTATTTCGGTGTTAAGATTATTAAGAAGGATAGAGTCGAATTCTGTTTTTATTGCAGTACCCTTAACAGAAATATCGTTATACTTAAGCTCATAATCCTTCTCTATGGTAATACTGCCCTTTTCGAAGTAGTTGAAATAAAGCTCGGTTATTTTTTCACGGATACGCTTTGTCTGAGCCTCATCGAAGGGAGTAAGCTCTGTTTTTTCGGAGTCGTCGTCGGTTTCCGCTATTTCGCCGAAGACTTCGGAAAGGTCGGTCTTTAAGATTTTATCCGTAACCTCGGGGAAGGTCATAGCCATTGTTTTATCATCAAAATAAACCCCCGAGGTAAGAAGTGTTCCCGTATTATCGGAAATACCGACAATTACCTCGTTT
Source organism: Ruminiclostridium sp. (assembly GCA_045602405.1). Taxonomy (GTDB): domain Bacteria; phylum Bacillota; class Clostridia; order Oscillospirales; family Ruminococcaceae; genus Ruminiclostridium_E. The sequence goes on from JAZSBN010000028.1 coordinate 66,318, forward strand.
GTGTCGCCTGTAGCCATAGAATAACTGTATTTAAGGTTATTCATAAGCTCAAGGTAATCGGAGAAGGTAATTCCTATCTCGTCGTCCTCCATTTCCTCGTCAAGCATACCGAGAATATCTTCGGATACATTGAACTTTAAGGAAACCTCGGCAGAAACTCCGTTATTTCCTTTAAGCGTTTCCGTAAAGGAGCGGAAGGTGTCGTTGTATGCGTCTGAAATATAGCTTCCCGAGGAAAAATATTCATCGGTATTCGAACCTGCGATTATGGGAGCGGTGGTGGTTATCTGTTCGGCAAGAGCCTTATCGAGTGCCGCCGCGTCCATATTCTTCATTCCGAGGTATTCGCCGTAGGAGCTTCCCTCTATCATACGGGCATAGCCTGCGTCGCCCATAATGAGACGGGTAATATCGTCATGGAAGCCGAAATATCCAACAGCCGCACCGCCTAAAACCACCGCCGCCGCAGAAATTCCTATAATAAGTCCTTTTTTGGACTTCTTCTTAGGGGCAGGAGCCACAGGTGCCGCAACGAGGGGTGTAAAATCGAGAGGGTCGGAAGCCGCAGAGGGCTGTTCCATAGGAGCGGTCTTTTCTTCTTCGGTAGCGGCCGTTTCCGTCGCTACAGGCGGAACAATTCCCTCAATCGTGGGCATTTCGGGAGCGGAAGGCATCTCTGCCGCCACGGGCATGGCAGGAGTCTCGGGAACAGCTTCTTCTGTTTTGATTTCAGAATTTGTTTCTTCTGTATCAGAGGCTTCTGTTTCTTCGTTTTTTTCTTCCGTTACAGGAATTTCAGGCTCTGCGATTTCTGCTTCAGGCATGGCAGGAGCTTCGGGAACTGCTTCTGTGACAGCTTCCTCAATCTTTTCTTCTATTACAGATGTTTCGGGTTCAATTATTTCTGATGTATTTTCTGTTACAGACATTTCCGGCTCAACATCCGTTAACGCTTCGGGGATAACAATAGCGGCACCGCACTTACTGCAGAATTTAGCGCCGTTTCTTAAATTTTCGCCGCAATTCGGACAAAACATAACATTTCCTCCTTAAAATTCTTTATCGGCTTACTATATTAAATAATGCCACTACAAGTATATCATCAACCCCTTTAAAAGTCAATTAAAATAAGGTTACAAAATGGTGGAAAAGGTTACAATTTGTAACATTTCAGGGCTAATTATTACAAATTGTTTACAAATTAACAAATTCTATTGACTTTTCTGTAGTATTGCAGTAAAATCAAGAAAAAGAGGGGGCGGATAAATTATGAAAAATAGTGTGAGGCTTTCAGCATTACTGCTTTCCTGTGCGGTAATGCTGTCGGCGTGCAGTACGCCTGCACAGGAAACAAGCGGAGAGACGGAGACTTCTGTAACGACTACAGAGCCGCCTGTTACCGCCGAAACAACTACCACAGTAACGGAAACCGAAAAAGCGGAGGAAGAAAAGCCTGAGGAAGAAGAGCCAAAGGAGATACAGCTCCGGGATTTACCCGAGAGAAAATACGGGATGAGAGAATTTGGTTTTACTGCCGATAATGAACACCAGCTTCTAAGCTGGTCTATAAACTTAGACGACGTATGCCACAGGATTTCGGGACCAAACCAGCTGTCCTTCGCCGCAGGCGATTATACCATGCTGAGAGAAAGCTGTAACGGCGGAACTACCGGTAAAAATTCCAGCGGCAATATCCTCCAGAGGGCAAGAGCCAAGGAATATCAAGCAGGGGATTATTATAAAAACTTAGCAGACCGTGAAATTTATTTCGAGGAGCCTAAGGTATATTTCGATAGCGTAACGGAAAAGGGCGTAAAGGTAGGTGCTTATGAGACGGGCTATCATATTTACGGAGAATTCAATATAAAGGCCTTCGTTAAATATATAAGTACGGACGCCTACGACAGTAAGCATTACGAGGTTATCGTTGACCCTGCCTATATGTACAATATACCGCTTCTTAATCATGACCTTGACGACATGACCTTCGATATAAACGGAACGGAATATTTCGCCGATACCCTTAAGTTTTCCGTAGAGAGCAATACTGCTCCCACCTGGGAAAACACGGATAAATATGTTTACGCAGAGCTGGAAATAAGAAATCTGGCTTGTCGCTATAACACGAGAAGCGGTTATACGAATACGGGCGACACATGGGAAATCACCCTTTTAAACGAGGATACCGACTCGGTACTGAATAATCCCTTTTCTGTAACCGATCCCGATAAGGACCCTAAAATGACCGAGGTTTATAACAGTATTATAGATAACCTCGATAAGCTTAATACAGAAAATACCTTCGGTATTACCTTACTTGATATGGACTTCGACGGAATGCCTGAGGTTTTACATTCCGAAATCATAAATTGCCGCGAGGACATTTATGATTACCAGTGGAAAACCGAGGTTGACGTTTACAGGGTAGTTGACGGCGGACTGAAATACATAGATACAATTTACAATGCCCATATGGTCGTTTACACTACATCAAATTATCTGGGACTTACCACCCTTGAGGACGGAACAAAGGGCTGGTTCGCTACCTCCTATAAAAACAGAAAAAGCGGACAGGACAATGAAACCGATTATGTCTATAAGCTTAAGGGAGATAAGCTTGAAGCTATAGAAATCTTCTCACAAGAGGTTATCGGAGAGGGCGAAGAGGCTGTAGCAAAATATTATTATATGGGTAAGGAGATTGTCCCTGAGGTTACCATAGGAACAGACCCCTATTATGACGAAAGCTGGGGTCCTGAGGAGGACTTCCCTTACGAGTATCACAGCTATAACGGAGTAACCGCTACCTTCGGTATGTGGGAGCTTTACGGCTTCTTAAGAGAGAATTACTGCAGGGAGAATATAGAGGAATCCTATTATCTCTACAGCGACTGGCTCGGAAGCGAGGGCAGAGCGGAAAAATACGAGCTCAGCGAAAGAGATATGAGCTATAATATCGCTTATCTGGTAGACGCCTTCTTCCTCGGAGAATACGACAGCACAACGGACACCTTTATATATGATTTCCTTGGCGATTACGCAAAGCCCGTTATCTATCTCTATCCCGAAGAGGAAACAAAGGTTGACGTTAAGGTGAATTTCCGTGACGGAGGAGAGCTTACCTGTACCTATCCCGAATATAACGAGGGTTGGAGCGTTACGGCTATGCCCGACGGTACTCTTTTCGACAGCGAGAATAACGAGTATTACTGTCTTTACTGGGAAGGGGAGAGCGAAAGCGTATTCAGTATGAAGGAGGGCTTCTCGGTAAAGGGCGAGGATACTGCAGAATTTCTCCGTGAAAAGCTTATGTATATCGGTCTTACGGCGAGAGAGGCAAACGAATTTATCATATACTGGCTCCCTTTAATGGAGGATAACGAGTATAACGTTATTACCTTCCACACCGAAGAATATTCGGCGGCAGTACCCTTAACCGTTACTCCTGCTCCCGATACAAGCATAAGAGTGATCATGAGCTTCTATCCTTCCGATGAGGCAGCAGATATCCCCGAACAGGCTCTCCCCAGCTATGAAAGAAAGGGCTTCACTCTGGTAGAATGGGGCGGAACGGCGTTAGCGAGAAAATAAATAACAGGACTTTGCTACAGGGCGGTACTTATACAGAAAATTTATATGTATTTATCGGGGGAACTTTTCTGAAGAAAGGTTCCCCCATGCCCCTTCAAAAGACTTTAATATAAAATTTATCCCCATAGGGTGTACCCTATGGGGATAAATTTCAATACTGAAAGTTTTAGGAAAGGAGTTTGAGGAATAACCCTTTTTCAAAAGGGTTTTCCTCAATAATACGCATAAAGCTTCTATATCAATACCGCCCTGTAGCAAAAGTCCTGTTTTTTATTAAATATCGAGGTCGAGGAGTGCTATTGCATTTCGGCAGAAAATTCTGTCCTTTTCTATTTCGGATATTTTAAGGCTATCCACAAGCTTTATTTCCTCCCGTGGGTCGCTCCAAGGGAGATCGCTTGCGAAAAGGATACGGTCGGTACCGTGTTTTTTCACTATAGCGGCGAAAAGCTCGGGGTCAATATGTCCTGCCACAAAGGAGGTGTCCAGGTAGATATTACGGTTTCCTGCGATATACTTATAAACCGACTCCCATGCGTTTACTCCGCCCATGTGAGCACCGATAATTTTAAGCCTCGGGAACTTTTCCGTAAGCTCAATAAGGTCGTAGGGCATGGCTCTGTGAACGTATTTCGAGATAGGGTCAAAGCCCATGTGGAATACTACGGGGAGACCAAGCTCCTCACATTTCCTGTAGGTCTTATCGCATCTTTCGTCAAACATGAACACGCCCTGATAGTCGTTATGGAGCTTTACGCCCTTTAAGCCGAGAGCCTTTATTCTTTCAAGCTCTTCTTCCACATCCTCGGCAAAGGGATGAACGGAGCCGAAGGAGATTATACTGTCACGGTATTCCTCTTTAGCCCAGTTGTTTATGTTGGTCTGCTGAGTGGGCTTTGTAGCTACGGGAAGGAGTACGCCGTAATCTATTCCGCATTCCTTAAGAAGCCGTCTCATATCCGAGGCTGTTCCGTTGGTAGTAGGCTCAATTTCGGCGGTTTCAGTAAGCTTAGCCATGGCTCTTTCCGCAATACTGTCGGTAAAAGCGTGAACGTGTGTATCAATTATCATTTTATCATGTCCTTATGTAAAATTCAATGCCGCAGGAAAAACAACCTGCGGCATATATTATAGCACTATCAGAGGTGGCTGTCAAATGAGCCGCCCTTTTTATTTGTAAGATTATTTCCCGAATAAAGGTCAACCTTACGCTTATCGTCGTTGACGTTTTCAAGCTCGGAGCGAAGCTCCTTTACTCTTGCGTCAACTCTCAGGGCCGCCTGTTTATCCTTTTCCTGCGCCGTAATAAGCACGGAGCGCATTTTCATGGAGGCCTTGTGGATTTCTCTTAAATCCTTCGATATACCTAATGGAACATGAGCGTTGGTGATGATTTTCCTGATTATCGCCTGTTCCTCCTCCGTCAGTTCCTTCGCGGCTTCGTCTATATCGGCTCTTTTTTCGCCGATAAGGGTAACCGTTTCCTGGCGACGGGCGGTAATATCCTCAAGGGTTTCGTCGATATCCGTGGTAAGAATTTCCGTAGTTTCGGAAACATATCTTCCGAGAAGGACTTCTATTTCCGTTATATCGGAAATAATACGATTTTTAATATTTTCTGTCATAAATTAACCTACGTTTGCCTTCGGAGCGTTTGCGATTTCCGAGAAGGCTTCCTTTAAGTCTGCGAACATGGGTAAAAGCTCGTTTATGATACCAACGTCCTTTTTCACGTTGGCGGTTATAAGCTGTCTGTTGAAGAAATCGTAAAGAGAATCGAGATTCTTCGATACGGGGATATCCATATCGAGAACGGAACGTAAGGCGTTCACTATATCCTGAGTCTTTTTGAGGCAGTTGTTGGAGTCCTCGTAATTCTTCTCGTTTATGTAGTGGATAGCCCTGTTCATCTGTCTTTCCGCTTCGTCATAAAGCTTTACAACAATCTCCATGGGAGTAAGGGTTGTAAGGGACTGCTTTTTATATGCAGAATATGCATTTATCATAATCGTGACCTTCTTCCGTTTAATTATGCGAAATACGACGATATGGAAGCCGACTGGCTGTTAAGGGTAGAGAGCATACTTTCCATAGCGGAGTATTTCTTCCAGAGCCTGTTTTCTTCGCTTTCATATCTCTTCTTGAGCATAGTTATCTTATCGTTGGTTCTCTTTATCATGTCATAGAGCTGGTTTTCCTTGGCGGTTGAGCCTGTCGCAAGACCTGCCTTATTGATAAGAGTACCCTTGTCGCCTGTTGTGCCTACTGCACCTTCGAGAGCGGCGGCAAACTTATTCATAATTCCGTTTTCGGAATCGGAGAAGAGCTCAGCGATATCGTCCATGTTATTTTCGATAGCGGCAGTAAGCTTTTCTTCATCGATAATAAGCTTTCCGTGTTCCTTCCAGTCTGTAGCGGTAGTAATACCGAGGCTTGAAAGTGCGAACATTGAGCCGTCAGCGCCTTCAACCGAGCCCATAAGGGAGGTACGGAGCTTGGACATGATAGAGTTTATGGTATTATCGTTATAGAGGAGACCCTTCTTAGCCTTTTCTTCCCACTGTTCTTCCTGTTTTTCGGAAAGGTTAAGCTCTTCCTTATCGGCGTCAGCAAGGAAATAATACTTCTTTTCGGGCTCTTCGTCCAGCATTTCGTAAACTTCCTTGATAACCTTGTTATAGTCCTCTACGAACTTCTTTATGGTGTCAGCAATAGCGCTTGTATCCTTGGTGATAGAAGTGGTGAACTCCGAGCCTTCGCTGGCTGCATTAAAGGTGAAGGTTGTTCCGTCTACCTCAACGGAATTACCGTCGCTTTCGATAAGACGGCCGTTTATTTCAACCTCTAAGTTGGAGCCCTCGGTATACTGGGAGCCTGCCATAAGTCCGAGACCGCCGAGAAGTCCCTGGGCGTCGCCGCCTATTTCAATCTTACTGCCTGTGCCGTATTCGCTGGCTGTGATTGTGAATGCATTTTCAAGGGATGAATAAGCCATTTTAACGCCTGCGTCAGAAGCGTTAACGCTCTTCATCATATCCTTAACGGTGGTATCTCCGCTGAAGGAGAAATCCTTTCCGTTTATTGTAAAGTTGTATTTTCCGTTTTCGTCCGCAGCAATACCGAGATCCGCAAGAGTTGTTGTATTGGAAATCTGGGAAATCGAGGTTGTAGCGGCGGTTGCGCCGAAGTTGTTGGTACTGCCGGAGGCGGAGGTTACGGAAACATTCTGTAATTCGCCGTCGCTGTTCTTGGCGGTAATGGAAGCGGTTGTTCCGCTTATTTCTACATCAAATTCGATACCGCTTGCGGTTTCGAGATTACCGATGCTGTTCTTTAAGCTTGTTTCGTTATAGTGGTCAACGATATTCTGAGCTGTAATGGTAAGGTTTTCTTCCTTTACGCTGCCCCTGAAGTCCTTGAAGGCTTCATATTCGTCGTATGTAAGCTCAGACCACATATCCTTGTTGAGCTCATAGCCTTCCTCGGGCTTTACGCTGTCGTATACTTCCTGATATCCCTTGTATACGTCGCCTTCGGTATCAGCCATAACGCCTGCCTTCCAGGTGTCATAATCGTCAGAGCCGCCCTCGGCGGTATATTTTGTGTATTCGCTCTGGAGGTATTCCTCTACCTTTGTGTCACGTTCTGTTATCTGTTCTGCTGAAAGCTCTGTCTTGTCATAGTAATAGTCGTGGAAGCCTGCGTAAAGCTCGTTGTCCATATCGCCGTCAACGAAGTTAGCCGCCTTCCAGTCCTCAAGATTAAGCTGTGTTTCGCCTTCTGCAAGATTTTCGGTATATGTTATATATTCCTTTGAAAGATACTTTTCAAGGTACTCGGTACGATGCTCCTCGGAGGCTTTTGTAAATGCCTGATTTAAAAGCTGTTCCTTGTCCTCGTCGGTAGCGGTTTCCGACCAGCTTGTATATTCTGCGTACTTCTTGGATTCAACGTAGTCATCCTTGACCTGATTATAAAGAGCGACCTTTTCTTCGTCTGCGTCAGCCTTGATTTCGCCGTTTTCGTCGAAGATATCGCTGAAATAATCGCTTGCGAGAGTCTGGAAGGATACGTTTACTACCTCCTCGCCTACCTGGAAGCTGAGGCTGTTGTTACCTGTGGCAACACCGCTTAAATCGAGACTGTTGGAACTTGTCATAGTTCCTATTCCCGAAATGGAGATACCCTTGGAGGCACGGGAAACGAACTTACCCGAAGCGTCAACATAAACGAGACCCTTTGAGGATGCTGTTGTAGCGCTGGAGTTACTTTCTCCGAAGGCCTTAACCAGCTCCTTATTGAGGTTTTCTATTGTTTCCTCGGCAGTAGCACCGCCCTTGAAGTTTATGTTCTTGGTTTCGTCGCCTACGGTAACGGAAACGCCGTAGTTTTCGCCCTCTGTTAAAGCGGAAGCGTCAATCTTTGCGCCGTCGCTTAAGGAGCTGCCCTGAAGCTTAGCCTGTGTAGAGGTCTTATTTACCTTGATTTTATATTCGCCTGCTATGGAATTGATGGATGTGGAAGCAGTAAAGCCTGCAATAGTCTTTTCAAGACCGTCAACAGAGGTCTTGGAAGCATACTTGTTCCACATAGTCTGACCCGAAAGGTATGAGTCCTTCTTAAGAATGTCAAAATAGCTGTTCTTTAAATTTGTAAGCTTGGAAATAACATCACGGTAAGCGTCCTGCTGTGCCTTATACTTAAGGATATTACGCTCCTGCTTTGTGATTTTAAGCTTGCTGTTTGCGGTTAAAGCCTTTATGATAGCTTCGGTATCGAGACCGGAGTTCATACCGCTCATTCTGATTACGTCTGACATATACATCAATCCTTTCGGTAGGGTAGTTTATTTTTTCGCAGTACTCATTTTTAAAAGCGCGTCGATAGCCGCCTTTGAAACTGCCTTTGAGGACTCTACGTTAGCGTCCTGAGCGTCTCTGAGTTCATTTCTTATGATTTTTACATCCTTAGGGGCGGTAATACCGAGCTTTACTCTGTCCTTATTTACCTCGAGAACTACAATTTCGATATTATCGGCGATGATAATGCTTTCTTCTGTTTTTCTTGTAACGACCAGCATTATACCACCTCCTCGCTGTATATAGGGAGACGGAAGGGATATTCCATAGGAAGAATAACCTGAATTGCTCTGTTGTTACGGGTATTTATAATGATGGGGGATTTCATATTGACTGTGGTTTCCTTATAGTTTTCGGGAACCTTGGCTATTACGAGACATCTTATCTCGGAGTCGTCCTTTATATCGAGAAGCTTCTTTTCGCTTTCGGTAAGAACAACCGTAAAGCCTTCGTCGATAAGCTCAGGATCGAATACTATAAAGCAAAGAGACGAGTTGGTTACGGACTGAAGCCACATGGGGTAGATTCCTGCACCCAGGGGACTGAGAAGAGCGAAGTTTTTCTCTTCCTCGAAGGCATATACGCCGTTGGGAAATTCGAAGAACGCGCTTTCTTCAACTTCAATTTCACCGAAATCTCTTGTTTCAATCTTTTTCATAACGAAACCTCCCTGTTTCTTAAAAATTTATCCTCTCGTGTCCAGAGAAGGGGTATAATTGGGGTCGGACTGGGGCGGAACATAGATAGGATCGCCCAGGTACTCTATTGTTACACTGGGCATCTGTGTTACCTCGAAGGAAACTCTTCCCGGTGTGAATTCGAAGGGTACTACCGAAGCGTTTTCCCAGTCGATTCCTACCTCGCCCATGTCATAGTTGATATTAAGGACGCCCTTGTCGAAGGTTACGTCTGCACCCTCCTTAGGAATAAAGTCCATAATAGTCTGGATAGTCTGACCTGCACGGTTATGCTGTGCCGCTATTTCGGCAGGCGAAGCACCCTTGGCAAGCTGGTCTCCGTCCTGTACTATCCGTGCAGTACCTTTATATGCGAGAGAGAAGCCCTCGCTGGAAACCTTTTTTATCATATCGCCGTTGGATAATTCGCCGTAGCCCATGCTTGAACGTGCAGCATAGGTATCTATCTTTATTTTCGGCAATTCTGAGTGAATCTTTAGCTCTCCGTTCTTGGTTTTTATATCCATTTTAAGAGCACGGTCAGGATTGCCTGCCTTAGGGTTGACAAACTCACCCTTTTTTATATTTATTTCTACCTGAATCGGTACGGTTGTAATATTAAGCAGATTATGCTCTACCATCGTCTGTCATCCCCTTTCACGGATTACTTGATATAGTCGAAAATCGACATGGATACTACAGATGAGCCCATCTGAAGTGTTGCGTTATAGATAGAATCGAGAACCTTCCAGTTTGTGATTTCGGAGGGAAGGTCTGTGATTTCAAGGTCGTTCTGTCTTTCCTGGAGATTTATTGTAATCTCGGCAATTCTGTCCTGATTGAATTCGATAAACTTATCGTTTGTACCGAGCTCAGCGATAGCTATGGAAAGAGAGCCCTGTGCGTCATAGATAAGGTCGGCGTAGCGTGCTACAAGCTGCTGGTCGCCTTCTCTTAAAGCCTTTGCCGCGTCGAGAACGAGCTGCATGATATTATTTGAATAGCCTTCGATTTCGGTATATTCAACCTGATCTCCCAGGTCGGAATAGTTGCTTATAATTACCGATACGCTGTCGTCGGGGTGGAGGAGAGTTCCGCCTGCGTTGATATAGGGGACCTCGGGAATACCGAAGGCACTGGATTCCTTGAAGGCGTCGTTTATACGCTCAACCGTACTGTCAACGTCAGCTCCTGCAGTAAAGGTGAGCTTCTTGCCGTTGATGTTTACGGTATACTGTTCTCCCGGAGTAAGAGCCGCAAGATCCATATTTCCGTTGGCGTCGAAAGCAACATCGTTTGTGTAGTCGCTGGTATTGCTTACCTCGGCAGGAAGATTGGCTGCGTCAAGGAAGATACCGTCGGAATAAATCTCGGGAGCGTCGTCTGTACCGAATTTTTCGTCGAGAGCCACTCTTATATTATCGAGAGTTACGTTAACGTTATCAGCCGCTTCAAAGTCGATAACTCTTGTCTTACCGTTGGCGGTAACTTCAAGGGAGTAATAGTTTCCTGCCTGCATTCCTGCAAGGTCTACGGCAGGAGTACCGTTAATGGAAGCGTTCTTATAGTTTCTGATTTCTGTAGAAGTATAGCCCTCGATATTATCGAGATACTTTATGCTTCCGTCAGCGCTTATTTCGGGAGTCATCTGGAAGGCGTCCCTTAAAGCTTCGTTTATATTTTCAACAGTCTGTTCGTCGGTATCGCCGCCGTTGAAGTCTATAACCTTGGTAACGCCGCCTGCGGCTACGTTAAGTCTGTAGGGTACGCCGGGGCCGATAGAATCAAGGTGGATGAGCGCCTGTCTGCTCTTAACGCCGCAGCCTGTACATTCCGCACCGTTGAAGGTTATAGGAAGGGCGGTCTGGTCGTCGATACGGTCGGTAGCGCCGTTTACTGCCATACCGATACCGATATCGAGATAGGATGTACCGCTGAAGGGGAAGCTGTTGGGGTCGGAGGAGGAGTTTATCGGTACTCCGTTATAGGAGATAAACTTGTCTCCGAGAGCGGTTGCTTCTATTTTGAATGCGTTTGTTTCATTATTAAGGCCGCCGAAAATCTTTCTGTCGGAAACGTCTACGTTAAGGCTCTGTACCATTTCCTCGGCGTAGTTTTCGACTTCCTTGGCGATAATTTCAAGGTCATCCTGATTTCTTGTACCGTGAGCGCCTTCAACAAGCTTTTCGTATGTATTCTGGATGATACCCGAAATGGTGATCATCGAGCTTTCGGCGATCTGGTAGATAGAATCGGCGGATTCAAGATTTCTCTTACTTGTTTCAAGCTCCGCCAGAGACTTTCTTACTCTGAGTGCAGTAGCGGCGGAAATGGGATTTTCGCTGGCACGCACGAACTGGCGGTTTGTGGAAATCTTGTTTTCGGATTTATATTTATCAGAGTAATTTCTCTCATAGTTACGGAGATAATTACGGCGGATTGTACCTCCCGCTATTCTCATAGGAAAAACCTCCTGTCAGTAAGCAAAAAATTGATTATAAGCCTACACGGCCTGTATTATTTATAAGTCTGTCGAGGGCGTCGTCCATGGCTGTCATCATTCTGGAGCTTGCGTTATACCAGTTCTGATATGTCAGCATGTTTATACCTTCTTCTGTTTCCGATACGCCTGAAACTGCGTCTCTGCTGTCTAAAAGGGCATTGGCTGTAGCGTAGGCGGAATCGTACTGGCTTTCGTGGTAGTCGATATTCTGGGCGAGACGGTTGCTTATGAAGAGAAGGTAGTCATATACTGTTCCTTCGTAGTCGCCCTTTCCGCCGAACTTCATAGGTTCTCTTTCAATACTTACGATAAGACTGTTGATGTGGTTACCGTCAAGGCTGAGGCTCCAGAGGCCTGTTGCCTCATTCTTTACCTCGCCAAGCATGGTAGCGTTCTTCATCCAGGAATCGGCAATACGGATATTCGCCGCAGTCATATCAACGTCCTCGTAGGTTTCTCTTCCTTCGAGATAATCCTTTGTACAGAAAAGGAGACGGTCAGCGTCGATAACATTTCCGTTTTCGTCGGTAGCACCGTTGAAGTGGTTCATGAAGTTAGCGAAGGTGTTGGCGAAAGCGTCTATTGTTGACTCATAGTAGGGGATACCGTAGGAGTCGTTCTGGTAGCCTGTTTTATAAACGCCGTTTCCGTTCAGGATATCTATATAGGATTTAAGCTCTCCCGAAGCGGGTGTAGCGTCCTCGCCTGTTGTCCAGCGGAGAACGGCTGCGTCATAAGCGTAGTAGTCACGGAGAAGCTCGGAGGAATACTGTCCCTCGTCCTTCTTGGAGCTGCCCTTCATGTAGAGCTGTTCGTATTTTTCGCCGTTGATTATTTCGACGCCGTCCATAAGGATTCTTACGGAGCCGTCGGCGTTATCGTAAACGGTAATATTTCCCATATAGGAAAGCTCGTCGATAAGTAAGTTTCTTGCGTCAAGCATTTCGTTGGGTCCGTAAGAGCCCGTTACCGATTCTCCTGCAGCGAGTTTTCCCGCCGCGATTACGGAGTATTCCTTTACGATAGCCTTATTATACTCAACGATTTCCTTTATAACGTCGTTTGTCTTATCCATTGTAGCGTAGAGGGATTCAAGGTTTGATTCCTTGAGCTCCTCGAATTCACTCTGGTATGTATGGAGGAAGTTTGTGATATTATAAGCCTGGTTTCTTACAATACTTGCAAGCTCTTCGCTGTCGGGCTTTTCCGCATATTTGGAAAGAGCGTCCTTGAAGGCGTCGAGGTTTGCTGTAAGGCCTTCGTTATCTATGTTATCAAGAACAGTTTCAACTTCCTTGAGTATTTCAGCGCTGGTGCTGTATTCCGCCACATAGCAGGTGGATTCGCGGTAACGCTTGTCGATATAGGGGTCTCTTACCTGATTTACGCCGAAGGCGATGGAGCCCTGTCCTGCGAGGGACATACGGGAGGTTTCTGTCTGCCAGTTTGCGTATTTATTGAGGTAGCTTGAGCCGATATCAACTCTCTGTCTTGTATAGCCTTCTGTCTGTGTGTTCGAAAGGTTGCCGCCTGTAATATCGAGGGCTTTCTGTGAAAGCTGGATAGTACGCTTGGAAACTTCGAAGCCTAAAAATGTTGAGCGCATTTCAATCAATCCTTTCTCAGATGGAAAGAGAGTGGGTCACTCTCGTTATCGGGTTTATACCTCGCTGAAGAAGCCGCCTGAGGTATTATGCTTTGTTACCTTGGCACCTGAACCGTTATAGGTCTGTACCGTGGAAGGACCTCTGTTGGCGAGTTTTTCCTGAATCGAGAGTTTTCTTTCAATTATATCGATAATATCTGCATTTGTCGCCTTTATGTAGTCAACATATTTTTCCATGTTGGCGCATTCAAGGGAAAATTTAGCCTTATACTCCTCGGGACATTCTTCGAGAAGAGATTTAGCCTTTCTTCCCGCAATTCCGAGCCTTTCGAAGAGGGCGAGCCTTTTAGCCTCAAGATCGTTTCCCTCCATAACGAATTTCTGTTCAACGTTAAGAGCGTCTAAAAGCCATGTAAGCTCGTCGGCGATAACCTTCGCCCTTTTTTCGGAAACGAAAGCGGATAACGCCTCGAAATGCATATTATATTTTTCCATAAAAGCAATCACTTCTTTAGCGACCTGGACTGTCATTTCCGAACCTCCTGAAAAATTAAGTTTTTAGCCGAGAATTGCTGCTGCCGCTGCTTCTGCGCTTACGGGGCAGTTATCGCCTGCATACTGCTCTGCGAGAGCTGCAAGTCTTTCTTCGCTTGCCGCTGTTTCAGTACGGTTAGCCGCATTAGCCTTAGCCGCTTCGAGGTAACGACCGAAATCGAATTCTACCTTATCGGTATTAACTGCATTCTTAACGCCTTCGTCGTTCTTTTTTACTGCTGTGGACTTTGTAAGCTTTTTGTAAGCGTTGATCGAATTGATCTTTAAGTTACGAATCTCCATTAATTGTCAACTCCTTTATTGGTTTATTCTGCAGATATTATTATCACAGGGATAATCTTTTACATTAGTTTTATCGTCATAAATTTCTCAAACTTTAGCTTTAAACGGGAAATTTTCCGATTTTTTTAAAAAATTTCATTATATTTCGGTACTTGAATATGGTATTTTGTTATGGTATAATGAACAGAAAAAAGAGGCACGACTAAAAAAGAGGGCGGACAAAAATGAAGAAAAGATTTTACATAGCAGCTATAGCCACGCTTCTTGTTCTTTCCGGCTGTAACAAGGCTGATAATAAACCGATAATTGACGAGCATACTATTTCTGAGACAAGCACCGAAGCAAGCGAAACCGAGGAAATTACCGAAGCATCTCAAATCATAAGTACATCCGTAGAGGCTTCGTCCGAGACCACTGCGGTTACAACAGCTTCTCAGAAAATCACGACCACGCCCGTCATGACCACAACTCCTGCCACAGAAACAGAGACGGAAGCGCCTGTTGTAACGGAAGAGACGCCTGTCACTGTGATGGAGACAGAGGCGATAGTTGTAACTGAAGCTGTGCCTGTAACTGTAACAAAGAAGAAAACCGAGGCGGTTACCGAGAAGGAGACGTCTTCTACCGAAAAGACAAAGAAGACGAAAAAGACAAAGAAAACGAAAAAGACGGAGACTGTAACAGAAGCGGAAGCTTCGGAAGAAAAAAGTTCTGAGGCTGAAACGGAAGCTATCGAGATTGAAGAGGCTGTCACAGAAGAAACGAAAGTCAGCGAAGAGACAGATACTGCAGAAGAAGCGACCGAAGAAGCACCTGAAGAGGACGATTATCGCAAAATTACCATTGAAGGGGAGGAATACGAGCTTTCCTTCGAGGATAATTTTGACGGCGACAGCATCGACATGACAAAGTGGGAGTATGTTCCCGAGTGGAAAAGACAGGATCTGCAGAATTACTGGCGGAATGGGAACTGCTATGTTGATGGAAAGGGAAATCTTGTCATCAAAATGGAGCACAGCCACCTTGAAAATAAATATTACAGCGGAGGAGTCCGTACAAAGGGTAAATTTGAGCAGGCCTACGGCTATTTCGAGATACGCTGTAAGGTGAATGAGGCTCCCGGCTACTGGACGGCTTTCTGGCTTATGGGGGAATGTGTGGTAGATACCACGAAGGGCGGAGTAAACGGCACCGAAATTGATATTATGGAAACTCCCTACGTTCTTGAGAAAAAGGTTCAGAACAGCCTGAACTGGGACGGTTATGGCGAAGAGCACAGATTTAGTTACAATATAACCGACGTTGACGTATACGACGGGGAATATCACACTTTTTCTCTTCTATGGAAAGAGGACGAGTATGTTTTCTATATCGACGGAAAGGAAAGCTGGCGTACTCGTGCAGAGGAAGCCGAGGGAATCTGTGAAATGCCTCTTTATCTTAAAATAACCTCGGAAACGGGAAGCTGGAGATACAATGAAATGAATCATTCAAGGCTTCCCGACTATATGCTTACGGATTATGTAAGAGTATACAGACAACACCGTACAACCAGCGGCTGACGCCTTTGCCGCGTGCTTGCTTGTGCCTTTTCCGTCATACTTCGCAAAAATGCTCGTTAATACATTCAGTATTGACTGTGCTTTTTGTATCGTCTGACGAAAAATTCAACTTCGCAATCACACGACAATAATTGTGCTGTATTGTCTAAAATATCTCAGTAATTTTTGTAACCGTAACGGGTTTTACGGAGTGTTAAATTTGAAGCTTGAAGGCGGGAAATTAAAATCCTGCGGAAAGGTAAGGAGAATATGGCGGAACTTTCCTTGTGCACGAAGGAAAGCTTTGAAGAGGTTATGCGGAAATACGCTGATATGGTTTATCGTCTCGCCTATTCGAGAGTAGGTAACTCTGCGGACGCAGACGACGTTTTTCAGGAAGTGTTTCTCAGGTACATTAAGGCTGACAAGACATATAACGACGAAGAGCACAGAAAGGCATGGCTTATCAAGATAACCGTGAACTGTTCAAAATCCTTTCTGACCTCCGCCTGGAACAGGCACAGGGATTACGCTGAGCCTGACCCAAACGAGGGCGCTGAGGATGACAATCTTAAGAATACCGAAACACGGACGGCAGTACTTAACGCACTTTTAAAGCTTGACATAAAATATCGTACCGCGATATATCTGTTTTATTATGAGAGTCTTTCTGTGGCTCAGATTGCTTCTGCCACAGGGAGTACGGAATCCAATGTGAAGGCAAGGCTTTCCCGCGGAAGAGCTATGCTTAAAGAATTACTTGAAGGAGTTGAATTCGATGTTTAGAGAAGAACTGCATAATGACATTGACAGAATAACTCCCTCTTCTGCGCTTCTTGATAAGGTTTCCCTTATGATGAAGGAGGAAGCGGAAAGAAATAAACCGAAGTTTTATATTACTGCGCTCCGTTACGGCAGTATTGCCGCGGCAATATGCATAGTTGCGGCTGTTGCGGTTGTAATAAATACATCAAGAGGCAACGAAAAGCCCCAGGTAAGGGAAGCACCCATGGTACAGGAGGCTGTTCCCGAGGAGGCTTCAGAGGTGGAAATCCACGGACCTGCCGCTTTTATGCTTTCCGATGATGAGGGTATGACTGAGGAAATTGTTTCTCTTGAAAATGAGCCTGTTGATTTTCTCAGCGCTGAGGAGTACGAAAATTATGTTTCCGCTTTCGACAGAAGCTCGGAAAAAATAATCTTCACAGATGATGATTTCAGAAGCTTTATCGATGAGACTTATGATACTGCCCTGAATTTCAGTATACTGTTTGAAGAGTTTATTCCTTTCGAGACAGATACGGAGATAGAAGCCTTTGTTGACGAAAAGGGCGATTCATATACAGCGTTCCTTACGGAAAGATGCCATTCCCTTGAGGATTTATGGGATTATATGGGTGAATACTACTCCGATGAAATGGTAGAAAGGGCAAGAGAAATAAATTCCGCCTGCGGATTTATAATCGAAGCCGATGGACATATCTATGAAAGAGACGGGAATGAGACTGTCCGTAAGGGCGGAAGCCTTCCCGGAACAGCACTCCCCGTTTATCAGAGCGAGAACAATATAACCGCCTCTATAGATTTCGACTCGGGAGACGGCAATATTACAAAGCATATTTTTACCGTCACAAGCGATGGAGAAAAATGGAAGTATAATGAGCTGATGATTTAAAAAATGCCCTGTAAGCGCATATAGGCTTACGGGGCATTCTTATTTACTTATCTGAAATTTCTGTTTTTTTAACAGCTTTTTTTATAGTAGAAAAAATCAGGAGGGGAAGCGCTATAAGGTCGGCTATACCTAAGATGCGGGTCAGGATGTCGGGAAGCTCCGCTCCGATCAAGTTGCTTACCGAAAGTATAAGCGTAGCTACGCCTATCACTATAAGGCTAAGGCTCCAGATAAGATTCAATGTTTTTCCGTTCATAAATCCGCCTCCTTTTTCTTATTATATCACTCTGTCTGCGGCCTTGTCAACAAAATTATGCTGTGGTAATACAGTAAAATCTGTTATTCTTTAAACTTGACATGGTGTAGAATATTATGATATACTTATAAAAATACCCTTTGGGAGTGATAGAAATAGAGCTTAATATTGTTCTCGTAGAACCGAGAATACCCCAGAATACGGGAAATATAGCGAGAACCTGTGCTCTTACGGGAGCGAGGCTTCATATAGTAAAGCCTATGGGCTTCGAGATTGACGACAAACAGCTAAAGCGTGCGGGGCTTGACTACTGGCATTTACTGGATATTACATATTACGAGGGGCTCGATGACTTTTTCGGCAGGAACAGCGAGGGTGAATTCTATTATTTTACCACCAAGGCGGTAAACAATTACTGTGACGTTTCATATAATGACAGAGTATATATAGTATTCGGCCGTGAGGACGCAGGACTGCCCGAGGAGCTTCTTTTTAACAACAAGGATAACTGTGTGAGAATACCCATGATAGATAACGAGGCGGCAAGAAGCCTCAACCTCTCCAACAGCGTTGCCGTGGCGGCGTATGAGGTGTTAAGACAATGGGGCTTCCCCGAGCTTAAGAATAAAGGCAGCCTTACGAAATTCAAGTGGCAGTAGCCGAGAGGGACGCATTATGGTAAAATACAGACTTATCACTGACAGCGGTTGTGACATCACGGAAGAGGAAGAAAAAACCTATAACATTGATATCATGCCCTTTGATGTAGTGATAGGAGAGAAAAAGTATAGGGAACGTATAGACGTAAAAGGAGCGGAATTTCTGAAGCTTCTTGATTCGACTGAGGATATCCCGAAAACCGCTCATATTTCTGTCCTTCGCTTCGAAGAAAAGTTCGAGGAATGTGTGAGAGACGGGGTTGAGGATATTATCGTTGTGCTTATAAACGGTGCAGGAAGCTCCACCTTCGCCTGTGCTGTACAGGCGGCGGAGACCCTTAAAAGCGAGGGAAGAGCAGGTAACGCAAGATTCCACATAATCGACAGCCATACATACTCCATAGGCTACGGCTATCCCGTAATAGAAGCGGCGAAAAAGCTCCGCTCGGGACAGAGCGTGGAAATGGTAAGGGCTTACCTTGAAGATTGGTTTGCATGCTGTGAGCTTTATCTCGTAGCTTTCAGCCTTCGCCACATGAGAAGGTCGGGCAGAATAAAGGCGGCGTCTGCGGTTGTGGGCGAGCTTATGAATATCAAGCCTCTTATTCAGATGATTGATGCTGATACTGCTATCGTAATGAAATCGAGAGGCGAAAAGAAGGCCATAGGAGAAGCTGTGAATTATATCACAGGCAGAGCTATTCCGAAAACTCCCGTTCTTGTAGCCCGTTCTCTTATAGAGGACAAGGAGAACGATTTAATAGCACGGCTTGAAAAGAAAACAGGTGAAAAGCCTGCCTATGTGGGTCAGATAGGCTGTGCTGTAGGCTCAAACGCAGGCACACAGTTCATCGGCGTTTTCATAAAAGGCAAGAGGCGTACCGCCTCGGGCAGCTCCTGCCTTTTGTGAGAAAGTGCTTTATGGAAAATAAGCGAAACGGCAGGGGAGCGTAAAACTGCTTTTGACGACAATGCAAAAGCGTACCGCCTCTGGCAGCTCCTGCCTTTTGTAAGGATGCATTTTACATAATATAATAAACGAAATGCTTTCATCAAATCGGATGAAAGCATTTTTTAATACAAAAACAAATTGCGTCGGAGGTTATCGCTCCGACGCAATATTTATCAGTTATTTACGGATTTTATCTTCTTCCGCGCTTTCTCTTACTCTTCTTGGCGAGTAATATTGAGCCTACAGCGGCTACAGGAAGAAGGATTCCTATTGTAACGCCTGTAGCGGGATTGAAGGGGTACTTGGGAGTATCTTCTTCAAGGGTTACATCATCGCCGTAATCCTCTTCTTCCTCCTGATCTTCCGTTTCCTCTTCTTCTGCTTCATAATCCTCGAAAGGAGGTTCCTCAACAGGCTCGGAATCGGGGTCGGGACCTTCTTCGTCTTCGTAATCTTCAAGATCCTCGTAAGTTCCGTTTACTTCGTCCTCAATAGGATCTTCGCCGTCGTCTCCGTAGATGCTGTCGCTGGCATCTTCAACTTCTTCAACCTCTTCGGTTTCTTCTGTGGAAGATTCAGGCTCTTCGCTTTCGATTATATCATTTTCGTCGTCGCTTCCGAGAGTTTCAAGCCATTCCTGTTCTGTGCCCACGAAGCCTAAATCTACTGCAATCTGGTAAGCGGATTTACCGTCTTCGCCCTTAAGGGAGTCAAGCCATTCCGAAAGGGAACCGATATAGCCGTTATCGAGAGCAAGCTCATAAGCGGATTTACCGTCGTTCACGCCCATGGAAACACGGGAAACTATATACTGGATAAAGTTTTCCTCGCTTCCGTAGCGATTCACAACCCACTGGTCAAAGTTTTCACCGGGAGTACCCTGAGGGCCCTGTTCACCCTGAGGACCCTGCTCGCCCTTGAGGCTTGCAACGAATTCTTCTACGGTTTTGCCATTTGTGATAGCGTTAAGGATGTCATTCTTTAAAACGTCAACCTTTGCTTCTACTGCGGCGTCCACTGCCTTGTTAACGGTAGTTAAAATAAGATTTGAAGGTGTTTCATAGGTGCCTACCTGTGTGGCAACCTCTTTGGCTACCGATTCGTTTATGTAGTCCACAAGAGCCTGCTGCTGTCCTATGGTAACCTCGTTACCGAGAACCTCGGAAATCTTATCGGCAATCTTCTGGTCGAGCTTAGCGTCTGCGATTACTGCGTCAACAAGATCGTCCTTATTCTTGTCCAGATAATTTTTTATTATACCGTCGATAGAGGTCTTATCCACATAATCATCGGTCATTTTCTTCTTTACTGCGGCGAGCGCGTCGTCGAAATATTCCTTGAGATTGGTGAAATTGGGGTCGGTGCCGTCAATCTGTGCTTCGGTGAGGCCTATCTGCTTTAAGAGAAGAGCCTTGGCGTAAGCGACAGCTTCTTTCTTTGTGATATAGTTGGTATCATTTTCGGTTTCTTCGAAATATACGCCTGTTCTGGAGGCATTTTCAATTGTGAAGTTTGCGTCATGACCCTCGCTTACCTCGCCCATCTTCG
This sequence comes from Ruminiclostridium sp., assembly GCA_045602405.1. Taxonomy (GTDB): domain Bacteria; phylum Bacillota; class Clostridia; order Oscillospirales; family Ruminococcaceae; genus Ruminiclostridium_E. Next base: position 87,022 of record JAZSBN010000028.1, read on the forward strand.
TTCCGCCGATAGAATAGTAGGATAAATCGCTGTTGGTGGGAACGCCTGCCTTGGTGAGAAGGGGAGTCCAGAATGCGTTTGTGATTCGGTAGCTTATAGGGAGACCGAGATCGGTTACTGAGCCGTCATATCCGCGGACATAAAGACGAAGCTCCGAGCTTTCGGGTTCAAAGGAAAGGGCTACGTTGATTTTTCCTGCCGCGGCAAGCTTGGAAGCGTTAGCGTGTACATCGCTTCCCTTGATGAAAGCGGCGTATTCCGTACCTGTAGCAGGATCGGTTACGTTTATCTTGAGCGTAGCTTCAACGCCTGAAGCGGAAAGATTTCCGAGGCGCTTGATATCGTCATAGTCAATGATTGTAGGGAGAGAATAATTTTCATCAGCCCTTACAGTTACACTCAGGGTCTGACCGTTTGTGGGGTTGCTGTAATAGATGTAGTTATCGAGAGTTCCGTACTCTGTTCCCGTAAAAACAGTATTTATGTTGGAGAAAAGAGCGGCAGAAGCTGTTACTGCAGTGCCGCACATATAAACATAAGCGACAGCAGAGGCGACTACAACGGATAACAGTTTTTTCAGTTTCATAATAAAATTCCCTTTCAATCATTTTAACTGATTCAATCTTTTATTGCAGTAAAAGTCGGAACGGCGAGCCTTTGAACGGATAAAAGAACCGATAAAGACGAAAACCGTCATAACGCAGACAATTACCAGCGATAACGTAAAGCTCCCGCCGAAAAAGGGTGTAAGAGCCTTAACGGAAAATTCTGTCGGAATCCTTGACGCAAGGATAAGAAAGCTGTATATCCCGTCCATTCCGTCGGTACGGGTAACGCTTTCTGAAGCGTCGATGAAGATATATGGCAGCAGCCAGAAAACCGCGGCAAAGAATATGAAGAACCATTGTTTTCTGAAGCCGCTTAATACCGCTGACTGAAGCCACACGACCGCCATTACCGCAAGAGCGGCAATATATATTGCTTCGTTCCCGTAAAGGGAGAGAAGCCCTGCGGCAAAGGATGCGGCAATACAGCAGCAGGCATTTACAAGGGTGTTTGTTGAGAAAAAGGCGTCCATTCTGCTTTCCGCATAGGCGGCAAGAGGAGGACTTTTCGACATGAGCCTGTCGAAGCCGCGAGCTGACATAAGCATTACCTCTTAAAATAGTGACAGATTAAGGACAGGGAGCGTGAATACTCCCGATAGCAGTGCCGCGGTAAAAAGTGCAAGTGCGGCAACCGAAGATATTATAATTCCCGTAATGAACGCCAATTTTTTACGTTCGGGGAAGGTTTTTTCAAGGATAGTACCTATAATGGGCAGTACCTCTGATACCAGAGTAAGAAGTGGAGGTATGCACATACAGACGAAAACCGGCACAAATCCGCCGCAGAAAACGGCAGGAACCGACATAAGAGAAGCGAAGACCATAAAGCCTACAGCCTGATAAGCTGTTTCAGAGCGAAGCTTTATCATTTTTCTCATAACCGAACACAGTAGGGCGAATAATATAATGATTATCGCTCCGTAAAGGGGAAGCTTCGTTTCATTTACGGCATTTTCGCCGTAGATAAAGCCGAAAAGCCCGTCCTTATAAGGAAGTGCTGTGAGAACAAATGCAAGAGCTGTGCCCAGACACCATTTTATGATAAGATTGTTTCCATAGAACAACAGAAACATCGGGATAAGCAGTATTACCGAAGGGGAAAAGCAAGCGGCAAGAAGTACGAATGCGGAAAAACGGAAGAATCGTTTTTCGTATACATATCTTACACCGCCGCATATCAGCAGAGTGGCAATGAAAAGCGGTATATCCTCTGTTACAAGGAAGATAAAGCCCGAGGAAACGAGAGTTGTCGCTCCTATTGCAGGATTACTGCAGTAACGGTAAAGGTATAAGCCTATAGCCGCCGCTAAAATGATAAAAAGCGCAATGATAAGTATGTTATTTCCTATACCGAGAGTAGAAAAAAGCTTTCCGATAAAGGAAATCCCCAAGGGAGCGGATAAACCGCCCAGCTCCTCAATATTTACAGAAGCCGCTTCGTTAAAGGCCTTTTCAAGAGCGGAAACCGAGCTTCCGTGAAACAGGAGCATAAACGAAAGGAACAGTACAGACGCTATAAGGCAGTAAAGCCCACGCCGTTTTCCTTTCAGGCAGACAAGCCCGCCTGCTCCCATAAGGAGGGGAAATATATAAAGAATAGCCATAAAGTCACTTCCTATATATCATCTGTCTCGTCGAATTCAAAGTCCTCGTCGGGCTCAGTTCTTCCCTCTGTTGAGGCGGAGCTGATGTCCGAAAACCTGCCGTGTTTTAATGTACAGTGGGTCTTTATTACGCCGAGAAACCTTGCTCCCGAGAGAGAAAGGGTGGATAAGGCGTTCTTTATGTCGTTGTGTGTGGTTTTGTTTTCCCTCACCACAAGAGCGGTACCTGCGGTACTGCCGCTGAAAAGCATCGCGTCATTGGCTATGCATAAAGGTGGGGTGTCTATTACTATATAGTCGTAGAAGTTTCTCAGAAGCTTCAGAAGCCGTTCGATATTTCCTTTTCCCAGTATATCGGCAGGATTCGAGGGCAAAGCACCCGAGGTTATAACGTGAAGGTTGTTTCTTACGTCGATATTTATACCGTCGTAAACATCACATTCTCCCGAGAGGATACTGCTCAGACCGAGACGGTTCTTGAGTCTCAGCACGGAATGTAGTCCCGGAGAACGCAAATCGCCATCGATAAGAAGAACTCTTTTATCAAGACGGCTCAGCATAATGGCAAGATTGGCGGCGGTGGTGGTTTTACCCTCGCCCCTGCACTGGCTCGTTACAACGAAGGACTTTTCCCCCGAGGTCTTAAGGGCTGAAACGATATTGGTGCGTATTTTTCCGTAGGTTTCGGATACAATAAGGGGAGTATTCTCGTTGATGATAAACTGCCGTGTGACAGAATCATTTTCGTATTCCTCGTATCCTGCCAAAACGGACGCCCCTTTCAGTAAAAGCCATTATGACAAACTTTCACATACTACTATACCCTACCATTATATAACAAAGATAAACTTTTGTCAATGAAAAAGTGCATAAATTTTGCTTTTTCTATACTGTAAGTATTGTATCAGAAAGTGAAAAGTAAATTATGGAAATAAAATTTTTAAAAAATACCAGGGCTGTTCTTACTGCAACAGGCTTCGTAACGGGACTTCTGAACGGACTTTTCGGCTCGGGCGGCGGAATGGCGGCGGTTCCGCTTATGGAGCTTTCTGGAATTGAGCCGAAAAAGAGCCATGCCACCTCTGTGGCGGTAATAGCGGTTTTAAGCCTTATCTCGGCAATCGGATATTTTATCGGAGGGGCGGTTGATTTAGGGCTTGTGCTTCCCCTTATCCCTTGGGGGCTTGTGGGAGCACTTTTCGGCTCGGTACTGCTGAGGAATATAGATAACAGCCTTTTAAGAAGAATTTTCGGAGCTCTTCTCATATATTCAGCCATAAGGATTTTTATAAAATGAATGCTATAATCGGACTTTTAACGGGGCTTGCCGCCTCTATGGGGCTTGGCGGCGGCTTTATCCTTATAATTTATCTTACGGTTTTCGGCGGTGTGGAAAATCTTTCCGCGAGGGCGGCCAATCTCGTGTTTTTCATTCCGATAGCCGTTCTTTCGGTAATTCTTCACGGAAGAAACGGACTTATCGAGTGGAAGATAATGCCCCGTATCCTTGTGTCGGGAGTTATCGGAGCGGCGGTCGGCACCCTTCTGGGATTATTCATAAATCCCCGTATAATCGAGATATGCTTCGGCGTGCTTATTGCGGCTACGGGAATAAGAGAGCTTTTTCACAGAAAAAAGCCGGAGGAAAAGCAGGATGAAACTGCTGAAAATAAGTCATAATCCTTTCTGTACAAGTATATAAATAAGGTACAGGTTTATTGTTGATTACGCCGAAAAATTCCTTTTTCAGCGTTTTCGCTTGAAAAACATACTATAAATATGGTATAATTTTTCGGTAACTTTATGACTCAGTATGAAAGGATGAAAACTGTGGAAGGTTTTTTCAAGGCTGTTGCTGACGTAAATGATGCCGTAAACGGGGTGGTATGGGGAATCCCTATGCTTATTCTCATTATCGGGACAGGCGTTTATATGTCGGTAAGAACAGGCTTTTTTCAGATATCTAAGATAGGTCATTGGTTCAGCGAGACAATCCTCGCTATTTTCAGAAACAAGTCTGTAACCAAAACAAAGGAAAAGAAGGCGATAAGCCAGTTCCAGGCGCTTACTACGGCTCTTGCCGCAACGATAGGAACAGGTAATATCGCAGGCGTTGCTACCGCTATAGCTATCGGCGGCCCCGGAGCGGTATTCTGGATGTGGGTTTCGGCCTTTTTCGGAATGATGACCAGCTTCTCGGAAAATGTTCTCGGTATATTTTATCGTAAGCGAAACAGCGACGGAGAATGGTCGGGCGGCGCCATGTACTGCCTAGAAGAGGGCGTAGGGAAGAAAAAAGGCTTAAAGGTTCCCGCTAAGATTCTTTCGGTGCTTTTTGCAGTATTCTGTGTTTTCGCTTCCTTCGGTATAGGAAATATGACTCAGGTCAATTCCATTTCCAGCGCTATGGAGTCCAATTTCAGCGTCCCCTCCCTTGTTACGGGAATTGTCCTTGCAGTTATATGCGCTCTTGTTGTTGTAGGCGGAATAAAGCGTATAGGAAGCGTTACCGAAAAGCTTGTGCCCTTTATGGCTATATTCTACATAGTAGGTTGTCTTATAATCTTCTTCTCCAACTGGAGCCAGATACCCTATGTTTTTTCCAGCATCTTCTCCTCAGCCTTCAGCTTTGAGGCTGTGGCAGGCGGCGTAGGCGGCTACGTTATCATGAGAGCCGTTACCATGGGCTTTAAAAGAGGAGTTTTCTCCAATGAGGCAGGACTCGGCTCCTCTGTTATGGTAAACTGTGCTTCTGACGTAAAGGAGCCTGTTAAGCAGGGTATGTGGGGTATATTTCAGGTATTCTTCGACACCATTGTTGTATGTACGCTTACTGCATTCGTACTTTTATCCAGTCCTGCACAGTCGGTAACCTTTGATGAAGCGGTTATGAATATTTCTACTGAGAGTCAGTATTTCACCATTCATGAAAACCAGGACGGCTCAACGGTGAATCTTATTGACGCAAATATAAATCCTAAGCTTACTGTTGCGGAGGCGAATGCTCCCGAGGGAACATATACCGAGGTGGCAGGCAGAACCGTATATGGCCAGGATATTGTTATAAAGCTCAGGAATAAGGGCGAGGAGACTTCTGAACAGGATTTCACCTTCGTAAATGTAATGGAAATTACAGGTATTCAGGGTAAAAATGCCGACGGAACTCCTATGGTTGACGAGGCGGGAAATCCTGTAATAACCTCGGTTTCCATAAAGGAAGCCAACGGTGTTCCCCTTGTTACCTATGCCTTCGGAATAAGACTGGGCGACGCGGCAGGCAAGGTGCTCGCCATAGCAATTCTTTTCTTCGCTTTTTCTACCGTTCTCGGCTGGTCCTTCTACGGAGGCAAGGCCCTTGAATATCTTTTCGGCGTAAAGGCTACTGTTGTGTATAAAGTGATTTTCGTGTGCTTTATAGTTGTGGGAAGCACCATGAATCTTCAGCTTGCCTGGGATATTGCCGATACCCTTAACGCTCTTATGGCTATACCCAATCTTATCGGAGTGCTTATGCTTTCGGGTACTGTTGTAATGATTACGAAGAATTACATCGAAAGAAGAAAGGGCAAGGACGTAAAGCCCATACTTTCCGCTTATCCCGAGATACAGGAGGAGCATGAGAAAGGGCTCAACGAGGAAATTTCAGGGAATTAGCACGCTATAATTTCAATAGACAATATTACTAAATATATAATATTACTTTCAGTAATGTTAGCTATTGAAATTTTTCTGTGTTGATGATAAAATATATATGTCAGTTTTACTGGCATTTTGATTTTGACACACTTCTATTTTTCATAACTTATCTCCTTTATTTTCCCCTGTAATTTTTTACAGGGGAGCCTTTTTACTCTCCGATTATACAGAGAGTATAATTAACTTTGTTAATTTTTTCTCATAATTTTTGTTTTTTACTATTGATTTTTAAAATGTATAATGGTATAATGAATATATCAACCGTAAATGACGCATGCGGAAAGGAGATTTAATATGAAAGATAATTTTACCGAGATTTTGTTTGCGCTCGACTGTGCAGCCGCTTCGAATAATCAGAAGGAAAATGCAGTCAAGGCCTTTAAGAGCTTTATATCTGCTAAGAAAAAATCTGACTGCGAAATAAACGTATCCGCTGTTGCCTATGCCGGAAAGTACATGGACGCTTTTACAAATGTTCCTGTAGCAAAAATAAAGCCTGCACAGTATGTGTTCCCTGAGGACGCAAGCGGAGCTTGCGCTATGCTTGACGCAGCTCAGCACCTTATGGATTCCGCAGGTCAGCGTTATTCCGATACCCCCGAGGAGGAACGTCCTTCCAAGGTAATTATGGTTATTACCGTTTTCGGAAGAGATAATGCAAGTAAGACCTGTACATACGAAAAGCTTAAGGAAATGATTGCTCATCAGCGTGATATCTATAAGTGGAAGTTCTATCTTATTACCGATTTCTCTATCAATATGGAAAAGCTCGGTATTGCTGAAGACGATACAATTCTCATAAAGAAGAGCGAGAAGGACTGGTTCAAGGAGCCCTTCGTTTCTCTCGGAGATATGATCGACAAGTATATCGCAAAGTAATAATTCCGGATAATTCTGCCGCATCTCCCTGAGGGGTGCGGCAGTTTAAATTTGTTTAATATGCATAAAATAACCTCAATTTAATATTGCATTATGCTATATTTTGCCAAACCTATTGAAAAAAATGCCATTTAGATGTATAATAAACTGTGGTAGAAAAATATCTGAAAGGAGTGGAAAAGTGATGGAAAAAAATAAGTCGCTGAGCACTTCCCATATAAAAACTCATGCGGTAATAACGATTCTTGTATCGGCTTTTCTCATCATTTTCATGGTAGCCGCTGTGCTTATATATACGGGCATGTCGGGCGATACTGTGGATTCCAACGCTTCGGCGGTTACTCTCGCTTCTGCAAGAGGTACAACCTACGCCGTGGGCAACTTTTTCCAGTCCAGATCTGTCGCTATGAACAGCTATGCGGTGCTTTTCCGTGACGCGGAAGATATGACCGAGGAGGAAATACTCCACAGGCTTGATGAATTTCTGTCCTGCGGTATGTTTGAATCGGCGGCATTTATAAATAAAGACGGTATAGCTCTCCGTGATACGGGAGAAACAAAGAATCTTTCCCACAGAGCCTATGCTCAGCAGGCCTTCGGCGGTCAGGAAAGCATCTTCCTTAACACAAACAGCGAATTTAATAACGAAAATTATGACATATACAGCGTTCCTGTATACAATCATGAAAATGAGATTATCGCAGTTCTCGCCGCATCAAGCAAGCCCTTCTCAATAGACGACGTGGAGTATGTTGATATTGCGGGAGAGAAGAACTGCTATTATATCGTGAATGAGGGCGGCGAGGTTCTCGTGGCTTCCGAGAATTCTGCGGTAGGCATCAAGGACGGAGACGATGTCCGTACTGTCATAGCGGATGATAAGACAGTAGAATACTATCTTAATATAAGAGACGCAAAGCAGAGCGTTATAACTGATGTAAACGGTCAGAGATGCGTTGTATCCTGTGTTTCTATTCCCATTCAGGAGTGGACTCTTGTGGCTGTTGCGCCTATGACGCTTTTAAGCTCCTATATCGGCGGAATGTATACTCTCGCTATTGTTCTTGTAGCCTGTGCTATTGTGGTTATTGCCGTGATAGTTACTGTTCTTGCTGTAAAAATGTTTGGTATGAGCCGTCGTTTTTCGGGCTTTATCGCCGAGAAAAACAAGAATTTCTATTGTGATGATATTACCGGATATTCTTCCTGGAACAGCTTCAAGGAGCGTTATCCTGAATACATGAGAAATACGGGTACGAGCTATGCTCTTATATCCCTCGATATTGACAAGTTCAAGGCTATCAACGACTCCCTCGGTTATGACGGAGGAAACGAGGTGCTTAAGCAGGTTGCCGACGTAATAAACCGTAACCTTAAGGAGGGCGATATGTTCGCCAGAAGCTCAGGCGACCTCTTCTATATCCTCCTGACCTATGAAAATGTTTCTGATGTAAGAAATACTGTAATAAACATTATCAATGATGTGGATTATCTCGATAAGGGTATAAAGATGTATGTTTGCATGGGTATTTACCTCGTTATCGACCACAACATCAAGGTTGAGGCAGCAGCGGACAGAGCGGATCTTGCCCGTCGCTCCATCAAGGACCAGAAGGAAAGTAACTTCGCATTCTTTGATAACGCAATGATTCAGAGAATCAGAAATGAAAAGTCCATTGAGGATATTATGGAGGACGCTCTCGTAAAGAGAGAGTTCCAGGTTTATCTCCAGCCTAAATACAGCCTCAAGAATCCTGAACAGATGGTAGGAGCGGAGGCGCTTGTACGCTGGTTCCATGACGGTGCTCTCATTACTCCCAACAAGTTTATTCCCGTTTTTGAAAAGAACGGCTTTATCGTACAGCTGGACTACTACATGTTCGAGGAAGTATGTAAGCTTCAGAAGAGATGGTTCAGCATGGGCTGTGAGCCTAAGATTGTGTCTGTAAATATGTCGAGACTTCATTTAAGAAGCAAGCATTTCGTTGACGATCTTGTGGCTATGTGCTCGAAGTATGAAATAGATACCAAGTATTTCGAAATCGAAATAACCGAAACAGCGGCTTATGAAAACCTCGATATCCTTTCGGCAGTATTCGAAAAGATAAAGAGCGTAGGCTTCCATGTTTCTATAGACGACTTCGGAACAGGATATTCCTCCCTCAATATGCTTAAGGATCTGAAGGTTGACGTTCTTAAGATAGACCGTTCCTTCCTTACCGAAGACGCAGACGAAAATGAAAACGCAAGCAGAATTATTGCCTGTGTTGTTACTCTGGCTTCTTCTCTTAAAATTGCTACAATATGCGAGGGTATCGAAACCAAGGAACAGGCTGACCTTCTTACGAAGCTCGGCTGTAACATGGCACAGGGCTACTTCTTTGCCCGTCCCATGGCGGCTATCGATTACGAGAAGCTTGCCTACGGGGAAATAGCTTAAAGGGGTGGTAGTTTCTGGCTAACGATAATTTTAATGAAATAGCCGATATAATTGATAATGCGGCTACGGCTCTTTTCAATGCCATAAAGTATTGCTACTGTATTTCGGGAGACGACTTTTACAATATAAATGTAAAGGACATCTTTAAGGTAGGTCTCAGTAATGTTACCGATTATGACGCCTTCAAGCATCTGGGTATTTCCCTTGATAAGGCGAAGCTGGGAGAAATGGGGCTTGACAGCTTCAACGAGGTTCTCTCTATCATAAGATACAGCTTCGCAATAAGACTTCCCTTTATGAGGAAGTATGCTACGGAGAGTCAGATCAAGGACAATCAGCTTAACAGAATATACGGTATTCTTGAAGATTACGGCTTCGCTAATCCCGACGGGATTGTAGAGGAAAGTCTCAAGTCCATGACATGGCTGGTAAAGACGAAAAAGAATGAACCTCCCTTCGACACCGAGTGGTTCCGTTGCTGGATTTATACCTACGGGCATGATCTTGCGGCTATAAATAACAGGAATATGTTCATTCTCGGTTGTGCGGACGCTCTTTTTCCTCTTTATTATGCGGCACTTCAGGATAAGGTTGTAAAGGAGCTTAATACAATAAGATGAAAATACGTTTTAAAAGTATTGCTGCCGTTTTATCGGCAGCAGTCCTTATTTTATCAGGCTGTGGAAGCAGTAGCGAGGAAGTTCCTGCCGCCGCAGAAACAACCGCTCCCGTAACGGAAGCGGCTACTACCGAAGAAAAGGAAATTACAACAGTGAGTGAGATTGAAAGAATTGTGGTAACTGCCCGCCCCGACGCAGAGCGCAAGCAGGTTGCCTTAACCTTTGACGACGGCCCGAATACTACGACTACTGCCGAAATACTGGATATTCTTGAACAGTACGGCATAAAGGCGTCCTTTTTTGTAATCGGACAGAACATCAATGAGGACAGCGCAAAGGTTATGAAGCGCGCCTATGATATGGGCTGTGAGATAAACAGCCATAGCTTCACTCACAGCTATATGAATGAGATGGAGGCTGACGCAATCAAGGAGGAAATGGATAAGACCGCTGAGCTTGTTCATGAAGCCACAGGCGAATACCCTAAATTTTTCCGTCCCCCTTATATCGCAGTAAATTCCACCCTCTATGATACTGTGGACATCCCCTTTATCTGCGGAGAGGGCTGTAACGACTGGAACGTTAAAATCCCCGTTGTAAAGAGAGTTCAGTTTCTTACCGAAAGAACAAAGGACGGAATGATTATTCTCCTTCACGACGCGGCAGGAAACAAAAATACCGTAGATGCACTGAAGGAAGCCATTCCTGCTATGCTTGAGGACGGATACGAGTTCCTTACCGTGACTGAGCTTTTCGAGGCAAAGGGAGTAACTCCCGACGCTGACAGCGAGGTAATGTATACAATGGTGCAGTAATATAAAAGTGGAGGTATTACTATGGCAGAGCTTATCTGGGCTGTAATATACGGAATTCTTGCAGTAGGCTGTACCGTTATAAGCATTCTGCAATTCAACGAAAAGGGCTTTCTATTTAATAACGCTTATATCTGGGCTTCGGAAAAGGAACGGGAAAGCATGGACAAAAAGCCCCATTATCGCCAGTCGGGTGTGGTTTTTGCCTTTTGCGGAGCAATATTTCTTTGTATGACGCTTGAATCCGTTCTGAAAACGGGCTGGCTATGGATTGTAGTTTTCGCCCTGTTGGGCTTGGCTCTTGTATATGCGGTAATTTCTTCCGCTAAGGATATGAACGGAAAAAATAAATAGAAGCAATGCTACCCGTGAGGAATAATTCTCACGGGTTATTTATTTATCCGGGCAAATCACCTTAAGAGTGTAATTATTCACATATTTCAGCCGCCTGCATATTATTAAAAAGGCAGTCAATCAGAAGGACTGCCAAAAAAATTCCTTCGGGAAAGGAAAAGTTACTATGAAAAGCTTTGTTTTTATCGGCGGCGATATGAGAATTATATATGCGGCAGAGAAGCTGGGAGAAAGATACGATTGCCGTACATACGGTTTTTCCTCCATAAGCGGAAACAGTATAGGTGAGCCCTGTGATTTTGCGGTGCTTCCGCTTCCTGCCAGTGTTGACGGGGAGAATATAAACGCCCCTCTGAATAACGGAGAAAAAATAAGCTTTGATATCCTGAGAACTATGGTGAAGCCCAGGGGGGCGGTTCTTTCGAGCAAAAGCTTCCCCATTCTCCGTGAGATATGCGATGAAATGAATCTGAGCCTTATCAATTATTTTGAGCGCGAAGAGCTTGCCATTATGAATGCAGTTCCTACAGCGGAGGGGGCTCTCGAAATAGCTATAAGGGAGCTTCCCGTTACCGTAAACGGAACTGACGTCCTTATTACAGGCTTCGGGCGGATAGCTTCGGTGCTTGCCCGTTATTTTTCGGCTCTGGGAGCGAGGGTTTATGTGGCGGCAAGAAGGGTAAGCGATTTGGCGAAAATAAGGCTTTCAGGCTATATTCCCGTAAGCTTCGGCGATGAAACGGGCTTCAGGGAGGCTCTCTCGGAAGCGAGAATCATTATGAACACGGTTCCCTCTGTAATTTTCGACAAGCCGAGAACGGGCTGTATCGGGAAAAATTCACTTTTTATGGAGCTTGCTTCTGTTATGAGCCTTGAAGATACGGAGCTGGCAGAAGCCCTCGGAATAAAGGTAATATGGGCGAGAAGCCTTCCCGGAAAAACCGCTCCCGTAACCTCGGGATATATAATTGCTGATACTATCGCCAATATAGTCATGGAAAGGAGTGTTTCCCATTGAATAATCTTAAGGGTAAAAAAATCGGCTTTGCCATGTGCGGCTCCTTCTGTACCTTTTCAAAATGCTTTGAGGTTCTCGACAGGCTTCTTGAAGAAGGCTGTGAAATAATACCCATTATGTCGGAGAATGCCTACAGCACCGATACCCGTTTCGGAAAGGCTCAGGATCATATAAAAAGACTTGAAGAGAAAACGGGCAAGAAGGTAATTCACTCTATCGTTGAAGCAGAGCCTATCGGCCCGAAGAAGATGACGGATATCATGCTTCTGGTGAACTGTACGGGTAATACCATGGCGAAGTTATCGGCGAGTATTACCGATACACCTGTAAATACGATAATACCGCCGAAAATTGTATATTGCTATATATCGATAAATACAAAGGAGAACAGTTTTTTTAATGCTGTTCTCCTGTTTCTGTATTATTTTTAACTACAATAAAGTCGCCGTATTCGTCTCTCGTAAGCAGATTATCTCGGAACAGATATTTTATTCTTGCTCCGACCTCTGTTTTGGATGCACCGATAGCCTTTGCAATCTTTGAGTATGTTGCTCTTGGCTCATTTGCTAAGTATTCCAAAATCTGTTCTTTCTGCTTGGCAACCTTTTCTTTCAAGGCTACTCTTCCATTGTATGAAACAACGGAGATAAACTCATCCTCTCGTTCGTCTGCCAGTTCAATGCCGTTGAGCTTTAAAAGCCCAAGGACACGATATCTGTCCCAGAATATCCTTAAAGTTCCGTCACCGACAACCTCGATATAATCAATCATATCAATGTTATTTTCTGCCTTTGCTCGGTCGATTATATCGGAATTGCTCAGCGTTTCTTTTATCTTCATAAGGCGGTCTTGGTTTTCAATTAAACTACCCTGTGTAGCTTCAAGGCGAATAATATCTTTTTGCAGCCTTTCCATTTCTCTGCCGAGTTTGTCATTATAAATTTTAAAGTCATCATTATTTATGGTTTCGTCCATTAGTCGGTCAAAAAGTTTTGATTTTTTCTTTTCAAGCTTGCCGACCTCTTTCTTTAAGTCTGTAAGACTTCCTATACCTGCGTTTTCATCTAAGGCTTGCTTAACCAAGTTCAGCATATTGTCAATAATATCATCTTTTTGAGCTTGAATCGTTCCCAAAAGAGCTACTGCACTTTCTTCTATAAGAGCATAAGCCTTGTCGTCGTCTAAACTCTCATTGTCACAGCTTAAGCCCTCAATTCCCTGTGGATTTCTGTAAGCCTTTATGCACTTCCAATAAGCCTTTTTTCCTACTACTTGCCCCTTTTCGAGCTTTTCATACATCATTCTGTGATATATACCGCCACACTTACCGCATTTTATTTTTCCGCTTAACGGGTATTTATGGGGGATAAACGTGTTTTTAGTAGTTTTTCTGCTTTCAAGAATTGCCTGTACTTCCTGCCATTCCTTTTTGCTTATAATTGCAGGGAGTGCATTATCAACCGTTACCCATTCGTTTTCGTCTATTTTTTCACGCTTCTTGGTTAAGAAATTCATCTGATTTTTGTGCATAGTAACTGTTCCGTACAGCTTGGGAGATGACAATATATTGCTTATAGTAGAAGCCTCCATTTTCTCGTTATTCCTGTTTCTTAACCCCTCAAGCCATAGTATCTGACTTATTTTATATGTACTGTATCCCTCTTTGACAAGTTCAACCGCACGTCTTATAAAATACGCTTCCTCTTCGTTAATTTCATAGGTTTTCATATCAACCTTGTTCCAACCGAATGGGGTTATGCTGAAATTCCAACCCGATTGCTTTTGGTGACGGACGTGGTGAGCATTTTGGATTTTTCTTGACAGCTCCTGCGAAAACTGCTCATTCATAGCACTAAGAAACATATACATCAGATAACAGCTTTCGTGTTCAAAGAAACGACCGTCAATATATGTATACAGATACAGTTTATTCTTCATCAGAATATCGAGAAAGTTAAACCAATCCTTTACATTACGCATTAAGCGGTCAAGACTTTTTATCATAATTATATCGAACTTGTTTTTCTGCATATCTTCAAGCATACGCAGATACTCCGTTCTTTCTTCTGAAGTAGTACCGCTTTTAAGTTCAACATACTGTTCTATGACTATCCAGCCCTTGTCTTTCGCTATTGCAAGGCTCTGTTCCGCTTGCGTTTCAAGGCTGTCCTCCTGTTTGTCTGACGAACAGCGATTGTATATTGCAACCCTGTTTTCGCTTGGCTTAGGGTAAACACCGCCCATAGCACTTAGTCCGAACATTTTTCATCTTTCCTTTCATAAATTATATTGCCACCGTATTGTTTTTGAATAAGTCTGCTGATATTTTTCAGTTCGCCGTCAGATATAAGCCCATGCTCTCTTAGCATTACTGCAATAATCTCATATAACTTTTTCTCCATATAATACGGATAATAGCCGAATTTCCAACTTTGATTTATCAAAATACCGTTCTATTTTGATATGCCATTATAACGCTGGGTTTCGCCAAAATCCACCCTTTCGGAATGAAAATTGGGTGAAATAATATCCGACCTTATCCTTTATACCCCCTCTCAAATTTGTTGAAATTTAGTCTGACTTTCCTAATTACAAAATCCCTGTTTTTTCCAATTTAATAGATAATATTCCAATGCTTGTTGCATTAGACATCACATTTTTGGTTTTCGGATTTTGCGTTGATTATTAAGGGGTATGCTTATCGGGAGGTTTATTAGCTTTTGACTTAGTGCTTTTCGTTGATTTGCTTTGTATTGGTATTGCACTCTTGGGGGTAGGAAATATATCATTAAATCTCACACGAGACTCATATATTTCTTTAGCCACAAATAGATCCTCATAGCCCTCGGGCAGTACAGCTATTTTATGTTTAAAATCAATAATGACTTCCTTTACATCTTCATTCTCATAGGCTAAATCCTTAAAATAGCCTATCTGATTTCGGCTTTCGCTCTGTATATATAATTTACGCTTTTCTATTTTTTCACTTATTCTCTCAAAATCTTCTTTATCCGAGGCACAGCCTGATGAAACAACAATATTGCTTTTTGCGTTATGTGAAGCGAGGTAGCCTTTTATGCCCCTTAAATCTTTCCCACAACGTTTCATATTTCCTATCAGATAAAGTATGCATTGATTAAACAGGGAGCGTTTATTTTTTGCCTTTATATCGACACGACCGTACGTCCAGATTTCAGACAAGGCTTTAGTGGTCGTTTTCGGCGGTAGATTGCACATCATGTGATAATGCCAGTTTCCGTTTTCTTGCCTGTCGAATGTGGCAACATAGCAAAAGCCGTCATACCGTCTGCCGATACGCTTAATAAAATTATTGAACAGCTTGTGCGTTTGTGTAACATTTGTTAAATCAGTACCGAATGTTTTATTTTTATCGAATGTCAGCGTAACGTGCATTGCGGTTTTTTCCGAAAAACTATTTTCGCACTTCTGCCGTATAATTTCCTGTCTTGTTTTCATTCTACGCTCATAGTTCAAATCACTATAGTCCGAAGTTGGTGCACCCTTACTGTGACATTCGTTGGTTCGCAAAGGCACTATGCCTTTATCATAAACCTTTTTCAGAACCTTTTTTCTTCCGATGATGTACTTTACCGTTTCTACTAATTTAGCCTTCATTACGAACAGCTCCTTTTTTATGAAGTCAACAAATTTATTGTTGCTATCCCCAAATACTGGAATGCTGTTTTTATTAGACGAGCAATTTTTTTGTAATGCTGTTTGTCCTCTGATAATGATGTCAGTTCTTGGTAATGCTGTTCGTTCTTTGACAATGCTGTTGGTTTTATGATAATGCTGTTAGGTTTTGCTGTTGCTGGGATTTATGCAAAAATAAACCCTTGGAACGCTTTTCGCTTGTTCCAAGGGTCTATACTATATTTATTATATAAACAAGTACGGATTTGTCTGTGGGTTATAATAGGGGTTGCATGAATGAATATATCCGCACTTCAACAAGTTTCGTACGTACGGATATGTCTGCCGATTGCAGAAATCGAAATGTATATATTTATCCGCATATATTAAAAAGTACAGTTACGGATTTATCCCCTGTGCGGATAAGAGGTAGATGTGCAGATTTATCCGCCTGCAAGGATAAAGCATATTGTGCAGATTTATCCCCTATGCAGATAAATTATATGTACGGATTTATCCTCCCCTACTTCATAAATCTATGTACGGCTTTATCCTCCTATACAGATAAAACATAAAGGCACATATCCTCCCCCTATACAAATAAAACGTATATGGATTATCTGTATAGGAGGATAATGAATAGGGCTGTTTATATCATATCTCTACCTTTTTTGCAAGTTAATGAGTTACTAGCTTTAAATTTATGCAGTTTAAATTTTCTACTTTTTTCTACAACAAAAGAACCTCACCAATTTTTAGTTGATGAGGTTCTTTTGCTTATATCTCTTGAACATTTATAATTGGTTTCTGATTTAGCATTGTGTATTCTATTACACCTTTCTGCTTATTTAATGCTCTTATGTAATCACACTTGCTTTTGTATTCTTCAACCGATACTTTAAACTTGCTCTTAATATTTTCATTCATTAACAAGAAAATATCATAATAAATTACCCCCTCTAACCTTATCGCAAATCTTAATGTTACTTTGTCTGAAATATATACTTCTTCACTCATTTTATTCGCAACATAAGCATTTTCATATAATTTTAATGGGTATTTTATCATACCTGCCTTAATACTATTCGAGTCCGCTCTACTTACCGTACAATACAAGTACATCGAATTTCCATCGTGAAATCTAGCTAACACTTCCGTGCCCTCCCAAATGCTTGTTTCACTCATTATACCATCCACTTCGTTATTTGTCAATGTTTCCCATTCCTTTCCATTTTTATTATTAAATGTGGTTTATGCTTAAACAAAAGAACCTCACCAATTTTTAGTTGATGAGGTTCTTTCGCTTATGTTTATTGGAAGTGAAAGTTGTTTTGCTTAATTCCATTCAATGATGCCGACGTCGTTGAGGACTTCTTCATCTACTTATATATGGGGAGGAAAGGTGTAAACTGTGGTTCACCTTTTACGGGTAATGGTGAGCTATTGAAAGAATGGATGATGCAGAAGAGGTCAGATGGAATTACAAATGCACAGTATGTAATACAAGAGTTATTTGGTGAGGAACCAGCCAAAAAGATAGCAACAGGCAAATACAAATTAACCATTGAACCTGTCATATTGTTTCCGCTTTACAATCGTTACGAAATGATTGAGGACGCTTTTGGTACTGGTGTGTACATAGAGGCTCCAGGATATGGCTGGACAAGCTTTTCTGGTAAATTTGTGTATATATCCTCCAAACATAAACAAAAGAACATCACCAACTTAATTGATGATGTCCTTTCGTTTTTTATTGGAAGAGGAATTGTTTTATTTTAGTTCCATTCAATAATACCTACGGAAGCTGTTATTTCATCCATAGTTTTGCCCTCAATCTCTTCTCGCGTTAATGGACTCTTTCCATCTACCCAATCCTGGAATGTTCTGTAGAATCGTCCGTTTACCTTTATAAAGTTACCACCATCAGCCTCAATCCACTGAGCCTGCCTTACTGGCATACCGTATGCATCCGTTGCGTCTGTGGGTATATCGTCGCCCCACTCAATATCGCTATAATCTCCCGTTGGCTTTTTATTACTTTCATCAGCAACCGCTGGGTCCTTTGGCTTTTCTTCCTTTGGCTTTGTGGTTTCTACTGGTTTCGTTACTTCTGCCGGCTTTTCTTCCGGCTTTTCTTCTTCAACTGGCTTTGTTACTTCCGCTGGCTTTGTTTCTTCGGGTTCTTGTAATTCAATTATCATATATGTGTTGTAAACTTCAAATGCGGCATCGGGTTCTGCTAAACCATTCGTTATCACAAGATATGTAAAGTTGTCTACGAATACCTGTTCTGTACACGTTACCTTGTCTTTGTATTTGTTATACCATTCCTTACCGTGCTCTCGAATCATTGCCTCATCAATTCCTACTACTTCTTCTGTGACAGTTTCCTGTGTAACAGCTTCAGTTATAGTTTCCTGTGTAACATCTTCAGTAACTGCCTCGGTCACTTCTTCGGTGGCTTCTGTGGTAGTCGTTTCAGTAACAGCCTCGGTTACTTCTTCGGTAACTGCTGTGGTAGTGGTTTCCGCAATGGTTTCAGTTACAGTTTTATCTGCACAACCGCTGAACTGAACTGCCGTCAAAACCAATGCTATTATGCTTAAAGACAAATTTCTCTTTTTCATAAACATTCCTCGTTTTCTATTTTTTTACATTATAACGCTGACAAAATTTTTTGTCAACTATTAAATAATCCGAATTACAGAAAAAAGGTCGCACCATAATAATTCGGGCGACCCTTTCGGATATATTCGTTTTTGAATATCAGCCTTAAAAATCCAACTGCTCCTTAACATATCTCCTATGTCTGTATTGCAGAGTTGATACGGGTATTTTGGTTTTGCACGAAAGAGCTGTCCAACTCATTGTTTTTTTGAGATTATACAGTTCCTCGTCAGAATAGACGTGTACTGTTTCCGCACTTAACTTGCCGAGCTTTTGTATCTCATTTTCCATTTCTTTTATTGATTCTTTCAAATCCTTATGTACTTCATCAATCTTTTTATCCGAATCCATACTGATTTGCGATATATATTGAACAAGGCAATTAGTCGTTTTCAGATTGGCTTTTGTAATCTGAATTATACCGTTCAATCTATCCAGTATCTCTTTTTCAAGTCCCATTTGAAAAATCCTCCTTATTAAACTTCGATATATTAAAATTAATAAATCTTAACAGAAAACACTTGAAACACCCCCAAAAACACCCCGAAAATCAATTCTTAACACTTTACCTATATCTTACCCTTATTAACATTACCACCCCCTTAAAATCAATTTGGGTTTGTTCTGGAACATCATCAGAAAACTGTGATTTTTACACCATAATAGTATTTTCTATGCTCGGGTAATTTTTCTTTAGGTGCTGTTATATCCGTAATGTCTGTAAGCATTTTATTTATGCTCTATATTTTTATAACAAGTTCTGAAAATGATATCTTTATTCCATACGTTTCAGAATATTGTAGACAGTAGGACGGGTAACCCCTAATCTCCGACTTGCCTCGGAAATCGTCAAAGACTTATTTTTGATTTTAGTGATAACATCATTTAAAAGAGCCTCGTCAAACTCTTTTCTTGCACGTCCCTTATAAACATTTTTCTGCTTTGCTATTTCAATGCCCTCACGCTGTCTTTCAAGCAGAATTTCTCTTTCATACTGATTTATGCTTGAAATTAAGCCCAACATCAGCTTGCCTGTCGGTGTGGAAGTGTCGAAGCTCTCCTTGAGGGATACAAGTTTTACACCTTTATTGTTTAGCTTTTCAATGGTATCAAGCAAATCCTTTGTGCTTCGTGAAAGTCTCGACCAATCGAGAACGTAAACCTCGTCACCCTCACGCACAAAGTCCATCATAAGACGGAATTGCTCTCGCTCGGTGTTCTTTCCCGATACCTTTTCGGTAAACCATTTATCAATATGGCTGACCGCATTTTTTATAGCTTCAATCTGTCTGTCCTCATTCTGTTCTGTGGTGCTTACACGCACATATCCTATGTTCATTTTTTATCCTCCTGTCGGTATGTAAAATTTGCCTATACTTCAAGTTTACATCTCCCTCATAATACAGAACTGTAAAATTGAACTCATATACTTTACAATTTTTACATTATTTATTTACATATAAAAAAAGAGCCCTTTAAAAGGACTCTTTTACACATTTTAACTTTGATTTATTGATTACAGATTAATCTAATATATCATAAGTCTTTTGAATCTTAATATGCGGATTTGCTTTGTAGCGTTCGTGCTTACGCAAATCTTTCAAGCGTAGTTGTATTCATACCTCTTTTTCTAAATTATAATTGCCGCTTTCCTTATTGACTTTAAATTTTTTTAGTGTATAATATAATTATAAGTATGATAATAAATTTACATTTGGAGGTATAACAATTATGTTTACATGGCAGTCTGATGAGCACAAGGCTGAAATATCTAAACTCAACACTCTTTGGAGTACCCTACATGATTTAGCCGAAATGGCTAAGGATTATGGTATTGATGACATATTCCAAGACAATGGCGCTAAAATTCTGCAACAGCTTGTTCTCCTTAACTTCGATGTGCTTTCGGGTAGAGAGGGCAATGATGCTACATCTGCATCTGGCACTGAATGGGAAATGAAATCGATAAACATTGATACATCTGCATCTGGTTTCAGTACCAATCACCACACCACACATGATATTCTCAAAAAGTATAGGTCTGTTCCATGGTCTTTTGCTATTTACAATGGTATAACCCTTGAAAGCATATATGTTATGAAAGCAGAACAGCTTGAACCTCTATTCCAAAGCTGGGAAGATAAACTCAATAATGGTATGACTCATATAAACAATCCTAAGATACCGCTTAAATTTGTGAAAGAAAATGGTTTACAGATATATCCTTATGTCGATACGCCTATAGACCCTGATAGTATTAATTCTTAAACATTTAGTTACTTATCTGACAAGTCAAGTTGCTCGCCAGACATTATCTTCTCATAAACTTCTTTTGCTTCGCTAACATCGCAAAATCTGAATGCGCTTGAAGCTACATACTCTTGACTAAGTTCAAATATTTTCCATCTTCTACCTAAATTCTCAGCAGCCTGACCAGTCGTTCCGCTTCCGCCAAATATATCAATGACTAAGTCGTTTTCATCTGTGAGAAACTTTATAAAGTGTTCTGGTATACCGAGAGGAAACCGCGCAGGGTGTCCTTTAATCTTTGCAGCTTTGCATCCTCTTAAATATAAACTGTTACTTTCGCTATTCGGTATGTTTAGAACATTACCTGGTATTGCTCCACCATTATCCTTGCTCCAACTCTCTGCTGAATGTGTATGTCCACTAGGTCTTGTAACTGTATTCTTTGCATCTACATAGCCTTTAGCATGAGTTTTGATGAGGTTTTTCATTCTATCACTATATGGCACTAAAACATTACTTATATTTGCCTTAGCAATACTGGGGTTCTTTGCGAACCACCATATTGTATTTATACTGTTCTTTGCTCTTAGCTTTCTCTTATTTACCCACTCTATAGGAGCAGGCAAAGCACTTGTATTGTTCCAATACCAAGGTTGACATAGCTTATATCCTACTTCTGTACATAACTGCATCAATACCTCAAATTGATATAAACTATACTCTGGCGCTCCTCTAACATAAGCGCCACCTAAATCTATCACAAGACTACCTGTATCTTTCAGTTTAGGTATAAGTTTCTCCATAAACTGACACAACCAATCCACATACTCGCTTTGATTTTTATTACCATAGTCTTTTTCTCTAAGCAGTGCAAAAGGTGGAGATGTCATACATAAATCCACACTATTATCCTCTAAACTCTCAATTAAAAGAATGCTATCTCCGCAATGCGCTTCTCCTAATTCTGTTTTATAACAAAGCATTTAACAATTATCTCCTTTGAATATTCTTATATTATTATAACAAAAGAATGGCTGAAATGCAACTACGTTTTCAGTCATTTGCTTTTTAATGACACATAAATCTACACTCACAAGTGCTTTTACAATCTAACCGCTTTTCTGGGTGCTAAAATCTAACTTATAGTTTAACAATAACCGATTCGCCTGATATATCATAAATCACATTTGTTCCAACAGTATTTTAACCCCTATTTTCAAAGGGCGGCTACAGCGGTAACCATGGCGGTAAAAAGCCATCTGAGAAATAAGAAGCCCGTGCTGATAAATCTTGCTACAAACGACGCTCTCGCAGGCTCAGCAAAGAATATTTTCACTCTCATAAACTACAAGAACTATTACTTTGTGCCCGTGTTTCAGGACGATTATTCGCTAAAGCCCTTTTCGCTTATGGGAGACTTCAATCTTATTCCGAAGGCTTTAAGCGAAGCCCTCGAACAGAGGCAGATACAGCCTGTGATAGATCCGTCAAACATAATTTATCAGAAATAAAAAGAAAAAACACAGAACCAAGTAAACGGCTCTGTGTTTTTCGTTATATGTGCTTATGAAGCTTTTTGTTTTTCAGAAAAATAAAAGCAGCATTGCAAAAAGTCCTGCCAGAAATGGTAAGCTTGTGTAGAAACACCTGAGCTTTTCGCCGCTTGAAAGGGTAGAAGGATTATTAAGCCGATAAACCTTAAGAATACCCAGTATTACAGCGAAAATCACACCCAGCGGAATTATGAGAGTAAGGAAGAAGCTTACCGCCGAGGTTATATCTGAAACCTTGTTCAGGTCGGATGCCGAATCGCCGAAAATATTCTTCGGCATATAGCTTACTACCGCCACCAGCAGATTGTTTACTGCATGAAGAATTATCGTGGGGATTATGCTGTTGGCTCTTACCGCAACAATTCCGAAGAAGAAGCCTGCGATAACTGCGTAGGGGAGCTGGTCGATATTTCCGTGATAGAGAGCGAAAATAACGGCGGAGAGTAATATTGCAGGAAAATCTCCGTACTTCCTCAGAGGGAAAAGAAGGAGCTTTCTGAAAATGACCTCTTCACAGAGCGGCGCGATTATAACCGTGCAGATAAGGAAGATAACGAACTGGAAAAGATTGCCCGGCATGGAGTCGGAAAATGCCACAGTCGGAAGGGGAGTGTTGAAGAGCTTGTTGAAAAGGTTTGTTATAAAGCTCATCGCCATTGTTCCGAAGGAAGCGAGAGCAATACCGCTTACAAAAATGAGAATACTGTCTCCCGGAAAGCGGCGATATTCGCCCTTCGGCGCTTCATCGCAGTCCTTTCTGAAAAGAATAAAAGCGGAGAGAAGGGGGACAAGATAAGCGGAAAGCTCATTTGTGAGAAGAAGCAGGCTGTAGTAATCGTCGGGATACGGCGCTTCAAAGTCGGGCATTCCTTGTAATACCGCCGTCATAAGGAAGTAGAATACATAAATCAGTATCTTTGAATTAAGGAAAATAAGCCCCATAAAAAGCCCGTATTTCCGCAGAATGGCGGAAAGAGAAGCCTGTTCTGTTTTCATAGAGGTCATATCGGATGAAAGGCCCATTACATAAATCTCCTGTTATACGAAAAGCTTGGCGATAAGTCCCTCAGAGAAGCCGAAAAATACGTCGGCGATAAGGATTATTGAAATTATCATGGGTACGGAAAGGAGAAGAATACGGATTTTCTTACCGTTGCTTACCTCGCCCCATACCTTAGGCACCTTATAACGCTTTATCTGCTTTATCTTCATTATTGCAAGGATAAGTCCCACTATAACAAGGATAAAAAGCGAAACCATATATATTCCGAAAAGGGTAACGATAAACATATCCCCGTCGGGTATTGCTTCGGTAGAGCCGCTCATAACGTATTCCTGAACGCTGGGCGTGTTTATGAGAAGGACGGCTATCGAGGAAATTCCGTTAATTATGGCATGAATTATTGTGGAGGCGAAAATGCTTCCCGTAGCGTAGGTAATATAGCCGAGAGCTATACCTATTGCAGTAGTATAGAAAAGCTGGTTTATATTTCCGTGGAGAAGTCCGAAAAGGAAGGCGGAGAAGAAGATGGCGAGCCCGTTTCCGTAGGGCTTAAGCTCATGCATCACCAGACCTCTCACCATAAATTCCTCGAATATCGGGGCAATCACCACCGCAAGGAACATAAAGGCTATTCCTGCAGTCATACTGCTTGGAACGGTTTCTGTTATAGCGGTGCTTTCGGCTACTTCGTTTCCTGCAATAGTATTTATCAGGAAAACAACAACGATAGTCAGAATGTTGAATATCTGACCGAGGCCGTTTACCGCAATAGTATTCCCCAGAGCCTTTTTAAGATTTTTCGGGACAGCGTAAAGCTTACGGAGAGAGCGTTCCTCATTTTTCACATAACGGAACATGAAAACGCCGATCACACAGGGTAAAACCTGAATGAAAAGCCCCGAAAGGGTCAGGTGGAAAATATAGATAAGGTCGGGGGAAAGACTCTCGGAGCAAAAGCGGTAAAGGGCGGAGATAGCGATTCCTGCAACAAGTCTCAGCAGATAGCATATAAGAACGAACATACCGATAAGAAAGGCTGACTTACGGTATTTCGGCATTAAATCCTCTTCGGGAACAAGTATTTCTTCCATTTTTATATCCTTTCCTTAAATAACACGTTAAGCTTTCCTTTTACGCTTCGAGTTATGCTCCCAGTGTTCCTTGATATGAGTCTGACCTCGCTCAATGGCGAGTCCGTCGGCAGGAACATTTCCTGTAATCGTAGAGCCTGCCGCTGTGGTAGCGTTTTCGCCTATTTCAACGGGAGCGATAAGGTTGGTATTACAGCCAATAAAGGCATGATCGCCGATAACGGTACGGAACTTGTTTACTCCGTCATAGTTGGCTGTAACACAGCCGCAGCCGAAGTTTACATCCTTACCTACGTCGCTGTCGCCTACATAGGTGAGGTGGGAAATACTCGTCATTATTCCTAATTCGGAATTCTTGACCTCAACGAAATCTCCTATCTTTACTCCGTCATGGAGAATGGTATCGGGGCGGAGATGTACGAAGGGACCAGCCTTAACGTTATTTCCGAGTCTGGATTTATAAGCCTGAACGTTATTGAGGATTACGTTGTTGCCTGTTTTTGTATCCTCGATAAGGCTGTTGGGGCCGATAACGGAGTTTTCGCCGATTACGGTACTGCCTCTTAAAATAGTATTGGGGAGGATTCTTGTATCTCTTCCGATAACTACGTCCTTACCGATAATTATTCCGTCGGTACAGGGAAAATCAACGCCGTTGTCGAGGTGCTTTTCAATCACGCTCATTCTTGCCTTTGTATTGAGCAGGAGTAAATCCTTACGGCTGTTTGCACCAAGGATGATATCGCTGTTCTCTGAAATAAAGGCTCCTGCCTTACCGCCCTCGGACTTTATAAGCTCGATTGTATCGGTAAGGTAATATTCGCCGCTTGCGTTAGCGGTAGAAAGACGGGGGAGAGCGTTTTTAAGAGCCTGTGACTTAAACCAGTATACTCCCGAATTTATTTCCTTTATTTTAAGCTGTTCCTCGGTACAGTCCTTCTTTTCCACAATTTTAAGAAGTCCGCCGTTATTGTCACGGAGTATTCTTCCGTAGGAGGCAGGGTCGGAAAGCTCCGCCGTAACCACGGTTACGTCATTATCGGAATGAGTATGCTCGTTAAGGGCTTTAAGTATAGTGTCGCTGTCCACGAAGGGAGCGTCGCCGCAGAGAACAAGCACGTTATCGCCTTTATTCAGCATATCTGCCGCCTGCATTACCGCATGACCCGTACCCTTACGCTCAGCCTGAAGGAAGGAGGGATAATTTCCCTTTGAGGAGAGATATTTCTTTACGATGTCGGCACCATTTCCCACTACCACGCCTACATTTTCGTCGGGAAAGCCCGATTCCTTGATACTGTCCAGAACCCAGCCTATCATAGGCTCACCCAGAACCTCGCACATTACCTTGGACCCCGAGGATTTCATTCTTGTACCGTCTCCTGCGGCTAAAACTACTGCAGTTATATTCATAACCGTAAATTCCTTTCTTCGGAGATAATCTCCTTTATTTATATAAATGTTAAAATTTCACTAACTTTCATTATCGCACATTTTCATGAAATAATCAATACCTTTGTGTACTATAAATTACGTTGATTTTAGGGATTATTTGTGGTATACTGTTTTTATTACTTACTTAAAGAGGTAGCTATGATAAAAGAACTTGAAAAAAGACCCGAGGAATTTGTTGAAGCGGTTAAAAATGCCGCAGAAAAATATACCACAGAGGAGCTTAAGGAAAGGGCAAGAGCCGAAAAAGCCCCAGTTTTTGCCTGTGCCGCCGTATATAACGCAGTAAAGGAGGGGCTTGGGCTTACTCCCTTCGATTCCCAGATTATGGCAGGCGGATACCTTGATGATGAAGCTGTCGTTGAGCTTCCTACAGGCGAGGGTAAGACTATTGCGGCGGTATTTGCCGCTTATTACAGTGTATGCATGGGAGAGTCCATTCATATCCTTACCTTTAACGATTATCTTGCGAAGCGTGACAGAAGCTGGATGAAGCCTGTATATGACCTTCTCGGGGTTACTACAGCCTATATTACCGAAAAAACTCCCGAAACCGACAGGAGAGAAGCCTATAAGGCTGACGTGCTCTATATAACCGTTAAGGAATGCGGCTTCGATTTTCTCAGGGACTTCCTCGTTTTCGACGAAAAGGATACGGTAGGACGAGGCTATATAAGAGCTATTGTTGACGAGGCGGACTCCGTTCTTATAGACGAGGCGAGAATACCTCTCGTTGCGGCAGGAAAAATGTCCGCCGAACAGGACGCCGAGTTACCTCAGATATTTGACTTTGTAAAGACTCTTTCCGAAAAGGATTACGAGCTGAGCGAGGAAACGGGCAACGCTTATCTTACCTCAGAGGGAGAAAGAAAGACGGAAGCCTTCTACAATGTAGAAAATATATATGATGAGGAGAATAACGAGCTTCTCGGTAAGATAAATGACTGCCTGAAGGCGCTTTATATTCTTGCTGAGGACAAGGATTATATCGTTAAGGAGGGCGCGGTAAAAATTATCGACCTTTTTACGGGAAGGATTGCAGAAAACAGAAGCTATCCCGGTTTTCTCCAGGCGGCTGTGGAAATAAAGCACGGGCTTAAGGTTACCGAGAGAGGCGTAATAATGGGAAGCGTCCCCATTCAGTTCTTCCTCCGTCAGTACGGAAGAGTTTCTGGAATGACGGGTACTGCCGAAACGGCAAGGGACGAATTCAACACCCTCTACGGTCTTACGGTAAAAACCGTCAAGCCCCATGTTCCTTCACAGCGTGTTGATTTACCCATGGCGGTTTATTTTGACGAGGATAGCAAGCTTAAGGCGGTTGTCCGTGAAATAAAGGCGGCTAACGAAAAGGGTCAGCCCGTTCTTGCAGGAACAGACAGTATCGAACAGAGCGAACGGCTTTCGGAGCTTCTTAAAAGCGAGGGAATAGAGCATAACGTGCTGAATGCGAAAAATGACGAACAGGAAGCGGAGATTATCAGTAACGCAGGACTGCCCTCGGCGGTAACTATTTCCACCAATATGGCGGGACGAGGCGTAGATATAAAGCTTGGCGGAGTGGATGAAAAATACCGTGAGGAGGTGGTTTCCTCGGGCGGTCTTTACGCTATCGGCACCTTTATGGCGGAAAGCGTAAGAATAAACGACCAGTTAAGAGGTCGTGCTGCGAGACAGGGAGACCCGGGACAAAGCCGTATATTCGTTTCCCTTGATGAAGAGATAATGACAGTGAATAAGCTTAAAAGCCTTATTCCTTCAAGGAAATATCCCGAAAAGACTACGGAAGAAATAACCGACAAGACCGTTATAAAAGAGGTTTCCCGTATTCAGCGTATATCTCAGGGTAAGACTCTTGATGACAGAGAAAGACTTCTTAAATTCACCATGATAGGGGAAAAGCACAGGGATATAACCTTCGGCGCAAGAAAGGCTTATCTTACGGGAGAAAGAGCATCCTCCTTCTGGGAGGATAACTACCTCAATGAATATTCCGAAGCGGTAGAAAAATACGGTGAGGAAAGGGTAGCCGAAAAGGAAAGAGAATACATTCTCGGAGTAATAAATCTCGAATGGAGCAGATATCTTGAATTCACCTCATATTTAAGGGAAGGAATCCACCTTTCCGCTATAGGAGGAAAAAATCCTGCCGACGAGTACAATATCGGCTGTGAAGAATACTACGAAACTATAGAGGAAAGGATAACCGAGGCCATGGGCGAGGGAATCCTTGACCTTATCGGAAAGGGTATCGAGGATTTCGGCGTACCGAAGCCTCTCGGAATTTCCACCTATCTTTTAGAGGACAGCGGCGACGAGCTCAACAAGAAGTCATTTATGGAAATGCTTCTCGGAGAGGGTACGGAGGAATACGACGAGAATTATTATGAGGAAGAGAGCGAGGAGGAACCTGCCGAAGAAGCAGAGGACGCTACCGAGAAGCCTAAGAAGGGCTTCTTCGGAAGACTTTTCGGTAAGAAATAAGCTCTTTTATGAAAGGACATGAATATGGATACTATAGCGGCAATAGCAACCCCTCATGCAGAGGGCGGTATTTCCGTAATAAGAATTTCAGGCAGTAAGGCTATAGAAATTGCAGAAAAGGTATTTTCCCCCGTGGGAAATAAGAGAGTTACCGAAATGAAGGGATATACCGCCGCCTACGGTGAAATTACCGAGGGCGAAAAAAGGCTTGACGACGGCGTACTTGTGGTTTACCGAGCACCGCACAGCTATACAGGCGAGGACGTGGCGGAAATATCCTGCCACGGAGGACTTTTTATAACAAAGCGTGTTCTTTCCGCCTGTATTTCCGCTGGAGCAGCTCCTGCACAGGCAGGAGAATTCACAAAGCGAGCTCTTCTTAACGGTAAGCTTTCTCTTACCCAGGCGGAAGCGGTAGCGGATATCATTTCCGCTCAGAACGAACAGTTCCTTCTCTGCAGCAAGGCTCAGAGAGAGGGCTCTCTCTACAGGCGTATTTCAGCAGTTTCGGAAAAGCTTCTTTCGATAACTACCCTTATTCAGGCGTGGATCGACTATCCCGACGAGATGGAGGACGACTTCGACGGTAATCTCGAAGGAGAGAAGCTTAAGGAAGCGGAAACAGAGCTTTCAAGACTTCTCGACAGCTTCGGTACGGGTCAGCTTATGCGTGACGGCGTACCCTGTGCCATTGTGGGACGTCCCAACGCAGGAAAATCCACTCTCATGAATCTTTTAAGCGGCGAGGAACGCAGTATCGTTACCGACATTGAGGGAACTACCCGTGATATCGTTGAGGAAACGGTAATGCTGGGAGATGTTATGCTTCGCCTTGCGGACTGTGCAGGAATAAGGGAGACCGAGGATGTTGTTGAGGGTATCGGAGTTGAAAGAATGCTTAAGAAGCTTGATCTTTCTTCTCTTGTCTTTGCGGTTTTTGACGGAAGCCGTGAGCTTTCCTCGGACGACATGAGACTTATAGAGAAAATCAGGGATAAGAACGTAATCTGTATTATAAATAAATCCGACCTTCAGCAGAAGGCGGATAAACCGGTACTTTCCGAAGCCTTCGGCGAGGTTATCGAAATAAGCGCAAGAGACCCCCGTTCAATAGAAATCGTGGCGGAAAAGGTAAGGGAAAAATCGGGGCTTTATAAGCTTGATACAGCCTCGGGCTTTATTGCTAATGAGCGTCAGAGGAAATGCGCCGCCGAGGCGAGGGATTTTGTTGCGGAAGCGTATACTGCGTTAAGCTCGGGAGTAACCCTTGACGCAGTAGGCATACTCTGTGAAAACGCCCTTGACAGGCTCTATGAGCTTAACGGAGAAAATGTAAGCGAAGCGGTTATTGATCAGGTATTCAAACGCTTCTGCGTAGGAAAATAAAACATAAAGGTGAAATTATGCTGAAAATAATCTGCGGCGAATGGGGGACGGGAAAATCGACCCTCATGTATGACAGGATAAGGGAGCTGGCTGAGGCAGGGGAGAAGGTAGTTTTATTTGTCCCCGACCAGTTCTCCTTTCAGGCGGAAAAAATAGTATATAAAAAAGTACCTCATCGTTTCTCGGGGAATGTTACCGTAACGATGTTTTCCCGTATGTCACAGAAAATTCTTCATCTTTACGGGGAACAGAAGGAATATGCCGACGAAATGGTGAAGAGTATGCTTATGCTCCGTGCTCTTCGGGAGACCGCCGAAAGCGGAGCTCTCGTTTTCTACGGCAGTCAGTATAAGAAGCAGGGGTTTCCTGCCTTCGCCCTCAGAATTATCGGCGAGCTTAAAAATGCGGGACTTTCTCCCTCGGCACTGAGAAAGCTTATTCTTTCGGAGAATGAATTTTCCGAGCTTCTTACGAAAAAGCTCAGCGATATATGCGAGATTTATTCCGCTTATGACAGGCTTCTTACCCTTAATTTCGACGACAGGCTTGACGACGTAAGAAGAGCCTCGGAGATTATAAGGGAAACGGATATTTTCGATGGCTGCTGCTGTTTTTTCGACAGCTTCGATAACTTTTCGGGCAGTCAGCTTAATTTTATAAAATCTCTTCTTTTAAAAGCGAAGGAGGTTACCTTTACTCTTACTGCCGACAGTCCCGACAGCGGAAGGAACTGCTTTATGGAAACGGTACGCCTTATCGGAAGGCTTAAGGATATGGCGGAGGGCGAGGCGGAAATAACGCTTCTTACCGAAAAATATCGTAACAAGTCGGTAGTTTCCGTTACCGAGGCCCGTGATATATGGCAGGAATGCGATTTTATCTGTGGTAAGATAAGAGAGCTTATGGAAAGAGGCGAACGCTTCAGGGATATAGCTGTGCTTGTTCCCGAGGCGAAATACGGAAAAATCCTTAAAAGCGCCATGGAAAAGTATGAGATTCCCTGTTTTATTGATATTCCCGAGCCGATAATTTCCAAATCCTTTGTACGCTTCGCTCTTTATACCTTAAGGGCGCTCAGCTTTGAGACGGAGGACATTCTCCGTTATGCGAAAAGCGGCTTTGTACGCCACGAAAAGGGAAAGGTAATAAGCGATATTCAGGCGGACAAGCTTGAACGCTTCGTAAGAAAATACGATATAAGAAAAAAAGACTGGAAAAAGGAATTTCCTAAGGAGCTTAATGAATACGAGGAGCTTGAAGCTCTCAGAAAGAGTATAATACTGCCCCTCACGGAGCTTGGTAAAAGCATGGATAATACTGACGGAGATGTTATGACCAAGGAACTCTGTGATTTTCTCTGCAATAAAATGGATATCAGCAGTACTATCTATGGAAAATGTCTCAGCCGTAATAAGCCGGGAGAGCCTAAGAGCGTTGATATGATGAAAATGGACGCTTACAGCTCCCTGTGGGATGATGTGGTTACCGTTTTTGAGTCAGCCTACAGGTCTCTTTCAGGCTACAGGCTCACGAGAGAGGAATATATCGACATACTTACCTCGGTATTCTCTTCTGTTACCGTTTCAAGCCCTCCCCAGGTGCTTGACGCAGTTACGGTAGGCGATACTGAAAGAAGCCGTTTCGCCAAGGCGGAAATAGTG
Source organism: Ruminiclostridium sp. (assembly GCA_045602405.1). Classification (GTDB taxonomy): domain Bacteria; phylum Bacillota; class Clostridia; order Oscillospirales; family Ruminococcaceae; genus Ruminiclostridium_E. The sequence goes on from JAZSBN010000028.1 coordinate 118,254, forward strand.
TTCCTCTGCGGCTTTAATGAGGGACTTATGCCGCCTCCCTCCCATGTTTCCGACGCCTTCACAAGCTCGGAAAACGAAGCACTCACGAGACACGGTATTTCCATAAGCTCCGACAGATTAAGCCGTTATTCAGAGGAGCTTTTTACCCTGTACCGCTGTCTCGATATTCCAGAACGGGAGCTTCATATTACCTATCCCCTTTTAAGCGGAAGCTTTCAGTATCTTGAACCCTCTTCCTACCTTAAAGAGGTAACCGAAAAATATGATATAACCGTAAGAAGCGCAGAAAGCTACGGAGCTGAATTCTACTGCAGGACGGAAAAATCAGCGGAAAGATATCTCGCTTCCATTTATTCCGATTATCGTAAGATGGAGGAAAAGGAAGCGATTATAAAGGCAGTGGACGAAAAATATACGGAAATGCTGGAAAATGCGGCAGGAAACCGCCCCAACAGAGACCGTCACCGCCTGAAAAAAGAGCACGCCGAAAAGCTTTTAAGCCTTAAGGCTTATTCTCCTACCGCCATAACGCTTATGGGAAGCTGTAAATTCGGATTTTTCTGTAAATACGGACTTGGCTTAAGAGAAGATGAAGCCCGTTCCGTGGATATTCTTCTTGTGGGTAATGTGATACATTACTGCCTTTACAGGCTTTTATCCGATTATCTCGGAAAGAGGGATGAGTTTATTTCTCTTGACAGCAGTGCTGTGAAAAAGCATGTAAGCGAAAGCATAGAGCTTTATAAAGAGGAAAATTATCCCAAGGACTTTGGCGGCTCGGAAAGATTTTCCTATCTTCTCGGCCGTATCGGAAATTTCGCAGTCAAGGCGGCTGAAAAAATACGGGACGAGATAGCGGAAAGCGGTTTTTATCCCGAGGCTCTCGAAAAAGAGCTTGAATTCGATTTTGGTGATATAAAGATAAAGGGTATCTGTGACAGAATAGATACCATGGTAAGGGACGGAAAGAAGTATATCCGTGTTGTTGACTATAAAAGAGGTAAAAGAGCCTTTGACCTGAAGGATATCTATAACGGAGAAAATCTCCAGATGCTTCTTTATCTTTTCGGACTTTGTGACGATGGGAAAGACCTTCCTTCATCAGTGATGTATACTCCTGTAGGAAAAGAAAGCTTCACGAAGCTCAGCGGAACAGATTTTGAGGCGGCTAAGGAAAAAAGCAGAAAAAGCTATATCCGCAGTCATTCTCCCTCGGGGCTTGTTATAGAAAGCTCTCCCGAAACCGAGGAATTCCGTGAAGCGGAAATGAAGCTTACCGAAGCCTACGGAAAGGTAAGAGACGGCTATATTTCGGTTACGGGTATTTCTGACGAGGCTTTTTCTTCTCTTAAGAGATACTGCCGCTCCTACGTTAACGCAAAGGTGAAGGAAGCCCTCAGCGGCATGGCGGGAGCCTGCCCGAGAAAATCGGATTCCTGTGAATACTGTGAATATGGCTTATTCTGTGGAATAGAGGAGGTGGAATAACATGGCTGATTCGGAAAAGGTGAAATGGACGGCGGAACAGGAACGTGCCATAACCTTTACAGGGGGCGGAGCTATCGTTTCTGCCGCGGCAGGAAGCGGTAAAACCGCAGTCCTCATCGAAAGGGTAATGAGACTTATTCTTAATGAAGAAAATCCCGTAAACGCCGACGAGATAGTTATTTCCACCTTTACACAGAAGGCGGCGGCGGAGCTTAAGGCGAGACTTTCCCGTGCTCTTACGGGAGCGCTTAATGAAAACCCCCACAGCGTTTTCTTAAGGGAACAGCTTCTACGACTTAACGATGCAAGTATTTCCACAATAAGCTCCTTCTGTCTCGGAATAATAAAGAAAAACAGCACCATGCTCAATATGTCTCCCGATTTCACGATTCTCGACGAAGCGGACAGCAAGCTTATTTTTTCCGCTTCTCTTGAAAAGGTGATGGAGGATTTCTGCGAAAAGGGGAGGCCTGAGGAAAGGGAGCTTCTTTTCGACTGGTACGGCGGCGAGGACGACAGCGGTATAACCGAGCTTATAGCTATCATATACAATTTTTCAAGAAATCTCGTTTATCCTGAAAGATTTTATAAGAAGTGGCTTACTGCCTATAAAAATCCCGAAAAATTCCCTAAAAGGATAATTACGGAATATTTTAATTCGAATATTATAAGACCTGCGGCAGAGCTCCTGGAGCTTGTATGGGAGTTTTATCAGAATTCCGTGGATACCCCTGCCGAAAAATTTGCGGCGGAGCTTTTAACGCTTGCAAAAATGCTTGATGGGATAAAGGCCGATAATATTTCCGAAAAAATCGGCGACGCTTCAGGGGAAGGTATTCCGCCTGTTCCCCGTAAAAACGCAAAGGCGGATTTCGACAATTCGATTTGTAAGGAATTTAAGGAGACCTTCTCGGAATACTGGGGGGATATCCTCTACCGAGGTCACCTTTTCGGCAGGCATGCAAGGGATATGGAGACCTGTTATCCCGTACTTAAGATACTGGTAAAGCTGGTTAAGGCTCTCGGAAAGGAATATTCCGACAGAAAGGCTAAGATAAACAAGCTTGATTTCTCGGATATAGAGATAATGACCCTGAGGCTATTAAGGGATGAAAACGGCGAGCCCAGTGCCGCCGCACGGGAAATAGCGGAAAAGACCAGCGAAATAATAGTTGACGAATTTCAGGATAGTAACGATATCCAGTACGAGATTTTCAGGCTTATTTCAAAAAATAAGAAAAACCTTTATTTCGTAGGCGATATAAAGCAGTCTATCTACCGCTTCAGAGGAGCGAATCCTCTCGTTTTCCAGAAGCTTACGAAAGACCCTGATTTTACTGTTATAAATCTTAACTGTAATTTCCGAAGCAATGATAAGGTTATCTCTGCAGTAAACGCTATCTTTACGGGAACTATGACGGAAGCGCTGGGCGATGTGGATTATGATAAGAAATGTGCCCTTGTGCAGGGTAATCTCGGCTATGAAAGCGGAGAAGAGCATAAGGCTGAGCTTATTACCGTAATGGGCGAGGACATGGAGCAGGCAAGAGAAAAGGAAGCGCAGTATATTGCCGACCGTATTCTCGATATGATAGAGTCGGGCTTTCAGGTTACTGATAAAACAGGGAAACGTCCCTGCCGCTACGGAGATTTTGCCGTACTTATGGGAAAATACAGCGCAAATATCCATATATACAAAAAGGCCTTCGACCGCCTCGGTATACCCTATGAGGCGAAGGAGGAAAGCGGCTACACCGATTTCTCCGAGGTTAAAGCGGCGCTCTCGCTTCTTAAAATTATAGATAACCCCTATAAGGATAAAGAGCTTGCCGAGGTAATGATGAGGCCGCCCTATATGTATACTGCCGACGAAATGGCGGCGATAAAGCTTTCAGGCGGCGAAAAGCACAAGAACCTCTATTCGGGGCTTTTAAAAGAGGCGGAAAGAGACGAAAAGTGCGCCGCTTTTCTTTCGGAGCTTAAGGCTCTCAGGGATTTTGCGGGAGAAAACACCGTAGAAAGCCTCGTGAGAAAAATATATGATGAAAGCTCCTTTACTGCGGCGGTTCAGGCTTCTCCCGACGGAAGAAAAAGAGATGAAAACCTTAAGCTTCTTATTCATTATTCCTCTGTATTTTCTGAAAGCAGGAGCGGAAGCCTTTACGACTTTATTCGTTTTATGGAAAACATAGACAGGAACGAGGTAAAGCTCGCCCGTCCTCAGGAGGAATCGGCAGGAGACCACCGTATAAGGATAATGACCATTCATGGCTCAAAGGGTCTGGAATTCCCAATATGCTTTGTGGCAAATCTTTCCAATGTTTATGTAAACAGGGACAACAGTAACTTATGCTGTGACCCTGTAAGGGGAATAGGCATGAGAATATCCGACAGGGAGAATATGCTGAAGATAGATACCTTGACCTACGACCTGGCTTCCGAGGAAAATAAGCGTCTCGAAAAGAGCGAGGAAATGCGTCTTCTCTATGTAGCGGCGACAAGAGCGAGGGAAAAGCTTATCTTTACCGCCCCGAGAGCGGTAACCGACAGGAACGAGGATATGCATTACAAATGGGTAATGAAATGCGCGCGGAAAAACAGCGACATTATTGACCGTTCCAGAATAGAAGATTATACTGCCGAAAAGAGAAAGAAGCTAAGCAGAAAAGCGGATAAGAAGACGGTGCTTGAGCCTTTTTCTTCCTACAGCCATCTTCCCTTTACCCTTATTCCTGCGAAGGTTACTGCTACTCAGATTGGCGTAAAGAGTGTTGATGATTTTTCGAAAAACAGCGACAAAATCAGCAGATATCTCCGACTGCCCTCTTTTTTAAAGGAGGAAACAAAGGGTAAGCTTTCGGGAAAGAAAAAGGGCGACGCTTATCATAAGGCTATGGAGCTTCTGGATTTCAGCGGTGATACCGCACAGCTTGACGACCTGCTTTTAAAGGGAAAGCTTACGGAGGTTGAACGTATTTCCATAGACGACGGGGAAATCGAAGCCTTTTTAAAGAGCGATTTATGCAGGAGAGCCGTCGAAAGCGGCGATATACGCCGTGAATTCCCTATATTCTGCGAATACGACCCGAGGCTCTGGGGAGATTTCGGAACTGAATGGACAGAAGGCGAGGAGCGGCCCTTTATCCAGGGTATAGCGGATATGTTCTTCATAGAAAATGGTGAAATCGTGCTTGTCGACTATAAAACCAACGTGAATACTACTCCTGAGGAGTTCATCGAGGAATATAAGGGTCAGCTTTATATCTATAAGAAGGCCCTCGAAGAAATGACGGGTATGAGGGTGAAGGAATGCGTTCTTTATTCCTTTACGCTCGGAATGTCAATAAGCGTTAAATAAAGGATGTAAACGTTTCATAATATGCCATTTTATTTTGTTCACTTTGTATAAAATCAGTTTTCTATTTTGTGAATAAATATGCATTGATATTTCAGAAGTCTTGTGCTATACTTATAAAGTAAATTATTGTAGCTTTATGAGAAAGCTACATAAGGCTACAAAGAATTATTATGGAGGAATTAACTATGAAGTTAAGAAAAATCTTAGCAGCAGTTGCTGCTTCCGCTGTAGCTACAGCAGCTATGGCTACAGTTGCTTCCGCAGCTGATTACAACGCTTATATCACTTTCCAGACAACAAGCTGGTCTTTCCGTAACGGTTGGGAAGACACTTCTTGGGGTAAGTCTACTGACTATTTTGATGATTATATTGTTTGGGGTTCCGGTGATGCTCCTGAAGAAACCTTCCCTCAGTACGAAGACAACTTTGATTATGATATCGCTGGTTATGTTCTTCCTGCTGAGTATGTTGACGCTACTATCACAGGCGACGGCACATACACAGTAGAAGCTAAGGGTATGGACTGGTCTGTTACAGGCGACAATGGCTTCAATTCATTAGGCGTAAGCACAACATTACCTTATGAAGGCGGCGCTACAATTTCTGATGTTAAGCTTTATGTTGATGGTGTTGAGACAATGGCTTATGATGCCGGTGTAGTTGAAGGTCTCGACAACAACCAGTATTTAAAGCTCAACGTTATCAACATCTGGAACTCAGATTGTACAACTTATGACGGTGCATTCCCCACAGAATCCATTAAGGTTGAATTCACAGTTTCCGGTCTTGGCGGCGGTGCAGCAGCAGCTGGCGACGTTGACGCTTCCACAGACTCTTCCAAGGGCTCTCCTGACACAGGTATCGAAGACGTAGCAGTTATCGCTGGTCTTGCACTTGTTGCAGGCGCTGGTATTGCTTTCACAAGAAAGAGAAAGTAATTATTACCAATACTTACTGAATAAAATTCTTAACCACGCTTCAGAAAAGCGTGGTTAAGTTCTTTTATGGGGCGTGTGTAAATGATTACACAGATAAGTGAAAAAGATGCACAAATTGTTACAATTATATTATAAATTTTGTGCAAAATGCGTATTGTTTTGTTTAGTTAATTAAGTTATAATAATCTGTGTGGATTTATTCACTTTTTATTTTAAACACTATGGAGGACACTCAAATGAAGTTAAGAAAGTTATTTGCTGCTTTAGCTGCTTCCGCAGTTGCAGTTTCCACAATGGCAGTTGCTGTTTCCGCTGTTGACGCTCAGGGCGAAGACGGCCAGGCTGGTATCGCATTCGCAGGCGGCGACTGGTTAGCACAGAACTGGTTCGACGGAAACACATACGCTTCCGAAATGACAAACGTTGTAATCACAGGCGACGGCACATACACAGTATCTGCTAAGGCTATTGCAACAAGCGTTGACGAAGAAACAGGCGACGAAGTTGCTGTTGAAGGTACAACAGACATCGCTTTCGCTGCTCTTCAGGTAGTAAACGGCGAAACATTATTCCCCGGCATGGTAATCACAATCGACAGCGTTAAGTTAGACGGTGTTGAAGTTGCTCTTTCCGGTACACCCTACACATCTTCCGACGACGCTGTTACAACAAGAGTTAACCTCTTCAACGAATGGGTTTCCACTCTTCCCGAAGACGCAAGAACAGTTGACGGCTTAGCTGCTGACGCTACTGCTACTGCTGTTAACAAGGCTTGCGGCGCTTGGACAGAAATGTCTGTAACATTCACAGTAACAGGTGCAGGCGGTGCTGCTGCTGAAGAAGCTCCTGCTGATGATACAGCTTCCGCTGGTGATGTTGACGCTTCTACAGATTCTTCTAAGGGCTCCCCTGATACAGGCGTTGCTGACGTAGCTGCTGTTGCAGGTATCGCAGTTGTTGCTGCTGGTGCATTCATCGTAGCTAAGAAGAGAAAGTAATTTCTTACTAAGTGAAACAGAAAAGCCTCGTATGAAAATACGAGGCTTTTTCAATAGTCGGATTAAGGAGTTTAAATATGGCTAAGGTGCTTGTTTTTGATTTCGGAGCCTCTTCCGCAAGAGCGATAATTACTGAGTATAACGGTAAGGAATTTATTTCCGAGGAAATCCACCGTTTTCCGAATAATCCTATAGAAAAGAACGGTACCCTTTACTGGGATATAGATTTTCTGCTGAATGAGGTGGATATTGCGGTAGCTAAGGCTAAAGAGAAGGGCTTCGACGGTATTTCCGTTGATACATGGGGCGTGGATTTCGCTATTGTTGACGATGAGGGGGGATTTATTGAAAGACCTGTTCATTATCGTGACAGCAGGACGAGAGCGGTTATTGACGAGGTTAATGAGCTCTTCGGCGGCGAAAAGGAGCTTTATAAGCGTACGGGTATTCAGCCTGCATGGTTCAATACGATCTATCAGCTTTACGCACTGAACAAAATTCGTCCCGAGAGCCTTAAAAAGGGTCATTTTCTCATGATGCCCGACCTTATCTGTAATCATCTTACAGGGGAAATCCATAACGAATATGCCGAAGCAACCACAACAGGCTTCCTTAATCCCGTAACGAAGAAATGGGACGGAGAAATTCTCGGTAAAATGGGGATTTCTACCGATATTTTCCCGGAAATAATAAATACGGGGGATGTTTACGGCTATCTTAAGGAGGAATACTCCGACGGCAGGAAAATTCCTGTAATAGCCGTTCCCAGCCATGATACGGCGGCGGCCGTGGCGGCAGTTCCTTCCTCGGAAAAGGAGTTCGTGTTCATAAGCACGGGAACCTGGGCACTTTTCGGCACAGAGCTTCAGAATGCGGTAATCAGCGAGAAATCCTATACCTCGGGACTCACCAACGAGGGCGGACACAGCGGAACGATAACTCTCCTAAAAAATATAATGGGAATGTGGCTCTTTCAGGAATGTAAGAGGGATTTCGAGGCTAAGGGTGAGCCCTTAAGCTTCGGCGAAATGGAAAAGCTTGCTCAGAATGCTGAGCCTTACAGATTTTTCATAAACCCCAATGATGAAAGCTTTTCTCAGCCCGGAAACATGCCTGAGAAAATCAGAAGCTATATCGAGCGCACAGGACAGGGCACTCCCGAAAATACAGCTCAGCTTTTAAGAGCAGTCTATGACAGTCTTGCCTGTGAATTTGCCTGTACCTTAAAGGATATTGAGGATATAACAGGCCGAAGCTTTGACGCCGTGTATATGTTCGGCGGCGGAACGAAGGATAAGCTTATCTGTGCCCAGACTGCAAGCGTGACGGGTTGTCGTGTTGTGGCGGGGCCTACAGAAGCCACCTCCCTCGGTAATGCGGTTTGTGCCTTTGTGGGCACAGGAGCGATAGGAAGCGTGGCCGAAGCCCGTGAGATAATAAGAGGCTCAGGACTTACAGCGGAATTCCTGCCCTACAAGGAAACCGACAGGGAAGAAATACTGAAAAAATACAGAAGCGCAGTTAAATAAACAAGAAAAACGGTATCAGTCTGATAAACTGATACCGTTTTTCATTTATGGGGAGGAAAATATTATTATGCCGTGGGCAGTAATACTGCCTTAAGGAAAAATTAACCTTCGTATTCGCTGTACTTGGGTGCGTTAGCGATAACCTCAGCTTCTAAGTTGGAGGGAAGCTGTTCGTATCTTGAAAATTCCATTGTGAACCAACCCATGCCCTTGGTCATCTGACGGATAACTGTAGCAAGGTCGCCTGTTTCAGCCATAGGAAGCTCAGCCGCTACCTCGGTCATTCCCGGCTCAGCGGGATTCATGCCGAGAACTGCACCTCTGCGCTTATTTACGATACCCATTACGTCGCCTGTGTTATCGTCGGGGACGGTAACGAGAACGCTCTGGATAGGCTCTAAGAGACAGGGTGAAGCCTGTGCGAGACCTGTTTTATATGCTGCGTGAGCGGCAAGCTTGAAGGCCTGCTCGGAGCTGTCTACTGCATGATAGGAGCCGTCGAAAAGTGTAGCCTTAAGACGTACTACGGGGTAGCCTGCGAGAACGCCGTGGACGATACTTTCCTGAAGTCCCTTTTCAACAGCGGGGAAGAAGTTCTTCGGAACGCTTCCGCCGAATACTCTTTCCTCGAAGATAAGCTCGTCGCTGTCGTGGGGCTCGAATTCGATTTTAACATGACCGTACTGACCGTGACCGCCTGACTGCTTCTTGTGCTTTCCTTCTACGGAAACCTTTTTGCGGATTGTTTCGCGGTAAGCGATAATCGGCTCTTCAAGAACAACCTCTACGCCGAACTTGTTCTTAAGCTTCTGTACTGCGGCGTCGATATGCTGTTCGCCGAGACCGCCGATAATACGCTGATGAGTTTCGTGATTATGTGTATAATTGAGAGTTCTGTCTTCCTCTAAAAGACGTCTTACGGATGCGCTTATCTTACCCTCGTCGTTCTTATTTTTAGCCTTAAGAGTCTTGAAATAGCAGGGTACGGGGAATTCGGTAGCGTCGAATTTTGTCTCGCTTCCTGCGGTACAGAGAGTGTCGTTTGTATTGGCGTTAAGCTTGGTCATAGCGATAATATCGCCTGCATAAGCTTCGATCATTTCTTCCTGCTTCTTGCCCTTTAAGGCTAAGAGCTTACCGAACTTTTCGCTTTCGCCTGTAGAAGCGTTTATCATGTCAACTCTTGCGGAAACAACGCCGTCGTTAATCTTGACATAGCTCATTTTACCTACGAAGGGGTCGGCTACGGTCTTGAATACGAAAGCTGCAAGAGGCTTTGTCTCGTCATAGCTTGCGCCTTCAAGCTTACGCTCGTCAGGAGAAGGAAGCATGTAAATCGTTGTGTCAAGAAGCTTATCCACAGCCGCAAGAGTTTCAGCGGAACAGCACACTACAGGAGTAATTATACCCTGGTCGATACCGTCGTGGATACCCTTGATGATTTCGGCTTCGGTAAAGTCCTCGCCCTCGCTTTCAAAGAACTTCATCATAAGCTCTTCGTCGGTTTCTGCGATAGCTTCTGCCATAGCGGCACGAAGACCCTTCAAGCGGTTTTCGGAGGCGGGCATTTCCACCTCTGTTGCCTTTCCGTTTTCGTATTTATACGCCTTCATTTCAAGAAGGTTTATGTAGCTTTCTACAGTTCCGTATTTATCAAAGGGAACTATGATAGGACAGATAGAGGGGCCGAAGCTTGTCTTAAGCTCTTCCAGGCACTTATAGAAGTTGGAGTTTTCTTCTTCCATCTTTGTTACAACGAACATTGTAGCCTTATTGAGCTTTCTTGCTTCCTTATATGCCTTTATTGTACCGACCTGTACGCCGTCCTTTGCAGGAAGTGTGATGATAACGCTTTCTGCCGCTCTTATACCCTCGTGCATTCCGCCGATAAAGTCGAACTGGCCGGGGGTATCGATAATATTTATTTTAACATCCTTCCATTCTGCATAAGCGAGGGAGGTATTAAGGGATATCTTTCTCTTGATTTCGTCGGGATCATAGTCACAAACTGTATTTCCATCTATAATCTTACCCATTCTGTCCAGGCCGCCGCTTGTAAACATAAGCGCTTCGGCAAGAGTGGTCTTTCCGCTTCCGCCATGACCTGCCAGGGCGATATTTCTGATGTTTTTACACTTATAAGTTTTCACTATGAATTCATTCCTTTCAGAGGCTTATTTATATTATCCTCTATAGATTTAATATCGGTTCAACAACCTTGTATATAATTATACACTATTGTTTTAAAAAAATCTATACTTTTTTTGTGAATAAACGGTTATGAGTGTAGAAATATCGGTTGCAGTTTTATGCACTATAAACAAAATTTTAAAAATGATGGGTAATTTTAGTTAAATTTTACTGTTAATTTTGTACAACAGGAATATCCGCCTGAAGGTTCTTTTCTTTAAAAAAATTACCTCAGGGAGAAAATCCCTGAGGTAAGGTGTTGTTAAAGTGAAGAGCCCTGCTGCTGTGCAGCTTCTTCGTTTGTAAATTTAAGATTCTGTTCAAAGAAGCGAATAAGCTCGTAGCGTTTATCCTGAGGATAATGGGCTATCATCACAAAGGTGTCATCCTTTCCGCAGTTAAAGACAACATACATGATACTTGCGTCCTCGCCCATGAAGTTACAGTCTACATAATAATAGTATACCTCATGATTGGTGTTTATGATACCTGCGTCGGTTCCTCTTACGGTATAGCCTGCCATTTCGAGATATTGGCCTGTATACATGGCCATTTCACGAAAACTGGGAAGATTCATATCCCTTGAACTGAAGGGCTCTGCGTACTTTGTGCAGGCTATTGTTATAGAGGGCTTTAAGAAGCCTACAAACATGGAATCGCTCGATATATCCGTCATATCAACTCCATATTTTGCGGAGGCGATCTGATCGAGTGTTTCGGGAGTGTAGTATACCCAGTTATCGCTCAGATTTATTGTGAAGCCGTATTTACTGTTCTCGTAAATATTGTTTCGGATTGTCCCACCCTTTGAGTAATCCGAGGAATCGTTGCTCGGATTGGAGGACAGATATATCGCAAGAAAGCCGTATACAAGCACAAAGGCTACGATAAAAATTATCTTCTTAAACATAAAAATCTCCCATATTTTATTTATTTTAATGCGGCGATAGATTCGTTTATCTTCTGCATTTTTTCTTCCGCCTTAGCAAGCTTTGCCTTTTCGTTTTCTATCTGCTGTGCAGGAGCCTTGGATAAGAAGCCCTGATTGCTGAGCTTGCCGGAGAGGAAGTCGATATCCTTCTGTACAGCCTTCTTTTCCTTTTCGAGACGCTGTAATTCCTTTTCGGTATCAACAAGCTCGCCGAGAGGCATGAATACTCTTGCCGCCGCGGTTACTACAGTTACCATACCGTCCTGAGCCGCTACATTTTCGCTTATAATGGTTTCGCCTGCACCTGCAAGCTTTTCGAAGAAGATTCTGCAGGATTCAAATAAAGCGGTATCGGCTGTTTCGATATACATTGTAACCTTCTTTGAAGGGGGAACGTTGAGCTCGTTACGCTGAACTCTTACCGCCTTGATAGCGTCGATTATCTTTGTGAAGGCAAGCTCGTCAGCGGCAAAATTGAGAGCGTCGCTGTATTCGGGCCACTTGGAAATCATGATACTTTCGGGCTGGTCAGCTACAGGCATGGAGCTCCAGATTTCTTCTGTAATGAAGGGCATGAAGGGGTGGAGAAGCTTTAATACACCCTGCATAACGTAAACAAGTACGTTCTGTGCGGCGAGGGCGGTATCTCCGCCTGCGGAAATACGGGGCTTTGTAAGCTCGATATACCAGTCACAGTAGATATCCCAGATAAAGTCGTAGAGCTTTCCGATAGCGATACCGAGTTCAAAGCCTTCGATATTATCGGTTACCTCCTTTACAAGCTTATTGTAGAGGGAGAGTACCCACTTATCCTCGATAGTGAGGTTTTCGGGGAGTACTGCCTTATCCATGGAATCGGGGAGATTCATAAGGATGTATCTTGAAGCGTTCCAGAGCTTGTTTGCGAAGTTTCTTGCGGAGGTTACCTTTGTGGTAGTCCAGCGCATATCGTTTCCGGAGCTGTTGCCTGTTACGAGGGCAAGTCTTAAAGCGTCAGCGCCGAGTTCGTCAATAATTTCGAGGGGGTCAACGCCGTTGCCGAGGGACTTACTCATCTTTCTTCCAAGCTCGTCACGAACAAGACCGTGGATAAGAACGTGGTCGAAGGGCTTCTTGCCTGTATGCTCGAGACCTGAGAAAATCATTCTTGCTACCCAGAAGGGGATGATATCATAGCCTGTTACGAGGGTATTTGTGGGGTAGAAGTACTTTAAGTCTTCTGTATCCTCGGGCCAGCCCAGAGTAGAGAAGGGCCAGAGAGCGGAGCTGAACCATGTATCGAGGGTATCCTCGTCCTGCTTCATGGGCATTCCGCACTTAGGACAGATATCCATAGCGATTTCGCTTATAACCTCGTGGTTACATTCCTCGTTTGTACAGTAGAAGGCGGGAATTCTGTGACCCCACCAGAGCTGACGGGAGATACACCAGTCACGGATGTTTTCCATCCATCTTAAATAGTTGTTTTCGAAACGCTGGGGAACATACTTGAGCTCTCCGCTCTTAACGATGTCGATTGCGGGAGCGGCAAGCTCCTTCATAGCTACGAACCACTGCTTGGAGCACTTGGGTTCTACTACGGTATGACATCTCTGGCAGGTGCCTACGTTATGTACGTGGCTTTCTACCTTTACGAGAAGTCCTTCCGCTTCAAGGTCGGCTACCATAGCCTTTCTTGCTTCATAGCGGTCCATTCCTGCGTACTTTCCGCCGTATTCCTTGATTATGGAAGCGTCGTCGTTCATAACGTTAAGAATAGGTAAGTTATGACGGAGACCTACCTCATAGTCGTTAGGGTCGTGAGCAGGAGTAATTTTTACAACACCTGTACCGAATTCCATATCAACGTACTCGTCGGCGATTACGGGAATCTCTCTGTCGGTAAGGGGAAGCTTAACCATTTTACCTACAATGGAGGTATAACGCTCGTCCTTGGGGTTTACTGCAATAGCGGTATCGCCGAGTAAGGTTTCGGGACGGGTTGTAGCTATCTGAACGAAGCCGCTTCCGTCTGCGAGAGGATAATTGATATGCCAGAAGTGGCCTTCCTGTTCCTCGTATTCACATTCGATATCGGAGATAGAGGTCTTACAGTTGGGGCACCAGTTTATGATTCTTTCACCGTGGTAGATAAGTCCCTTGTTGTAGAGGTCGATAAATACCTTCTGTACTGCAACGGAGCAGCCCTCGTCAAGAGTAAAGCGTTCTCTGTCCCAGTCACAGGAGGAGCCAAGCTTCTTAAGCTGTTCAACGATACGGCCGCCGTAAACTCTCTTCCATTCCCATGCTCTTTCAAGGAAGCCGTCACGTCCGATATCGTCCTTGGTTACTCCGTCCTCCTTCATAGCTGCTACAATCTTGGCTTCTGTAGCGATGGAAGCGTGGTCGGTACCGGGGAGCCATAAAGCGGCGTAGCCCTGCATACGCTTTGTACGGATAAGGATATCCTGTAAGGTATTATCAAGGGCGTGACCCATGTGGAGCTGTCCTGTGATATTGGGTGGGGGAATTACGATAGTATAGGGGGTCTTTTCGGGGTCTCTTTCAGCGTGGAAGTACTTCTTTTCCTCCCAGTTCTTGTATATGCGCTCTTCAAATTCTCTGGGCGCATAGGTTTTAGCCAGTTCTTTCTTCATTTTAAAAGTCCTTTCTTTTTATGTTATTTTACAATTTCTTCAATATTTACGGCAGTAAGCATTAAATTGAATATGCCTGTTATAATGAAAACAATTCGTGTTACGACGGGATAATAAAACCGTTCGATTTTTATTGTCCGTTTAAGCTTAGGCGCGGAGCCTTCCGACATAAGGGTTTTTTCGATATATATTTTAATTCTCGGAATAAAGCTTACAGCGCTTATGAACAGATTCCAGAAGGTTATACCGAAAAACGCACCGCCGAATAGTATTCCCATCAGAAGAGAGTACAGGGGAATAGCTATCGCTGCAATAATATGGTCCTTTGTGGGAACAGAACGGGAGGATAAGGCTGAAGCCTTCGCTGATTTTCTTCTGGCGTATGCTTCGAAACGTGCCTTATCCGTTTCTGTTGCGTTTTTCAGAAGAGAACCGCACTCTTCGCATTCACGTTGCCCGTTGGAGTAAATTATACCGCATTTCGGGCAGATACGTTCACCCATTTATTTCACCCTCAGCCTTTCGTAAAGCCCCTCGTCGGGATTAACGAGGATAGTCTTATTATTCGTGAAAATAACCATTCCGGGCTTAGCGCCGTTAGGCTTCTTGACGTATCGTACCAGCGTATAGTCCACGGGAATTTTTGTTCCGTTTTTACCCTTTGAGCAGTAGGCCGCAAGAGTAGCCGCCTCCACTATGGTATTATCGGGGATAGCTTTTCCTTCCGAGACTATTATAACGTGGGAGCCGGGTATATTCTGGGTATGAAGCCACAGGTCGTTTCCGTCGGCGGTTTTAAGGGTAAGCTTATCGTTCTGGAGATTATTCCTGCCCACCAGGATATCGAAGCCGTCGCTTGAACGGAATTTAAGAGGGGGAAGAGCCTTCATGCTCTTTTGTCCCTTTTCGTTCTTGGTGCGGTGGATATAGCCTGTTTCGATAAGCTCCTGCTTTATCTCGGAGAGGGCGGCGTCTGAGCCTGCTCCGCTTCCGACTCGTCCTGCCGCGTCGAAAACGCTGTCGATATAATAAAGCTCCTTTTCGCCCTGTTCGATAAGCTTCGTCAGCATCTTTTCGGCGGTATCGAGCTTCTTATACTCGGAATAGTATTTCTGTGCATTCTGGGACGGGGTAAGGCGGACGTCAAGCTTAATGGCTTTTTCGCCGCCGTTTATATAGTCCTCTACGGTTATTTCGTTCATCCCCTTTTCCATACGGTAAAGGTTAGCGCTTAAAAGGTCGCCGCAGACTCGGAACTCATCTCTTTCGGAACACTGGGAAAGCTCCTGCTTCTGGATTTCCAGCTTTCGGGAAATTCTTTCGTATATGTTCACTATGGTTTTCATAAGGTCGCCAGAACGCTGTTTGATACGGTCGGCGTCGGCTCTTCCCTCGAAAAATTTATCGAGAAGAAGGCTTGGGCTTTCATAGGGTGTTTCTACCATTTCAGTCTCATAATGATTTATGGGTATGAAGCAGAAATCCTTCGGCTTTCCGCCTTTTTCGGAAATCATGGTACTGCCGCCGCCGTTTTTCATATATTCAACGCTCTTTTTCAGGAAGAATACAAGCTTATCAAGTCTGTCGCTGTCGGAAAGGACTGCCGAGGTTAAAGCGTCGGTATCCTTTGTACAGCTATAGGCACATTCACGGGAGAAAATCGGGGAGATTCCCTCGAAAATTGTCATCAGCGTTTTTGAAAGCCTGTTATCTTCGTGAGGCTCAAGCCTTTCCCTGAAATCCGAGAAGTCGTAGTTCAGGAGACAGACTCGTTCCTCTCTCGGAGGAAGCTCGTAGAGTATGTTCGGCAGTATTCTTCTCACAGAGGAGATATCGTCGGTGATACGCTTTACGCTGTCTACCACACGCCAGCCGTCCTCTTTTTTAGTGAGAAGGATAATATTGCTGTGTTTTCCCATTATTTCGGCAACAAGCCTGTTTTCACAGAGGTCGCCTATTTCATTTGTACATTCGAAGTCAAAGTTTATTATTCGCTCAAGCCCGTCCTGAGTTATCGAAAGAAGCCTTCCGCCCTGAAGAAATTTTCTCATAAGCATACAGAGCATAGGGGGCTGCTTCGGATTTTCGGGGCTTGTATTGGTGAGACAGACTCTCGCGGAGGAGGAATCTGCCGAAAGGAGTATCTTTTCCGTGCCGCCGAAGGTACGGAGAGATACTATTATTTCCTCTCTGGAGGGCTGGTAGACCTTATCGACTCTGCCGCCGATAAGCTTTCTCGCTTCCATTTCGGCTATTACCGAATGGAGAAAGGCTCCGTCCAATGACACGAAAATCACTTCCTTTCCTTAGGCAACACCGCACAATTAACGTCTGACGCCTTTGCCGCGTGCTTGCTTGTGCCTTTTCCGTCATACTTCACAAAAATGCTCGTTAATACATACATGTATTCGGTAGTTGCAAGCAACTACTCCGTGCTTTTTGTATCGTCTAACGAAAAATTCAACTTCGCAATCACACGACAATAATTGTGCGGTATTGCCTTTATTTTTCTGTATCAGATATAGCGGCATACTTCGCCGTTAGCCTCGGGAATGAAGAACTCTGTTTCGGGGAAACGTTCCTGAAGCTTACCGAGAAGCATTCCGCAGACTATATTTTCCGTGCAGTAGTGTCCTGCGTCAATAACGGTGAGTCCACTGTTATAAGCGTCAACAAAGCCGTGATGCTTTACGTCGCCTGTAATAAGAGCGTCGATGTTTTTCTTTATGCAGGTATAAACCTCGTCGTTACCTGCTCCCGAGCATACGGCTACTGTTTTAATAAGCCTTCTGCCGCTGCAGTATTTCACGCTATTGCAGTTAAAGGCTTTTTTAGCGGCTTCCGCCAGTACTTCGGGAAGCATTGGTTCAGGAAGCTCAGCTATTCTTCCGTAGCCTAAGCCCTCGCCCTTCTCGCCCTTATGGATAAGATTCAGAACGGGAGCTTTTTCGGAGCTTCCGAAGCCCATAAGGCTGAACATGATATCGCTTATACCGCCTCTTGCCATATCGAGATTGGTATGAGCACATAAAGCGGCAATATCATGCTTTATAAGGCGATAAACGGGGCTTGTTTCATCGAGGGAGCGGATTTTTGTAAAAATTACGGGATGATGAGAAACTATAAGGTCGACGCCCTTTTCCGCACATTCCTCCACGATATCGTTGATAATATCGAGACAGACCGCCGCCTTTCTTACGTTCTTTTCCATACTGCCCACAAGGAAGCCTGCGTTATCGAAGCCGTCCTGTGTAGCGAAGGGGGCAAGGCTGTCTATAAAATCATATATTTCAGCGGCAATCATTTATTTTTCCTCCCGTATAAGCTGACTGTATGAGGGGTCGCCGTTGGAAAGCTTTCTTAGCCGCGCATTAACGCTTTTTATGTAGCTTTCGTCATCGGATTTTCCGAAAAAGGCGAAGCTGTCGTCAACCTCGGTTTTATTTCCTGTGTACTTTGCGTAAATTACGGAATAAGCCTTGTTGCCGTGGCAGGCTCCCTTTTCCAGAATTATTTCATAGCCGTTACGATAAAGCTCTCTTCTGAGAACATGGGCTCTTGTCATTGGCTGGAGAATAAGGCGTGTTTCGGTGGTGATGAAGCTGCATTCCGATATAATCCGCCAGATAAGCTCTCCGCCCATACCTGCGATAATGATGTCGTCACAGGGCGGAACGCTTTTAAGTCCGTCTGATTTTATAAGCCTTATCCCTGTGCAGTCATGCTGTCTTACGGTTTCGGCGGCGGCTTCGAGAGGGCCGTCGTTTATATCCGAGGCTATGACCTGTCTTGCTCCCGACTGCCATAAAAAGCAGGGGAGCAGGGCGTGGTCGGTACCTATGTCGCAGATTGACCTGTCGAGCCTTACAAGAGAGGCTATGGCGGATAATCTTTCGTCGAGCCTTATCACTTGTTCATAGCTTCGTTAAGCTTCTTAACGAGAGCGTCGGCGTCAGCACCGTGTACCATGCAGGCCTCAGCGATTGTTTCGCCTCTTGCGGAGGGACAGCCTAAGCAATGCATGCCCATTTCAAAGAAGTAGGGTGCTGCTGCTTCTGCGTTTTCGTCGAGGATATCTCCGATTATTGTATCTTTTGTAATTAACATGATTTAAAATTCCTTTCCTTTAAAAAATATACATTATATATTATATATCATTTCAATTCAAAATACAATAGTTTTGTTGAATATTTGAAATAATCAACATAAAAAATATGAATTTACGGATATTTCCATTAAACTTTCATTAAAAATTCGCTTAAAAGCATTGAAATAAAGCTCGAATTGTTGTATAATAAAAAATAATTGCTTAAAATAAGCTTAGTGTGTGAGCGAAAAAAGGAATGGTATAACATGTTGCATATTGGTTTAGATGTAGGCTCAACTACAGTAAAAATTGCCGTTATAGATGATAACAACAAATTCATCTATAAGAATTATCAGAGGCATTATTCCGACATAAAGAAAACTCTTGCCGAGGTTCTTCTCGGGGGGCTTTCAGAAATAGACGAAAAGGAGACCGTTACCGTTGCGGTAACAGGCTCAGGCGGTATTTCCGCCGCTAAGTGGTTGGGAATCCCCTTCATTCAGGAGGTTTCCGCAGGAGCTATCGCCATTGAAACCCTTATTCCGGAAACGGATATAGCTATAGAGCTGGGCGGTGAGGACGCTAAGATTACATATTTAAGAGGCGGTCTTGAACAGAGAATGAACGGTTCATGTGCAGGCGGTACAGGCGCATTCATCGACCAGATGGCGGCTCTTCTCAACACCGATATTACAGGACTCAACGAATTAGCCAAGGATTACGAAACGATTTACCCCATAGCTTCCAGATGCGGCGTTTTCGCAAAGAGTGATATCCAGCCTCTTTTAAACGACGGTGCGAAGCGCTCCGACGTTGCCGCTTCGATTTTCCAGTCGGTAGTAAACCAGACTATAAGCGGACTTGCCTGCGGTAAGCCCATAAGAGGAAGAGTTGCATTCTTAGGCGGCCCCTTATTCTATCTTTCCGAACTCAGAAAGCGTTTTATCGAAACCCTTAATCTTAAGGATGACGAAATCATATTCCCTCCCGACGCTAATCTTTTTGTTGCTACAGGCGCGGCTCTCGCAGACAACAGAGGAGAAGTGGGCGTCAAGGACTTAAAGGCGAAGATTGACAGCCTCGGAAGCGTTACCGTTCATGAGGTTGAGCGTCTCGACCCCTTATTTGTGAACGATGAAGAGCGTAAGGCCTTTATCGAACGTCACAGCAAGAATACCGTCCCCACAGCAGAGCTTTCCTCACATAAAGGAAAATGTTATCTCGGTATTGACGCAGGTTCTACTACCACGAAGGCCTGCCTTATAAACGAAAAGGGAGAAATTCTCTACTCCTTCTATAACAATAATTTAGGCGATCCCCTTAAGTCCGTAATCGGAATTTTAAAGGAGATATACTCTCTTATGCCTTCGGAGGCATATATAGCAAAGGCTACCGCTACAGGCTATGGTGAGCATCTTATAAAGGCGGCTCTCGGCGTTGACTATGGCGAAATCGAGACTATGGCCCACTATAAGGCGGCGGAAAAAATTCTCCCCGGCGTAGAGTTCATTCTCGATATCGGCGGTCAGGATATGAAGTGCATGAGAGTAAAGAACGGCGAAATCGAGAGTATTCTTCTTAATGAGGCATGCTCCTCGGGCTGTGGCTCCTTTATCGAAAACTTCGCTACCGCTCTCGGTATGACAAGCCGTGAATTTGCGGAAATAGGCTTACAGGCTGAAAATCCTGTTGACTTAGGCTCACGCTGTACCGTATTCATGAACAGCCGTGTAAAGCAGGCTCAGAAGGAAGGGGCTTCCGTAGCGGATATTTCCGCAGGTCTCAGCTACTCCGTAGTAAAGAATGCACTTTTCAAGGTAATAAAGATCCGTGACCCTAAGGCTATGGGCGAAAAGATAATCGTACAGGGTGGTACCTTCCTTAACCAGTCAGTTCTCCGTGCCTTTGAGCTTACCTGCGGAAGAGAGGTTGTTCGCCCCGATAAGGCAGGACTTATGGGCGCATACGGCTCCGCTCTTGTAGCTATGCAGAGAGACGACGGAAAGGGCTCCACCATATCTACGGCAGATAAGCTTGAAAGCTTTACTATAGAAAAATCCACAGCACGCTGCGGCAGATGCTCCAACAACTGTCTTTTAACTATCAGTAAGTTCGGCGACGGAAAGAGATTCATTACCAATAACCGCTGTGAACGTGGTGCAGGAACAGGGGCAGGTAAGGCTACTCTCCCCAATATGTACGACTTCAAGTACAAGAGACTTTTCGAGTATTATACTCCTATCCCCGAGGATGAGGCGAAGAGAGGCGTAGTAGGACTTCCGAGAGTTCTCGGTATGTACGAAAACTACCCCTTCTGGTTTACCTTCTTTACCTCTCTCGGCTACAGCGTAAAGCTTTCGCCGAAGTCCTCCCGTGAGATTTACGACATGGGTATAGAAACTATGCCCTCGGAATCGGTATGTTATCCTGCAAAATTATCACACGGTCATATCGTTTCCTTACTTAACGACGGCGTAGAGTTCATATTCTATCCTTCTCTTACCTACGAAATGGATAACGGCGGAAAGGGCGACAATCATTATAACTGCCCCGTAGTAGCAACCTACAGCGAGGTTATAAAGAACTCCGTTCCCGAGCTTCGTGATGAAAAAATCCGCTTCATGAACCCCTTCCTTCCCATTTATGATAAGGATGCTATGCTCCGTAGAATAGTCGAGGAGTTCAGCCCCTTAGGAATAGGCGGCGAGGAGCTTGGTACTGCATTATCAAAGGCTTACGCCGAGGATAAGAAGTTCAAGGAGGATGTACGCAAGGAGGGTGAGCGTATTATCGCTCTTCTCGAGGAAAAGGGCGAAAAGGGTATTGTTCTTGCAGGACGTCCCTACCACGTTGACCCCGAAATAAATCACGGTATTCCCGAAATGATAAACGGCTACGGCTTCGCTGTTCTTACCGAGGACGCTGTGGCTCATCTCGGAGAGCTTCCGAGGCCTATAAGAGTCGTTGACCAGTGGATGTACCACAACAGGCTCTACAATGCGGCGGCTCTCGTTTCCGAAAAGAACAATCTTGAGCTTGTACAGCTCAACAGCTTCGGCTGCGGCCTTGACGCTGTTACCACCGACGAGGTACAGGAGATTTTACAGGGCAGCGGAAGAATGTACACGCTCCTTAAAATCGACGAGGTAAATAACCTCGGTGCCGCAAGAATCAGACTCCGTTCCCTTATTTCCGTTATGGAGGAAAGAGAGCGTAACGGTTACGTTTCCGACAAGAAGTATACAGGCTTCCAGAAGCAGCCCGTATTTACAAAGGAAATGAGAAGCAGATATACTATCCTCGCTCCCCAGATGGCGCCTTATCACTTTGAATTTTTACAGGCCGCCTTCCAGTATTCGGGCTATGACTTCATAGTTTTAAAGGATTATTCGAAGCAGGTTGTTGATACAGGTCTTAAGTATGTAAACAACGACGCTTGTTATCCCTCAATCCTTACCGTAGGTCAGCTTATGCGTGCTCTTGACAGCGGTGAATATGATTTAAGCAAGACTGCACTCTTAATCACACAGACGGGCGGTGCGTGCCGTGCCACAAACTATATCAGTATGATAAAGAAGGCGCTGGCTGACGGCGGATATAAGGATACTCCCTTACTCTCCCTCAATTTCAACGGCTTCGAAAAACAGCCCGGCTTCAAGATTACTGTTCCATTAGCTATAAGAGCCTTTATGGGCGTTCTTTACGGCGACCTTATTACACGCTGTCTCTACAGGGTAAGACCTTATGAGATAGAAAAGGGAAGTGCTGACAGGCTTTACGAAAAGTGGAACAAGTATCTCTGTGAGGACCTTAAGCATTTAAGCTTCGGCAGATATAAGAAGAACGTCAAGAAAATCGTTGAGGAATTTGACGCTATTCCTACCCTCGATGTGGTTAAACCCAGAGTAGGCGTTGTAGGTGAAATCCTCGTTAAGTACAGCCCTATCGCCAATAACGACGTAGTAGGCTTTATCGAATCCGAGGGTGCGGAAGCGGTAGTTCCCGACCTTATGGGCTTTATCTATTTCTTCTGTGACCATGCAAATTCCCGTCACGAGTTCCTTACCGTATCAAATACACGCTACAGAGTAAGCAACATGGCTATCTCTCTCCTTGAATGGATTCAGAAGCCTATCGCAAAGGCTCTCGAGGGTACAAAGTTCGGCGGCTTCACAAAAATTTCCCACATGAGAGAGCTTGTTGACGGTATAGTTTCAACAGGTAATATCGCAGGCGAGGGCTGGTTCCTTTCTGCTGAAATGCTGGAGCTTATCGAAAGCGGCGTAAACAATATTATCTGTATGCAGCCCTTCGCTTGTCTCCCGAATCATGTAACGGGTAAGGGTGTAATCGGCGAATTAAGACGCAGACACCCCGAGTCCAATATTATTGCGGTAGACTACGACCCCGGTGCTTCCGAGGTAAATCAGATAAACCGTATCAAGCTCATGCTTACTCAGGCTATGCGTCAGCTTAAGAAGAACGGCGCTGAGGTTTCCGCTCCTAAGGCAGAGATCAGCGACAAGTATTCTGAGCTTATAGAAAAATAATGTAAATAAAATTTACGCAAACTATTGACAAAGTAAATCGGATGTGATAATATAATAGTAAAGTAAATGGAATTTACTTATTGTGTGAGGCTTGGCGGCAGGAATACTGCCGTTAAGTCAGGGACAGAATTCGAAAGGAAAAAGTTATGTCAGAAATTAAATTTACAACCAACACTACAGGCAGTACAAAGAAAAGTACCGACGGAAAGAAATACGGAAAATATGTTGCAATAGTTGCAATCGTTATAGCTTTACTTATCGTTCTTTTTAACTGCTTTACTATCGTTAACGAGGGCTTTATAGGCGTAAAATACCGCTTCGGTCAGATCGTGAACGACGACCTTACCGCAGGTCTTAACTTCCGTATACCCTTCGTTGAAGAAATCCAGCAGGTTGATATCAGACAGCAGGTTTATGCAACCACAACAGACGCTTATACAAGCGACACACAGACTGTTCAGGAATTAAGCTTAAAGCTTAACTATTCCTATGATAAGACAAAGCTTTCCGAGCTCATAAGAGGTATCGGTATCAATAATGTTGATACAAAGCTTCTTGTTCAGAACGTAGCCAAGATTACCAAGAACGAAATCGGTAAGGTAAAGGCTGAAGAGCTTGTACAGTCCAGAGGCGACGTACAGCAGAGAATCGAAAACGAGCTTACTCCTATCCTCGCTCAGAACGGTATCATCGTTGAGGCCTTCGCTATCGAAAACTTAAGCTTCGACGACGCCTTCGAAAGCTCTATTCAGGCTAAGGTTATCGCCGCTCAGGACGCTTTAAAGATGGAAAACAAGACTAAGGAAAAGGAAGAAGAGGCAAAGCAGATAGTTATTCAGGCTCAGGCAGAGGCTGACAGCCAGAAGCTTACTGCAGACGCACAGGCTTACGCTATCGAGGTTGTACAGGAAAAGCTTGAAAACAGCCCCAACTATATCGAATACTTAAAGATAAACAACTGGAACGGCGTTCTTCCTCAGGTTATCGGCGACGGTGTAAACCCCTTTATTTCTCTTGACAGCAATACATCGACACCTGCCGTAAGAAATAATACTGCTCCCCAGCAGACAGAAAACGCACAGTAAAACAAGTATAGAATAATCACAGCCTGACTCGTGAAAACGTGTCAGGTTTGTGCTGTTTAATCAGGAGAATTATATGGAATTCAGCGAGTTAAAGAAAAAGGCTCTTCTAAAATATTTCGAGAGAACGAATAAACCCCAGAGAGAGGCGATTTTCCGTACCGAGGGGGCTGTTCTTATTATAGCGGGGGCAGGAAGCGGAAAAACCACAGTTCTCTGTAACCGTATAGCTAATCTTCTTCTTTTCGGAGACGCATATCACAGCGATTTTGAAAGAAGGCTCACCGATGACGATGAACAGTTCCTTCGCTTTTATATTGACGGAATATATCCCGATTCTCCCGAGGTTATAGAGCATCTTTCCGAGCTTATCGGCCATAACAGGGTTTTTCCATGGAAAATTCTTGCAGTAACCTTCACAAATAAGGCGGCGGCGGAATTAAAGGAGCGTCTTTGCCGTATGAATGCTCCTGCGGGAGAGGTGTGGGCGGCTACCTTCCATTCCACCTGTGTAAGAATCCTGAGAAGGAGTATTACTGCCATAGGGTATAATCAGAATTTCGTTATATATGACGCCGACGACAGCAAGAGAGTCATAAAAAGCGTTATGGAAGCCATGAATATTTCCGATAAGACCTTTAACCCGAAGGTGATTATGTCGGCGATTTCAAAGGCAAAGGACAAGCTTCTTACCCCCGAGAAATTCCCTGTCACAAACGGGGATAAGGCGGATTTTCAGCTTCAGGTTATCCGCGATATATATTTTGAATACCAGAACAGGCTTAAAAAGGCCAACGCTCTCGATTTCGACGATATTATCATGAAAACCGTTGAGGTTTTCCGTGCCGACCCTGAGGCTTTACGCTACTGGCAGAATCATTTCGATTACGTTATGGTTGACGAGTATCAGGATACAAATATGGCACAGTATGAGCTGGTCAAGCTTATTTCGGGCGGAAAGGGAAATCTTTGCGTCGTAGGCGACGAGGACCAGTCTATCTACCGCTTCAGAGGTGCAACTATAGAAAATATCCTTTCCTTTGAAAATCAGTTCAATGCGGAGGTAATAAAGCTTGAACAGAACTACCGTTCAACCTGTAATATCCTTGACGCGGCGAATGCGGTAATAAAAAATAACACCCAGCATAAGGAGAAGAATCTCTGGTCGGATTTAGGCGAAGGTGAAAAGGTCGAAATATACCGCTTCCCCGACGAACAGGGAGAGGCTCTTTTCGTAGCTTCAAATATTCTTGAAGCGAAAAAGAAGGGCGGAAGCTTTTCCGACAATGCGATTTTATACAGGAATAACTCCCAGTCCAGAACCTTTGAAATAATGCTTGGGAAAATGGCGGTTCCCTATAAAATCGTAGGCGGTACAAGGTTCTATGAGCGTAAGGAAATAAAGGACGCAATAGCATATTTAAGCGTAATCTGTAACCCTTATGACCTTGTAAGACTCGGAAGGATAATAAACGAGCCGAAAAGAGGTATAGGCGAGGCAACCTGGAAGGAGCTTGAAAATATCTCCCTTTCTCTCGGGATAAGCCCTGTTGAGGCTATGGAACGCTGTGAGGAATTCGTCAAGCTTTCTAAGAAGGCGAGGGCGCTTCTTCCCCTCGGAAGAATGTTCCGTGAGCTTATTGATACTGCCGAGGAAAGGGATATAACCGATATTCTTGACGACGTTATGGAGCAGTCGGGCTATACTCTGAATCTTCTGGGACAAGGGGATGAGGGTGCCGCACGACTTGAAAACATACGAGAGCTTAAATCCTCAATGATAAGCTTCTGTCAGGAAAACGAAAACCACAGTCTTTTCGACTTTTTAGAGCAGGTAGCCCTTATTTCCGACCTTGACAGCTACGACACCTCGGAGGACAGGGTTACTCTTATGACCATGCATGCGGCGAAGGGACTTGAGTTTGAAAATGTCTATATTGTAGGGGCAGAGGAGGGGATTTTCCCCTCTTACCGAAGCTTTGGCGATATATACGAGCTCGAGGAGGACAGGCGTCTTTGCTATGTGGCGATAACGAGAGCGAAGGAAAGGCTTTATATAACTACCGCGGAAAGCAGACTTCTCTACGGTCAGACCCAGCATAATCAGGTCTCCCGTTTTGTCAGGGAGATTCCTTCCGATTATATGAAGTATATCGACAGGACGGGAAGAAGAGGCTCTCTCGGAGACAGCCGTAACGAAAACAGCGGCAATAACAGCTATTTGAGAAGTCATACCGTCAAGAGGGTGGTTTCCGAGGTCAATACCGAATCCTTCGCCACAGGCGACAGGATACATCACAGGGTATTCGGCGACGGAACTGTTCTTAACGCTACTCCTATGGGAAATGATACGCTTCTTGAAATAATGTTCGATACCGTGGGAACGAAGAAGCTTGCGGCGAACTTCGCCAAGATAACGAAAATATAAATTACTGCCGGGCTTATAATATAGTCCGGCAGATTTTTATATCGATAACGATTTATCTACAGTCTGAACAAAAATAAACAGGTGTTTTTGTCATATTTTTAAAATTTTATTTTTTGTGTGGAAATGTTGAGGGATGTGTGGTATAATTAAATCGTAAATATCCTTTATTAGAATGGGTATCTATAATTTACAGAGAAAAGAGATGATAGCTATGGCTGAACCTATTAACGGAACCATTACGGTAAATGTGGATGATAAGTTTATGAACGCTCATATTGTTGTAACCGAGCCTCTCCATGGCGGAAAGCCCGCTACTGAAGAGGAAGCAAGACAAATCGTGGCTCAGAACGGTATAAGATATAATCTTGACGAAAGCGTTTTCGAGCGGATATTCAAGAACGGAGAATACGGCCATAGCCTTATTCTTGCCAAGGGCGATCCGCCTGTCGACGGAACGAACGGATATCTTAAATATTATTTTGAACAGACTGCCGTATCTGAAATGAAGGAGGACGAATTCGGAAACGTGGATTACCGCGATCTGGGAATTATAAAGAATATCAGTAAGGGTACTGTTATTGCGGATATAATTCCCGAGACTGAGGGTACTTCCGGTAAGGACGTAAGAGGCGTAGTTTCAAAGCAGTTTCCCGGTAAGCCTGCGAAGCTTCACATAGGAAACGGCGTTGAGGTTTCCGAGGACGGTACACAGCTTCTTGCGGCGGATTCGGGCAATTTACGCTGGAACAAGGATCATTTCGTTGTGGATAAGGTGCTTACTATCTCCGACGACGTTGACCTTTCTGTAGGCAATATTGATTTTATCGGCGATATCGTTATAAAGGGAAATATCAACGAAAGCTTTATTGTAAAGGCAGACGGGGATATTACCGTTTCGGGAAATATAACGGGAGCTACCGTTACCGTGGGAGGTAATCTTACCTCGAAGCTTGGCGTTATAAATTCCGAGGTTGACGTGGCAGGAGATATGAACGTATCCTTCTGTGAAAATTCAACTATAAATGTAAAGGGCTCCTGTACGGCACAAAGCTTCGTAAGCTGTAAGGTGTTCTGTAACGGAATGCTTACTGCAAAGGGCGGAAAATCCGCTATCGTAGGCGGAAAATATACCTGTCTTTCCGACGTGGAGGCCAATTATATCGGCTCCGATACATATATCAGAACCGTTATCACCCTCGGTAATGTGGCGGTTCTTGCGGAAGAAAAAACCGAGCATGAAAAGAAGCTCAAGGAATATACACAGCAGCTTGAACAGCTCAACATGGTCTGTGAAACCCTTCAGAAGCAGAAGAAGGCAGGACAGCTCCCTCACCAGAGAGAGGAGATGCTTGCTACATCTATAAGAGCGAAGTACGGCCACATGAAGGCGATAAAGGCCATAAACGACAGAATAGCTGAAATCGACAAGGAAATAGACGGAAATAACGACCTTAAGGTAATAGTAAATAGGGCGGTTTTCCCCGGAGTAACCATAAAGATAAACAGCACAAAGATGACTGTTCCGGATAAGAGAACGACCTGTAAGATAAAAATGAATGATAACAGGGAGATTGTTATAGTATAATTGTATAGTGTGTTAAAGAAAGGGAAAATTTAATGAGCTTTGTATCGGTTAAGGATGTTTATAAGCGTTACAGAATGGGCGAGATTACAATCAACGCCTCGGACGGGATAACCTTTGATATCGAAAAGGGTGAGCTTGCGATAGTTTTAGGGCCCTCCGGCTCGGGAAAAACCACCGTTCTCAATATGCTGGGCGGTATGGATACTATCGACGAGGGAAATGTTTTCATCGACGGAAAGGATATTGCCCGTTATTCGAAAAAGGAGCTTATAACCTACAGAAGATATGAAATCGGCTTTATTTTCCAGTTCTACAACCTTATTCAGAATCTTACCGCAAAGGAAAATGTGGAGCTTGCCGCCCAGACCTGCAAGGATTTTATTCCTGCCGAGGAAATATTGAAGCAGGTAGGACTCGGCGAAAGACTTGATAATTTCCCCGCCCAGCTTTCGGGCGGCGAACAGCAGAGAGTAGCTATAGCGAGAGCATTGGCTAAAAAGCCGAAGCTTCTCCTTTGTGACGAGCCTACCGGCGCTCTCGACTACAATACGGGTAAGATGATACTTAAGCTTTTACAGGATACCTGCCGTAAAAACGGAATGACGGTTATCCTCGTAACACATAATTCTGCCATTTCTCCCATGGCGGACAGGGTTATCAGGCTCAAAAACAGCAAGGTGAGGGAAATTATCGTGAATGAGAATCCTACGCCTGTTGAAGAAATAGAATGGTAATCTGACACAGCGAATATCTTGGAAGGAATTTATTGAGTAATGAGTTTTCTTATTTCAAAGCAGGCGATTTTCAATCAGCAGGGTGCTACTGATATGTATGAATTGCTTTACAGATTCGCAAGCATGAGAAATCCTCTCGGCGATGAATCTATGCTTAAAGAGGAAGAAATAGAAGAAGCGAAGGAATATATCAGGTCCAACATGGAAACCATTTTCGACGGAAGAATTGCATATATGCATTTTTCTCCCGTTCTGCTGGACAACAACTTCAATGAGCTTTTCCTCAAGGAGAGGCTTATTATCGAGGTTACTACGGAAATGCTTGCCGACCCTGCGACCTTACAGCAGTGCATGAAGCTTAAGCGCCTCGGATATCGTATTGCCCTTTCAGGCATAATCTACAGCGAGGAAAACATGGAGCTTTTCAATTTTGCTGACGTTATACGCTTCAGTATGACCGAGGAGCATGACGCCATTGAGCTTACCGTGAAGAAATGCCACGAGCGTGGAAAGTGTGCTATGGTAGACTCTGTGGAAACCCAGGAAGAATTCGAGCTTGCGAGGGAGCTTGACGTGGACTATATAAAGGGTCGCTTTTTCTCAAGACCTGTTCTTGAAACAAAGCGTTCAGGCGGCCCCATGATAAAGACCTTTTTACAGATTCTTGCGCTTTTATACAGCCCTGAGCCCAACATAGAATATATTTCGGCGGTAATTTCTACCGACCCCGTACTTACCATAAAGCTTCTTAAGGTTATTAACCAGCTTTGTGCCGATAAGGGAAACACTGTTTCTACCGTTCATCAGGCTCTTGTAATGCTGGGTATTGACAGGCTCAAGGAATGGATTTATCTTGTAGGACTTCAGAGACTTAACAGAAATACTCCTGCGGAAATACTCTGTCTTGCCTTATTCCGTGCACGCTTCTGTGAAAGAATTTCCCGTAATTCGGGCGGCGGCGTAGGTGCAAGAAGCAACGAGCTTTACCTCATGGGTCTTATCTCGATAGTTACGGGCAGCCGTGACGACGAGGCTCTTTCAAAGGCTCTTGACGACCTTCCCGTATCCGATGAAATCAAGAAGGGTATTACGGGCGACGGCGTTTTCAGCGATATCTATCATCTTGCCTGCTGTTATGAGGACGGCGACTGGGATAAGGTGATGATGTACGCTATAACCTGTAATGTGGATATTGACGTTCTCGCGGCCGAATACATAAACGCACAGCAGTTCGTAAGAAAATACGGCAAATTCGGAAACTAACGTTTCTGGCAGTTCTCGCCTTTTGCGGTATTTTTCTCATTACGCTTTTCATGAGCGGCGAGGAGAGAGCCTCTCAGGCAGTTCCGCCTTCTGCCTTTTGATAAAAACTCTATAAACGAAAAAATGCAGTAGCCTTAAGCTACTGCATTTATTTTCATTGTGAAACAATTACTTACCAAGATTGTACTTCTTCTTGAACTTATCAACACGTCCGCCTGCGTCAACAAGCTTCTGCTTACCTGTGAAGAAGGGGTGGCACTTTGAGCAGATTTCTACCTTGATGTCCTTCTTTGTGGAGCGTGTTTCGATAACTGCACCACATGCACACTTGATTGTTGTTGCTTCATAGTTGGGATGGATTGCGTCTTTCATGCTGTCACCGCCTTTACTCTCAAAAAATAAGTCAATGGGGAGCAACCCAATGACTGTCCGAGAAATTATTATAGCATAGTTAAGGCTTGCTGTCAAGCAGTTTTTCTGAAAATTTACCTCTTTGGAATAATCGACGGGCAAAGGGGCGAAAATGCTACCGTATCACGAAAAACTGCACAAACTTTAATGAGTATTTTTTATATTTCCGACAAATATACTCCTACTTTTGAAAATAACTTGCAAAAATTATAAATTTACGGTATAATGAATAACACATAGACAATATCGTTTCGTAGAACAATAAAGACAACGATAAGGAAGGAAAATTCAGAAATGGCACTTAAAGTCAACAACAAGTATTTAAGCAGCTTTATCGGCGAACACGAATATGCGGCTATCCAGCCTGCTGTTACTGCTGCTCACGAAACCTTAAAGGCTAAGAACGGCCCCGGAAATGATTTTCTCGGCTGGGTAACTCTTCCTGAGGATTATGACAAGGAAGAATTCGGAAGAATCAAGGCTGCTGCCGAAAAAATCAAGAAGAACAGCGAGGTTTTAATCGTTATCGGTATCGGCGGCTCCTACCTCGGAGCAAGAGCAGCTATCGAGGCGTTAAAGTCCAGCCTTTACAACTCCTTAAAGAAGGATACACCCGATATCTACTTTATCGGTAACACAATCAGCCCCACATATCTTAACGAAGTAATCTCTCTCGTAGAGGGAAGAGATTTCTCCGTAAACGTAATTTCCAAGTCGGGTACAACAACAGAGCCTGCTCTCGCATTCAGAGTATTCAAGCAGCTTCTCGAGGAACGCTACGGCGTTGAAGGTGCTAAGGAGCGTATCTTCGCTACTACAGACAAGGCAAGAGGCACCTTAAAGGAGCTTTCCGACAACATGGGCTATGAGACCTTTGTTATTGCCGACGACGTAGGCGGACGCTTCTCCGTTCTTACTGCAGTAGGTCTTTTACCTATCGCTGTTGCAGGCTGTGATATTGACGCTCTTATGAACGGTGCAAAGACAGCTATGGACAGCTTCAACGATCCTGATATAAACAAGAACGACTGCTACAAGTATGCGGCAATCAGAAATATTCTCTACCGTAAGGGTAAGGCTGTGGAAATGCTCGTTTCCTATGAGCCCTCCTTCGCTATGATGAACGAATGGTTCAAGCAGCTTTACGGCGAAAGCGAAGGTAAGGACGGAAAGGGACTTTTCCCCACAAGTGCAGTTTTCTCCACCGACCTTCACTCCTTAGGTCAGTACATTCAGGACGGCTCCAATATTCTTTTCGAAACGGTAGTAAACGTTGAAAAGTCCCAGAAGGACTTCTTCATCAAGCCCGACCCCCAGAACGGCGACGGTCTTAACTTCCTTTCTGACCAGAATATGTCCGTAGTAAACCGTAAGGCTTTCGAAGGTACTATCCTCGCTCATACCGAGGGCGGTACTCCCAACCTCATCTTAGAGGTTCCCGAGCTTAACGAATTCGAACTCGGCTACATGATCTACTTCTTCGAAAAGGCTTGTGCGATTTCAGGCTATATGCTCGGAGTTAACCCTTTCGACCAGCCCGGCGTAGAAAGCTACAAGAAGAATATGTTCGCTCTCTTAGGCAAGCCCGGCTATGAAGGCGCTAAGGCTGAGCTTGAGGCGAAGCTTAACTAAGTTAATTCGGATTGTGCTGTGACGCAATCCTTTTAAGAGGAGTGTAAAAGCTCCTGTAAATAAAACAAATCGGAGGATATCACCATGGTAAAATTAATCGCAGGAAAAAAGGGTTCAGGCAAGACTAAGACTTTAATCGACGCAATCCATACTGCAGAAAAGGAAAGCAATGGTAATGTTGTTGCAATTCAGTACGGCTCGTCCCTGAACGTAGACATTTACCACAAGATCCGTTTAATCAATATCGAAGACTACAAGATTTCCGACTACGATGATATGTATGGCTTCATCGCAGGTATGCTCGCTTCCAACTATGATATTACCGACATTTTCGTTGACGGTACATTAAGAATTGTGGGCAGAGATCTTGACGAAGTTGGCAAGATGGCAGACAGAATTGCCGCAATTACCGAAAATTGCAAGGTAATCTTCACAATTTCTGCTGATGTTGCTGATTTCCCTGAAGCATTAAAAAAATATCTTTAATTACTATTGACAAAGCGAAACAATTATGATATACTATAAACCGTGCCAATTTCGGTTTATTTTACCGAATCATAAATATCGCTGAATTCAGAGGGAGGTGCGAATAATGGCAGTTCCGAAGAGAAAAGTTTCTAAGGCAAGAAGAGACAAGAGACGTACACAGGTATGGAAGTTATCTGCACCTGCTTTCTCACGCTGCACTAACTGTGGTGAACTTAAGATGCCTCACCAGGTTTGCGGCAACTGTGGTTATTACAAGGGTAAGGAAGTTATCGCTCACAGCGAAGCTTAATCCCGGTAACACATGATTTTATGACAGCAGTACCGTTATGGCACTGCTGTCTTATTTTATCTGAAAGGATTACGGAAATGGCAGTTATAATAAAGTCTGTTACGCCTCGGTCTCCTGCCGCTAAGGCAGGAATAAAGGCAGGGGAAACCCTCGATAAAATAAACGGTCACCCGATAAACGATTCTCTCGATTACGGGTTTTACTGCTATGACCGTGTTCTTGAGCTTGACCTTATAACAAGAAAGGTAAAGGTTAAGAAAAAGGACGATTACGACGATATCGGGCTGAATTTTGAAACCTACCTTATGGATAAGAAGCAGAGCTGCCATAATAAATGTATTTTCTGTTTTATCGACCAGCTTCCCGAGGGAATGAGGGATACCCTCTATTTCAAGGATGATGACAGCCGTTTAAGCTTTCTCCAGGGTAACTATATCACCCTTACCAATCTCAAGGAGAGCGACATTGAGCGTATCATAAAAATGAAGCTTAACGTCAACATTTCCGTACATACCACCAATCCCGAATTACGTTGCAGTATGCTTAAAAACCGCTTTGCAGGCGATGTGCTCCGCTATATAAATATGATGGCGGAGGGCGGTATAACCATGAACTGTCAGATTGTGCTCTGTCGTGGTGTAAACGACGGGGATGAGCTTAAAAAGACGCTTAACGACCTTACTTCTCTTTATCCTGCAGTAAAATCAATAGCGGTAGTTCCCTTCGGAGCTACAAAATACCGTGAAAATTTGCCGCAGATTGAGCTTCACGATGAAGCTACTGCAAGAGAAACGATAGATATAATCAACAGCTTCGGGGAGAAAATGCTCCGTGAATACGGGGAGAGAGTGGTTTTTCCCGCCGACGAATTTTATATTAGGGCAGGACTTCCCATGCCCGAGGGCGAATATTATGAAGCCTACGACCAGTATGAGAACGGCGTAGGAATGTGGGCTTACTACAGAGAGGGCTTTATCGACGGGCTTTCCGACGCGGAATATACGGGCGGAAACAGGAGCGTTTCTATCGCTACGGGTGTTCTTGCGGCACCTCTTATGGAGGAACTTTCGGAAATGGTTACGGAGAAATTCCCACAGGTAAAAATCAAGGTTTATACTGTTAAAAATAACTTTTTCGGGGAGACTGTCACCGTTTCGGGGCTTGTTACGGGCGGCGACCTTATCGAACAGCTTTTACCCCATAAGGAACAGCTTGGGGAAAGATTATATATTCCGAAGAATATGCTTAAGGCTGACGAGGATATTTTCCTCGATAATATAACTCTCGTAGAGGCTTCCGAAAGGCTGGGAGTTCCCGTTATTCCCGTAAGCGACGAGGGTTATGAGCTTATAGACGATATATTAAGCTGATAATAATGCTTTTTCATTTAACAAATTTTATTGTTTTTCAACTTTTTTCTTAAAAAGGTATTGACAAACAGTTGAATATCTGCTATAATGATTAAGCTATCCGGAAAGATGGCTGAGCTGGTCGAAGGCGCACGATTGGAAATCGTGTAACGGTTAACCCCGTTCAAGGGTTCGAATCCCTTTCTTTCCGCCAATAACACCCTGTTAATCAGGGTGTTATTTTTTGATATCTCTTATTACAAATAGTATAATATTGCATATAATTCGACAATTTGTATATAAAAATGCGTCGAAAGTGTTCATATGATTCCCGAAATTGCACAAAATTGCCGTAATTTCTGAAAAAAGCGCTCAGAAATTGTGGCTATTTTCATTGTAATGGTAGCTAAAATAAAATCAGCCATACTCCCCTGTGCGTGAACGGGTTGGGGGATATGGCTTAAATAACTACGGGACTGGGAGAGGCGCTTCGCCTCAAAAATAAAATAAGTAAAGCCATACTCCCCTGTGCGAGAACAACATGGGGAATACGGCTGAGATAACTACGGGACTGGCGGAGGCGCTTCGCCTCAGGAGTGGTAGCGTTCAAGGAATTGCTTTGTACGCTCGTTGGTTGAGTTCTCGAACACTTCCTCGGGAGTACCGTTTTCGATAATATATCCCTCGTCCATGAAAATAACCTTATCGGAAATATCATGAGCGAAGCTCATTTCGTGGGTAACTATGACCATGGTCATGTTTTCTTCTGCGAGGGACTTTATTACCTTGAGGATTTCTCCTGTAAGCTCAGGGTCAAGGGCAGAGGTAGGTTCATCAAAGAAAAGCACCTCGGGACTGAGAGCGAGAGCTCTTGCGATAGATACACGCTGCTGCTGTCCGCCCGAAAGGTTACAGGGATATTCCTTAGCCTTGGCTTCAAGCCCCATTTTTTCGAGAAGCTTCATTGCGGTTTCTTCGGCAGTCTTTTTGTCCTGCTTCAGAACTCTTATAGGAGCTTCTGTTATATTTTTAAGCACGGACATGTGGGGGAAAAGATTGAAATTCTGAAACACGAGCCCGATTTTCATTCTTATCTCGTGGAGAGTTTTAGAGGGCGCATATATAGTCTTACCCTTTTCGTTCTGAAGGAGCATATCCTTACCGCAGATTGTGATTGTTCCGCCGTCGGCGCGCTCAAACTGGTTTATACAGCGGAGAAGGGTAGACTTGCCGCTTCCCGAAGGTCCGATTATTGAAACTACCTGTCCCTTTTCTACGTCAAAGGAAATATCCTTCAGTACATCGGTACCGTCGAAGCTTTTAGAGAGATTTTTGACTTCAAGTATTGCCATTTTTTAACCTCCTTATCTGTAGTAGCTGAGCTTTTTCTCGATAAAGGCGAATAAAGCTGTAAGAATAGTCGCCATGGCGAAATAGAAAATACCTGCAATAAAAAGAGGAGTAAGAGAAGCGTAATTCTGCATCTGCTGTTTCGCCTTAAGGGTAATTTCCGCATAGGCCACAACATTGGCGAGGGATGTGTCTTTAACGAGAGTTATAACCTCGTTGGAGGAGGCGGGAACTATTCTTTTTATAACCTGAGGCAGTATTATTCTGAAGAAGGTCTGTACCTTGGTCATGCCGAGAGCCGCCGCCGCTTCGTACTGTCCTTTCGGGATAGATTCGATACCGCCGCGGAATATCTCAGCGAAATATGCCGCATAGTTAAGTACAAAGGCAACCAGAACGGCATTGAACATATAATTCTCGTTCTTTACATCTATAAAGGAGAGCATATCGGGATTCGCCATCTGGATATAAGGAACGGCGTAATATACCACGATAATCTGGAGCATCAGAGGAGTACCTCTCATAACCAGTATGTAGAAATTAGTGAGAAGTGAAAGAGGCTTGAACCTGCACATTTTAAGCATGGCAACAACAAGTCCCAGCGGAATCGAGAAAAGAAGCGTTCCGCCGAATATTTTAAGAGTAGGAACAAGATATTCGAGAAGTATTCCTACAACCTTGAGTATATCTTCGCCTGTCATAACAATCCTTTCCGATAACGTGATACCACATTATTCCGATAAAATATTAACATATACAAATTCATTTTATCAGATATTGACGAATAATGCAATACCTTATATAAAATAAATACTGCCTGTATTTCTACAGGCAGTATATTTTGTTTAGTTATATACAGATTACTGAACGGTAGTAATGTCGGAGCCGAACCACTTTGTAGAGATTTCGGCAAGCTTTCCGTCAGCCTTCATTTCGCTTAAAATGCTCTGTACCTTATCGCGGAGAGCACAGTCGTTCTTTCTGAAGCCGATAGCGTATTCTTCCTGTTCGCCTACAGCTTCGGGGAGGATTGTGTAGTTCTTGCCTGTTGTTGTGATAAGATAGTTGGCAACAACAGAGTCAAGGAATACTGCGTCAACGAGACCGAGCTCAAGCTGCTGGAGAGCTTCTACGTTTGTAGCGATTGCTGTGATACTAAGCTTAGCGCCGATTTCGGAGCCTTCGAGGATTTCCTGAGCGGTAGAGCCGTTCTGTACTGCTACAATCTTATTTTCGAGGCCAGCGGAGGAGGTGTACTTTCCGTCGTTCATAACTGTGAAAATCATGTCGTTTTTCATGTAAGCTTCGGAAAGGTTCATAGCCTCTGCTCTTGCGGGGCTTACGCTTAAGCCGTTCCAGATACAGTCAATCTTACCGATGTTGAGGTCGGATTCCTTTGTTTCCCAGTTGATGGGCTCCTTGACAAGCTCAACGCCGAGACGGTTGCAAACTTCCTGAGCTACGTCGATATCGAAGCCTACGATTTCGTCGTTCTCATCGGTATAGCCCATAGGAACGAAGGTAGCGTCAAGTCCTAAAACGAACTTCTTGCTCTCGAGAACCTTAGTGAGGGATTCGTCGGTTACCGATGTATCGGTTGTTGTTCCGGCAGGAGCCGAGGAACAGCCTGCAAAGGCTGTGAGGCAGAAGACTGCCATTAAAGCGGATAAAAGCTTTTTCATATTTTTATTTTCCTTTCTTTTGTCTGCAGGATACTGCATTATTACAACGGTTTCAGTATAACACAGGGGCATAAAGGTGTAAATAGCGATTTTGGTTTTTCGTATGAATGCACAATTAAGGCGGATAGGGCAGGAGCTTTTTTAATCTTTAATTCCATAGTACGGCGGTAATATTACCGTTAAACGACCTGTTTATCCTGTTTTATTCGGCATTTCTTATAAATTTAAAAGTAATCGCTTTTTTCCTCTTGACAAGGGAGAGATTTTTGTTTATAATAATATGGCTAAGCAATAAAGGGAGTGCTATGCTCTCATGAATAACAAAAATTACGGAGGAATTAAAAATGAAAAGAACATATCAGCCTAAGAAGCTTCAGAGAAAAAAGGAACACGGCTTCAGAAAAAGAATGAAGACCGCTAACGGCCGCAAGGTTCTCGCAAGAAGACGTGCTAAGGGCAGAAAGCAGCTCACATACTAATAAGCTTATAAGTTAATATAGTATGGGAGAGTATTCCAAACGGTTTTACAGTATCAAGAATGACCGTGAATTCCGATTCCTGTTTAATAAGGGCGAAACCTCGGTAAACTACGGTTTCGTCTGTTATTTTAGGAAGAATAACAGACGCCGTAACAGACTGGGTATCGTTACCAGCAAGAAAATCGGTAATGCGGTTACAAGAAACCGTGCCCGTAGAGTTATAAGAGAGGCTTTCAGACTTTTCGACCACGATATCAGCAGCCTTACGGCGTCCCGCTACGATTTTATCTTCGTAGCCCGAGCCAAAACAGCTTCGCTTAAATCGACCAAGCTGCTCAGCCTTATGAATAACAGGCTTAAGCCCCTTCTTATAAAGTCTAAGGATGAAAAAACAAATCAAAAGGGTTAACGGGAGAATGCGGATAACGCATTTTCGCAAGCCCTATGACAATGACGAAGCTATGAAGTATATATTTATCGGTTTAATCCTGTTTTACAGGAAGACATTGTCGAAACTTAAGCCGCCTTGCTGCCGGTTTACTCCGACCTGCTCGACTTACGGACTTGAAGCGTTCAGGAGATTCGGCGTAGTCAAGGGCGGCTATTTAACTATACGAAGGATTTTAAGATGTAATCCTTACAGCGTAGGCGGAGCGGATCCCGTTCCGGAAGAATTTTACTTCTTTAAAAAGAAAAGCGACATTAAAAAGGGTGATTAAAAATTAACTTTCTTTATTCTATAATCGGTACGCCTTTAGGATATATCATGTGGGCGTGTTACGGTCTTGTCCAGAATTTCGGCTGGGCAATCATTATTTTCTCTATTATTGTCAAGGCGGCTATGTTACCGCTCAATATCAAGCAGCAGAAGAATACTGCAATTTCTCAGCTTTATGCGCCCCGCGTAAGAGAAATTCAGCAGAAGTATAAAAACAATCAGGAAAAACAGCAGGAAGAGCTTACAAAGCTCCAGAAGGAGGGTTATAACCCTGCAGGCGGATGCGGAACTATGCTTATTACCTTCCTGTTACTTTTCGGCGTTATCGACGTAGTTTATAAGCCCATGACCCACATGGAGCATTTTGACGGCACAACAATCAACTCCATAGTTTCCACAGCTAAGTCCATCGACGTAGCGGAAGCTATCAAGGCAAGCCCCGAGGACTATAACCTTGTTATCGAATTCCTTAAGGATGAAACTGTTGTTTCTATCGTTGAAAGCGAAACTACCGACGAAAACGGCAAGGTTATCAAAACCAACAACAAGATAGTACCTGCTTCCGATTTCAATTATGAACAGGCTAAGGCAGGAATTAAAGTTACTGCCGAGGATTTAAAGGCCTTAAGCGAGCTTACTGACGAAAAAATCAAGGTTCTTATCGGTAATACCCGTATTTCCGATAATGTAAGAAACAACCTTAACACCATTATCAACAACAATTATCTTGACGCTTCAATCTACAGAGAGCTTCGTGCGCTTAACTGCTACTCAAGAACAGACGCAGAGGGCAATAACAAGTATCAGGCCTTATTCAAGACCCAGACAGGTCTTTCTGAAGATACTCTTGTAAGACTTGATACATTAAGCGACAATATGTTCTTCTTCGGTATCAACCTTGGAGAACAGCCTACATGGGAATTCAACAGCCTTCTTATTATCCCGATTCTCTCCTTTGTATTCTCCATGCTTCAGATGTTCGTTACACAGCATTATACAAACAAGCAGAATCCCGAGCTTGCGGCCCAGCAGCAGCAGGGCTGTATGAAGGGTATGCTCTTTACCATGCCCCTTATTTCGCTCTGGATCGCCTTTACCGTTCCTGCAGGTGCGGGCTTCTACTGGGGAATTTCCTACCTTATCGGTATAGGTCAGGTTGTTCTTACAAATAAGTTCTGGCCTGCCGAAAAGATAAGAGCCGAGGCTAAGGCTAAGATGGAAGCCAAGGCGGCTGAAAAGGAACAGAAGGTAGTTACCGTTCATATCGACGAGGACGGAAATAAGACAGAAAAGGTTGACCGTATTTCACAGCTTACACAGAAGGAGCTCAAGGAGCTTAATAAGAAGAAGCTTGAAGCAGCAAGAAGGGCTGACGCCGAAAAGTACGGCGAGGAATACGTTGAATCCAACGACGAAGATGATATCTGATAATTTGAAAGGACGTTTAATAATGGAAAAGATTTATTCAGCCAAGACTCTTGACGCCGCTAAGGAACAGGCTATCAACGAGTTTACCAACCTCGGTATAAGCGAGAATGATATAGATTTTGAAATACTTGAACAGCCCGTTAAGAAGCTTTTCGGCATGAAGGGCGAATTCAAGATCAAGGCAACCGCAGAGGAGCCCAAGGCTTCCGCTGAAGCAGTTGAAGAAGCGGCTTCCCAGCCTGCAGAGCAGACTGAAATGCCTGAGCAGAAGGTTTCCGCAGCTGCTGAAGGTATTGATGTACTTGAAACCGAAAAGGTAAAGAACGCACAGAAGTATCTTACTAAGATTCTTACTGCATTAGGTCTCGAGGGCTTCACAATCAATCCTATCAATAACGGCGAAACTGTAGTTCTCGATATCGTGGGCGATAAGCTCGGCGTAGTTATCGGAAGAAGAGGCGAAACCCTCGATTCTCTCCAGTATCTTACAATTTTAGCAAGCAATAAGGCAGAAGAATCCTACTGCAGAATTTCTGTGGACTGTAACGGCTACAGAGCGAAGAGAAAGGAAACTCTCGAGGCTCTCGCAGTAAAGACAGCCAACAGAGTTTTAAAGCAGGGCAGAAGAGTAACCTTAGAGCCCATGAATCCCTACGAAAGACGCATTATCCACAGCAAGGTGGCTGAAATTGAAGGCGTTTTCAGTAATTCTATCGGCGAAGAGCCCTTCAGAAAGGTTGTAATTTCTTCCAACACCAAGCCTACCTACAACAGAGAAAGAAGCGACAGAAGAAGAGGCGGAAATTCCAACGCAGGAAAGAGCTACCGCCAGTCCACAGGCTTCTCCACTTCCTTTGAAAGAGAATACAAGAGAGCGCAGGCTGAGCCTGTTGAATATTCTCAGGAAACTGTTGACCTCGAAAAGAGCGTTTCTCTTTACGGAAAAATCGAATTATAATATAAACGGGCAGGCGCCTCTGCCTGTCCGTTTTTTCATTGGGCCGTCGCCAAGTGGTAAGGCAAGGGACTTTGACTCCCTTATCCGCTGGTTCGAGTCCAGTCGGCCCAACCAAATATAAAAATACCGCCCACACGCTCGACGTGGGCGGTGTTTTTAGATTTGCTATGTTGGTCCCTGAGAGTCGGACCAGCGAGGTTCAGAGTCCAGTCGGCCCAACCAAATATAAAGAATTATGCCCACACGATATAGTGGGCATAATTTTTTAGATTTGCCTGTTGGACCCTGAGAGTCGGACCAGCGAGGTTCAGAGTCCAGTCGGCCCAACCAAATGCGCCCCTGCTTAATCGCAGGGGCTAATTTAATATTGAATAGTGAATAATGAATATTTTATAATGTAAAAGCGTGGGCGCATTTGTATTATTCAATATTCACTATTCATTTTTTCGTAATTCACTAAATTTAAAATATAAAAATTTTTAATTTACAGTAGAAAAATCAGCTTATCCTTCATTCCCTATATGCTTTTTCCATTCTCCCATTTCACCTAATTTTTCTCCTATCGAAAAATAATTGTAGGGTGCATAGATTGCAGGGTGGATTTTTGTTAAATCAATTTTTTTCATATCCATATTTTCGTATTTTTTGTCAATCTGGATATTCCTGATTGCGGCAAGAAATAAATGGGCACCGTCTAATTCAATAACCTTCGTTACCTCGCATTCATACGACCAATGGCACTCGTTAATTATCGGCACATCAACAGCTTCGCCCCAGTTATAGCTATAGCTTACAGCGTTTTTTTCGCCTTCTTCGCCGTTTGTGTTACCGAAATAATCCGCTAACCAGAGGTTGTCCTCGGTTATCATATTGGCGGAGAATTTCTTTTCACGAAGGATGTTTGTTTTAGTGAGCTTAGTTCCGCCGACTGTCATCATGATGTTGGGACCTTTATCAAATGAAAATCCGAGCCATGTGATAATGCAGAAATTCGGCGTACCATCCTCATTCTTTGTTCCGATAATGTACATGGGTTGTGGACTGAATACCCACTCGGGCGGAATACTGATTTTATCCATTTTTATACCTCGCAGTTGTTTTATCGTCTCGCCAATTATAACAGTCTAACTCAGAAATGTCAACGAACAAAGCCTGAAAACGACATTTTTGTATCCAAAACGACAAAATGATACCAAAACTGTTGTATTTCATCACGATACTATGTTAAAATAGACATAAAATTAACAGTATTTCTGTACATTTGGTCGAAATATGGTGAAAAGCTTGCAATTATGACATTTATTTAGTATAATGTACACATATTATAAAAAGGTGGTATCTCTTTGTATAACTGCGTCATAAATATTAAGACTTTTGATTGCGAAAAATACATAATCGATGTAATTTCCGAGGCGGAGGCTCCCTACGAATGCGAGATAAAGCTTTTATCTGACGGAGAGGATTGTTCCGACAGCCCCGACAGCCTTATTGTTTTTGGCAGTATGAAAACGTATACACAGAAGCGTGAAGCGGAAAAAAGCGGATATTCTGTTGTTATTGCGGATGAAAAATCTGATATTTCTGATATTTCGGCGGAGAATACAGATATATGGATGATACCCGAGGGATATAAGGATAAGGCTCAGCTTGTAAAGGCTTATTTTTCGAGACTTATCGGAAATATCAAGCGTAGCTTTGACTGCAGGAGATATAAAATATGCCTCGAAACCACCATTGACAGCGTGCCTGACCTTGTATGGTATAAGGATATGAGGGGCGCTCATGTGCTTACCAACGATTCCTTCTGTGACGCCGTGGATAAAACCAAGGAGCAGGTCTACAAGAAGGGGCATTTCTACATCTGGGATATTCCTCAGGAGGAATATGAGCAGGGGGATTATGTCTGCCTTGAATCGGAGGAAATCGTTATTAACGCAGGAAAAACCTGTTATTTCGACGAAAAGGTTAAGACGAAAAGGGGCATGAAGCAGTTCAAGACCTATAAATCTCCCCTTTACGATGTAAACGGCGAGCTGTTCGGTACCTGTGGTATAGCGGTGGACATGACCGACCTTGACAAGATCGACAGCGAATTAAGGGTAATTCTCGAAAGCGTACCCTTCGGAATAATGCTTGAGGACAATGACGGAAAGCTTGTAAGTGCTAACTGTGCTCTTAAGCAGTATTTCCCTGAAATTGAAGAATATATCGGAAAGCAGAGTATCGAATGGAAGAAGAGCACAGATGAACGCTGTGTAAGAATCGGCGAAAACGCTTATCAGATAGGCGAGGGCGAGGGAAGCTTCGTTCTCAGCTACAGGAAACAGCAGATACTCGACGCTCTCGGCGAGGAAATAGGCGTGGTTTTCGTGTTCCGTGATATTACTGCAGAAAAGCTTCTCCACGATAAGACCCGTGAACACGCAAACACCGACTTCCTTACAGGTCTCAACAACAGAAGAAGCCTCTTCTCACACCTCGGCAAAATCAAGGATAAGCCTCAGCTTTCCATGATTACCATTGACCTGGACAATTTCAAGAAGGTGAATGACGCCTGCGGTCATAAGGCAGGAGACGAAGTGCTTGTGGAAACTGCCCGTATGATGCAGGAATGCTTCCCGAAGGATTTTATTGCAAGACTGGGCGGAGACGAATTCCTTGTTGTTATAAGCAGGCAGGTTGAACAGAAGGAGCTGGCTGATAAGACCCAGAGCTTTATTGATACCTTTATAGAGAGATTTTCGGACTGTCCCGAAATGGCGGTTATGACCGTAAGTGCAGGTATTTCCAGCCAGTCGGGCGCACATAACGCCGAACAGCTTATGCATAACAGCGACAGCGCACTTTATATGGCGAAAAAGAGTGGTAAGTCGAAGTATTGTTTTTATGAAGAATAAAAGAAACCGCCAAGGCGTTTAAACCCTGGCGGTTTCCTTCATATTTTCATGCGTTTATGCGCAAAGATTGCGTAACCACTCACAAATAGCGCTGAAGTCACAGCAGAATGTAAAGAAATTGCACATTATGTTGAACCTCCTCGTTTTATTTCCCGATTTAACCGGTGTCCTGCGGGATAATATAATTATACCATGGCGGTAATAGGAGTTCAATGCAAAGATATTGGAAGAAATGGGAGGGTGTGGGGTTCGTCTCGCTCCTCCGCTTACAAGCCAAAAAACAAACATA
Source organism: Ruminiclostridium sp. (assembly GCA_045602405.1). Lineage (GTDB taxonomy): Bacteria > Bacillota > Clostridia > Oscillospirales > Ruminococcaceae > Ruminiclostridium_E. The sequence goes on from JAZSBN010000028.1 coordinate 162,022, forward strand.
CGGCTCAGAGTGAGCCGTACATTTGTTTTATTGGTGGAATCGGGGGTTGAGTCGCGTTCGACTCCCTCCTCGCGTCCATAGCAACAAAAAACTCGCACCGCAAATACGGTTGCGGCACGAGCTTTTAGCTGGTGGAATCGGGGGGAGTCGACGGCTTCGCCTAACCCTTGGGGTTCGCCTTCTCCTCCGCTTACAAGCCAAAAAACAAACATACGGCTCAAAGTGAGCCGTACATTTGTTTTTATGGTGGACTAGACTCACAAGTAGCCGAACACCTTACTGAAAAAAATCAGGGCTATCAACTTTACAAATATTTTTATATATTTCTTTAAAATCAGCATTGTTTTCCAGCTGATTATTTAAGTATTCCTTATCTTCAAGATATTCGCCAGGAAATGAAGTGCTTTCAAGCAATTGTTCTATTTCTTCATAAGATAATTCTTGTTGATCATCTTGGAAATGAAAAGTAACAACCACCTTGTTTTCATAAATGTAAATCTTGTCGATAAATAAGTCAAGAACACGTTGCTTTACATCTGCATCGCCGAAACCAGCATAAAAGGTATTAAACTGGGCTACTATAGTTTCTAGTTTAATTCCAAATCTTACTTTGAGTTTTTCCGCTTCGATTTGCTCATTTAAAGCTTCCCTTTGATGTTCCAATTCCAACATTGCTTGTTGGGTTGTTTCGTTAAATATGCCAGCGCCTATAGCCTTTACGAAATTGTTTAAGCTATCTTCTACTGAGTTTAAGTTATTATACAATGATTTTAAATAAGCCCCATCATCACTATTGATTTCTTGATAATAGTCGTAGCACATCTTTGCAATTTTTAATCGCACACTGGGATTTTGAAGCTGGTCGTAGATGACATATTCCGCAATATTTTCAATAAGCTGCTTTGATTTGTTTTTTAAGTCGCATTTGTGTTTTTTATGATTTAAACAAGTGTAGTAATGATGAGTTTTTCCATTTTTGCTTGTTCCTGATGTACCATGAAGAGGAGCGCCGCACTCTCCGCAGTAAACGTGGCTTGTAAGCCAAAAATCAACGTCATTATCTGATGGATTTAATTTCTGTGCCGTCTTCTTGCCCCCACGTCTGTTCTTTTGAAGCATTTTTTCTGCCGCATAAAATAAATCATCACTTACAATTCGGGGCATTCCATCTTCAATGCAGTATTCGCCCCATTTGTATTCGCCGATATATGCCCTGTTACGCAGAATATGTGCCAATGAATTAACAACGAATTTATTGCCTTTAACCGTCCGTAAACCAGCTCCGTTTAATTCATCTGCAATCTTTTGAAGCGGCTTCCCCTCGGCGTATTCTATAAAGATTTTCTTTACTATATGGGCTGTTTCTTCGTCAATTTCATATTTTTTGCCAACCTCACCCTTATAACCTAAAATCTTATGTCCGTTGTATAAGGCGTTTTCGGCATTGAAGTTCAATCCACGCAATACATTACTCGTATGATTTACAATGAAATTTTGAGCCATAGACGCATATAAGCTTTGAATAACAAAGCGTAAAGATTCATCTTCTGGAAGTATTTCGCCAACAGTGACGATTTGAACGCCACATTTTCTTAATTGTGCATCAATGAAGAAAGAATCATAAATATCTCTTGATAGTCTGTCCAGCTTCCACACTATAAGGTAAGCTGGACGTTTGTGTTTGGCTTCAAAAAGCATATGGTGTAAGCCTGGTCTGTCTAAAGTAGTGCCAGTTATACCTCTGTCTTCAAATTCACATTCTGCTGGAATTACAAATCCGTTTCTTTCTGCGTATTCGTGCGCTGCCTGTTTTTGTTGGTCTATGGATTCTTCGCGTTGGGCATCAGAGCTATATCTGTAATAACAGAATGCTATGTTCCCTGGATTACGTTTAAATTGTTTTAATTTGTTTGCCATTTTTATCACCCTTTCTAAAAAGTTTATTTTTTGACACTTTTGTCATCTTTCTTTGGTATGTATTCTACAATGTTTCGACAAGAAAATCAATAGCATTATTGAACAAAAAAATATCGCTTTGTTTAGCGGTTTTTTACATTGTCGGACGAAGTCGATTTTTGTCAAAAAACGGGTTACAATCACCCCTTTAAAACGCTGTCTGGGAGCTCGTTTTCAGACGTCGCAAAAAACGAGTTACAAGAAGTTACACAACGGATTACAACAAAATGCAAGGCGCTGTTGCACTTTTTTAAAAAATTTCAATTTGTAACGCGTGTAACCACTTTTTTGCAAACTTTTTTATAAATAAAAAATTTTTTATTTTTTTATTTATCCCTCAAAAAATACTACTAACATAAAGAGATAATTAAAAATAGCTATGCACGCACAAATATAATTATAGGGCTTGTAAATCTGAAACAAGGCGGTTTTTCGCCTGTTAGACAAAAGGGAATAATTATAGGGATAATTAAGATTTTATTTAAACATTCCCTGATTTGATATAAAAATTCAAAACAAAAAAGCACGGGCATTTCTGCTCGTGCTTTCGGTTTTTTAGTCTTCAACAGTATAAACGTTCTCTACACCTTCAAAAACATTGATAAGTGTTTCAAAGTCAGAGGGATCAACGTAATAATAAGCATTGTCTGATTTTACAAGAAGCTTACAGCTTCCGTCCTCGTTTTCTATAACAGAATAAACAACATAATCGGCGGATATGTCAGTAACTTCCCCTGTTTCAATGTCAATCATCTGCTTTTCGTGTTTTAAGCTTCTATCTTTTCCGCTTGCTGTTATACTTAAAATTTTATCATCAAATAAATATGTTATTAAGCCTTTTGATTCAACAGGCTCTCCTATAAGAGTACCGTCATTTTTCATTATAAGTCTGTAGCTTGTACCGTTCGGATTATCAGCGTAAAAAACCACTACATTATCATTTACTTCTGATATACTTACTCCGTTATATTCGGAAAGGTCGTAATTATATTCGGTTGTGCTGAATGTAAAATCGGAATAATTGGGTTTATATACAGTAATAACACCGTTGTCATAGGTTCTGTACTTTCTATAATTTTCAAAAAAAATTTTAAAATATTCATAACTTATAATTTCAGATTCTCCTGTGCGGATATTATGTCTGATAGCTTGTCTGTTTCCTTTTTCGTCCAGTGATATAACTAAAAAACATTCGCCGTTCTCTGGCCAGCGGATAATTCCATCTACTATACACCAATTATCATAAGTAACAGTTCTGTCTTCCTTGTAAAAATATACTGACAGATCAAAGCAATTTACTTTATTATTATAAGTGTGATAAGCGATATACTCAGAAGTGCATTTTATTATTCTTGTTCCTTCACCAAGAAGTCTGTCGTAATCAATTTCTGCAATATCAATTTCAGTCGGCGTCATAGGTAATAGCCATTCGCCGTTTTCGTCGATAACGCCGTAATAATTTACTTTACCTGAAAAATCTTCTTTGCTTCCAACTACAACAGTAGGCATTATTGTATGATCAAGCACTTTAAAATTCTCGTATTCATTGTCCTTATTAAACTCGTTTAACCCATAATCACAGCTTTTATAATTTGTTATCACTACATACTCGGATGGCATCGTGTTTAATGCATAATTTCCAATTATACAATTATGGTTTCTAAAATAATGCATAAATAATTCATTATCATCATCAGGAATATAAACACTTTTTTCAGCGACATTATACACAAATGGCTTATTATCCGTAGTAGTTCCGCTTAAATAAAAAGGAAGATAATTGTAAATAATCTCTCTGACTAAAGGAAGCTCCACAGGCTCTTCAACTATTTCTTCGGTAGTTGTGGTAGTAGTCGTTGTAGCTTCTGTTTTCGCTGTAGTGGTTGTCGCTTCTGTTTCTACAGCTTCTTTAGTTGCTTCTACGGTGTCTTCCTTTGCGGCAGTTGTGGTTGCTGCTACTTCTGCACTATCGGTTGTTGTACTTTCGGGTGCTTCTGTACCGCTGTTACAGCCTGTCATGCCAAGAAGCATTGCCGACATAAGCAGTATGCTTAAAATTCTTTTCTTCATGCTCTTTTAACTCCTTTTACTATAATAAAAAAGTGCGCAGCCGAAGCTACGCACCGAAAAATGCATAACTCCATTGCTGCGACACAATCATTTCAGCTATACCAAAGTATGCGAAAGTGAGCATGCACTTTTACCGATAGTAAAAGGGCATACCTTGGCTAATAGCTTCATTATTTGATTGTGTCGCACCTTGAATTATACCATATATTTTATATAATTACAAGGGATTTTTAAAAAAATCTGCCGCTATAACCAAAAAAATCCGCCTTGCAGCGCAGCAGGGCGGATTTACTTTAAACAGCTTATTTAATTCTACTTAAATCTGAATCTATAAAATTTTTATAATGTTCGTATGCAATACGATACTTTGGGATTGTTAACAATTCTTCCTTTGACGTTATTTCTTTGTTTCTGATTTTATTGATTAAATCAAAATAATCTTGTCTTGCTAACTCATTGATACCGTCTTGCAGATTTTTAAGCTTTCTGCGGTACTTAACATCTAAAATCAGCTTTCTGTATTTATCGACAGTTGCTAATGTATCAAAGGATATTTCGCCGTTTTCGATTTGCCGAGCAGCTTCTTTATATACCGCACTAATCGATTGTGTTTTTTTCTTTTTGCCGTTAAGCCAGCTTTTATAATACTGTTTATAATAATCGCAATAGGGCGTTCCGATTATTGTAATAACATCATCGGGGGAGTATTGAATTTTATCTTCGTCTTTAATATGAATAAGATAGCCAAGTGCATTTGAATATGCGTATCTGCCAGCTTGGGGCTTTGTGATTTGCGAAGAATTAACGCCAAGATATTTGGCGACAGCTTCTAATGTTGCACCGTTATCAAGTTTAATAAGCGCGTGATAGTGCAGATAATCTTTTTCAGAGTTATGCTCAATAATATGTATTTCACATACTTTTAAGCCGTTTGTTTCTAAACGATTTTTGAAAACCTCTGCCGTAGCCTTGCAATCGCCTAACGCTTTGCATTCTTCTTCCGACCAATTATAATGACTTCTGTTATAGTCGTTTGACATAAATATTATTTTTATATCTGCATCAATTCTCATAATTTTTACCTCCATATTCTTTAAGTAAAGTATTTTCCAAAATTATCGTAGCGGCTTTCATAACCTTTTTCTTTTTCCGCTGTGTCTATTGCATCTCGCATACGCTTTAATTTATCAAGCGCAGAAGATTTTGAAACCGCTTGCTTTGTATCATAGCTGTAATTTTTTTCTTTGTTTTCAGTTGGTCTTGACTCCGCAACGGTTTTTTCGATAGTTTTTTCTTTCAAGTGAGTTTTTAATGCTTCAACCCCGAAATTATCACCCAGCGTATAAGAACGTGCTTTTAACTTTCTTGAACTGTTTTTCATACTCTCGGGAACGTCAACGAGTTCATAAGAAATGTATTCCCCATATTTTTTTGATTGACCGTATCTTGCAGAAACCCCTTGATTTTCAAGCTCATTCAGAAAATCATCTTCTGTTTCGGTGTTCATCATAGCCATGAGTATTCTGTTACGCAGAACATCTTTCCAAATACAGTTTTGCGGCTCTTCGCCATTGTCAGCAGCTTCTTGATTTTCTTCACGCATTACACGCTCTTTCTGTGACAGCTTTTCTTTTGCCTTTTCGCCGAAATCCAGCTTTATGTATTTGCTTGCGATTTTATCAAATTCACGCTCTACATAATCATAGCGTGTTTGTTCGTTTGTACAGCCCTTATATTCAATGCTATCGACATTTGAAATTAAAATATGTAAGTGCAATTTTTCGCCTACTCCGTCATTTTGTACGAATATAGCGGCTTTTCTGTTCGGATAGGCTTCTTTTACAAATTCTTGCGCTATTTCTAAAGCTGTATAGGCGCTATCCGTATCATTGGATTCTAATTCTTTTTGGCTGAATGATGCTACAATTCGCCTTATCTGATTTACATTTGTAGGCGAGGCACGTCTAATCCAATCCCATTCCATTTGTTCCTCAAATGCAGTTATTTCATCGGGGAGCATTCCCACCGAGCCGACAAGAAGATTTCTTTTTGCGTGTCCGTTATGACCGTAGCCAAAACCTCTTGCGTAGGCAATAGCCGCCTTTCCGTTTTTAGTATGAGTAATTCGTGTATAGCACATAATATTTTCTTTCACCTCGTTACTGATTTGTTCGTATCTGTCCATAATTTTATCTATCATATCAGGCGTAAAACCATTACATTCTTTTCGGATATAGCTTTGTTCGCGTATTAAATCTTCTACATCAATTCTCTTTTCCGCAAATCTTTTTGCAACCTGTTGCAGTTTTATTTCTTGGTTGTAATTAACTCCAATGCGGTTAAGTTCTTTTCTTATATTCGCTATCTCGTCATATACATTGCCAAGCAGCCTTATTACATTGCGCCCCTGTTCTTCGTCAACATATTGCACCTCGTTCTGATATTCTTTTAATCTATCATCAATAAGCAATCTTAACACTTCTGATGTAGAGCAGTTTCTGCGCTTTGCAACATCTTCAATTTCTTCTTTGGTTGTGGGTGATACTCTAACGGTTAATTGAATTAAATTCTCGTTTAACATAATTATCGTTCCTTTCTATAGTAAATAGTGTTTTAGCAAGAGCGGTTTTATTTGAACTTTTTTCTTTTCGTATCAGAATGAAAAGTGCCTTTTCGCAACAAAAACAACCAGCTATATATACTTGTGGATTTTGTTGATGTAAAGCGATTTCTTTATTTTATATGTGCAGGCGCATATATCATTACAAACCACTTTACACATCGATATAACAGAGAAAAGTTCAATGCAAGTAACGTCTTTGTCGGCGGTTTACTCCGCCTGATATAGAGCATCGCCCTATATACAAAGACAACTTGCCAAATGGGAACAAATTTCCCCTTTTGGATTACCCCTTATTTTGAAAAAGCATCACCCCACATTTTTACTATATTGACATATTTTTTTAATGTGTTTCTGCTGATTTTATGCTTTTTCATAAGCGATATTTGTGTTATTTCTCTGTCTTTAAGATATAACTCAATATCTGCTTTTAATGCATCTGTCATTTTGTCAATTTGACCGCTTTTTCTTCCGCTTTTCTTATTGCTGGCGGCAATACCGTCTTTGATTGATTTTGATATTGATAAACGCTGTTTTTCACCTCTATCCAATTCAACAATAATAAGCAGTTTGATAATGCTTTCCATTGCTGTGCGTGTTACTATGTCTTGTTCTGATGCGGTTTGCATCATTTGTCGAATATAGTCGCTTGATACCGTTGGATTATCAATAAACACCATATTTATCCCACGATTCAGCCAATCCATATATTTTATATATCCGTTTTCGGCTTCTCTTGTGAAGCGTGACAAATCCTTAAATACAACTGTATCGCCATTCTGCAATAGCTTATCTAACTTTAAAAACTGTGGGCGTTCTGTAAAGTTTTTAGCTGATTTTTCTTCGGTAAAATCAATTAAAAATTCAATGCCGTTTTCAGTAGCATATCTTTCAAGAGATTTTATCTGCCTGTTGAAATTTTGTTTTTCCGTATCTGTTGATATTCTTTTATAGCTATAGTAATTTCCCATATTTTCACCGCCTTTTGTGTCAATTAAACTATAGTTTTTCTTACTCATAAGCATACTGTCAAAACAACTTGAAACAAGTGTATTTTGACATTATTTGCGATTTGTTTTCATTGAAATGTTACATTGACGATATTTGCAGCATAAGCTGCTGATTCATAAACAGGGTACAAAAAAAGAAAGCTACTACAGTAATTGTAATAGCTTTCTGATTTTTGCAGTAAATTGTGGTTAAATAATATCAAATGCTTTGAAAGCAGCTAAAACAAGCTGTTCCTTTTTAGTCTTGATGGAATTATCCGCTGGCTCTTTGCCAGCTTTAAAATCCAACTTACATATATTGCATTTGTTTTTAACCATTGTAATGCTTGATTTGCTTACCGTTATATTGTGATTATCTTTTATCCATTTCTGAATCTTATTGAAAGTAATTGGGTAAGAAATAGCATCATTTTTAGCTGTGCCATGTTCTGAAATATCAATTTCGATACCGAACCAACTTTTATACACAGCGATTTTACTGATTTGAACGGTGTTCGACCGTTTTGAGTTTGGTGGAATCGGGGGGAGTCGAACCCCCGTCCGAAAGCCTATTCACTCGCCTTTCTACACGTTTAGTCAGTCTTTTAAGCTTCCCTACGGGTTCTCCGACGGACAGGATAACCTTTCGGTAGTTCTTTAGGTACGCCGGGAGCTACAGAACTCTCACTCGGGGCGTTGGCTGTTAGATGACGTCCAGGCCGAAGCCACAGCACTCAACGGCGGGACGGAAGCCGCGATTAGGCAGCTACTAATTCAGATCTATTGTCTGCGTTTAATTTTAAGGTTACCCATTTTTTAAGAGTTTAGGCGAACTCTACGTGCTTAACGGGCTTCAAAACCCCCGTCGAAACCTTTACGATCCCATAACGGTAAAACCATTGTACAATAAAAATATATTTTTGTCAATGACATTATGGGACAAATTCTGTCGATACAATAAAAATGGCGTATATATATTATATATAGTATAATGTGAAAATTTTAGGAAAGGTTGACATTACTATCCAATTATGATAAAATTGACCTATATCATTTTGAAAGGAAGTATGAATATGACAAGGAGAATTAAAGGGCTTTTAATCTCATTATTGACCCTTACCGCCGCTTTAATCACAGTTTTCGCTCTGTGTACTACTGCATCAGCGGCAAGCAACCTCGAATACAGCATAACCTACGGAACAGACGGTACGGCTACCCTTAACGTTGTTCCCCGTGTTAACAGAAACTATATCACCTTCACAACCGACGGCACAAAGCCTACATATATGTCCCCGATTCTCGACGAAAGTATCACTGTTAGCGAGGCTACATACTTCAGATTAGCGGAATATAACATAGATAACGAATACCTCTGGGGCATAAAGCTTACCGTAAAGCCCAAGGTAAATAAGGTAGAAATTTCGGAAGAATATTTCTCTAACCTCACAAGAGTTAAGCTCAGCACAAGCACCGAGGGCGCAAAAATTTATTACACTCTCGACGGCTCCGCTCCTACCACAAAGTCAAAGAGATATATCGACGGATATATTCAGATTACCGAAAAGACCTATATAAGAGCAATGGCTGTAAAAACAGGCTATAAAAACAGCGGCATAGTAAAGAAAAAGATTAACGTAAAGAGCTATATAGATTCTCCCGTAAATAAAATCGTAGATAAGGACGACGACGCTATTATAGAGGGTACAAAGATAAAGTGCTCGGCTTCTTATCATTCGGAATCGGCTTCTACATACGTGACTCTTTCTCCTCAGAAATCTTCCAACAAGATCTATTACACTACCGACGGCTCCGCGCCTTCAAAGAGCAGTAAGCTTTATACAAAGAAGCTTAAGTTCACAAGTCTTAAGACTATCCGCGCGGTAGAGTATACACCCTCGGGCAAGGTGGCGGCTACATTAAAATATAACGTTAAGATACGCTGTAAGGAGGTAGAATTTACCTGCACAGATACGGCGAGCGGAACGATTGTTGTTAAGATGTCCTGCCCCACGGAGGGAGCGAAGATATATTACACCGTAACGGGTAAGACGCCTACGACGAAATCCAATCTTTATACCGAGCCCTTTATGATAGGTCATACCACACAGCTTAAGGCGATAGCGATTAAGGATGGATATGTAAACAGTGCGGTTAAATCCGTTATCGGTATAGATATCCCTCTCGACCTTGAGGGCTTTGATTATCAGGAATACAAGTTCACAAGTGCCGTGGATAATCTTAATATGTATTTAAGATGGAATGGTATCGACGCACTTGAGCATGACGAAAAGGTTTCGAGAGCGGCACAGAAGAGAGCTATCGAGGCTAAGGTTTCAACATCAGATGTAAGACCGAATACTCAGAAATGGGCAACAGTAATGAGAGAGGAAAAAGTCATTATGCTCAGAGGCTTCGAGGTTATTAAAAAGAATACACCGATAGAGAAGGTTCTTGAGGCGGTACTGGCTCATCCGAATCTCAAGGAATATACCTATGATAAGGTTGGTATCGGATATAATGAATATGACGGCGATTATTACTGGGCAGTAATAGTGGCATTATACTAAAAAAGTTAAAAAATACTGCCGAATTTATTTATCGGCAGTATTTTTTATTACAGACAAACCGCATAACAAAGGGCTTTTTCGGAAGTTTTAAAAAAATTCAAAAAAATTTAAAAAATAGTGAAACTTTTTGATAAAAGTCGGTGACTACCTAAATGTAAACGGTGAGACACCCGTTAGGAAATACAGAAAAGTCAATAAGTAATCAAAGGAAATTACCTTTTGTGCAATTTGATATCTCACGGGATTGAAAATAGTAAAATATGGTAAATTTGCCTATTGAAAACCGACGGGCGATTTTGTATAATAATAAAAGGTAAAAGGCAAAGAGCTTTTACTAAAACAAATTTTTATTTTGGAGGACAAATAATCATGAAGATGAGAAAAATCATGGCTGCCGGCATTGCTGCTACAATGGCAGTTACATCTCTCGCAGCAGTTGCTTCTGCTGAATCCTTAACATTCAACATGGGCAACAGCCAGTCTAAGCAGACCGTTTCCGGCAAGGCTTACTACTTCACAGACAACACACAGACTATCGCAAACGTAGCCGCTGATTCTATGATCCGTCTTGCTCCCACAAACAAGGCTGTGAATGACGACGGAGCAAAGTACGAAACACTTGAAGGCGCTACACTTACTGTTAAAGGTAAGAAGGCTGCTGATGACAGCGTGACTGTTACACAGACTTATAATTTCGTTAAGGGTAACGATGGTTGTCTTTATCTCGTATTCTCTAAGAATGAGTATGTAAATCAGGAAGGTTATTTCAACCTTGGTTTCTACGGAGAAATCCATAGTGCTGAAATCAATGTAACTGCAAGTCACATGTGCTACGGTTTAAATGATTACAATATCCACAATGGCATTTGGGGTTCTATGGCAATGGTTGCTGATCTTCAGATTCTTGATATAGATTCTGATCCTGATGCTCTTTACAGTTTTTCGGCTTGGGATAGCTATATCAACCGTATCTTAGGTAATGAATGCGTTTGGGATAACAATTTAAATGCTAGTAGAAAAGCTAACGAAACTGAGCTTACTGAGGCTAAGGAAGCTATGGCTCTGTATATTACAGGTGATTCCACAGTTGCAGACGAAAACGCAGCAAAGGTTTACAATGCACTTAACACTTCCACACTCGCTGCTAGCTGGATAAACGCTAGTTCCGAAAAGAAGGATCTTTACGCTCTTCTTAAGAGAACAACAACTAACCCCACAATCATGAGAGCTGACATCTGGGAACTTTCCGACACAGACGCTTACAACTCTGTAAACGACTTAGGAACAACAGACGACAACCAGTCTTATGACGCTGACGGTTTAGGTACATCCAAGAACAGATTTGCTGGTCTTGCTTCCCAGGTTGCTGACTTCTTCAACCACAAGACAAACGGTACAATCACATTCGCATTCGAAACACAGACTGCTGCTGACAGCGGTTGGTTAAACGGCGGTGTTCCTTCTACACAGATCGGTATCGCTAACAACCTTTCTGCTAACAACTTTGCACTCTATGTAAACTACGAAACATCCACAGGTTCTCTTGAAGCTACAACATCTGTAGACAAGAACTCCGGTACAGTTACATTCGATATCTCTGAAATCCTTGCTGACCTCGGCGGCCAGACAAAGGGTGTTATCACAGACCTCTACTACGGTCTCAACCAGGGTATCCAGTACGGTGATGACTACGGCAAGGGCATCGGTCTCCTCGTTAAGGAAGTAACTCTCGCTTACGAAGACGAAGCTGCTGAAGACGAAGTAATCGAAGACGAAGTAGTTGAAGAAGAAGAAGTTGAAGAAGAAGAAGTAGTTGAAGAAGAAGAAGAAGTTGAAGAAGAAGAAGAAGAAGAAGTAACTATCGAAGAAGAAGAAGAAGTTACTGAAGAAGAAGAAGAAGAAGAAGTAGACGGCGAAATGTTCGAAGAAGAAGAAACTGAAGAAGAAGACGTTAACCCCGGTACAGGTGTTGCTCTTGCAGTTGTTCCCGCTATGATCGCTGCTGCTGCTGCTGTAGTTTCCAAGAAGAGAAAGTAATTTCGAATCGAAGAAAACTTCTAAGTAAATAATAAATGGGACCACTTCGGTGGTCCTGTTTTTTTGTGAAAAATTAACTAAAACCATTATCGTTTTAACTAAATTATGGGGTAATATTTAGTAATTTTGTATATTGACGATGATTGTGGAATACTGTATAATCATAATAGGTGTTGAGGCGCTATGTCTTAACATAACTAACTTTTAAAGGAAATTTTTTAAGGAGGAAAACTCAAAATGAAGTTAAGAAAGTTATTTGCTGCTCTTACCGCTTCTGCTATCGCTATCACAGCTTCCGCAGTTATTGCTTCTGCTGAAGAATCCGTAGCATTCAGCGGCAAGTTAGCAGTACAGAGCACAGGCGGCTGGTGGGATCAGGCTGACGTAGCACAGGCTGATTTTATTGGCGAAACAGACCCCGCAACTGTAACAAAGGTTGTTGTTACTGTTGATAAGGCTGGTTCTATCGGTTACAACTGTTCAACAACAGGCGATTACCTTAAGGTAGATTTAGCTGACGGTGGTTCTGCTGAACTCACAGACGTAGTTTTCGGCGAAGATTACTTCATGTCTTTATGTGTATCTTCCGGTGACGCTTCCTATGTTTCTAACTTTACATGGGATGTATATGCTGACGCTTCTTTAGCTGCTGCTGAAGAAGAAGCTGCTACTGAAGAAGAAGCAGTAGAAGAAGAAGTAGTTGAAGAAGAAGCTACTGAAGAAGAAGTAGTAGAAGAAGAAGCTGCTGAAGGCTTCGCTCTTGAAGAATGCTACAACAACGGTACTGTAATCCTCGTTGCTGACGATGGTCAGAACGCTTATGCTACATCCAACGGTATCGACATCACTTCCGTTTACGGCTATAGAGTAACAACTCAGTTCCCTGTTGCTGAAGCAACAGATGAAGCTGCTTGGATCGGCGGCGGTATCGGTGCTAACTCCAACTCCACAGGCTGGGCTTCCACAGAATGGGGCAAGGCTTCCGGCGAAAAGCCCATCGTTGCTGAATTCGACGAAAACGGCGTTTGCGTAATCGAACTCCTCGGTGACGCTCCCGTATTTGCTGCTGACGACGCTTACGCTCAGCTCTGGATCCAGTGCTGGGGTGGTACAATGAACATCATCTCTGTTGACGTTCTTGGTGAAGGCGGTTCCGTAATCGCTTCCGCTACAGTTGGCGAACTCGCTGCTGCTGAAGCTCCCGAAGCTGAAGAAGAAGTTGAAGAAGCTCCCGCTACAGGCGATGTTGACGCTTCCACAGACTCTTCCAAGGGCTCCCCTGACACAGGTGTTGCTGACGTTGCTGCTGTTGCAGGTATCGCAGTAGTTGCTGCTGGTGCTTTCATCGTAGCTAAGAAGAGAAAGTAATTTATACTTATAATAAATAAGACAGGGCTCGTATGAACGTCCGTCTCTTGAAAAGGCTTTCAACCCCGCCGTCGTGCTGACTGCGGGGTTAGCTGTTTCTTGTTAAAGGCGGAATTGCCTAAAGGGCTCCTTTTTTTGTGCAGTATTACCATTCCCGTAATTAGCTTAACCACCGTAATTTAACTTAATTACTTTAATCGTTTTGCATATTTTAGCAAACAATATTTAGTTATTTTGTATATTGACGATGTAACTATTTTACTGTATAATTGTCTTATCTGATAATGCAATAAGTGTATTATCTAATGAAATTTTTAGGAGGAAACTCAAAATGAAGTTAAGAAAGTTAATTTCCGGCGTTGCTGCTGCTGCCGTTGCTACAGCTGCTCTCGCTACTGCTGCAAGTGCTGAACTTGCTCTCGTAGATTCCACACGTATTTTCTTCAGTGGTACAGGTAACTGGATGCCCGTTATTTATTCCGACGGTACATTCGACGCTGCTGATAAGGACGTTATCGACTACGGCCTCGACCTCACACAGATCGCTTCCGTAGAAGTAACATTCCAGGCTACTGATCCCGACTGGTTCGAAGGCGCTACAGGCGGTGCTATCGTTCTCTCCAGCAAGAGCGAAGCTAACGCAGACCACAACTGGAACGGTAAGAGCTTCTGGGGCGTAGTTGACGAAGACCTCGGTATCGCTACACAGGACGCTACTCAGGCTGTTTGCCTCGAAAAGATCGGCGACTATACATACAAGGCTGTAATGCCCGTTGACGATACAAACTGTGTATACGAAGACGCTCAGCTTTGCCAGATCGCTGTTCAGGAATGGGGTTCTGACATGTCTCCTATGGCTGTAACATCCATGGTTGTTAAGGATGGCAGCGGTAACACAATGATCTCCTTCGACGCTAACGGTAACGCTACAGTAGGTGGCGGTTCTTCCGCTGCTGCTGGTGACGTTGACGCTTCTACAGACTCTTCCAAGGGTTCTCCTGACACAGGTGTTGCTGATGTAGCTGCTGTTGCAGGTCTTGCTGTTGTAGCTGCTGGTGCTTTCATCGTTGCTAAGAAGAGAAAGTAATTTCTGTTAAAATTAACTGAATAAAATTCGCCTATACAGTCTATAATCTGTATAGGCGTTTTTATTTGTATTTTTTTGGTAATATGCTAAAGCAAAAATAGCTGTAAACAGCGTTATAAAGCCGTTTTTCGACATTTTTTACTTTTTGTTTATTTTCACAAAAGTGATTTTACTATTTGTAATCAGAAACATGAAATAAAGCTGTTTTTTCTTCGAATAAAACCTGATTTTGTCAATAATTAGTAACCTTTTAGGTAATACTGCACAAATAACGCCCATGTTTTTTATTTGACTTCGCTGAAAAAGTAAGTTATAATGCACTTGTAGAATGAATATTATATCTCAGGAGACCAATATGAGTTTTAAGCAGATAAAAACAAATATAGCTAAAAACTTTGGCGGTGGTTTTTCCGTTACGCCTGTTATTGCGGTTATTGTCATAGCGGCTGTCCTCGCTTTATCAGGCGTAGTATTCGCGGATTCTGACAGAGGATTTAAGGTCTATCTCCATTCTGACAACCATGTTCAGGAGCTTACTGTGGATAACGAAACAGTAGGGGATATCCTTAAAAGTAAAAACATAGTGCTTGGTATGGACGACGAGGTTATACCCTCTGTTGACACGTTGATTACCGAAGATACAATTATAAAGGTACACAGAGTCAACTATGTAGAATATAACACTACAGAGCTTATTCCTTACACTACTATCCGAACTGAAAGCCCCCACCATAAGATTGGCGAAGAAATAATCGAAACTGAGGGTGTAGTAGGCACCACAAGAAAATTTATCCGTGATAAATATGTAAACGGACTGAAGGTATCCTCCCGTGTAATTAACGAGGAGAAAACCGAGGCTGTCGACGAAAGAATCACTGTCGGTACAGCGAAAAATGTTCCGATAAGTAAGAGAAAGGGAGATTACCGCCTTGTTAACGGTATACCCGAAACCTATGAATATAAGCTGAGCGGTAAGGCTACTGCCTATACTGCCCGTGAAGGCTGCGGTACCTACAGCGGTCGTCCTCTCGTTGTAGGTTCTGTTGCAGTAGACCCCGAAATAATCCCCTTCGGCTCGGAGCTTTATATCGTTTCTCAGGACGGAAGCCATGTTTACGGCTACGCTATCGCCTCCGATACAGGCGATCTTACTCAGGCAGGAGTGCTTGTTGACGTATTTATGGGCATTACCGATTATCATTACGGCGACGCCTGTCGCTGGGGCGCACAGTTCTGTGATGTTTATGTTATCAGAGAGGGCGATAACAGCGTAAGCTGGCGCTAAGAAAACAGCATAATATAATTCTCCGCTGTACCTTGTATGGCGGAGATATTTATTTTAAATTATTTGTTTTGCACAGTATTTTTAAAAAAATAAGGGGAAAATTATAATATCAACGATTTTTTCGGAAATACAGGTATTTTTTAAAGAAAAACATTGAAAAAATCAGTATAATCGGCTATAATAAATAAGAATATACGATAATGGCGGATACTATCCGTGATATATATGAGGAGCAGATATGTATAGAATAGCAGAAAAGAGAAAGCTTAACGAAAATGTTGTGCTGATGAAGGTTGAAGCGCCTATGGTGGCGAAAAAGGCTCTTGCAGGTCAGTTCATCATTCTTCGTTCTCACGAACAGGGAGAGAGAATCCCCCTTACCATTGCGGATTATGACCGTGAAAAGGGTCTTGTTACGATAATTTTTCAGGTTGTAGGCGGAGCTACCACCGTGCTTTCTGAAATGGAGGAAGGCGATTCTATCCTGGATTTTGCAGGACCTCTCGGAACTCCCACACATTACGGAGATGCAAAAAAGGTATGTGTAATAGGCGGCGGTGTAGGCTGTGCGATAGCTTATCCTTCGGCGAAGGCCTGTCACAATAACGGGGCGGCGGTAGATGTTATCGCCGGCTTCAGAAGCAAGGATATTGTTATTCTTGAAGAGGAATTCAGCAAGGTTTCCGATAATTTATATATAACAACCGACGACGGCTCCTACGGAGAAAAGGGCTTTGTTACTGATAAGCTCCGCGAGCTTATCGAAGCAGGCAACAGCTATGACCTGGTTATCGCTATTGGCCCTGTTCCTATGATGAAGTTTGTTTCCAAGGTAACTGAAGAGTACGGAATAAAGACCCTCGTTTCCCTTAATCCTATAATGATTGACGGTACAGGTATGTGCGGCGGCTGTCGTGTTACCGTAGACGGTCAGATTAAGTTTGCCTGTGTTGACGGCCCTGATTTTGACGGACATAAGGTAGATTTTGATGAACTGATGCACCGTAATGCCGCTTACAGGGATATGGAGCTTCACAGCAGAGAGAACTGTAATTTATTTAAGGCGGCAGATAATTCAACAACCCGAAAGGAATAAGCTAAATGGCTAATATGAGAGAAAAAAAGGTAGAAATGCCTGTCCAGGAGCCGAATATAAGAAATAAGAATTTCGATGAGGTTGCTCTCGGTTATACAGAGGAAATGGCTCAGGAGGAAGCAAGCCGTTGTTTAAGATGTAAAACAAAGCCTTGTGTAAACGGTTGTCCCGTTAACGTAAGGATTCCCGAATTTATAGAATGTATAAGCGACGGAGAATACGAAAAGGCTTATGAGATAATAACCAGTACAAACGGACTTCCTGCCGTATGCGGAAGAGTCTGCCCTCAGGAAAACCAGTGCGAGGGTAAATGCGTAAGAGGTATAAAGCATGAGCCTGTGGGAATAGGAAGACTTGAACGCTTCGTGGCCGATTATCACAATAAGAACAGTACTGCCGTGCCTGAAAAGCCCGAGCCTAACGGCCATAAGGTGGCGGTTATCGGAAGCGGCCCTGCGGGACTTTCCTGTGCAGGAGATTTAGCTAAGCTTGGCTATGATGTGACTGTTTTTGAGGCGTTCCATACAGCAGGCGGCGTTTTAGTCTACGGTATCCCCGAATTCAGACTTCCTAAAAGCATAGTAGCCAAGGAAATAGATAACCTTAAGGCAATCGGCGTAAAAATCGAGACAAATACTATCGTAGGCAAGTCCGTTTCCATAGACGAGCTTATGGAGGAAATGGGCTTTGAAGCCTGTTTCGTGGGAAGCGGCGCAGGACTTCCTTCCTTTATGGGAATTGAGGGAGAAACTCTCGTGGGGGTTTTCTCCGCCAACGAATATCTTACCCGTACAAATCTTATGAAGGCGTATAACGAGAATTATGCTACTCCCATTCTTAAAAGTAAGGCAGTAGCCGTTGTAGGCGGCGGAAATGTTGCCATGGACGCGGCAAGATGCGCTAAGAGACTGGGCGCCGAGGATGTATATATAATCTATCGCCGCGGTATGGAGGAAATGCCTGCCCGTAAGGAGGAGGTTGAACACGCAGAGGAGGAGGGCGTTATTTTTAAGTGCCTTACCAATCCCGTAAAGATTCATGGAGACGAAAATGGAAGAGTAAGCTCTGTGGAATGTGTTGAAATGGTGCTTGGTGACCCTGACGAAAGCGGAAGAAGAAGACCTGCCGAAAAGAGCGGAAGTAATCATCAGATTCCCGTTGATACCGTTATTATTGCTATCGGTACTTCTCCGAATCCCCTTATCCGTACCACAACCCCGGGTATTGAGGCGAATAAGAGAGGTTGTCTTATCGTTGACGAGGCGACCATGAAAACCACCAGAGACGGCGTTTATGCAGGCGGTGACGCTGTTACAGGTGCGGCTACCGTAATTCTTGCCATGGGTGCAGGAAAGCATGCCGCAAAGAGCATAGACGAATATTTAAGAAATAAGTAAATTAAGCCCTGCATGGAAAAATCCATGCAGGGCTTTTGCTGTGCCTGTCGCTCACGGTCGGTACCTACCATGGGCAGAATTGGCGAAGGGGCTTCCCTTAGGGCAGGCTTCACAGCCGAAAGTGCCGTTCCTACCCCACATTGATCAGCCGCAGAAACAGTTATTTACTGTGGGGCAGAATTGGCAAAGGGGCTTCCCTTAGGACAGGCTTCACAGCCGAAAGTGCCGTTCCTGCCCCACATTGATCAGCCGCAGAAGCAGTTATTTACCGTGGGGCAGAATTGGCGAAGGGGCTTCCCCTTAGCAGCAGGAGTTGCCGCAGCCGCAGCCGTTATCACAGCCACAACCGTTGTTGGAAGAGTTACCGCCGCAGATAGAGCCGCCGTTACCACAGCAGCAGAATAAAAGGATTAAAACGATAATCCAGATGCAACCATTTCCGTTCATAATATGTTTCCTCCTGATTAAATATTTATGAAACGTTTCATAATATAATATATGTGGCTGACAAAATTTTGTTACCGATTTTTTAAAAAAGGACGGGGTTGTATGATTGAATTCAAGGGTTTTACGGAAAAAGCCAACACGGCGCTTAATAAGGCTATGGAAATAGCCATGAGTCTCGGGCATACCTATATCGGGAGCGAGCATATCCTTTGCGGTCTTTTATCGGAGGAGGGAGGTATTGCTTATGGCGTGCTGAATAAATACGGTATAAAGTCCTCGGACATAATCTCGAAAATGGAGCTTGTAATCGGAAGAGGTGTGGCTACACGGCTAAGCTCGGGAGATTTTACACCGAGAAGCAAGCGTATTCTCGAAAATGCCTTTGCGGAGGCGAGAAATTCTCTCCAGCCTGACGCTCTCGCAGGCACAGAACACATCCTTTTTTCCATTATAAAGGACGAAAGCTGTTACGGAGCAGTATTCCTGAAGGAAATGGGCGTGAATATCCATCAGGTATACCGTGAATATGGCGGAGATAAGGGCGTAAGGTATCAGCCTGCCGAAAAAAGGTCAAAGTCCCGTCCTGTTCTGGAAAAATACGGGCGCAATCTTACGAGAATGGCGGCGGAAGGGAAGCTTGACCCCGTTATAGGGAGAGAAACGGAAATAACCGATGCGGTACAGGTACTTCTTCGTAGACGGAAGAATAATCCCTGTCTTATCGGGGAAAGCGGTGTAGGAAAAACCGCAGTAGCAGAGGGGATAGCCTTGAAGATTGCCGAGGGTGATGTGCCTGAGGAATTGAGAGATAAGTATATATATAGTATAGACCTTTCGGCAGTAATCGCAGGAGCAAAATACCGCGGCGACTTTGAGGACAGGGTAAAATCCATAATAGAGGAAACTATAAAGGACGGAAGCGTTATACTCTTTATAGATGAGATCCATTCTATCGTTGGTGCAGGAGCCGCAGAGGGTGCCATTGATGCGGCGAATATACTGAAGCCCGTACTGGCGAGAGGGGAAATAAGGGTTATAGGAGCTACCACCTTCGACGAATACAGGAAGTATATCGAAAAGGACGCCGCACTTGAAAGAAGGTTTCAGCCTGTGGTAATCGAGGAGGCTACGGAAAAGGATACCTTAATGATATTAAAGGGGCTTAAGAAGAAATACGAATCCTATCATAAGGTAAAAATTTCCGATGAAGCTATTTCCTCGGCGGTAAAGCTTTCAGTCAGATATATCGAGAACCGTCGCCTTCCCGATAAGGCTATAGACCTTATCGACCAGGCCTGTTCAATGGTAAGGATGAATTCCCACGGCTCACCCTCGGAGCTTCTTCAGCTGGAAAAGGAGCTTATTATTCTTGAACGCAGTAAGAATGACGCAATTTTACGTCAGGATTTTGAAAAGGCGGCGGAAATCCGGAACAGAGAAAAGCTTATAAAGGAAAAATGTATAGCTATAAAGGTGGAAGGAA
Organism: Ruminiclostridium sp.; assembly: GCA_045602405.1. Classification (GTDB taxonomy): domain Bacteria; phylum Bacillota; class Clostridia; order Oscillospirales; family Ruminococcaceae; genus Ruminiclostridium_E. Next base: position 182,424 of record JAZSBN010000028.1, read on the forward strand.
AGGGAGCGAACAAAAATCTGCCCACAGTTACTGAAGCGGATATAGCTAAAATTGCAGGAATACAAAGCAAGATACCTCTTTCGGAAATCACAAGGGACGAGGCGGAAAGAATGCTGTCTCTTGAAGCTGAGATAAAAAAGCGGATAATCGGTCAGGATAAAGCTGTGGAGAAGGTTTCCGACGCTATCAGAAGAACAAGAGCGGGAATAGGACGTAAGAACCGCCCCTCGGGAAGCTTTATTTTTGCGGGGCCTACGGGCGTGGGCAAAACCGAGCTTTCAAAGGCTCTCGCCGCCTCGGTTTACGGTGATGAAAAAGGGCTTATACGCTTTGATATGTCGGAATATATGGAGAAACACAGCGTTTCGGGGCTTATCGGAGCTCCTGCAGGCTATGTAGGCTATGAGGAGGGTGGAAGGCTTATCGACGCAGTAAGACGTAAGCCCTACAGCGTTATACTTTTCGATGAAATAGAAAAAGCTCATCCCGATGTGCTTAATCTTCTTCTTCAGGTGCTTGACGAAGGTATGCTTACTGCCGCAGACGGAAGAAAGGTAAGCATGAAAAATACTATTATCATCATGACCACCAACGTGGGTGCACGGCATATTACCGAGGAAATAAATTCTCTCGGCTTTATAGCTTCCGAAAATGATAAAGCCGAAAAAACCGTTCTCGGCGATTTAAGAAAAAGCTTCAGTCCCGAGTTCCTTAACCGTGTTGATGAAATAGTGGTGTTCAATAAGCTGGATAAAGCGGCAATCTGCTCTATCTGCAGGAACATGGTAGCGGAGCTTTCGGAAAGGATAGCGGAGAAGGGTTATAGCCTTAAGGTTACGGAGAAAGCACTGAAAAAGCTCGGCGAAACAGGCTATGACGAGAAATACGGTGCTCGTAATCTTTCCCGTGCAGTAACTACGCTTATTGAAAACCCTGTTTCCCGGGAAATTTTAAAGGGCGGCGATAACAGAGAGTTTATATTTGATGAAAAAGATATAGAAGCCCTTGAAAAATAGATTGGGGTATGTTAAAATGATAATATGACAAATAAAGACTGAGGGGAAATTTCAATGGGTAAGCGTGCAGGCATAATTGACGAAATAAGAGGTATAGCCTATATACTGATGGTGCTTTATCATATTTATTATGATATTGCGGTTGTATATTATATCGACCTGCCTGATATCGTGGATATGGTTATGAGGTTTTTACAGCCCTTTATAGCAGGTACCTTTATTTTCCTGGCGGGAGTTTCCTCCAACTATTCCAAGAATAATTTCAAGAGAGGTACCCTTTATTTTTTCATCGGAATGATGTTTACCTTTGTTACCTCGCTTTTTATGCCGTCACAGACGATAGTTTTCGGCGTGCTTCATTTTATCGGTATAGCGGTTATGATTTACGGCTTTATCGGAAGGTTTACAGAGAAAATACCTGCTGTGGCAGGAATAATCCTCTTCGGACTTCTCTATTTCGTAACGATAAATATTCCCCACGGTTATATGGGAATTGACGGAATATTCAGAATCAATTTACCTTCGGAGCTTTATTCAAGCCGTTATCTTTTCTCTCTCGGCTTCCCACATGCGGGCTTTTCCAGCGGCGACTACTTCCCGATTATTCCTAATCTGTTCCTTTTCCTTGCAGGAAGCTCCCTCGGTACTATTTTCAAGAGCGGACGAATGGCGAAGGGAATGTACATGGTGAGATTCAGCGGTCTCGCTTTTATAGGTCGCCACGGCTTATGGATTTATATTCTTCACCAGCCTGTTGTCCTGTTTATTCTTGAGCTTATATTCAAGTGTACAGGTCAGCCTACAATTTTCCTTTGATAAAAAAGCAAATCCCACAATCAGATTTTCTGACTGTGGGATTTATTGTTGTTGCGGGTTATCTTCTGTTCTTTTTTCTTTCGGATTTGTTGTTATACATATCCGTATCAGCAAGCTTAAGGATCTCATCTATACTGTAGTCCGATTTAACTGGCTTAAGAGAATATCCGATACTTGCGCTTATAGGATAGGGTTTTCCCGAATCCTTGCTGAGCTTTTCGAGGCGGGAGTTGAAATCAGCGACAAAGGACTTAGCGTCCTCATCGGTGTAATTATCCATACCTATGATATAGAATTCGTCGCCGCCTGAACGGATGCAGACCTGCACACCCTTCACTGTGGAGGTAAGGGCGGTAGCTACTGTCTTGATGCCGAAGTCACCCTCATTATGACCATAGTGGTCGTTTATATACTTAAGTCCGTCCATGTCTACAACAAATACAAGCCAGCTATCCTCATTGGTAGCTCTGCTTCTGAAATCGTTTATCGCAATATCCATTCCACGGCGGTTATAGAGGCCTGTCATAGCATCATGACGGGAGAATTCAGAAATAGTATTCTGTACCCTTATCATTTCAAGACCGTTATTTATATTTCTTATCCAGTTTCTGTAAACGTTGCCGATTTTCTTTGTCTGTGACAGATTACATTCAAGAACACCATAGCCGAGAAGGCTGTCCTTGAAATGGATAGGCGTGAAATAGAAGGCACGGGGAACCTCGTGGTAATCGTGGATACGGGGGAACATGACGGAGGTATCAAAAACCGTATTTTCGTCAAGCTCGCCGTAAAGGTCGTTTCCCGGGAGATAATTCGTTATAGAACGGATTGCAATCTTCATCTTGTCGGGATAGCCTGTTTTACGATCTGTTCCTGTATCAAGCCAGTCCTCGGTAAGACAGAGATAGAATCTTTCATAGGGCTGGATAAGATAGGTAGATTCGTATATCTTTCTGAGAAGATCCTCGGGGCTGGTTGCACCTGTGAAAATTTCCGAAATATAGCTTTCGAGAAGGAAGGAAATATCAATATTATCCAGCAGATTTTCGCCGTAATTCTTGTTTGAATGATAAATCGAATTTGTAAGGCGGATTTTTGTGTACTCGATATTTTCCTCACAGCCGCAGGTCGAGCCGATACAAAGGCTTTTTTCTGTTCCGTCGTATTCAACGGGAAGCACAGGCTCGTTAGGAGAGATAAGCTTATGGAGATAGTTTACTGCCTCAGCGGCACAATGGCGGACCTCAGGGATATATGAGGTAATTGTAGGGATATTTATACAAACATCCTGAGTTGCGTCATGACCTATAACGATTACATCCTCGGGAATTTTTATTCCGCCTGCAATAAGTCTGTTGGTGAGGCCTATTGCCATGTGGTCGTTGGCGCAGACTACCGCTTCAGGCACAGGAAGCCTGTGAGATATTATATCATCGGCGAGACGTTCGCCGCTGTTATACCAGAAATCGCCATAGAAGATATTTTCTTCCTTTACTTCTATTCCGTTTTTGATAAGAGCGTCCTTATAGCCGTTCAGTCTGACCTCAGCTATTTCGGTACCCTTTATACCTGTAAGCATGTATATATTTCTGCGGTTATGTTCTTTTATAATATGCTCGGTTATGTTGAATAAGCTCTTTCTGTCATCTGTTCTTATGGTTTCAAAATCTCCCGAAGGAAGGTCAAGGGATACTACCGGAGCCTTACACTCAGCGTCTATCTTTTCGAGAAGATAGTCCATAACGCCTTGTACTCCTGCAACCGTAAGAGTAATAGGGGTAAGGATTATTCCGTCCAGAAGGTCATAGTTTATAAGCTCAAAAATATTAAGCTCGCCTCTGAGGTAATCCTTATAGGGGTTGCAAACCTGTGTAAGAGGCGCAAAAACAGCAACGTCGTAGCCGTATTTTTCACACTGTGAAAAAACGCCGTCAAGGACGCGCTGTGGATAATCAAATTCGGGAGATGCGGTTATAAGACCGATGAGTTTTCTTTTCTTCATTTTACATCTTCCTTTCTCCTTGTTTTATTCTATATATTTATACATTATAATTATACTACGATATAGAAGCTTTGTCAAATAAAAAACAGATATTTCCTATTGTTTTTAGGGAAAAGTATGTTATAATTAAATTATAGCAGAAAAATATGTCATTTTTGCATTTCAATCCGCATTATTCTGCATTTCACATGAAGGAAAATGCATCTTACCGAAAAAGCCTTGTTTCTTTATTTTTTATCTGATATTATGTGTTCAGAGGATAAAAACAAAGAAAGACGAGGTTTTTAATATGAACGTGATAAGTGCTGAAAAGCTTACAAAGCGTTACGGAGATTTTACTGCCGTAAACGGAATATCCTTTCAGGTCAGAAAGGGTGAGCTTATCGGTTTTCTTGGTGTGAACGGTGCGGGTAAATCCACAACTATAAATATGCTTTCCACGCTTCTTGCTCCTACTGAGGGCAGTGCGGAAATCTGCGGAGTAAGGCTTGGCGCTTACGATAACGAGATAAGACGAAAAATCGGTATCGTTTATCAGCAGAACTGCCTGGACGATATCCTGACCGTAAGGGAAAATCTTATGTGCAGGGGTCTTCTCCACGGAGCAACAAAACAGCAGACAAAGGAACGTCTTAAGGAGCTTACGAAAATTCTTTCTCTCGGCGACATACTGGGAAAAAGATACAGTACCCTTTCAGGCGGTCAGAAGAGAAGATGCGAGATTGCGGCGGCGCTCATGCATACTCCTGAAATCCTGTTTCTTGATGAGCCTACTACGGGACTTGACCCTGCTACAAGGCGTGATGTCTGGAAAACCATTGAAGAGCTTCGTAAGAATACGGGCATGACGGTTTTCCTTACTACTCATTACATGGAAGAGGCGGCAGGCGCAGACCGTATAATAATTATCAGCAAGGGAAGCATTATTGCTGAGGGAACGCCCTTCGAGCTTAAGGAAAAATACGCTTCCGATACGGTCAAGCTTTACTGCAAAGAAAAGGAAGCGGTAAAAAAGCTTCTTGCTGAAGAGGGGATAACCGCCTCGGAAATCTCTGACGGTCTTAAATTTTCCGTTAAGGAAACCATCGACGCTCTCCCCTTTATTGAGAAGGTAAAGGGCAATATAGGTGGCTTTGAGGTTATTCAGGGAAATATGGACGACGTTTTCCTTAATGCAGTAGGCGAAGATTTAGTTGTGGAGGAATAAGAAATGACACAGTTTACAGAGCTTGTAAGAAGAAACATGAGAATATATTTAAGGGATAAGGGAGCGGTTTTCTTCTCTCTCCTCTCCATGGTTATAGTTATCGCGCTTATGCTTTTCTTCCTTGGCGATATGAATATTGAAGCGATAACCGATATGCTGGGTAAGCTTCCCGGAAGGGACGCGGCGGCAGATCAGAAGAACGCAGAGCTTATGGTGCTTTTATGGACCTGCGCGGGAATTATATCCATAAATGCAGTAACAGTAACCTTAGCGGCACTTTCTTCCATGATAAGAGATAAGACGAGCGGAAAAATCAATTCGATTTATACTGCGCCTGTATCAAGGCTCAAGATTTCCGCCGCTTATATCTGTTCGGCTTGTCTTTCTTCTGTAATTGTATGCGGAATTACTCTTGCCATTACTGAAATATACTGTGTTATTCAGGGAGCGGAGCCTTTTTCCTTTGTTTCCCACCTTGCGCTTCTCGGAATGATTATAGTTAATTCCTTCGCATATTCCGCTATAATGTATCTTGTTGCGGTAGCGGCAAAAACAGAAGGTGCATGGAGCAGTATCGGTACAATTATCGGCACACTGGTAGGCTTTCTTGGCGGAATTTATCTCCCTCTCGGTACCCTCGGAAACGAAATTGCCACAGGCATGAAATGTCTTCCCGTTATTTACGGAACATCAATGTTCAGAGTAATTATGACGGAGGATATACTGGCTAAGACCTTTGAGGGAGCGCCTCAGGAAATGCTTTCGGAATACAGTGAGGCTATGGGAATAAAGCTTAACGCCTTCGGCCTTGAGGTGTCGCCTCTCGGCGGAGTAATCATTCTCGGCGTATGCGGAATTATATGCCTTTTAATCGGTGTAGCCCTTACCTCAAGGGCAAGAAAGACCGACAGATAAATCAGTCTATAAAAAGGAGAATTCTTTATGAGAATTGTCATCGAGACGCCTCTCGGAGACGAAGAGGATGAAATCATAATACGCTGTAAGGAGCTTGACAGCAGTCTTATGGAGCTTATCTATGCTCTTAAGGCGGGACGTACAAGGCTTACGGGTTATACCGAGGACGGAATAGTAAAGCTTTCGCCGAAGGAGGTTTTCTATTTTGAATCGGTGGATAACAAGGTTTTCGCCTACTGTAAGAATAGCGTTTTTGAGATAAAGCAGAAGCTTTATGAAATAGAGGAAAGCTATCATAATTCGGATTATCTTCGTATTTCAAAATCGGTAATCGTAAACGTCTCGAAGATAGTAAAGGTTTCCCCCGGCTTTAACGGGAAATTCGAGGCTCATCTTAAAAACGGAGAAAAAACCGTAATTTCAAGGCAGTATGTTCCTGACTTAAAGAAAAAACTCGGATTAACGGAGGGCGGAAAATGAGCTTTTTAAAATCTTTCATAAAATTCTTTGTATACATAACTACAGGCATACTGCTGGTGGCGGGAATTGCCTGTGTATTCATGACAGACAGCGATTTTGCCCTTCCGAAGACTATGCTTCTCGATGTGGTTCTTTCGGGGGCGGTTACATCGCTGGTTACTGCGGCGGCATATCACAAGGAGCCCGAAACCAAGAGAGGCTTTATCATTCTTACTATAGTACATTATCTCGCTCTTTGCGTGGTAATGGTATTTATCGGGGTAAGCTTTAAATGGATAGATTTTACTGTTCTTGATGTAGCGGTTATGATGATTTATGTGGCAGTAGTCTATGCTTTTACCTTCTTTTCAAGAATGTTTACCGACAGAAAAGAGGCTGACTCCATAAACAAGGCTCTCAGAAATAAGTACAGGGATGAGGAATAACACAATTTAATAATGATTCCGAAAAAATGACCCGTGAAGAATTTCTCTTCACGGGTCATTTTAAAATCTCTCGGATAAATCGGAATTTACGGTTTCGTTAACCTGCCAGTGGTTGTATTTGACGCATCTTTGACGTATTGCCAGATACGCTTTATAAAGCTCAACCTCTTCGTCGGGCAGCTCTTCACGTCTGCTGAGGAGAAAGCCTGCCGCACTGTTTACCGCCATGGCTTTATCTGTAAGCACGAGCTTTTTACCGCTGAGAAGATTTATCGTAAGTCTCATACGGTATTCGGTATAGTGTCCATGACCCCTGCGGTATCTTTTGTATCGTTCGATATCAAGATTATATATGCTTTCAACAGCTATTTTTTTCCGGCCAAGAAAGTGCTTTATGGTTACAGTCCTGTCCTCAATGACAATAGCAGTACCGATAGCCTGTTCTATAAAATACAGAAGGGCGCATATACCTGCTATCGCTCCGCAGGCCGATGAAGCCCATAAAAAGGGTCCTAAGCCAATGAAAAGGAACAGGAAGAAAAGTAAGGTGAAAACCAGAGCTGCAATCAGAATACTTCTTTTTTCATGCTTGATTTTAAAAACCATACCACGTCACCTTAATATTATATTTTTGTATTATCGTCCATTTCAACTATATCATAGGAAAGCTCAATCTTATTACCCGTATAAAGTTTATTGAAGCATTTTACAACTCTGTCGGCTACCATGTCGCCGTTCTCGTTGTTGGAGTCGAGAAGGATAACGATAACCTGACGGCTGGAATATCTTGTTGAGACGTCAACACGTCGGAGAGAGGTGAAAATTGCCTGTTCAAGAAGCTCAACCGCAACCTCGGTCTCGGAGGTTTCCAGAATGTCATTCGGGGAAGCAGAATTTATTGTAAAGAGAACAGTCTGTACCTCGCGCTTGCTTCTTTCCACACAGCGGCGGATAAAGTTATATACATGGTGGAAGCTCTCATAGTCCATGAGGTATGCTCCGCGGCCCGGGTCTATTCTGGTCATGCATTCGCGGAGATAGTGAAGGTCTACCGACTGGCTGAAGCGCTTGGTTTCCTCGGCGTTCTTATCGCTGAAGAAATGGTAGGAATTCTTACCGTTCTGCTTTACATAATAGAGCGCCTTGTCTGCCGCATTATAGATGGTCTTAAAGTCTGAGCCATCCTCGGGAGCCTGTGCGATACCGATAGAAACAGAGGAATTGGTCTCAAACTTACATTCTTCAAGCTTATAAACAAGGTCGGAGATAATATCGGAAGCCTTATTTCCGATAACGCTCTTGGAGGTCTCGCCCGATATGAACATTACGAATTCGTCGCCGCCTATACGACAGAGCACGTCCTCTTCCTTGGAGTATTTAACCATTGTTTCGGCGAACATCTTTAAGGTGTGGTCTCCTGCGATATGACCGTAATTATCGTTAATCGCCTTGAAGTTATCCATATCAATCATGAAAAGAGCGCCCTTTTCGCCGGAGCTTAAAAGCTTATTAACGATTTCCTCGGTATAGCTTCTGTTAAAGAGGCCTGTGAGGGCGTCACGCTGGGACTTGCTCTTCATGTCTGAAACTTCCTGAATCTTCTGTTCAAGCTTATCCGCAAGGCTTCTTCTTAAATCCTCAAGCTCGAGAATTCTTCCTATTCTTGAACGCATAACGCCGGGGACAAAGGGCTTGGCGATAAAGTCGAGAGCTCCTGCCTCAAGACAGCGGCTTTCGGTTTCGGCGTCATTATCGGCGGTAAGGAAGATAATCGGGATAGCCGACCAGCTTTCATTAGCCTTGATTTTTTCCATTACCTCAAAGCCGTCCATTTCAGGCATGTTTATATCCAGAAGGATTAAATCGGCGGTATTGTTTTCAAGGAATTTAAGTGCCTGAGCTCCCGAAATAACAGGAGTAACCTTATAGATATCGTTAAGCACAAGCTTAGCGGAGGTTAAATTTGTTTTGTTGTCGTCAACAATAAGTATATGCTTCATATTTTAGTTCGCCTTTCAGTTGTATTTTCTTGTATAAAGAACACCTACGGTTCCGGGGCCTGAGTTTACAGAAACGGTGGCAGAGGCCTCGTTAACTATAATCTCACGGAAATGAAGATGCTTTTCTACTTCCTTTTTCACCATGTTCTTGGTTTTAACGCTGCAGCCTACACAGGTTATGAAAACGCGGTCGGTATCTATTGTTTCCTTGTTCTTAAGCCGCTTTCTTATGTATCGTTTAAGAGCGTTGTTATAATTTCCCGCACCTATGCCTATAAGCTTAAGGCTTCCGTCCTTCATGCCCAGTATCGGGTGAAGATTGAGAATACGGCATATTTTTGCAATACCCTCGTTTACTCTTCCGTTATAGTACAAGTACTCCGCACTTTCAGCGCTGAAGGTACTGGAAACATGATGCTTCATTTTTTCAAGCTCGTTGGCGATTTCGTGAGCCTGTTTCTTTTTATCTCTCAGCTCACATGCCTTCATTACCATGTGTGCCATACCTGTAGAAAGCTGAAGAGAATCAATTACCGTTACGGTATTTTCAAAGCCATCCTGTACAGCCGCACAGGCGTTTTCATAGGCGAGGCTTACCTTGCCGCCGATACATATATGTATAAGCTTTTCACATTTAGTAAGCTGCTGGGTGAAGAATTCACGGTATTCCTCAGGCGAGGGAGGGGCTGAGGTAGCTTTTTTTATGCCGCCTGCCGTATAATCTATAATATTCCTTGACGTAATTTCATCGGTATCACGGAAACGGCCTGATTCAGTGGAAATATAGAAATATATTACCTCTACGCCTAATTTTTCCAGTATATCATCGGGAATATCGGCGGTGCAGTCGGTAGATATTGCTACTGCTCTTTTAACTTTCACTTCTTTTCTCCTTTCTTAAGCCGAAGCGCCTGTTTTTACCTTGTCAGGAATGGCTCTCGCCTTCTGAACCGCTTCGTCGTATTCATAATCCTCTGCAAGAAGCTTCACCTTTTCAAAATAGGGTGAAAGTCTTACGTTATGGAACAGGTACTGTGAAGCTTCGTCGGACAGCTCGATTACTCTGTCGCCGTCGAATTCGTCACAGGCTGTAACGATTTTTTCTATGTATTCGTTAAGGAGTTCCATGTTCATTTCGGGCATATCGCTTTCGGGGATACTATCCTCGGGCTTTTCTTCGGTAGCGGTATAATTGGTTGTTTTCAGATAATCCGCACCTTCCTTTATTACCTTTTCATAAAGCTCGGCGAGAGCAGGATGCTCTTCGATAATTACCTGGTAATCTCCCGCCTTTCCTGCCAGTTCAAGCTTCTTGGAAAGCTCTGAAAGAGGAACGGAGCCTATCGAGAGGGAAGTGTTCTTAAGAGCGTGGACTTCGATAATGTAGCTCTTCCAGTCCTTCTCTTCGTAATATTTATTTATTTCAGCAAGCTTGTCGGGACCCTTGTTTACATAGATATCGAGAATTTCAAGATATACTTCCTCGCTTCCGCCTGTATAGACGAGCCCCTTATCGGGGTTAAATATAGCGGAATTATCCGAGGGCTTTACGTCTGTTTTACGTTTTCCGGCAGTCTGTGAGGACGGAGCGGAGTCGGCTGTAACCTGCTGGATAAGCTCCTTAGGAAGCCAGGTCTTGATAATTCTGTCGAGAGTTGAAAGCTCGATAGGCTTAGCCATAAAGTCGGAGAAGCCTGCGTTGATGAACATATCACGGACGCCGTTTACTGCGTTAGCGGTAAGGGCAACAATAGGAAGCTTCTTGTAATATTCTCCCTCTGTGGCTCTTATCATTCCGGTAGCTTCAACACCGTCGATTTCAGGCATCATGTGGTCCATGAATACGATGTGATAATCCTTGGAACGGAGCATAGCTATAGCCGCCTTGGCGCTGTCGGCTGTCATAATCTGCATATTGTAGGGCTTCATGAGACCTACCGCAACCTTAAGGTTAATGAGGTTATCGTCTACGATAAGTACTCTTGCCTTAGGCGCGATAAAGCGAATCGCAGAGTTTCTGCGGTCAGTCAGACCTGCGAAAACGCTTTCGTTATTGAGTACGGTAGCCGCCGAGAGAACATAGAAGGGCTTATAGATGCACTTCATATCCTGAGGAGGTACTACTGCATTAAGTCTGTCCTGAATGATTACTACGTTTATGTCGTGGGCAAGGGACGAGTAGTAATCCTTGTTTTCCAGGAATTCTTCCTTGGCGATAAAGCAGTGGGTGGGATTATTGGTGTCTATCTGTTCCTTAAGCATATCGAAGCTGTCGCAGTATCTGAAGTATACGCCCAGCTGTGTGCCGATATCGTTGATAAGCTTGCGGTAATGGTAAGCAATCTGAGGAGTGAACTTGTTGAGGTTTATGTAGCCGACTGCACGGATAGCCCGGGCTTCCTTAACGAAGGCGAAGGGCTTCGGGTCGGAAACCTTCATAGGGATTACAAGCTTGAATTCGGAGCCCTTTCCATAAACGCTGTTCACATTTACGAAGCCGCCCATAAGGGTAATTATACGCTTGGATATTGCAAGACCGAGGCCTGTTCCTTCTACAGAACGGTTCTTTCTTGTGTCCACCTGCTGGAAGCTTGTGAAGAGCTTTTCTAAGTTTTCGGGAGTAATACCGATACCTGTGTCAATTACCGATACATTAAGGTTTATACCGTAGTCCTGCTTGGTCTGGGTTACCTTGAGAACAACGCCGCCCTGATTGGTGAACTTTATTGCGTTGGTCATGAAGTTGATGATAACCTGACGCATGCGGACCTCGTCGCCGATAAGACCGCAGGGGATATTCGGGTCGGCCTCTACTATAATTTCAAGATTCTTATCGCCCTTTCTCGCCATAGCCATATTTACTACGTCGTTAAGGGTAGAGGCAATATTGAATTCTTCCTCAATAAGCTCCATTTTTCCCGATTCAATCTTCGAGAAGTCGAGAATATCATTTATAATCTGGAGAAGGCTTCGTCCTGCATTCTGGATATTGAAGCAATGCTCGCTTATGGCTTCGTTTACGCCTTCCTCGCGGAGAATAAGCTCACACATTCCCACGATTGCGTTCATGGGGGTTCTGATTTCGTGGCTCATATTTGCAAGGAAGTCGGACTTTGAACGCTCTGCGTGGCGTGCTTCCTCAATGAGCTGATTCTGTCTCATTCTTACCTTTATCGTGTTGTAATTCATGATGATACAGATTATAGTGATGAAGAAGTAAAGAATGGGGAATCTTATCGTATAGATTTCGGGGTAGGGGTAGCCAAGCTCGTGAAGGGGAGTCCACATGTAGATAGCTACTGCAACGCCGAAGGTCAGGGTAAAGATACCACCGTGATACAGCCCGAGAAAATGGATGGCTATCGGTGACATGATAAGAAGCCACAGGATACTGAAGCCCTCTATTCCGCCCGTATACAGAAAGTAGGTCATAACGAGAAAGGCCGCTACCTCTATCATGAAAACGATGAGGAAGGAGCTTTTTGTAATCTTGTAGACTACCGACGACGTCAGACACCATAAGCTCAGCGCTCCCGTAACAAAGGCCATAACTATCGAATCCGAAACGATGTTGATTATACACATCAGGGCGGAAACGACAGCCAGACTTACACAGCAGATTACTACGGTACGAACGTCAAAAATGGTTGAATTTTCTTTAATGTCTCTTAAAAAACTATTTTTCATAACTTCACCTCGCGGGAAAAATATACTATAATTATAGTATATTTTTCATTGAAAGTCAATAAATGTGAATGTAAAGCGGTTTTACAAAGCATATTCGTATAAAAATACAAAAACGCAGTATTCTGATTGTGCATAATTGCCGTAGCTTTTTAACAGTTCATATTTCAAAAGGAATATTCTTCGTATAATTATTCCTGATATTGATGATGACTTTAATTTACATTGCCGTAAAACGTCGTTGACATATCGGTTATACTATGATATAATTCAGCTTAGTAAATCGTTAAATATTCATGGCGCCATATTTAGAAAAAACGGCTTTGTTATGCGGATGTCAACATCTTTTTACAGGAAAGTAAACATTACTTTATTGAAAAAAACAACGCTTTCGTATAAACTTTGAATTGCTGAAGGCAAAAAATAAAATCGGAGGTGTGTGACATGTTTGAAAAAATAAAGAAGCTTAAATTTGAGTACAAATCTAAGGCAAAAATAAGAAATCTTCCTCTTGTGTGCATAAGCATAGGAGTTGGTGCGAAAACAGCAAAGGGCTTTTTAGCCATCGGTAATGTAAGCGTAGGAGTTATAGCTATAGGGCTCGTAGCCGCAGGCGGCTTTGCCCTCGGTCTTGTTTCTCTGGGAGTTATTGCTCTCGGCTGTATTGCCGCAGGCGGCTTGGCTACTGCAGGAGTATCACTTGGCGTTATTTCGGTCGGCGGTATAGCCCTTGGTGTTTTTTCCCTCGGAGGAATAGCTCTCGGAGTAGCGTCGGTGGGCGGTTTAGCCATAGGCGGTCAGGTTTCCTTCGGCGGGCTTTCTATAGCACCTGTCGCCATGGGGATTATTACGAAGGCGGACGTAAGTCTTTCATTTTTTGACCTTACTGAAACGCTTAACGTACAGAAGGAACAGTTTACAGCACTTATTTATGAAAAATACCCCGATATATGGAAGCCCTTTGTTGACTGGGTAACAATGCTGTTATAGGGAGGCGTAAAGCTTGGAGGATATACAGATGAATTTTCATAAAACCCTTCAGAGGCTGAGAAAAGAAAAAGGAATGTCTCAGGAGGAGCTGGGCGAAAGGCTCGGTGTTTCACGTCAGACTATCTCGAAATGGGAGGGTGCTTCCGCTTATCCCGATATGCTCAATCTCCTGACGATAAGCCGTTTTTTCGAGGTTTCGGTGGATGAGCTTATAAGCGGTGAGAAGGAGGCTGAGCCTGAAACGGTACCGATTGAGACGGAGCCTGCCGCAGAAGAGAAAAAGCCTGTTTTTCACTACGAATACACCAGCAGACTCAAGGTCAGAAACACCCCTCTCGTGCATATAAACTACGGTCTCGGCGATTTCAGGGCCAAGGGTATTATTGCCATCGGAAATATAAGCACGGGAATTCTTTCCATAGGTCTTATAGCAAAGGGAATAATAAGCATAGGCGTGCTTTCTCTCGGACTGCTTGCTCTCGGCGTTATTTCTCTCGGCCTGCTTGCTGTTGCCTGTATTGGTGCAGGAATAATTGCGGTGGCAGGTATCGCTCTTGGAATCATGACTCTCGGCGGTATCGCCTTCGGCGTGGTTTCAATAGGCGGCTGTGCCTTTTCAACCCATGTTTCTGTGGGCGGAGTTGCCTTTGCTCCTGTTGCTGTAGGCTTTATCGTAAATGGCGAGCATATAATGCTGCTGGAAAATATAGGTCAGATTTCCGAAATTTCATCTGATACAGTAAAAGCACTTATCAATAACTGTTATCCCGACCTGCCTGAATTCCTGAAAAGCTGGGCAACCCTGATTTTTATGTAAAGAGGAAATAATTATATATGAAAGATAAAGATTTAACGGAATTAAATAATGAAATAGAGCGCCGTATAGCCGAAATGGAGCGTGAGGATTATGAATTTCCCCGAAGGTTCTCGAAGGCGGATTACATACTTACTGCCGCTGTTGCAGTTATATGTCTTGCCTTTATAATCGGCGGCGCGTTTATATGAAAGGGGAGAGAAGCATAATGAAGGATGTTAATAAACAGGTTGAAAAGGAGGCCTTTTTCGGTATTGCTCCCATATTGAAAAGGGAGAAGCTCTACGGCTTTCTTGACGCCTTACTTGTTCTTTCGGGCTATTGTATAGCTACTTGGAGCTATACCCAGGGCTCGTATCTCGCAACCCTTGTCGGCTTCAAGCAGCTTCTTATCGGTGCCTTCTTCGGTGCGATTCTTATGCTTGCTATTTATCAGCTTCCCGTTATACTGTCAGTTCGTTACGGTATAGATATTTGGGTATGGCTGAAGGGTGTTTTCGGAAAAAACGGCGTCGTGCTGATGACGGTTGTGATTATTCTGATAAATTACCCATGGTATGCGGTCTGTGCCGACCTGTTCGCTTCCTCAATGAGTAATCTTGCAGGCTTATTCGGGATAACCGTCCCCGAACAAATGCACACGGTTCTTGCTATTGTATGCGTTGTTATAGGAACGCTGATCGCTTACCGAGGTCTCGGAGCTATAACCTGGACAACGAGAATTCTTGTACCCCTGCTTCTCCTTCTCGGAGTTGTGGTTGTTATAGTGGGATTTTCCTCCGTTCCCTTCGAGGCAATATGGAACTTTACCCCCGAACGTCCTGAGGGTGAGCCGAATATTATCCCCTACATAATTTCCATTGAAGCGAATTTTGCTTTTGTTATAACCCTTGTGGGCGGTATGGCAGAGGTGCCCCGTCTTACGAAAAATGAAAACTCGGGCTTCTGGGCAGGCGTTCTCGGTCAGGGCTTAGCAGGCTCCTTCTTTGTTGTGGTAGGTGCAGTTATGGCTATCGCTATGCAGTATGTTACGGGAGAAATGATTGATGACCCTACTCTGATGATGGCGACGCTTTCCGTTCCTGCGCTTGCGCTCAGCTCTCTTATGCTGGTTGCCTTCGCAAATATAGGTACTCAGGCTGTGGGCTCTTATATTTACGGGGTTATGCTTAAATCATCCTTTAAAAGAGCGAATTACAAGGTGCTTATTCTTATTCTCGGAATCTATGTGGCGCTCCTTTGCGTATGGGGAAAGATAATCGAATATTTTGGCTCCTTCCTTACTATAAGCGCCTGCATTTATGCGCCTCTTGCCGCTCTTCTCTTTACCGACTTTTTCTTTGTAAGAAGGCAGAAGCTTTCCCTTCGCTCCGCCTTTGATTTAAAGGGGTTTACTGCATATAACTATACCAAAGGCTTCAATATTGTGGGCTTGCTATGTGTTGTTGCAGGCGTTGCAATGTCGCTGGCTGTCTATAATCCTGTCACGGGCGAAATTTACAATATGACATTATTCTATCTTACACCAACAGGCTTTTCCTTCTTAGGTACGGCACTGCTTTATCTTCTTCTCAGCCTCATTCCGCCAATCAGAAGATATCTTATAAAGGACAGAGAGGAAATTACGATCTGATGAAGGATAATAATGGTATAAGTAAGCTTACGGTGAGAAAGCGTAAGAAAATAGACACGACGCCCTTCGACAGATTTCGTGTTCCGCCGAAGCAGAATTTATTCTTAACGCCTTTGTTCTGGCTTTACTGCTGGCTTAGTACCCGAAGCGGCAGGCTTAAAATAAAAAAGACAGGAATGGAAGGCTTAAAGCCGCCGTTCCTCGTCCTCGGCTCACATCACGCCTTCATGGATTTCTATGTGACGCCTCTTGCGCTTTTCCCATACAGGGTGAACTTTGTTTCTGAGCTTGAGGGCTTCGAATATTTCGGAGAGACCATATTCAGGCATATAGGCTGTCTCGGTACACGGAAATTTGTGAACGATATCGCTCTCGTTAAGAATATAAAAAAGGTTCTCGACCGAAAAGGAATACTTGTGGTTTATCCCGAGGCACGCTATGCAAATGTGGGCACGAATACCGATATACCCGAATCGGTAGGAAAAATGGCGAAAAAATTCGGCGTCCCCGTGGTGGGAATAAACATGCACGGAAATTATCTCCAGTCTCCTATATGGAACCTTAAAAAGAGAAAGGGCGCTCGTCTTGAGGCTGAGCTTGTAAGGCTTTTTTCAAGGGAAGAGCTTGAAAAAAGCAGTACTGACGAAATAAACAGGAAAATCTCGGATTTTCTTACCTATGACGAATATAAATGGCAGCTTGAAAAGAAAATGAAGATTGATTTTCCTGAACGTGCCGAGGGGCTTCATAAGGCTCTTTATCGCTGTATCAGCTGTAATTCCGATTTTTCCATGAACAGTAAGGGCGCGGAGATATACTGCGAAAAATGTGGGGCGAGATATTCCATGAATGAATACGGTCAGCTTACAGAAAACGGCAGGCTTTTTGAATATTCTCATATTCCCGATTGGTATGAATGGCAGAGGGAATGTGTTCACAGGGAAATAGATGACGGCAGGTACAGCCTTGATGTAAGCGTTCATGTTGAGGCTCTTCCCAATGCCGTGAATTTTATAGACTGCGGCGACGGAAGACTGCTGCATAACGAGAATGGATTTTTTCTCACATTTAAGTATTATGGCGATACCGAGGAAAAGACGCTTTCCTTTCCGCCTCTTTCAACGCTTTCCGTCCATACGGAGTATGATTATCGGAATATGGGGCAATGTATAACGCTTTCGACGCTCGATAATACATATTTTCTCTTTCCGAAGGGAGAGGGCTTCAATGCCACGAAGATTCAGTTCGCGGCGGAATATCTCTATAAACGGGCTCAAAGTAAGAAAAAAAGGGATAATTTATTCCATTGACTGAGCAGTCGGCAGATGATATAATTATCTCAGAATTATTCAGGCTTACAGAGGTGCGATATGAAAATTATTTTTGTACGACACGGACATCCCGATTATGTCAACGACTGTCTTACTGAGCTGGGTCATGAGCAGGCGGCAAAGGCGGCGCTTCGACTTAAGGATGATGGGATTTCCGAAATATATTCTTCTCCCTTCGGAAGAGCTTTTGAGACCGCACAGCATCTGGCAAGGCTTTTGTCACAAGAAGTTACAAAGCTGGATTTCATGCGTGAGATAAAGTGGGGACCTACGGAGGGCGGAGAGGTGTATGGCGAGGGACATCCCTGGGACACTTCGCTTTATGCTCTGTCGCTGGGGTATTCGCTCATGGACGAAGGCTGGACGAAAAAACCGCCGTTCTGTGATAATATTGTGTTTTCGGAAATAAATCGTGTTGCCTGTCAGTCGGACGAATGGCTGGAGAGTATAGGGTATAAGAGGGAAGGGGCAAATTACCGTGTTACGGGCGATGATACCAACCGAACCATAGCTGTTTTCAGCCACGGCGGCTCATCATCGGCACTTTTTTCCCACATGCTTAATCTGCCATTTTTCTATCTGTGCAGAGCGCTTTGTCCCGACTTTACCTCAATAACCGTACTTAGTCTTTCTGACGAAAAGGGCGCAATTACTGCGCCTATGATAGAGCTTGCCAACGATTCCCGTCACATAAGGAGCGAGAGAGTTACATACGCTATGTAAATGTGGTGTGAAGTAAATGATTTGACTGAAAAATCAGGAGCTGACATGATATAAAAGGCGGGAGGGTTCAAATCCCTCGCGTCTTTTTCAGTTATGTCTTTTTTATTGGTTGCGGAGGCAAGACTCTGAATTCTGTAAGTTCGATTCCTGAACGCAACAAGGCAAAAAAACAGCCCTTCGCACAATTCGGTGTGCAAAGAGCTGTTTTATTGGTTGCGGAGGCAAGACTCTGAACTTACGACCGTCCGCCTTGCGGTGCCCGAAATAACTTTCGCTTCGCTCGTTTTTTTCGACCGCAGCGCCTTCACCGCCTGCGCTTTATCCGCCACCGGCGGCGCTTGGCGGTTCAGCAAGTTATTCGCCCGAGGTTCGGTTCATGCTACCGAAGGTCGTAAGCACGGGTTTCTTTCATAACAAACAAAAAAGACCGACTATTTCATAGTCAGTCTTTTTTATTGGTTGCGGAGGCAAGACTCTGAACTCTGTAAGTTCGATTCCTGAACGCAACAAGGCAAAAAAACAGCCCTTCGCACAATTCGGTGTGCAAAGAGCTGTTTTATTGGTTGCGGAGGCAAGACTCGAACTTACGACCTTCGGGTTATGAGCCCGACGAGCTACCACCTGCTCCACTCCGCGATATTTAACTGTTTCGTTAATGCTTAATTATTATATCACAGCATTCGGGTTTTGTCAAGTCTTTTTTCTTAACTATTTTGTTGAATATCTATATAATTATATGCTGTTCTTTGGATATTATGCCCGTTTTTCGGACAGTTATACAAAAAGCCGCCGTTACAGTATTACTGCAACAGCGGCAAATTTGTTTTATTAAGCTTTAGCTTACTGGGTTTCTGCCATCTTGTCTCTGTATTCCTGAAGAATGGATTCTACAGTATTGTAGTTTTCTTCTCTGAGCTGTGTGAAGGAGCCGTCGAAGAAGATGGGAGCGTCCATAAGGGAAGCTTCGCCTGTACCCTCGAAGAGTGTGGCAAGGTCGTTGTTGAAGCCTCTGCAGTTATCGAAAAGGAAGGAGAACTTTCCGTTTTCGGGAGTTGTAAGGTCCATAAGAAGGTCATACTGTTCTTCTGTATAAGCTGCGAAGAACTTTTCTCTTCTTGCTGTACCACAGTCGGGACATGTGTCGAGATCCTCAGTTTCATTTTCTACAAAGCTGTAGCCGCACTTTGTGCCGTCTTCCTTCTTGCCGCTGCATTTAGGATAGTAGTGTGTGGAATTGTCGGTTGCCTTTTCTCTTGCTTCTGCAATATTTTCGGGATCTGTTACTTCGATTCTGTTGAGGGTAATCCAGTCTATAGCACCCTTTACGTTCTTAGCGCCGGAGGGAACCATGTATCCGAAGGAGTCGAATGCGTGGTAGTATTTATCAGCCTTATCGTCTCTGGGGAAGGGAACGAATGCCATTTCGTACTCGATAGAGTTCTTGTGGAGCGCTTCGGACGCAGAGCCGTAGGTCCATGTAGGCTCCATTCCGAGGAAGAGGAGAGAGCCGTCTGTGAATGCGGCAGAGGGATCAACATAGCCTTCGCCTGTAAGACCCTGCTTGCATAAGCTTTCAACGAATTCCATAGCTCTCTGAACATTTTCGTTCTTTAAGTTATTGATGATTTCGCCGTCAGCAACGTCTATAAGCTTTGTGCCTGTTGTGGAAACGAAGCTCATAGCGCTTACGCCTGTGTATCCAACATGTGTAGAATCAGCGTTACACCACTGTGTAAGTAAATCCTGGAATGCAGACCAGGTCCATTCGTTATTCTTATAAAGCTCCATAGGATCGGGAAGACCATATTCCTGAAGCACAAGCTTGTTATAGTTAAGAGCAAAGTTGGAGGTAAGCTTATAGGGAATGTAGAAATGCTTTCCGTTATAAGTGAACTGGTCAGCGATATCCTTCATGCCAGACCATAAATCGCTTTCAAGGTCAATATAGCTGTCGAGAGGTGTGTACATGTTTCTTGACATACCGTGGGGGAAGGACATCCATTCATAACGGGTGATGTCGGGGGAGAGGTCGGAGGCTACAAGCATACCGAGCTCTTCAAAGTAGCCTACGCCGCTGGAGCAAATTTCCTGTTCGATAGTACCGTTGTAGCGTGTTTCGAAAAGGTCTACCAGCTCAGCGTCCTGACCTAATAAATCGTAGTATATAAGTACCTTTATAGTGCCTGTTTCCTGATTTTCGTCGATTTCAACAACCTCAGCCTCGTCCATAATAACGTTGGCTGCGTTTTCGGTTGTTTCTGCAGGAGTAGTTTCACCGCCGCCTGCTGCAGTGTTGCTGCCTCTGTCGCTTCCGCCGCAGCCTGCCACGCCGAGGAGCATAGCCGCTGTAAGAAGTCCTGCGGCAATTCTTCTTTTCTTCATCTTAATGCACCAATCCTTTCTTAATAAGGTTTATTAACCAGTAATTCCGTGAATACTATATTTACCTGTCTGAAAAATAGTTTCCAGAACCTGTAAAAACGTTTACATCACTTACAACACCATTCTAACATACTTATAACAGGATAGTCAATCGCCAAAATAGTGAGAAATGACATATTGTTTTTGTGCAGTATTGCTAAATTAAAATACCGATTGCGTTAATAAAAGGCTTCGTTGTTAATAGTTGAATTATTTTTTTGAAAAAGTATTGACAATTCAGTAAAAAAGTGATACATTATGTTTAGCACTCAAACTCAAAGAGTGCTAACACTCCAACAAGCCGACTGCTAAAATGCAGAAAAATAAAAGCGAAGGGAGCGGAGAAAATGGAAGGAAGAGCGCTGAAGATACTTGAAACGATTGTTGACGAGTATATAAGAACGGGCGAGCCGATAGGCTCAAAGGCTGTTCAGGAGCTTCTCGATATCCAGGTTTCTTCGGCTACCATACGAAATGAGATGGCGTCCCTCGAGCATCAGGGCTATCTCGAGCATCCTCACACCTCGGCAGGAAGAGTTCCTACCTATAAAGGACTGAGGCTTTATATCGAAAAGATAGCCTCGGGTCAGATAGGGGACGAGGATAAGCGTATCATTGATGATATGTTCGAGAACAGCGATAACCTGTCGGATGATGTAATTATAGAAAATGCCACAAGGGCTCTGGCGGATTTCACGAAATGTGCTATCGTCTCTACAAACGAGGCGAGCCGCTTTTCCGTTATTTCAAAGGTTGAGGTTATCCCCACGGGCAGAAGAATGTACGTTCTTCTTATGATTACCTCGGGCGGAAGCATAAAGAACAGGATATGCCGTTTATCCTTTGACCTTACCGAAGAACAGATGGCCTTCTTCCAGCGCTTTGCAAACGAAAACCTGAAGGGCGTAAATCTTGAGGATGTTTCGGAAGAGTATCTTACTAATCTTTCGGCGGCTCTCGGAAGCTATGTTATATCCCTTTCGCCGCTTCTTAAAGGCCTTGCGGATTTATCGGCAGACCTTATCAGCGACAAGGTAAAAATCGAGGGTGAAGAAAATCTTATTGAACGCGCCGACCTTAAAGGAACGGAAATTGCTACTGTTTTAAGACAGAAGGATGAATTTACCAGATTTTTCGACAATACCTTTTCAGGTATAAACGTCATGTTCGGTAAAGAGGACGATACCTTCGTAATCTCCAACTCAAGCATGATATCCGGAAGCTTCAGCAAGGACGGAGAAAAGGCGGGAACTCTCGGCGTAATCGGCCCATTAAGGCTTGAATATAAAAAGATTATACCTTATATCGAATATTTTACAAATAAGCTTACAAGGCTTCTTTCCGAAAGCGAAGAGGACGAGGAGCTTTTAGAAATAGAAAAGGAGGCAAAGAATTTTGAGCAAGAGTAAAAAGAAGGAAGAAATTCTTGAAGAGGAAGCTAAAGAGGAAATAAAGGAAGAGATCCCCGAGGAGCAGGAGACTGCCGAAGCGGCTGAGGCGGCCGAAGCTACAGACCCGAAGGACGCTGAAATAGCACAGCTTAAGGAACAGCTTTTAAGAAATATGGCGGAATATGATAATTACCGTAAGAGAACAGCCAAGGAAAAGGCTGACCTCATGCCCGACATAACGGCAAGGGTAGTAACGGAATTCTTACCCGTTATAGATAATTTCGAAAGAGCTCTTAATGCTGAATGCACAGACGAAAATTATAAGACCGGCGTAAAGATGATATACGATTCCTTTATGGAAACTCTCGACAAGCTCGGGGTGGAGAAGGTTCCTGCCGAGGAATTCGACCCCACTATCCATCAGGCGGTACAGATGGTAGAGCCCGGGGAAGGAAACGAGAGCGGTAAGATAGCTCAGGTTTTCCAGAACGGCTACAGAATCGGAGCAAAGGTGCTTCGCTTCGCTATGGTAACCGTTTATCAGTAAGAACATAACTTATTATGTAAATAAATATAATCCAGGAGGACAATTATTATGGGAAAAATTATCGGTATTGACTTAGGTACAACAAACTCTTGCGTATCCGTTATCGAAGGCGGCGAAGCAACTGTTATCACAAACAGCGAAGGCAGCAGAACTACTCCTTCAGTAGTAGCCTTCACAAAGGACGAAGAGCGTCTCGTCGGTCAGCTTGCAAAGAATCAGGCTGTTACAAACCCCGACAAGACCATTATCTCCATCAAGCGTCACATGGGCAGCGATTATAAGGTAGACATCGACGGAAAGAAGTATACTCCTCAGGAAATTTCCGCTATGATTCTTCAGAAGCTTAAGACAGAGGCTGAAAACTATCTCGGCGAAACAGTTTCCGACGCAGTTATCACAGTTCCTGCTTACTTCACAGACTCACAGCGTCAGGCTACCAAGGACGCAGGTCAGATTGCAGGCTTAAAGGTTCACAGAATCATCAACGAGCCTACTGCCGCTGCACTCGCTTACGGTATCGACAAGGAAAATGAACAGAAGATCGTAGTATACGACCTCGGCGGCGGTACCTTCGACGTATCCGTTATCGAAATCGGCGACGGCGTTCAGGAGGTTTTAGCTACTGCAGGTAACAACAACCTCGGCGGTGACGACTTTGACCAGAGAATTATGGATTACCTCGTGGCTGAATTCAAGAAGTCCGACGGCGTTGACCTTACAAACGATAAGTTCGCTATGCAGAGATTAAAGGATGAGTCTGAAAAGACAAAGATTGCACTTTCCAACTCCACATCCGTAAACGTAAATATCCCCTATATCACAGCAGACGCAACAGGCCCCAAGCATCTTAATGTTACTCTTACAAGAGCTAAGTTCAACGAGCTTACAGCAGATCTTGTAGAAGCTACAATGGGTCCCTTAAAGCAGGCGGTAAAGGACAGCGGCCTTTCTCTTAACGAAATCGACAAGATTCTCTTAGTAGGCGGTTCTACACGTATTCCTGCAGTACAGGACGCAGTAAAGGGCTACCTCGGTAAGGAACCCTTCAAGGGAATCAACCCTGACGAATGTGTATCCATGGGTGCGGCTATCCAGGGCGGCGTTCTCAACAAGGAGGTTTCCGGTCTCGTTCTTCTCGACGTTACTCCCCTTTCTCTCGGTATCGAGACAGCAGGCGGCGTATGCACAAGAATGATTGAAAGAAATACAACAATTCCTGTACAGAAGTCTCAGATCTTCTCTACCTACAGCGACAATCAGCCCAGCGTGGATATCAATATCTTACAGGGTGAACGTGAATTCGCAAAGGACAACAAGTCTATCGGTACCTTCCGTCTCGACGGTATTGCTCCCGCTCCCCGTGGTATCCCCCAGATCGAAGTTACCTTCGATATTGACGCTAACGGTATCGTTAATGTATCCGCTAAGGACCTCGGAACAGGTAAGGAACAGCACATCAGCATTACCGCTTCCTCCAACATGAGCAAGGAAGATATCGACAAGGCAGTAAAGGAAGCTGAGGCTTATGCGGCTGAGGACGCTAAGCGCAAGGAAGAAATCGACGTACGCAACGAAGCTGACCAGATGATTTATCAGATTGTAAAGTCCATGAATGAGTTCGGCGACAAGGTTCCAGATTCCGCGAAGGCGCCTGTTACTCCCTAGCTGGACGCTCTCAACGAAGCTGAAAAGGGTACTGATATGGAAGCTATCAAGACAGCCAAGGAAGAGCTTCAGAAGGCTTTCTATGATATCGCAGGCAGAATTTATCAGGAACAGGGCGCTGCGGCTCAGGCGGCAGACGTTCAGGGCGACGGCACAAACGCTGCTCAGGGCGCTCCCGACGACAACATTGTTGACGCGGATTTTACAGACGCTAACTAAGAATATAGGCAGGGCGGCACTTGCGGGTGCTGCCTATGCTTGATAAATGAGGAATTTTTATGGCAGAAAAACGTGATTATTACGAGGTGCTCGGGATTTCCAAGGGCGCTTCCGACGATGAAATAAAAAGAGCCTACCGTAAAATGGCGAAGCAGTACCACCCTGACCTTCACCCCGACGACCCCGAAGCAGCGGAGAAGTTCAAGGAGGTAAACGAAGCCAACGACGTC